>CAJUQH010000007.1 GCA_910588095.1 uncultured Eggerthellaceae bacterium
TTGCTTTCATTTTTTTGTCGGGAAGGAAGCAAGACGAAATGCGAATCGGGAACGCTTTGCGGCATGCTGCCGCATCATCTTTCGGCATAGCCTTGTCTATCATGTTGGCTTCAAGCCTGCTGCCCGCTGACGCCTTGGCAGAAGGCGTGGGGGGGGTAGCCCTCTAAGCCAAAGCGAACCAGATCCTGGTTCGGAGGTCCCTTCAGCCTCTGAAGAAGCTGCGGAAGGCGCCGCTGCGGATGGCGGTGCAGGCGCTGATGCGGAAGGCGAGCCTTCCGTCGCCCTGAGCGAAGGGGCCGAAGCTGCCGGAGCCGAAGGACCCGGTCAAAGACCGCAAACTTTAGCTGCTGCCCTTGCTGGCAAGCCCGCCGCGTTCGTCAACGCCGACGTCGCCCTCGATGGCGAACCGGTCATCGGCTCCTTCACCGTCGATGGCCTGACCTTTGCGGTCACAGGCGAATCTGCCGTCGAGCTCGTCGGCGTCGACCCCTCTGTCACCATGAGCGGAGCCGCCGAAGGCGGCGTAGTCGAAGGGTCCGATGAAGGCCATGCCAGCGAAGCTGGCGCCGCCAACCTCGCCCTCCCCGGATCCGTCGCCTACGAGGGCGCCGATTATGCCCTCGCCTCCATAGCCCCCTACGCCTTCTACCTCTCGGGCGTGACGTCCGTCACGTTGCCTGCGAGCGTGCGTGACGTCGACGACCGAGCGTTCCGCTCGAGCGACGTCGAGCGCGTGGACGTCGCCGACGGCAACCCCTCCTTTTCCTCTTACGACGGCGTCCTCTACGACGCCTCCCGATCAAGCCTCCTGCTCATTCCCGGGGGCAGGCAGGGCGCTGTCCGCATCAGCTCAAAGGCCGAGGAGGTGGACGCGTCAGCCTTCTCGCATTGTGCTGGCGTGGATTCGATCTCGGTCGATGCGGGCAGCGCGCACCTCTCCTCCTGGGAAGGACTCCTATACGATGCCGATGGCACGACGCTCCTGCGCGTGCCAGCAGGCGCCACCGAGATAGCCATCCGCGAGGGCTGCACGACCATAGCCGCTGGCGCCCTCGAAGCCTGCGCGAGCCTCGAGCGCATCAATGCGCCATCGACCGTGACCTCCATCAGCCCTGATGTGTTCACTGCGATACCTACCGTCTCCTTGCTTGCGGCCGCAGTCGCAGCCGGTGGATCCGGTGCGAGCATCGGGGCTACTGAGGAGCCCACGGAACAGGCAAGCCCAGCACGCACTTCGGGCTCCTCTGGCACGCAGCTTTCAGTCCTCGTGGCTCTTTTCTCGACAGCCGACGACTTTCCCGAGGTCGACCCGAGCGCTATAAAGGCGCAGATGCCAAAAAATGCAGATGCAGCAGTTTGGCAAGTGGCTGGCTTTTCCATCGTCGACGACGTTGAGCCTGGCGACTATTCTGCGCTGCTCAGCTCCGTATCTACCGCTAGTTCGTCAGGCAATTCTGCCATTGTTGCTAATGGGGGAACGCTCTCGTCGACGTGGGTCAATGGTTCGATAGTTGACCATGCTATTCCAGGCGGATACTGGCAATTCGACTATTGGACTGTCACGCTTTACGATAGTGCTGGCAATCTAATCGATACTATAAAGCTGGAAGCACCAGGCGGTGCTATCTTCCTCGGTTGGTCGACGAGGATCGGTGCCGATGATTATTTCATGGTTGATAGGCACTCCACGAGCGAGTCGAGATATTGGTATGCCAACTGGAATGTGGCTGTCTCATGGTCTCCGAATGGGGGCTATTGGGGAACGGACCAAACTGCTACTCTTCCTGCAGGGGGGCGCTTCGTCAACAATGCAATTGCAACGAGTTTCGATAATGCCACTCTTCCGCAGCGTAATGGATATACATTCATGGGGTGGAGTGCAGACCCGGCTGCTTCTAGCGGAGTGATGTCGGTTATCATTCAAAGCCCGGGTGGCACATATTATGCTACCTGGCAAGCGAATGCGTATGATATCTTGTTTGATGCTAATGGCGGTACCATATACGGAAGTGCTTCTTGGTTAGCTTCCGACCCAAGGGTCACATTCGATACGACGTATTGGTCAACAGTTGCTGCTGCGGTGCGGCCTGGCTATGCGTTCACAGGTTGGTTTACGTCGCCTTCTGGTGGCATTCAAATCTACAAGCCGTATGCTGGCAACTATTCCACTCCAGTCAATGAAGGTACCTATTGGAAAGATGATCATTGGGTTTATGCAGGGAATACCACGCTTTATGCCCAATGGGTCGCGATCGAAGAAGCAGTCGTGCCCCTTGAGGTGGAAGCGCGGGTGGACGTGCTCGGCATCGAGGACCAGACGCCAGCAACGGGCTACATCGAGTCACGCTGCGGCGAGCCGCTGAAGGTGGCCTCTGTTGAGATCACCTCGCTGCCTGGCGCGACCGAGCTGTTCGGCGCGGGCAACGAATCCCAAGTGCAGCTTCAAGCGCTCGCAGGGGAAGGCGCCGCATGGCAGCCTGGCGGAGCCAACGCCAGCTTCTCGTTCCCGCTGGGGGCTTCCGCGACCGAGTCTGACGCAGGCAAGCTGGCTGCCCTCACCATGCAAGCCTACGAGGACCGCGTCCCGATAAGCTACCGCTTCGCGATACCTGAGGCGCTGCTATCCAGCCTAGCCGAAATCACCAAGCCCGTCTGCTCGGTGGCCTACACGGTGGCGCTGGCTTAGCTAGCGCAGCGTGCTGCCTTCGTGTTTCGCTATGCGTTGCGGAGCGGGCTTTCATCCATTGATTGCATTACAGTAATGCATTATAATGGGATTAACGGAAGGAGGCTCATGCAGGCGACGCTCAACATCCGGCTTGACGGCGTGCTTAAAGAGCGTGGGGAAAAGGTCTTGAAGTCCCACGGCATCAGCGTATCTGCGGCTGTCCGCGCTCTTTGGGAGCAGCTGGCAACAACGAAAGAGCTTCCCGACTTCTTGGCAGCGCGCACGCAAGAAGAGCAGATGAAGACCAAAAGAGTGACGGCGCTCAAGGCTCTTGCGGGCGTAGCGGAAGGGAGCTGCTCTCATCTGACCGACGAACAGATGCAGGCTATCTATGAAGCGCGTTATGAATAGGGTCCTTATCGACACCAATGTGTGGGTTGATATCGTGTTGAAACGCCCGCAGTTCTTCGACGAGTCGTTCGGTGCGGTGCTTGCTTGCGCCGAAGAAGGGGACCGCATGTTGGTGGCCGCAACGTCGGTCAAAGATGTATTTTACTGGGCAGCGAAGTCGGCTGGTGCGCAGGCGGGTTACTCCGCGCTTGCGATGTTGCTTGAGGCGGCCGAGGTAGCTGCGATGGATGGTCCGGTATGCGAGCGCGCTATAGACCTTGAGCGTCCTGACTATGAGGACGGGATGATAGCGGCCTGCGCGCTTGCCGAATCTGCCAACCTTATCCTGACACGCGATGAGACGGCGTTTTGCAATATCGGCATTCCGAAGCTTACTCCCCATGAGTACCTGGAAGGGCTTGGGTACGAGCCTATCAGATTGTAGGGAGACCTCTTCGCTCTTCGTTCCTATGCTAAGATGAACACAAATATGATATTCGTGTTCATCTTTTTCTGATCGAGAGGAGGCGCGGAATGTTCGTAGGCAGGGAAAGAGAGCTTGCGATTCTCGAGCGATGCTATGAGAAGCCCGAGTTCCAGATGGTGGTGATGTATGGGCGCCGCCGCGTCGGCAAGACCACGCTGCTTTCGATCTTCGCCAAGGACAAGCCCACGCTCTTCTTCACTGCGCAAGAGCAGAGCGATCGCGACAACCTCAAGGATCTAGCGCGGCAGGTCGTTGAGTGCTTCGGCTTGCCCGACGGCATTGCCTTCGAGAGCTGGGATGCTGCATTCGGCTTCTTGGCCGAGCGTGCGGCAGCTTCGCCGTTCCTATTCGTGTTCGACGAGTTCCCCTATGCCGCAGAGGCGAATCCTTCGCTTCCCTCGAAGCTGCAAATCGCCATAGACCACAAGTTCAAGGGCACGGCAATGTGCCTGGTGCTTTGCGGCAGCAACCAGGGCTTCATGGAGGGCGACGTGCTGGGGAAGAAGAGCCCGCTTCACGGTAGGCGTACCATGCAGATGAAGATCGAGCCCTTTGGCTACCGGGACGCTGCGCGCATGCTGGGCAACGTATCGCATGACGATGCGTTCAGGTACTACGCATGCATCGGTGGCGTTCCATACTACTTGGCCCAGGTCGACCCATCGCTCGGATTCGACGAGAACATCCGTGAGCTGTTCTTCAGCCCTGATGGCTTTCTATTCGGCGAGCCGCCGATGCTGCTCCGCCAAGAGCTGCGAGAGCCCTCGCTTTACAACTCGATCTTGCGCGCCATAGCCCATGGCGCCACCAGGCAGAGCAAGATAGCGGACACCGCCGGCCTCGAGCGCGGGCATCTGACGCGCTACCTCCGGGTGCTCATGGACCTGGGCATCGTGGAGCGCATCGTGCCCTTCGGGGAGAACGCCGAGAAGAGCAAGAAGGGCATCTACCGCTTGAAGGATGCCTGCTATGCCTTCTGGTATCGCTTCGTTGCGCCCGTCTTGGCCGACATCGAAGCGGGTGCGGGCGACCTGGCCTTCCGATTCGTGACGCCTGAGACGCTGGGAGAGTACCTTGGGCATGGCTTCGAGGGCGTGTGCCTCGAGTGGTTGCTGGACGAGGCGCTTGCGGACCGGCTTCCCATAACGGCGACAACCGTCGGCACATGGTGGGGTACCGATTCGAAGACGCGGATGCAGACGGACGTCGACGTGCTGGCGGCTAGTCGCACAAGCAAGATTGCGGTGATCGGCGAGTGCAAGTACCGCAATTCCTTCAACGAGACCGAAGCAGCGGAATCAGTTCTTGGCAAGGCCCATCTGCTGCCGGGCTTCTCGGTGGAGGGCTACTATCTGTTCTCGAAGTCCCCGGTGTCAGCCAAGACCGCAAAGCGGTTTGGGAACGTGCGGTTCATTACGCTCTCTGACTTGTACGAAGGCTAGTGCGAGACGCCCCTACAGCGCGGCGGTGAGGAGCTCCAACAGCTCGTCGTAGCCGTCGCAGGCGGGCACGTCCGGATGCTCGGCCTTGATGGCGTCGGTGCTGCGGAACAGGAAGCCCGCCTTCGAGGCGCCGATCATGCCCAGGTCGTTGTGGGAATCGCCCGCGGCGATGGTCTCCATGCCGCAAGACTGCAGCGCCTTCACCGTGGTCAGCTTCGTGTCGGGGCAGCGCATGCGCCAGCCCGTTATGGTGCCGTCGTCAGCCACCGTGAGCTCGTTGCAGAACAGCGTGGGCCAGCCCAGCTTCTCCATGAGGGGCTGGGCGAACTGCTCGAAGGTGTCGGATATGATGAGCACCTGGGTGCGGCTGCGCAGCTCGTCCAGGAACGCGCGGGCGCCCGGCAGCGGGTCGATGCCCGCGATGGTGCGCTGGATCTCGGCCAGCCCCAGCCCGTGCTCGGCCAGGATGCCCAGGCGGTATTCCATGAGCTTGTCGTAATCGGGCTCGTCGCGCGTGGTGCGCTTCAGCTCCTCGATGCCGGTGGCTTCGGCGAACTCTATCCAGATCTCGGGCACCAGCACGCCTTCAAGGTCGAGGCATACGACGTTCATGGGCATCCTTCCTCCTTCGCGCCCGGTCGGCGCGGCTGCCAAGGGGTTTTGATTATACTATGAGGGAATAACGAAACGCCCCGCTTGAAACAAGGTGTTCATGAAGCCGCAGAAACTCACGCCCGGCGAGCTCGAGCAGATAGCTGCCCTGGGCGACCCCCAGCTGACCATCCTGAGTGAATGGGCCAACAAGCACTTCCAATGCTCTCATTGCGGCAAGTGCACGCGCCGCTGCGAGGTGCTGGCGGGCCCTGGGCTCGACATCGGCGCCGTGGAGGCCGCCTACGACGCCATCGTGGCGCTGCCGCCCGACGAGCAGCCCGCGGCGGTGGTGGCGCTCGTGCAGGAGGACTATGCGCTGTACAATGCCCTGCGCCAGTGCTGCTTCTGCGGGTTCTGCACCGCGGCGTGCGGCCATCACATCCTAGCGGCCGACCGCATGCGCGACTGGCGCCAGCTGTTCATGCGCGCCGGGCTCATGCCGCCTGATGACTCCAAGCTGGTCATGGTGGACAACGAATGGCACATCTTCAGCGCTTACCGGGCCATCTACGGCATCGGCTATGCCGACTACCTTTCGCTGGCCCAAGCCGCGGAAGCCGGGCCGGGTGCGGCCGACACGCTGTTCTTCCCGGGGTGCTCGCTGGTGAGCTATGCGCCCGAGGTGGTGCGCGCCGTGGCTGATTGGCTGGCGGCGTCGGGGGTGCGGCTCGCGCTGTCGGACGGCTGCTGCGGCAGCCCGCTCATGAGCGCGGGAATGTTCGACCGCGCGGAGGCGCTGCGCTACGGCTTCATCGAGCAGATGCAGGCCGCCGGCATCACGCGCATGGTGACCATCTGCCCTGGATGCGGCGAGGAGTTCGCCGACGACATGCCCGAGGGCATAGAGATAGTGCCGCTGCCCGAGCTGCTGCGCGAGTGTGCGGCCAAGTGCCGGGCTGCGGGCATGGAGTCGGGCTTCGCGCCGCTGCGGCGGGAATCGCTGACCTTCTTCGACTCGTGCCACGACCGGTTCGACAGCGCCCATGCGCAGTCCATCCGCGCGCTCATGCGCACCTACCTACCCGAGGCCAAGCAGTGCGAGATAGAGCATCGCAAGCAGGGGACGCTCTGCTGCGGCGCGGGCGGTGCGGTGGCATCCTACGATGCCGACATAACCGACCGGCGCGTGTGGCGCGTCATCGACGAGGCGAAGGCCACCGGTGCGGCCACGCTGGTCACCATGTGCCCCACCTGCACCTACACCATCGCCCAGGCGTGCCTGGCCGCGCCCGACCAGGGCATCGACAACAAGCATTACCTCGAGCTGCTGTTCGGGGTTGAGATTGACTGGGCGCGCGTGTTCCAGCAGCTCGGCGACATGTGGACGGGGGAGTACGGGCCCTGGCTCAACCAGACCTTCTTCTAGGGCGCGCCCAGCACGCTATTTTCGCGCTCCAAGCGCTCCTTCCTCGCGTAACGACGTACGCTCGGTCGCGCTTTCCCGCGAATCTGACGCACTGGGCGTAGCCTATGGCGAGACATGCAGCTTCGAGGCAAACTATCGGCAAGAAATAGGTTAAATGGTATAATTATCGTATGAATCTTGCCGATAAAAGAGAAGCAGCCACAGAGTTCCATTCTGTTGCGGAAACGGCTCTGAGCTGGGGAGTGTCCGAGCGCAGCGTGCGGAATTACTGCGCTCAGGGGCGCGTTGCCGGTGCTCAGCTGTGCGGAAAGACGTGGCTCGTTCCTGCTGATGCGGTGAAGCCCGCGCGACTGAACGCGAAGCGGCCCGTGGCGTCTCCGCTGCTCGTTCGCTTGCAGCAAGAGAAGCAGGCGGCCATGCACGGCGGCATCTACCATCGTGTGCAGGTGGACCTCACGTACACTTCGAACCATATGGAAGGCAGCACCCTCACTCCCGAGCAGACGCGGCTCATTTTCGAGACGGCTACTATCCTGCCCGACGGCCAAGCGGTGCATATCGACGATATAACCGAGGCAGTTAACCACTTCCGGGCCATCGATGCGGTCATCGACAGCGCCTGCCGTCCGCTTACCCTGGCGTTCATCAAGAAGCTGCATGGCATCTTGAAGGCGGGTACTGCCGACGCGGCGCTCGACTGGTTCTGCGTGGGCGACTGGAAGATGCTGCCGAACGAGGTGGGCGGCCGTTCCACCACGCCTCCGGAAGATGTCGAGGGCGTTATGGCGACGCTCGTGGATGGCTATGAGGGGCTGGAAGCACCGAGCTTCGATGACTTGCTCGACTTCCATGCGCGGTTCGAGCGCATCCATCCGTTCCAGGATGGCAACGGACGCGTGGGGCGCCTGGTCCTGTTCAAGGAATGTCTGCGCCATGGTATCGTGCCGTTTATCCTCGGCGACGACCTACGGGCCTTCTATTACCGCGGCCTCAACGAGTGGGAAGACGAGCGCGGGTTCCTGCGCGACACGTGCCTGACCGCCCAAGACCGCTTCAAGGTGCTGCTCGACGGCTTCCGCATCCCGTACGAGGGGTAGGAGCTCCAGAGCTCACGCGCGGGGGTGCCCCGGGCGAGTTTTGGGAACCGCCCCCCCCCTGCTAGAGGCAGAAACAGGGTACGACGCCGAAGGTGCCCGACGCCACGTGGGAATAGCGCTCGCCTGTCGCATTGACGAGAAGGTACGAGGCGGCATCCATGCCGGATGAACGACACCACCATGCCTTCGCCTGCCCGTTGAGCTTCTTTGCTGCCGTCCGATTGAACGTCGTGCCGTCGTTGCCCCCGAGGAACGTCTGGTATTGGAAACTTCCTTTGGCGTAAGTCTCGTCAGCATTGTAGTTGTAGAAACTGTAGTCGTAACCGCCGCGCGCACCATAGACCTCGAAGAAGCCTGGCAGGAACACCGTCTCGGACGTCTGCTGATAACCGAAGCTGTCAGTGCGGCCTTTCTGCTGACGCTTGCTCACGACCGCAAGATGATCCTTGAGCTGTTCGGGAAGCGACTGGTAGAACGTGCCGTGCAGGTAGGTGCGGATGGAGCTGTTTGCCCAGCTACCCGTATTCGTCGAGCTCGGTCGCATGGTCGTCTCTGTGTAGATATCGCGCAGCGCGAAGGAGAGGCCCGCCTTTCGTTCGTCCGCATAGCGCGTGCCGCTGTCGTCTTGAGCGAGGTAATCTTGAGCGATGCCGAGAATCTGGACATCCCACGTGCTGGAGCCCAATGCCAACTTGAAATAGGGGCCGTCCAGGCTGCCTCCGGACGCCGATGCCCCTTGGCTGTCCATCAGCGATTTGCAAAAGCCGTAATAAGGAGATGCCGAACCTTTGGCTGCAAGGTTATCCGCGACCTCCTTTATCACCCTGACTCCGTAGATTCCGGGGTCTGCGATGGCTGTGAAGCTATGCTTCTCGATGAACTCTTGAGGTATGTCGATATAGAAGGCGCTCGCATCCCCGTCAGGCGTCAAGATCTTATCGCCGACCACGTCGGCCGCGGCGAAGGTGTAGCTCACGGTGGCGATCTGCTTGCGCTCGTAGTCGTTCGTGGGAAGCACGAGCCCGTGGTTGGCCGAGCCGTCGGTGGGGTCGGTTGAGAGGTTCAGGCCGTAGGAGATGGCCTTCTTGGAGCCGTCTTCGCCCTGGGGCGCCATCGTGAAGGCATCGCCGAGGGCGCCTTCTGAGACGGCGTCGGTCAGGCGGAAGTGGATGCCGGAGGACTTGTCGTCATCCTTGCCCGGAGCGGAAGCGCTCGGGTAGAGCGAGAGCAGCCGCTCGCCGGGGTTGGCCTCGGTGCCGTCGCCTAAGACCTGGGCCTCCGATGCCTTCTTCGTGTCGTAGGTGGTGAGCACTTGGTTCGCGGAGGCGTAGCGCTCGGAGGCGAGCCCGACCACTTTGACAGCCTCGTGCCATCCGGTGTTCTCGAAGTACGCCTGGCCCAAGGCCTCGTAGCCTTCGCGGTCGTCCTTGGCCGTGTCGTCGGCCTCGGACTGCGTGGTGTCGTCGCCTGCGGTTTGGTTCTTGTCGCCGAGCCACGGGTTCCCGGGCGCTCCGGTCACGTCGTAGTCGCCGAAGGTTATGGACAAGGGAGCCGTCACTCCGAACGCGCTCGTCCAGCGCGCGGTGAGGATGGGCGTGCCGTTTATCTGCGTGAGCCTCACCGGGTTCATGGCGTAGCCCGTCTTGTCGGCGTTGTCGATGGCGAGGTCCTGGCCGTCGGGCTCGGCCCAGCCGAGGAACCGGTAGCCCGAGCGAGCCGGTTCCGGCAGTCCCACCGTTCGCGTGGCGCTGTCGTAGTGGGCCTCTTTCATGGTGAAGCCGTCGACATGGAAGCGCCCTTGCCCTAAGTCGGTCACGGTCCGCACGCCGTCGGAGGTGCTCCAGTTGAGCTTGAAGGAGGCATCGTCGCCCGGCCCCTTCTTGGACTCGGGGTTCTTGGAAAGGTCGAACACGACCGAGTACTCGTTCGGGGTCCAGAGCGCGTAGAGCGTGTACTCCTTGGGGTCGGACGTCGGGGCGCCCTCGGGCATCGTAAGCGCAGGAGAGCTGCCGTCTATGTAGCCGCCCGCGCTCGCGGACTTGTCGACAGACCATCCCGCGAACTCGAAGCCCGCTCGCACAGGCTCTTTGTACCCTGCCGGCATGCCGGCCTCGGGCCATTCGACCTCCGAGCCGGGGCTCCCCTGCTGGGGAAGAGCGCTGTTCGCAGGCCTGTTGTCCCATTCGGCCTTCGTCAGGCTGTAATCGTCGTCGTTGAGGTCCCATTTCGTGATGGGGAACGAGCTGCGGTACACCGCGATCGACACCGTCGTGCCGCCGGTGCCCGAGCCGTCCGCGGCCTTGGTGCTGGCTGATTGAGCGGAGGCTTCCGGGGCCCCTTGCGCATCGGGCTCGCCGGAGCTGGGCATCCCTTCGCCTTCCTCGGCTTCCGCGGCACTGCCCGCCACCGTGCCGGCGATGGTGCCGCTCGGATTGCCTTCGGCCCAAGCGAGCGAGGGCACCGACAGGGACAGAGCGAGCGCTGCGCACAGCGCGATAGTCTTATGAGCAAAAGAGGCAACCGACTTGCGCATAGCGACCGGCTCCTTCCGACTGCGTGCGTGACATCACACTGCGGCGGGAGCCCTGGGCCGTAGCAAGCGACTGTTTTGTGAGGAGGGCATCCACCACAGTCGGCAGACAGCAAGATTGCATATAACTCTGAGCACACCCAGAACACAGAACCTCGAAAGGCAGATGCCCTCTTCGCCCTGTGTTGCAAGATGCGAGAATGCGCTTTGAAAGAAGAGCAACTCAGTATTCGGTTATATGCAATTCCCTTGCGGGAACCACTGTCTGCCAACTGCGACTATAGCAAGCGTTTCTTCCTTGCGCAAGGCAAGGCTGGCGGCTGCATGCGAAATCCTGGGTAGGTGCTGCCGGGACGAACTGCAACGGTTTTTGCCGAGCTGCCGAGCTGGAATCATCGTTGCGACGCGTAAGCGCGGCTATAGGCTCTTTACGCAACCCGGGAACCTTACGCGGCCACCATGATGCGGTAGCGGGCGCCGCCCTCAATGCAGGTTTGCAGCACGATGGACTCGCCGTAGCCGGTCACGGCATCGCTCACATCCCGCCAGGTGGCGGTGTTGGGCACGTCGAACACCTTGAGCACGGTGTAGGTGCGCGCGGCCCCCGCGCCATCGGTGACGGTCACGCTGCTGCCGTTGCCCATGGCCAGCATGCAGCTGAACACGCCGGGGTTATGGCCCACGAAGTAGCCCCATCGTCCGTCGGTGGTGCTGTCGGAGCCGTTCCAGAGCCCGGCAGTGCTCCCGGGCGCGCTGGCGGAAAGGTGCGAGCCCACGTAGGGGATGACCTGGCCTTGCATGGTCAGGGTGGCGGGACCGGCCGCGACGGGGGAGGCTGCGGCACCTGAGGCTGAGCCGGCGGCTGCGTCGTTGTGCTGGCCGGCCTGCTGGAGCGCCGCCAGGTTGCGGCTCGCGTCGGCGTTGTCGCGTGCGGCCAGCACGGCGTCGCCGTTGTCCTCGATGACCCCTTCGATGGCATCTATGAACAAGGTGTAATCGTCCGACTGCCGCAGCACGACCGTCTCGCCGCCGTCGGCCGTGACGGCAAGCTGCCCGTCGGGAACCTCGGGCGCGCCGGGCCGTTCCGCGTCGCCTAAGCTGCTCAGTGCCAAGACGCAGGCCAAGCCCACCACGGCCGCTATGAGGTTGCGCATGGCGCCCACCGCCTTCCGCGCTCCCTCTCTGCTCCCGCACTTATAATGGTAGGGCACCTGCCGGCGTGCCAGCCGACCGCCAGGGCAACCGAAAGCCCCCTGCAAGCAGGCTGTTCCCGCGCTGCAACGGCGGTCAGCCGTGCGAAAGCGCGCCGTTGCCCAGCCGTCAGCCAGCGGGGCCTGCCGCTCCTCTGAACATCCATGGCTAGCTGGTATAATGGCGCGCGGAAACGAGCCGGAAGGGCGCTCGCCCGGCCCTGGCGCAACGGGGCCTTCTGCGGCCGCGCCTTCCGTACCTTTGTAAGGAGCCATATGCTGAGAATCGTCGAATCGCCCGACCCCATACTGTCCACGGTGTGCGAGCCCTGCGACCTGGCCGACAAGGAGCTCAAGCGCCTGGCCAAGCAGATGCAGCACGCCATGTACAAGCACAGCGGCTGCGGCATCGCGGCGCCCCAGGTGGGCGTGACCAAGCGCCTGGTGGTCATCGACGTCGACTGGGACGGCGACAAGGGCGAGAAGAACCCCATCGTGCTGGTGAACCCCGAGGTGGTGGAGCTGCGCGGCGAGCCCGAGGTGGGCGGCGAGGGCTGCCTGTCATGCCCGGGCGTGAACGTGGCCGTGGCGCGCCAGCCGTGGGCGCGGGTGCGCTACCTCGACCTTGACGGCGAGGCGTGGGAGATTGAAGGCGACGGCCTGCTGGGCCGCTGCCTGCAGCACGAGATAGACCACCTGGACGGCAAGACGCTGTTCGAGGCGTGCGACCCCAAGATACGCCTGGAGGCGCTGACCATCTACGAGCGGGCGCGCGCGGCCGGCGCCAAGCCCGGCGACACCGACTTCTCGGTGGGGCTGCCCGACCAGCAGGCGGGCGCTGGCCCCGTCGACGACGCAGAGGAGTAGTCCATGCGCATCGTGTTCATGGGCACGCCCGACCTGGCAGCCACCATACTGGAGGAGCTGGCGGCTCATCACGAGGTGGCGGCGGTGTACACCCGCCCTGACGCGGTGCGCGGCCGAGGGAAGGCGCTGGTGCCCAGCCCGGTGAAGGCCACGGCTGAGAGCCTGGGGCTGCCGGTGCTCACGCCGAAGACCCTGCGCGACGAGGCCGTGCAAGCCGAGCTGGCCGCCTTCGAGCCCGAGGCCATCTGCGTGGCCGCCTATGGCGCGCTGCTGCCGCGCGAGGTGCTTGACCTGCCGCCGCATGGCTGCGTGAACGTGCATGCGTCGCTGCTGCCGCGCTGGCGCGGCGCGGCCCCCATCGAGCGGGCGATCCTGGCGGGCGACCCCGAGACGGGCGTGAGCATCATGCTGATGGAGGAAGGGCTGGACACCGGCCCCTTCTGCGTGCAGCGGGCCATCCCCATAGCGGGGAAGGCGCAGGCCGACCTGGCCGACGAGCTGGCCATTCTGGGCGTGCGGGCGCTGCTGACCGCGCTGGAGCTGGTGGAGGCTGGCAGCGTGCGCTGGATGGCGCAGCCCGCAGAAGGCGTGACCTACGCCCACAAGCTGGAGAAGCGCGAGCTGTGCCTGGCGCCCGATGTGACGGCGCTCGAGAACGCGCGGAGGGTGCAGGCGTCGTCGCCGGCGCATCCGACGCGCTGCGTCATCGGCGGGCGCACGGTGAGCGTGACCGAGGCGGCATGGGCGGTGGCCGATTGCGCGGCGCTGCCTGCCGACGTGAGCGTGCCCGCGAGCAGCGTCCCGCAGCTGGAGCTGCTGGAAGAAGTGGATTGCGGCCAGGCGACGTTCGTGGAC
Organism: uncultured Eggerthellaceae bacterium; assembly: GCA_910588095.1. GTDB lineage: Bacteria > Actinomycetota > Coriobacteriia > Coriobacteriales > Eggerthellaceae > D16-63. The sequence continues at coordinate 13,547 of CAJUQH010000007.1, forward strand.
GGCCGCCTGTATTTGACTTGCGCCCATACCGAAGGCGAAGGCGCCGGGCTCGATGGCGCACCGGCTCTGGGGGCGGGCGAGGCGGCGGCGTGGCCGGTGGCTGAGCCGAACCTGCTGGAGGTGCGCGCGCTGAAGCCCGACGGCAAGAAGGCCATGGACGCAGCGGCCTTCGCGGCGGGCATGCCGGCCCTGCGCGACGGCGCGGTGGCCTGGGAAGCCTTGGCGTGATGGGCGGCGCACCTGAGAAGCGGCGGGGGACTGGCCGGGCTGGTCGGCCCGATCGCCCCAACCACGCCAACCGCGCCACCCCGGCGCGCACGGCTGCCGTGGGCACCCTGCGGCGCCTGCGCGAGCGCGATGGGTTCGCGCAGGATGTCATCGGCGCGGTCATCGACCCGGCGCCCCTTTCTCCCGAGGACAAGGGCTTCGCCACGCGCCTCGTGTTGGGCGTGGTGAGCACCCGCGGCGTGCTGGACGAGCTCATCGACCGCTGTCTGAACTCGCCGAGCGACATCGACGCCACGGTGCGCGATGCCCTGCAGGTGAGCGCCTACGAGCTGGTGTTCCTGCGCAAGGCGCCCCATGCGGCCGTCGACCAGGGTGTCGAGCTGGTGCGCAGCGTGGCGCCCCGGGCTGGCGGCCTGGCCAACGCGGTGCTGCGTCGACTGGTGAAGGCCCGCGACGCGTTCCCCTTCGGCGACCCCTCGCGCGACCTGGCCGCCTACGCGCGGCTCCATGGCTTCCCGCAGTGGCTGGCCGAGATGCTGGTGACCGACCTGGGCGCGCCTGCGGCCCACGCCTTCATGATGGCATCCAACGAGCCTGCGCCGCTGTTCGTGGCGGTCAACGCTGCCCGCGCGACCGACGACGAGGTGCTGGCGGTGCTGCGCGAGGCCAAGGAGGACCCGCAGCCGGTGGCCGTGGACGGCACGGCGGTGCCGGGGTGCTTCCGCTTGGGCAACGGCGCGGTGCTGCTGGACGGCCGCGTGCGGCGGCTGCTCAACGGCGGCAAGCTGCTCGTGTCCGACGCGGCCAGCCAGGCGGTGGCGGCGCGGGTGGCGGCAGCGGCTGGCGCACCGGAGGCGTTCCTGGAGGTGGGCGCTGGGCGCGGCACCAAGACCATCCTGCTGCAGAGCGACTTCTTGCGCATGAACGGTGCGCAGGCAGGCACCTTCTGCACGGTGGACAGCCACCAGTTCAAGACCGGCCTGCTGGAGCGACGCGCGGCCGACTACGGCATACGGGTGGCCGAGGCGCTCACCGGCGACGGCACGCGCCTGGACGGCGTGGTGGGCAGCCGGCAGTTCAGCGCGGTGTTCATCGATGCGCCTTGCACGGGTTTGGGCACGCTGCGGCGCCATGCTGACATCCGCTGGCGGCTGCGGCAGCCGCTCATAGCCGAGCACGCCCAGCTTGACGGCCGGCTGCTGGCTTCGGCGGCGGCTCATGTGGCACTCGGCGGCCTGCTGGCCTACGCCACCTGCACGGTGACCCCGGCCGAGAACGAGCGCGCGGTCGAGGCGTTCCTGGCCAGCGAGGCGGGGGCTGCGTTCGCAGTGGAGGAGCAGGCCGGCCGGCCCTTCTTCGCCACGCAGCTGGTCCCCGGTGGTTGCGACGCGCACTTCTTGGCGCTGCTGCGGCGGAAGGGCTAGCTGGGGAAGGCTTGCGAGGCGGCCCTTCGTGCGCCGCTGGCCGCTGGTCGCGCCCTTCGCCTTCTGCGCCTTCGGCGGCACCTGCGCTGCCCTATGAGAGAAAGGACCTGTCATGACCCTTGCCTTCAAGAGCGATTCCTACGCCGACGCCCAGGCGGTGCGGCGCGCCGTGTTCATGGACGAGCAGGGCTTCCAGAACGAGTTCGACGAGGTGGACGAGCGCCCCAGCACCATCCATGTGACCGCTTACGACCAGGCGGGCGCGCTGGTGGGGTGCGCGCGGGTGTTCCCCGACGACGGCGCCGACACCAACCGCCACGGGCCCGGCGCGTGGATATTCGGCCGCCTGGCCGTGATGCCCGAGGCGCGCGGCAGCGGGGCGGGCTCGCTCATATTGGCTGAGAGCGAGCGGTTGGCCCAGGCCCAGGGCGCGCGCGAGATGCACCTGCATGCCCAGTGCCGCGTGCAGCCGTTCTACCAGCGGGCCGGCTACGAGCCTTACGGAGACATCGAGCTCGACGAGCACGTCGAGCACCAGTGGATGGGCAAGCAGCTGTAAGGGCAACGGGCGCGGCTGCTGCGACTGCTGCGACTGCGCGCCCGCATGGCTGCTGCGGCTGCTGTGGCCGCCGCTCGCATGATTGCCGCACGCATGGTCGCCGCGGGCGTAGCTGTGTCGCGGCCACCCCGCTCGCGTGCTGCCCTGCGCCTTATATCTGACCTATCCTTGGTACATGCTCCGCCCGCGTCGTCGCCTATGATGGGCCCCATCGAAGGCAGGCACGGCGAAAGGAGCAGCATCATGGAGCATACCGGCATCTGCTTTATCGAGGAGACCACCATCGCGGGCACCAACCACGTGGCCAACATCCACGAGATAGCCCGCCAGATACCCCGCGACGCCCAGCTCACGCTGGAGCATGACGACCGCAACCCCTACGACCCGTGGGCGGTGCGGGTGCTCGACGGCCAGGGCAACCGCCTGGGCTACGTGTCCTGCGACTGCAACGAGGTGGTCGCGCGCCTGCTGGACGGCGGCAAGCGCGTGATGGGACGTTTGCGCCACATCGCCAACGTCGAGGCGTGGACGCGCATCGAGATGGGGGTGTTCCTCTATGACTAGCAGGGGCGCAATGGCGGTTATGGCAGGGAAGGCTGCAGCGGACGCCATGCAGGTAGGCGCCTCGGCTGCGGTGCGGCGGCCGGCGACGAAGGCGGCCCCCACCATGCGGAAGGCGTCGTCGAGCAGCGTGCGGAAAGCCCCGGTGCGCCATCGCGCCCAGGGCGTGAGCCTGGCCCAGCGGGCCGCGCGGGTGGTGTGCGGCAGCCCGAGCGTCAGACGGGCGGCAGGCGGCGTGGACACGAGCTTGCGCCCCCAAGCGCTGAGGGGGCGCGGGTGGCGCCAGCGCCGCGAAGCGGTGCCGGTGTTCGCGGTGGATCGCAAGGGGCCTTGGCATGCCGAGCGCCTGCCGCGCATCTGGGTGACCGAGCCGGCCTTCGACACGGCCACGGGCGAGCGTTGCGGCCGCGCTTACGTGGGGGCGTACCCCACTGACCCCGACCGCGGGGGCTGGCGCGCCTTCGAGCTGGGGAGCCGCTACTTCGCCGAAGGGCTCGATGCTGGCTGCGGGCAGGGCAGCTCGCCGGCTGCGGCCCAGCACCGCATCGACTGCTTCCGCGCCGCCGAGGTGCTGTTCCTGCACAGCGCGCGCCGCGGCAACCTGAAGGCCTGCGTGAAGCTGGGCACCATCTATGGCGGCGACCTGTGCGAGGGCCGCTACTGGCAAGGGCTGCTGGAATCGCGGGCGGGGCATTCCCGCGCGGTCGACCCGGCGCGCAAGGCGTTCGCGTGGCTCTCGCGGGCGGCGCTCAAGGCCGACAGCGAGGCGTGCCGCCAGCTGGGCGAGCTGCTGTGCGAAGGGCGGGGCTGCACGGCTGATGCGGGGCGCGCCTTCACCCTGTTCACGCGGGCGCTGCTGCATGCCGAGAACGCCGAGCAGGCGGGCTTCGCGGCGCTCGGCCTGGCGCGCTGCTTCGAGCGGGCACGTGGGTGCGGCTTGAGCTTCGAGAACGCGGGCGCCCTGTACGGCAGCGCGGCCGGGTGGTTCCAGGAGGCGTTCGACGCGGGCAGCTGGTACTGCAAGCGCCCGCTGCTGGAGGCGCGACGCGGCGAGCGGCGGATGGCGCAAGAGCTGGACGGCCGCTATTAGGCGCGCCCATGGAGCCTTGGCCTGCCCGACCTGTGGGATAATAGGCTGACCGATTCCCGAAGGAGCCCTATGCAGGAGACCGTCATCCTCTACCGCACCTATGAGCGCGCCCTGGCAGCGCGCAAGGCGCAGGCGCGGGCGGGGCAGCCCACCCTGGGCGTGAGCCCCACGACGGCTGCGGCCTACCTGGCCGACAGCTGGGATGTGTGGGGCGATGGGCGGCACTTGGTGGGTTGGCAGGAGCGCCTGCTGCTCATGCACGACGTCCTTGCGGAAAGCCCCTTGCTGCACACCATGGGCATGGCCCGTGCCTTGGCCCGCTTCGTGCGCTGGCATGCTGGCTGCGAGCCCTTGCGGCGCGCGGTCGAGGGGGCGGCTGCCGACAGTCTGACCGCCAGCGAGCAGGATGCCTTGGCGGTGCTGCGCGCCTACTTGGCGCGGCTCGAGGAGCGCAACCTGGCAGAGCCCGAGGAGGCCGCATGGCTGCTGGCCGGGCTCATGCCTGCGCCTGCGAAGGTCCAGCTTGCCGACGAGCTGTTCGCGCCTCCTGGCACCCAGGCATGGCTCAGCCGCATGGCGGGCGCCCCGGTGGCAGCCGGCGCTTGCGCGCTGCCGCCGCTGCCTGCGGGGGTGGATCCGGGCTTCTCGTTCCCGGCGGGCCCTACGGCGGTGGCGGCTGCGGTGCGCGACGAGGTGATGGCTGCTTTGGCCGATGCGCGGGCCCGGGGCGTCGCGGCGCCTGCCGTGGCGGTGTGCGCCCCCGATGCTCTGACGCTGTTCGATGGGCTGGCCCCGTCGCTTCTGGCCGAAGGTGCGCGGTGTGCGCTCAAGGCGTCGGTTCCCTTCGGCGAGACGCTGGTCGGCCGGGCGCTGGCTGCTGTCGAGGGGCTGTCGCAGGGCGGCGGCTCGTGGCGCCAGCAGGGCACCGACTTCGCGTACTCGCCCCTGGCGGCCATGCCCCCCTTCGAGGCCCAGCGCCTGAACGCCCAGTGGCGGGGCGACCGGCTGCTCGACAGCAGCCAGGGCATCGAGCACCTGCGCGAGCTGTCGCCGACGTTCGGGCTGTTCGAGGCCGTGGTCGCGGAAGGCACGCCCCAGGCGGTGGAGCGCTTGGCGGCAGCCATCGCCGAGCGTGGCTTGCTGCCGGCCGATGCCGCGGTGCGCGAGCGGGCGGCTCTCCAGGCGCTCGCCCGATTGGCCGATTCGGCGGCAGTGGTGGGCGTGAAGGCCCCGGTTGGGGTGTTCGCGGCGGAGCTTTCGGTGCCGGTCTCGGTGGAGGCGGGGCCGCCAGCGATGCAGGCGGCGCAGATGGGCAGTGGGGCGGCCGAAGGTTGCCCTGGCGCGGGCGATGATGCCAGTGTCGTCAGCGCTGGTGCCCTGGGCGCCGCCGTGTGCTTCTACGACCTGCGAGACCTGGGTGCGCTCGCGCCGGGCAGCTTCCACGCGGTGATCGTCACCGACATGACCGATGCCGCGTTCAGCGGCTCGCGCAGCCGTTCGGCCTTGGACGGCCTGGCCGAGAAGCTGGGCATGGCCGGCGAGCCTTCGCGCTTCGCCGAGCTGCGCGCTGCCTTCGCGTGCGCCGAGCGGGCGGCTACGGCGCGGTTCACGGTCATGGCGCCCTTGCGCGACGGCGACCAGGAATCATACCCGGCCTTCCTGTTCGACGAGTTCGTGGCCACGCTGCCCGACGGCGCCGCCGCCGATGACGATGACCTGTTCGCGCTGCCTCCCGCGCTGGCCCAGCACGCTGCCCGCCGAGGCGAGGAAGGGCTCGCTGCCGGCCTCGGCCAGGCGTTCTGCACGCCGCAAGCGTTCGAGCCGCTGCCCCTTCCGCAGCGCGGCCATCTTGCCACGCTGCCGCTGAGCAGCTTCATGGCGCACGCGCAGGAGGGCGAGCGCAGCCTGCCCGTGCTGTCGGCATCGGCCATCGAGGCGTACCTGCAATGCCCCTACTCATGGTTCATCGGGCGGAAGGTGCGCGTCGACGGCTTGGACGAGGGCTTCGGGCCTGTGGAGAAGGGCACGTTCGCCCATGGCGTCTATGCGAGCCTGTTCGAGGCGCTGGCTGCCGAGGGCATCCGCCGCATCGATGACGCTGCGCTGCCCCGCGCCCTTGCCGTGCTCGACGAGGCGATCGACGCCCGCGCCGCGGCCCAGCCGACGGCCAGCCCGGGTGACCGCCTGGTGCCCGCTACCGGCCTGGAGCGGCAGGAGCTGGCTGCGCTGCGCGACCAGCTGCGGGCCAGCTTGCGCCAGATGACGGCGCTGCCTGCCTCGTTCAGCGTGCGCGCTCACGAGTACGAGCTGCGGGCCGAGGACGGCATCGACTATGCCGGTGCGCGCTTGTGCGGCTGGGTCGACCGCATCGACGTGGACGAGCAGGCGGGCCGCTTCGCCGTGCTGGACTACAAGGGCTCGCTGGCCGACCACGACGCGGGCCTGCCCGACGACGCCGACCTGGATGCCCTCGAGCTGCCCCACAAGGTGCAGGCGCTCGTCTACGCCCAGGCCCTGCGCAGCGCGCTCGACGGCATGGCCTGCGTCGGCGCGCTGTACCTGAGCTACCGTGCCAAGGATGCGGCGCGCCTGGCGGCCGGGTCGTTCAGCCCGCTGCAGTACGACGCGGCGGCGGTCGCGTCCAAGAAGTCGCAGGTGCCGGTGAGCTTCGAGCGGTTCCTCGATGCGGTGGAGCAGGCCATTGCCCCGGCGGTGCAGGCCATGGAAGGCGGCGCCATCGCCCCTGACCCTGCGCCGGGTGCCTGCTGCTGGTGCCCCGTTCCCTATTGCGAGAGGCGGTGCTAGCGTCATGGACCTGACCCGCTGCACGCCCGGCCAACGCGAGACCGTGCTCACGGTGGACGCGCCGCTCATGGTGTCGGCCGGCGCCGGCTCCGGCAAGACGTTCACGCTCACCCAGCGCATCGTGCACGCGCTGCTGCCCGGCAGCGACGGCGCTCCCGCGCCGCTGGGATCCATCGAGCAGGTGCTAGCCATCACGTTCACGAAGAAGGCGGCCGCCGAGCTGCGGGCGCGCATCAAGGCCGCCCTGCGCGCCGAGGGCCTGGCCGACCAGGCGCTGCTGGCCGACGACGCCTGGGTGACCACCATTCACGGCATGGCGGCGCGCCTGCTGCGCGAGAACGCGCTGGAGGCGGGCATCGACACGGCCTTTGAGGTGTTGCCCGAGGCCCGCGCCCAAGAGCTGTTCGACCAGGCGGTCGAGCGGGTGGTGGCGCGGCTCGACGAAGGTGCGGGCGGCCCGCTGGTGGCCGAGCTGCTGGCCGACCGGCCGCTGGTGGGGAAGGGCCCCTACGAGCGCGGCGCCATGGACGATGCGCTGGACCTGCTGCACCGCGCCCAAGCCATGCCGGCAGGGCTGGACGGCTTGCAGCTCGTCGAGCCGTCGACGACCCCGGCGGCCCTGCTGCGCGCCCTCTATGAGCTGGGCGAGGAGTTCCAGCAGATCACGGCGGCGTGGGAATCGCCGAACACGCGCGAGCAGCCGTCCATCGACGCCATCGGGCCTGCGCTCGATGGCGCGCGAGCCTGGTTCGACGACGCGGCCCAGGCGGCTTGCGGCTTCGACGATGCCGCCTTCGACCCGACGCGCTTCCGCCGCGTGCTCTACGCCTTCCCGCCTACCACGGCAACGTTCGGCGCCAAGCGCGACGAGGCGGGCTTCTGCGAGGGCTATCGCGCCGAGTACGTGCGGCTGGCCTTCGAGGCGGAAGGGGCCTTGGGCCAGCGGGCTGTCCAGGCCATCGCGGCCATCGCGCGCCTGGTCGACAGCGAGTTCCGCGCGCTCAAGGGGCCGGGATCGTTCGACAGCAACGACCTGCTGCTCATGGCGCTGCGCGCCTTGCAGGGCAACCCGGCCATCGCCGAGCGCTACCGTCGCCGGTTCCGGCTCATCATGGTGGACGAGTTCCAAGACACCGACAAGGTGCAGGTGGAGGTCATCCGGCTGCTGGCGGCTCCGGGGCTTGCCAACGTGTGCGTGGTGGGCGACGCCCAGCAGAGCATCTACCGCTTCCGCGGCGCCGACATCAACGTGTTCCACGACTATCGCGCAGCCTTGCGCGCCCAGGCGCAGCAGGCAGAAGGCGGGAAAGGCAGCGCGCTGGCCGCCCAGGCCTGCGATGCTGGATGCGAAGGGAGCGCAGAAGGCACGGGAAGCGCAGAAGCCCCCGCTGCTCCCAGCCACGCCCCCTCGCCTGCGCCCGGCACCCCACGCTTCCCGCAGCTCACGAGCAACTTCCGCAGCCATGGCGACGTGCTGGCCGTGGTCGAGCGCGTGTTCAGCCAGCCGCAGTCGTTCGGCGAGGGCTTCCTGCGGCTCGAGGCGGCGGGCAAGGTGAACGCTGTGCCCGACCCGGCGTTCGACGGCCCTGGCGCCTTCCCGCGCGTGGCAGTGGATGCGGTGCACTACCAGCGCGGCACGCGGTCGGCGGTTGGCGTCCCGCGCGACGAGGCGGTGGCGGTGGCGGCGCGGCGCATCGCCCGGCATTTCGCGGCCCTGCGCGACCAGCACGGAGTGAGCTCCAACGCTATGGCGCTGCTGCTGGGCAAGATGGCGAACGCGCAGGCGTACATCGACGCCCTGCGTGCCGAAGGGCTCGACAGCGTCATGGTGGGCGGCTCGGTGTTCGCGGCTGCCGCGGAGCCGCAGCTCGTGGGGTCGCTGCTGCGCTACGCCGTGAACACTCAGGACGAGCAGGCGCTTCTCGATGCGCTGTTCTCGCCGTTGTTCGCGGTGAGCGACGATGCGCTGCTGGCGCTGGCTTATGGTGTTGACGACGAAGGCGAGCGCCAGCATCGCTCGTTCGCGCGGGCCTTCTTGCAGGAAGGCGCGCTCGAGGGCTCCGGCCTGCCTGATGCCGACCTGCAGGGCGTGGCCTTGGCGCGCGAGGCGCTGCGCCGCTTCGTGCGCTCTGCCCGGGGAGGCAAGGCGGCATCGGCCTTGCGCGCGCTGCTGGCGGGCACCGGCCTGCTCGACTACGAGCAGGGGCGGGGGGCCGACGGCTTGGCTGCTGGCGGGAACTACGCGAAGGCGCTGCGGCTGGTGGAGAGCTTGGCGCGCGAGACGGCGGGCATCGCGTCGCTGTCGGCCGCCTACGATGCCGCGCTGGCCGCATCGAAGGCGGCGCCGGGTGTGCTGGCATCGGCACAATCGGAGTTCGTGCGCATCATGACGGTGCACGCGTCGAAGGGCCTTCAGTTCGACCATGTGGCCGTGGCCGAGGTGAGGGACGGCACCGCACGCCCGTCGGCCTTCCTGGCCGAGAACGAGGGCAGCGCCACCTTCGCGCTGTCCACCTCCATGGGGGAGGGCCCGGCTCGCACCACGCGCGACAAGGTGCTCAAGCTGCCCTGCGACGCCGAGCCGCCCGAGCGGCTGGCCGACGCTCGCACGCCTGGCCAGCTGTTGCACGGGCTGCGAGCCTTCTCGCGCCAGCAGGAGCTCGACGAGGCGCGCCGACTGCTCTACGTGGCCATGACCCGCGCGGTGAAGTCGCTCTACCTCAGCCACGTGACCAGCTCGAAGCCCGAGGCAGCCTATGAGGCCGACGGCATCTTCGCCGAGGTGCACGCGGCCTTGGGCTGGGAGGCTGGCGAAGGCACCACGGTGTGCCAGTGCCCCTACGGCGGCTCGGCTCCAGCCCAGGTCACGTGCTTGCATCTGACGCCGGAGACCCTGGACGACGCGGCGCCGGCCATCGTGGCCGACGAGCCGCCCCGTGCGACGGTCGACGTGCCGCGGCGGCCGGAGCTGCCGGCCCCGCTGCCGCTGCCCTGGTCGCCTTTGCGCCAGGATGTGCGCTCCTACAGCTCGCTCGAGCACGACTATGACCCGGCTGCGTTCGTGGGCGAGGTCGAAGATGAGGGCGAGGCTGTTCGTGCCGCTGGTGGGGAAGCCGCCGGCGATGCGAGCGCTTTGGATGACGGCGCGGCGGACGGCGAAGCACCCTGCGCTCCCGTCAGCCCCATCGATGCGTCCGTTCCGGCGGATGCTCCGGCCTCGTCCGATGGGGAAGTTCCCGACGCTGCGGCCGAGAGCGCTGCCCTGGCCCGCGAGGCGCCCGAGGATGCGACGGCTCTGGGCACGGCGTTCCACCATTTGGCCCAGCGGGCCATCATCGCGTGCGCTGCCGAGCCCCAGCCGCGAGCGCTTCGTTGCCCCGACCAGGCAGCGGTGCAGGCTCAGGTGCGGCAAGGCGTGCTGAGCGCTGGGCAGCAGGAGCGCCTGCATGCGGCGCTCGACCGTTGGTTCGCCAGCGCCGTGGCGCAGCGCTTCGCGACCTGCGAGGCCATCGCGGCCGAGGTGCCCTTCATGGTGGTGATCGAGGGTGACGGCTCCAAGGGTCCGCTCTATCTTGAAGGCGAGATCGACGGCCTGGCCGATGCGGGAGGCGGTCGCGCGTTCCTGGTCGACTACAAGACCGGCGGCAGCCCCGCCGAGCAGCCCGAGCAGCTGCACGCCAAGCATCTGCAGCAGGCCTCGTGCTACGCCTATGCGCTGCTCGACCAGGGGTTCAACGAGGTGGAGGCGTGCTTCGTGCGCGTCGAGCAGCCCGACCCGGCCGACCCGGATCAGCCTCAGGTGGTGAGCTACCGCTTCGCGCAGGCCGACAAGGAAGCGCTTGCCGCGAGCATCTACGCGGCGTTCTAGAGCTGCGGGCTTTTTCGAGATGATTCACGCGATGGTCAAACGCCTGGTGACGTGCCGTTTTTTCGTGGAGCGCAGTCGATGAGAGCGCCGGTGTTTCCCTTCGTATTCGCTGTGGGCGGCAAGGCTTGAGCGGCTGTGCGCGTTTGACAGTTTTCAGAATCGCGTGTATCTTGCGGGGCTGAGCAATGCACCGCGCAGCGGGGACGAGAACACCCCCAGGCGATCCATGCAAGCTGCGCAACAGAATACGACGTGCTCCTTCGGGAAAGGGAACACTCACCATGGAACTCGGGAAGGTTCTATCATCATCGTTCAAGCCCTGCATGGGCATCATCCTGTCTGTCGTCTTGGCATGGGGCCTGCTGCCCGCTGATGCCGTGGCAGAAGGCGTGGGGGGGGTAGTCCTCTAAGCCAATCCGAATCAGGTGCTGGCTCGGAGAACCCTGCAATCGTCGATGACCTTCAGGTCGGAGAGGCCGAGGGGAATCCATCTTCCGTCATCCTGAGCGAAGGCAGCGAAGCTGACGAAGCCGAAGGGCCCAGTGAAGGACCACTGACCTTGGCCTCTGCCCTTGCGGGCAAGCCTGCCGCCTTCGTCAACGCTGACGTGGCCCTCGATGGCGAGCCTGTCATCGGCTCCTTCACGGTCAATGGCCTTACCTTCGCCGTCACGGGCGAATCGACCATCGAGCTTGTCGGGGTCTCGCCTTCCGTCATCCTGAGCGGAGGCAGCGAAGCTGCCGGAGCCGAAGGATCCGATGAGAGCCACGCCAGCGAAGCTGGTGTCGCCAGCCTCACCCTCCCTGAATCCATCACCTACGAGGGCGTCGACTACACCCTCGCCTCCATCGGCGGCTTTGCCTTCTACCTCTCAGGCGTGACGGACCTCACCTTGCCTGCGAGCGTGTCCGACGTGGACGACCGAGCCTTCCGCTCGAGCGATGTGGCCAGCGTCGCCGTCGCCGAGAGCAACCTAACCTATTCCTCATACGACGGCGTCCTCTACGACGCCGAATGTCTTAGCCTCTTGCTCATTCCCGAGGGCAAGCAGGGCGCCGTCCGCATACCAGCGGCCGCGAAGGCAGCTCCTCCGTCTGCGTTCTCGCATTGCGCAGGCGTCGATGCCATAGCAGCCGATGCGGACGGCGCAGCATTCGCCTCGGAGAATGGTCTTCTATACGACGCCTCGCTCACGACCCTGCTGCGCGTGCCCGCAGGCGCAACCGACATCGCCATCCGCGACGGCTGCACCGCCATAGCCGCTGGTGCCATGGAGGGCTGCGCGCAGCTCGAGCGCATCACGGCCCCTGCATCCGTCACCTCCGTGAGCCCTGACGTGTTCACTTCCGTGCCAACCGTGAGCCTGCCTGCGGCATCAGCCGTGGCCGATGACCCCGGTGCGAGCACCGGGGCTACCGAGGGGTTCTCGGAACAGGCAGGCTCGACACCTGCTTCCGACTCCACGACCACCCAGCTCACCGCTATGGTCGCCCTCTCCTCCACCGACGACGACCTGCCCGAGATCGACCCAGCGGCCATCGAGGTCAACCTGCCAGAGGGCGCAGACCGCGCGATATGGCAGGCAGCTGGCTTCTCCTTTGCCGAACTTGTGGGCGGAGTCGGTGATGGGGCTGCTGCCCTCGGCGAAGCTGATGGGTCAGGCCCAGTGGCGAGCGATCTGACTGAGCGCGCAACCTCAGAGGTGCTGGACCTGGAGGGGTTCGATTGGGTGCAGCGCTACACGCCCACATCAGGACTCCAATTGATGCTGACGGACCCGCTCAATGGGTTTTGGCAGGCATCGCTTACGCTCAATCAGCCGCAGTCGTCGGTCATAGTCGATGTTCGGGGCTATAACGGGAAAGGGCTTGGCGATGTTACGACCAAGGTGACCTTTACCGTTAGCAACTTCAATGCCGCGCAGGCTCGTAATGAGCTGAACACCTATTGGTCTCCGAATGTTGGTGCGTATGGGTATCTCTATGCGCTCATGGCGGGTCACTACAACAGCAGTGTGCCATCCTATGGCAACACATGGTTGATTCTTTCTTCAACCTTTACCCAGAGCAGCTTCTCGTTCTCTTGTTGCGGTGCCGATATGACGACGCGGTCCGGCACGGTTCCAACCCTGAGTAACGGGACAGTGGATGCCTTCTTCCGCGTAAAGCCCTCTTCTCATGCGATGTCGACCACCTATGCGCATTCGTTCAGCCCGGCGCCAGGAACCCTCAACGGCTCTACGGCAGCAGTGACCACGAGCTGCACCAACGAGTCGCTCGTGGTGCCCTCCGACCCAGTGCCGCCCAAGGGCTACACCTTCAAGGGATGGTACACGGCCCCGGCAGGCGGGTCGCAGTTGTCCAACGGCACGCGCGAGATACTGAACTGGCGCTATTTCGCCCAGTACGAGGCGATTCCCTACCCTGTCGCCTTCGATCTGGGCAGCTTCCCGACGAGCGACGAGCCGGGCTCGTTCAGCCAGGAGGGATGGGGTGAGAGCCGCACCTTCACCGTCGAGGACGGCACGGTGGAGCTACCCAGCCCGGTGAGGGCCGGCATGCGCTTCTTGAGCTGGGAGTGCGACCAGACGGGCCTGCTCTCCCAGGACGGCACCGCATGGGCGCTCGACTGCACGGCCCTGCCCGACGCTCCCGCCCCCACCCTCACCGCGCGCTGGTCCTACGTGATCGACGTCGACACGCCGGTGGCGGTGACCTTCGGTGAGTACGACATGGCCACAGGCTCGGTCACGGTGGACGGCTCCGCCAACCCAGGCGAGCTCGACGACGGCTACGACACCGCCTCCAAGAGGGGCGAGCCCGTCTCGTTCAAGTCGGCCTCCAAGTGCGATGTCGGCATAGAGGGGCTCTCCTGCGAGAGCCGCGAGGGCATCGCGCTCATCAAGGCCAAGGCGGGTCAGGACGCAGACGAGCAGGTGCGCGCAGCCGAGCTCATCACCATGCAGGTAGGAGGCGGCGCGCCCACCTCGCGAAACTCGGTGTCGTTCGCCCTCGACGACGCGCTCGGCAAGGACGACCTGGCCCCGGCCACCGCCTTCGTCATCCCGGCAGAAGGGGAGCTCTCCGCCTCCTTCAGGCTCAACCTCGAGGAGTGCGGCGCCTACGTCTCGGACGCCTCGGCAGGCCCAGAGCCCGCCGAGGCCGACCTCGCCCAGCTCACCTACGCCTACCGGGCCATCCCCTACGGCACGGGCGAGGTGGACGGCGCGGGTGCGTGCACCGAGGACATGTACATACCCTACGATGCGGCCAACCCCTTCGGGCTCGCTGACATCAAGGCAGCCGCCAACGACATAGCGTCCCGCGGCTACGACTCGGAGCACTGGTGGCTCTACAAGCACCTCATGTACGAAGACGAGCGCAACAAGACCAACGCGCGCGTGAAGGTGGGCGCCGCCTACCACGACGTGCAGATCCTCGGCCTTCGCCAGGACAAGCTCTCGACCCCCACCGACGGGCGCACCTACGCCGGCCTCACGTTCGGGTGGAGGGACATATACTCCATGCAAACGATGAACGCTGCCAACCCCGCAGGCGTAGGCAGCTTAGGTTGGTCATATCCGCAGCCGTTGCGAACCTACCTTCGCGGCGAGTTCACGGCTTCGTTGCCTGCAGCGGTACGACAGAGCATCATGACCGTCGCGAAGTCCCAGCAGCTTGCAAAAGGCGGCCTGCAGCGGTCAGCAGAGACCGTGTTCTTGCCGAGCATGTACGAAGTGTTCGGAACGGCTTTCGCAGACCATAATGGCTCGGAAGGGATAGCGGATGCATTCCAGTACCAGTACTTCGCTCAATCTGGAACCAAATCGATAAATGCAGCGGCGATGAAGCCATACAACGGGTTGATGAATTCATGGTGGCTTCGTTCGGCATATAGCTCTGGAACGGTCGACTGGAACTTCGGCTTGGTTTCAGACAAAGGGGCGCGATGGGCTGGTGGCACGTATTATGATTTCGGCGTGGTGCCCTGCTTCGCCCTTTGAAAAGCCGGCAAGTTGAAATCTCTGTGAGATAGGGAGTAGCTCCTATTGGGTGATTTATAGGCTCTACGCTTGGAGACTTTAGGAGTTGGACGGTTTTGACTTGGCTAGTTGGACCATTTGGTCGTATGGGAATGTTCGCGCGCGTTTGACAGTTCCCGCATGAGCAGGATTGCGTTCCCTGTTCACGGTATGCGGCATCAGGTGCGGGCGCGAGGGCGATTCGTGACGCTAATCCTGTTTCAGCGAGCGAAGCGAGCGCAGTGGCCCGCAAGGGCCGCAAGCGCAGGCCACCCGCGCGGCTCCCTTTCCGCCTTATTGCCCTACAGGTCGGCGCAGTACCCGCGCAGGCCGATGCCGTGGCCCTTCCCGAACCAGTGCTCGTAGATGGCCATGAAGTAGCTGTCGGTCATCGATGCCAGGAAGTCCACCACCACCTCGTCGGCCCCCTGGTCGAGGTACTTCTCGGGCGTCAAGGTGCGCGAGGCCCGGCACAGGCGCGTTATGTGGTGCTTGAACAGCGGCGAGCCTTCGTCGCCAGCGCGCAGGTCGGCCAGCGCGCGCTCGTACATGCGGCCGAACATCTCCTCGACGATGTTGGACGTGTCGTCCACCAGTCCCTCGCGCTCGTAGATGACCTCGTAGTTCTGGCGCTTGGCGCGCTTCAGGTCGGCGAACACGGCCTCGCTCATGGCTATGCGGTCGGCGCCGTAGCTGCAATTGACGATGTCGACGGTCAGGTTGTTGATGATCTTGGCGTTGGCGCGGCCGATCACGTCGCTGTCGAAGGCCCCCAGCGAGTCGATGACCCCCATGGCCAGAGCGTCGGCGCGGTCTTTCCCCACGTAGGCGATCATGTCGCTTACGCGCACGACGCACCCTTCCAGCGTCGAAGGCCGCAGCGTGCCGATGACCTGCTCGTCGGAGTTGCAGGCCTCCACCAGCTCGTCGAACGCCTCGAAGCTGCCCATGGTGCCTAGCGTGAGCTCCTGCTGAGCGAACTCGCCGTTATGGCACAGCACGCCGTCGAGGGTCTGCAGCGATATGTTGCGCCGGTACAGCTTGTCCAGCACGCGTACCGAATGCACGTTGTGGTTGAAGTAGCGGCCGGTGCGCCGGTGGTACTCGGCCGACAGGAACCGCTCGCCGGCGTGGCCGAAGGGGGTGTGCCCCACGTCGTGCCCCAGCGCGATGGCCTCGATGAGCGCCTCGTTCAGCCCCAGCAGCGCGCCGATGCCGCGGGCGATGCGGCTCACCAGCTGCACATGCAGGCCGCGGCGGCAGATGTCGTCGTTCTGCACGAACGAGAACACCTGGGTCTTGTCGGTGTAGCGGTTGTAGGCGGGAATGTTGAGTATCTTCTCGATGTCGCGCGCGAAGGCGGGGCGCGTGAGGGTGGCTTGGTCGTGGGCCAGGTCGTCACGGCGCACCACGGCGCCGTCGTCGAAGCGGTGCGGGTTCGGCCGGCCGGCGGCGCGGTCGGCGCGGATGGCCGCCTCCACCTCGGGGTCGAGCTGCAGGTAGGGGATTTCCTTCTCGTTCACAGGCATGGGCTTGGGTGCGCCTCCGTTTCGGGATATAGGGTTCGCGTGCCATTGTAGCGTGCCGCAGCAGCGCGTCGGAATTGCGCTATGATGAAAGCGGAATACGACTACATATATATGTAAGGGCACCCATGGCCGGCCTCTACCCCGACTCCGACATACAGCGCGTGCGCGACGCCACCGACTTGGCGGCGCTGTTCGGCGAGCGCACCATGGTGCGCCAGCGCGGGCACGAGTTCTGGTGCTGCTGCCCCTTCCACGAGGAGAAGACCCCGTCGTGCAAGATAGACCCGGCTCGTGGCCTGTGGCATTGCTTCGGCTGCGGTGAAGGCGGCGACCTGTTCAAGTTCATCATGATGGCCGACGACCTGAGCTTCCCCGAGGCGGTGCGCTACCTGGCCGACCGCGCCCACATCGACCTGCCCGAGCCCAACGGCGGCAAGGTGGTGCCGCAGTCGAAGAAGCAGCGGCTGCGCGCCGTGTGCGAGGAGACGGCGGCGTTCTACCATACCCAGCTCATGCGCGGGCGCGGGGCCGAGGCCCAGACGGCCCGTGACTACCTGGGCGGCCGCGACCTGGGCGGAGAAGTGCCCAAGCGCTGGAACCTGGGCTTCGCGCCGGGACGCGGGGTGCTCGTGCGGCACCTGCGCACCAAGGGCTTCGCGCCTGGCGAGATGGTGGAGGCCAACGTGGCCACTGCCAACGAGTCGGGTCAGCTGCGCGACCGCTTCTACAATCGCGTGATGTTCCCCATCTGCGACGCCCAGGGCGACTGCATCGCCTTCGGCGGCCGCGTCATCGGCAAGGGCGAGCCCAAGTACCTGAACTCGCAGGAGACGCCCATCTTCTACAAGTCGCAGACGCTCTACGGGCTCGACAAGGCCAAGGCGACCATGGCGGCCACGGGCACCGCGGTGGTGGTGGAGGGTTACACCGACGTCATCGCCCTGCACGAGGCCGGGGTGGGCAATGCGGTGGCCACGTTGGGCACGGCGCTCACCCAGCGCCACATACGGCTGTTGTCGCGCCATGCCAAGAAGCGCATCGTGTACCTGTTCGATGGCGATGCGGCGGGCCAGCGCGCGGCCGACCGGGCACTGGGGTTCATCGATGCCTCCATTACCCCCGAGTCGGGGCGTGCGCCCATCGAATTGGCGGCGGTCACGCTGCCCGACAACCTGGACCCGGCCGACTTCGTGGAGAAGCGCGGTGGCGATGCCCTGAAGCAGCTCATCGACCAGGCGCAGCCCTTGCTGGCCTACGGCATCGAGCGGCGGCTGGCCGCCCATGACCTGTCCACGCCCGAGGGCCGCACGCGCGCGGCGGCTGACGCCCTGGCCGTGCTGGCGCCGATAAAGGACTCGCTGCTGGCCAAGGACTACGCGGTGCAGATCGCCGGGCGCACGCGCCTGCGCGAGGAAGACGCGCTGGCCCAGCTGGCGGCATTGGCGCCGCCCCCGCACTACCGCGACCGCGACGATGGCCCCGCCAACGCCAGCGCCACCCAACCTGCGGCCCCAGCCCCCGCAGCCGCCTCGCGCGCCGTCACCGCGCCCGAGCGCAACCGCCTGCGCTTCGAGCGCGAGCTGCTGGCCCTGCTGGCCCAGAACCCGGCCCTGGCCTTGGGCCACGCCGACGCTCTGGCCCAGACCCAATGGCACGATGCCGACCACGGGCTCATCGCGCGCTCGCTGTTGGACAGCCTGGCGGCCGATGCCAGCGCCCAGCCCGCGGCCCTCATAGCCGCGGCGGCCGTGGTGGTGCCGCAAGCCGAGCGCATCCTGACGGCGGTGCGCGAGCGTCCTGGCGTGGAGCCGGCGGCGGTGGCGGCCTACCTCACCGAAGAGCTGGAGATCGGCGATGCCGAAGAGGCGGTGGCCACGCTCAAGCAGCAGCTGGCAGCCCCAGGCGACCTGTCGCTCGAAGAGAGCGAGGTGCTGTTCTCGACCTTGGTGGCCCTGCAGAAGGACCTGGCGGCCAAGCGGCTGCGCCACACTGCGCTGCCGGCCTAGCGCCACGCTGCGCCGTAGTCGGCGCCACCCTGCCAAAACCCCAGATGACCGCGCTTCGCCGCCCTTTGGGAGCTACCTGAAATCCACCTGAAGAAACGCTGGATTCCACCCTTTGGAGCCGGTATAATGCTCTCCGACTATGCAGGGAAGTGCGCGGATTTTTTGAAGGGGTTCGAAAAGCCCCGCGCACCTGAGGAGAAGGGCCACCCATGAGAAAGGCATTGGCGTGGGTGACGTCGCTTTGCCTGGCCTCTTCGCTGTTCGGCATGCCAGCCGTCAGCTTCGCGGAAGAGGACAGCGCGTCGCGTCAGACCGCAGAAGAAACGAACCAGAACGACAACGCGCCCGCAGCGGAAGAAGGCGACGCCTCGCAGGACCTGCAGAGCATCGACGCCTCGACGCTTGGGGCTGATGTTCCCGTCATCAACGACGGCGACAACACCACCATCGAAGTGCCCGACGGCATGGGCATGACCGGCTCGCTGGTCACCCCGACGGACAACACGGCGGCGCCCACCGACGCGTCGCTGTACGTGCACTTCCAGAGCTACGCACCGGCTGCGGCCGTGAGCGGCCTGGCCCTGACCCTCGAAGGCCCCGACGGCACCGAGGGCCCCTTCGCCTTCCAGGCCAAGGCCATCGAAGGCTCCGATGACGGCCAGCAGGCCGGCGATGCCTCCCAGAACCCCGGGGGCGCCCAGGAATACTACGTGCGTGCGAGCAACCTCACGCCCGGCACCTACACGGTGCATTGCGGCGGTGCGAGCGCGTTCGCTGCATACGAGCAGAGCATCGAGCTGCAGGCGAGCAGCTGCGCTGAGATAGCGCTCATCGACAGCACCACCTCGACGGACGTCTCGGGCAGCACCCGCGGCGTCATGCTCTACGGCGACTTCGATGGCTCGGGCACCATCGACCGCAACGACGCCCATGCCATCGTGACCGCCTTCGACCAGCAGAGCTCTGCCATGGACCTGTTCGGGTCTGGCTCGGTGGGCCTTGAGGACGTGCAGTACTTCGCTTCGTTCTTCCTGCCTGGCGAAGGCGACGACGTGAACGCCGCCTCGCGCGTGGTGCAGAAGGTCGATCCCACGCACATGCTCATATCGGCTGAGAGCACCAACCTTGACAACATCGAGGTGACGGGTGACCTGAACAGCCTGTTCGTCAATGACGGCCACAGCGTGGCCTTGGCTCCGGCCAAGGACGAGAACGGCGAGGACGTGGCCATCTCGACCGAGAACCCCATCCGCCTCATCATCGAGACGAACAACGCTCCCATGGAGGGCCTGACCCTGCGCTCTCCCGTTGACTCCGAGGGCATGCCGCGCTCGGGCGTCGTGCTGGTGGAGCAGACCGACGGCACCTCGCTGGAGATACCTTTCGGCGAGGACTACGTAGCCCCCGAGCCCGAGGGCGATCCTGAGGCCGAAGGCGACGAGGTCCAGGCCAACGCAGCCTCTGCTGAGGAAGGCGAAGCGGCCGAAGGCGACGGCTTCGGCCTGTTCAAGGCTGAGCCTGCTTACGCAGCCGCAGGCGAGCGCGGCGCCGATGTCGACACCGCCAATGGCCTTATCGTGGTGGACTTCGGCACGCGCGTGGCCATCAAGAAGATAACCATCCGCATCACGGCCACCTCGTCCAACAAGCTGGCCGAGATCGCCCAGGTCGAGTTCCTGAACGACATGGAGGAGCGTATCACGCCTCCCGACCTGAACGTGCCGCGCGGCCTTTCCGCCGTGCCGGGCAAGAAGCAATTCCGCGTGAGCTGGTCAGCTGAGACCAACGTGACCGGCTACGAGGTGAAGGTGGAGCAGGGCGGCAAGAGCGCCACGTTCTCCACGGTGCTGCCCACTCTGGAAGTGAGCCAGTTCAACGGCGACAAGCTCAAGAACGAGACCGAGTACCGCGTGAGCGCGCGCTCGGTCAACGGCGACTGGCGCAGCCCCTGGAGCGATCCCATCAGCGTGACCCCGAAGGCCACCAGCGTGCCTGCCCGCCCGACAGGCGTGGTGGCAGTGGGCGGCTACGGTGAGGTCAACCTGAAGTGGAACAGCGCCGAAGACGCCCAGAGCTACGTGGTGTACTACCGCAAGGCCGGCACTTCCGACAACTACACCCAGCTGACCACCACGGGCACGAGCATGCAGCTCTCGCCGTTGGAGCTCAGCTGCGCCTTCCAGGGCTACATCGTGGCGGTGAACGACATCGGCAACTCGCCGGCGTCGGCCACGTGGAGCGCTAGCACTACCGGCGCGAGCTCGGTGAAGGTGCCCTACTACAACCTGATCAACCGCACCACCCAGACCGGCAAGTTGGCCGACTCGCACATCGAGGACGTCATCTGCGGCGAGTTCAAGAACGGGCAGCTGGTCCGCGACTACAACGACTACGACAAGTCGCCCAACTTCACGCCGTGGGACGTGGTGGACGGCAACTACGACACCTTCTATTACTGCAAGGAGCGCTCGTCGATGCCCGAGGGCCCCACGGTGACCTTCGACCAGGCCTATGAGATCCGCAACATCGCGGTGACTACCAACCTGGGCACCGGCTATGCGAACGGCATCCTGGAGTTCCGCGTCGTCGTCACCGACGAGAACGGCAAGGAGTCCGAGAAGCGCCTGAGCAGCTGGTCTGCGGTGGGCTCTGCGGCGCCCAACACCGTCATGCTGACGCTGCCTGAGCCGACCATGGCCAAGAAGGTGCAGGTCGGCTTTATGAAGTACAACTACGACGACCATGCCACCATATCGGATCTGGCCTTCTACAAGGCCGACCGCATCCAGTACGACCTGGACGCGCTGTGGGAGGAGGGCCAGCCCCTCACCGCCCTGAAGGACAGCGTGACCCAGGAGACGCTGGACGACCTGGCGAATCGCATCGAGTGGCGCGATCCCGAGTCGGCCACCGAGGCGAACCCCCAGGGCGAGCAGCACCCCAGCTACAAGCTGTTGAAGCAGGAGCTGGATTATGCCCGCGGCATCTTCGAGAACAAGGACTCGCTGACCAACACCGTGTACGTGGACCCGGCTATCGACCCAGCTGTGAACGGGTACGTGGGCGGCTTGAGCGGGCTGCAGCCCTTGGGCATCGTGGCAGCGCAGGATGACGAGCTTTCCATCTATGTGGGCCGCGACAACATGACCGTGGGCTCCAACACTGCGCTCAAGCTGGTCATCGCGCCTTACGGCGCGCCGGGCAGCGCGGTGACCAAGCAGCTGGTGGCTACGCTCAAGGCGGGCGTGAACCAGGTGAAGGTCGATCTGACGGGCATCCCGGCGACCAAGGGCGGCGAGCTGGGCGGCTCGCTGTACGTGCAGTACGCCAGCTCCAACAAGAACCAGAACTACACGGTGCGCACGTTCGGCGGCCGCGTGATCCCCATGCTCGACCTGCATGGCGTGACCGACAAGGCCGAGCGCCTGAAGCGCTGCGAGGCGTATGTCGAGCACCTGGAAGGCCATGTGGCCAAGCTCCAGGAGATGCACGCTGACGACAAGCATAAGGACGGCGCTGGCCAGGATGCGGCTTATCGCAACGACGGCTGCGTCGACAATGCCACCGAGATCGGCACCGACAACTTCCTGTTCTCGCTGCCGGCGGAGCGCATCCTTAACGGCATCAACACCGGCGAGGGCAATGCGGCCGAGAAGCTGGAGCGCCGCCTGTCTTCCGACGAGGACATGATCGAGCTGTTCTACCAGCATAAGGGCTTCGACACCACCGGCACCGTGTCCAATGCCGAGACGGCAGCCTATGGCGCCAAGAACGGCGCCCCGGCTGGTCGCCAGAACGTGCGCTACATGGACATGTCGGGCGGTGTGTTCATGTACGCTGCCGGCAACCACATCGGCATCCAGTACAACGAGGGCCGCAATCCCACGGGCATCGATGGCCCGGTATACGACGAGGCCACGGGCCTTGGCACGAGCGGCCAGTACCTGGGTTGGGGCCTGCGTCATGAGATAGGCCATGAGATCAACCAGGGCTGCTACACCTATGCCGAGACCACCAACAACTACTATTCCCAGCTGGGCGGTGCGGTCAATGAGACCGACGAGGGTCTGCGCTGGGATTATCAGAACGTCTACAACCGCGTGACCAGCGGCCTGAAGGGCGCATCGAGCGGCAAGACCGGCATCGCCATGTACTGGCAGCTGCACCTGGCCTATGACGACGGCTACAACTACAAGACCTACGATTCTTACAAGCAGCAGATGGAGAACCTGGTGTTCGCCCGCATCGACGCTTACGCCCGCAACCCGCAGGCGGCGCCGAAGGCCGAGCATAACGGCTTCACCTTCACGCTGGCCGGGGCTGACAAGGACAATGCGCTCATGCGCCTGGCCTGCGCTGCCACCAAGAAGAACGTGCTGAGCTTCTTCGAGGCCTGGGGCCTCACGCCTGACGGCACCACGTTGGCTTACGCTCAGCAGTGGCCCACCGAGGAACGCGCCATCCAGTACATAAGCGATTCCGTGCGCAAGGACGGCCGTCTGTCCGGCATGGGCAGCGTGGCTGACAAGGTGGCCGTGAAGGGCGAGGGCTCTTACACCAACGGCACGTCGGATGTGACCATCAGCCTGTCCAACGACCCGAAGGACGGCATCATCGAGGCCTTCACCGGCTCGAACCAGGGCCGCTTCCTGGGCTACGAGGTGTCGCGCAACGGCGAGCCCGTGGGCTTTGTGAAGGCCAATGACGATGGCACCGCGGAGTTCACCGACACCATCGCCACCATCAACAACCGCGCCTTCACCTACACGGTGCGCGGCGTGGACAAGCTGCTGAACTACACCGAGCCGGTCACGGTGACCTTCGATGGCAACGAGCAGGTGAAGGTGTCCCATGACGGCAAGATAGACAAGAGCAACTGGACCGTGAGCGGCAATGCCTACGAGCCCGAAGACGACCAGTCCACTACCGAGGAGATGCCCTGCGAGCCGGCTGAGTCGACCGCTGCCGACAAGATGATCGACGGCGACGCCGCTACCGTGTTCAACGGCACCAAGCAGGACGGTGCGACGGGCAATGCCCAGATGACCGTGAACTTCGGCGCCACCTATGCGGTGTGCGCGGTGAAGTTCGCCAACGGCCATGACGACCTGCGCGGCTACACCTTGGAGACGAGCCTGGACGGCGTCCACTGGACGACCATGAACAAGGGCGAGTCGGTTGCCGAGGGCGACGTGACCAAGGTGTTCTTCGGCAACCCGGCTGATGCAGCCGACAAGCAGATGCACACCTTGGATGCGGGCTATCTGCGCTTGACGGCGCCGGACGCCACCATGGAGATAGCCGAGCTGGATGTGCTGGGCCCGACCGGCGACAACGTCGAGTTCCTGTTCAACCAGGGCACCAACGGCGATGAGCTGGCCGTGGGCCGCCTGATAAGCGACTACGTGGTGAGCGAGGCGGACAACGAGGTCGTGCCGGCTGACTCCACGGTCATCATCGGCAGCTTCAAGGGCAACGCCGCCTACAACGCCATCAAGCTCTACGACCAGAACGGCAAGCTGCTGCCCGGCGCGTTCCTGTTCTTCCAGGACGTGGCGCCTAACGCCAACATCGGCGAGACGGCTGACGGCCGCTGGGTGTACTTCATCACGCCGGCCATGCGCGAGGAAGTGGATTGGGTGCGCCCGACATCGGTGCGAGCCGAGCTCTACCGTGTCGACGATGCCCTCACCCTTGAAGGGGAGCGCTTGGTCGCCGACACCATGTGGGCCGCCGTGCCGCATACCCTTACGGGCATCGAGATAAAGAGCAACGTGTCCGGCAAGCCGGTCGAGTAGCGCAAGGGAGATACTGATGAGCTTTCTGAAGAAGATGTCGGCTGCGGGCGTGGCGCTCATGCTCGCCTGCGGCCTGATGGCGCCGATGGCTGCTTGGGCCGACGACGAGGGCCGCCTCGATGCGGTCATCGCCTTGGGGCAGAGCGGCGAGAAGCTGACCATCTCGGGCGTGGAGCCCGATGCCAGCTCGCTTCTGCTCGAGCTGGCTGTGGAGCCTTCCGAAGGTGCGGTGGAGGACATGCTGTTCACGCCTTCGCTGCCTAACGTGCGCGTCGACGATGTGACCGTGGACGAGGGCGCCAACACGGTGAAGGTGGTGCTCTCGGCAGGCGATGCCAACCTGTTCGCCGATGCGGACGGCACCGTGCAGCTGGGCACCATAAGCATGAAGGCGGCTTCGGACGACGTCGAGGCCACCGTGAAGGTGACCCGCTTCGAGACGATGGCTGCCAGTTATGCCAGCACCGAGTACCCGGTGGACGGCGTGCAGGCGGTCTACCGCGTGAACAGCGTGGCCGACCCTGATGGCAACCCTGGAGGCAACCCTGGCGGCAACCCTGGTGGCCAACCGAACAGCACTCAGACAGGTTACAATCCATCATCTAACTCCAACCTTACCCGTACCGGCGACGTTATCATGTATGCTGTGATAGGCCTCGTGATAGTGGCCGCAGCAGCCGGTGCTGGCTTGGCGGTGCGCGCGAGGAAGCAGAGCACTGACAAGGAGAAGTAACCATGGCAGAACAACCGATCAAGCCGGAGCCTCAGGACGGGGCTCCGGTTGACCCCGAGGCCCCCGCAGCCGAAGCCGCTGATGGGGCCTCGCCCGTTTCCGCAGCTGAGGCACCGGCGCAGGAAGCACCTGCAGCCGATGTCGAAGCGGCTCCCGCAGCCGATGCTGCCCCGGCCGTCGAGCCGGAAGCTGCTCCTGCGACAGGCGCTGCGCCCGTAGCCCAGCCGGCTGTTGAGCCCGAGCCTGCCTCGGAGCCTGCACCCGCCCCAGCGCCGGAGCCGGCCCCGACGGCCCAGGCAGCTGGCGCAGTGCCGCCGCCTCCGCCTGCGAGCACGCCGGTGGTGCCCGTCGCGCCGGCATCGCAGCCAAAGCCGAAGCCGACCTTCGCCCAAGGCTGCCTGAGCGCGGCATGGGACGACATCAAGTCCAACCCGAACTGGCTCAAGAAGGTGCTGTTCCTGGCGCTGGTCATGTGCGTGCCCATCTTGAACTTCGTCGTGTACGGCTATGTGCTCAACTGGGTGCGCGAGGTGCCCTTCGGCGGTCGCACGGCCCTGCCCAAGGAAGTGGTGACGGGCCGCAACTTCGAAGTTGGCTTCTATTACTTCGTGATCAGCCTGGTGTTTGGGCTGGCGGCTGGCTTCGTGGGCGTGTGCGTGGGATGGGTGCCCCTTATCGGGTGGCTGGCAAGCATCGCGGTGAGCATCTTCGCCGCCATGCTCATAGCGCTGTGCAGCGTGCGCATGGCCATGAGCAAGCAGCTGGGCGAGGGCTTCAAGCTCGGCCGCGTTTGGGAGGCCATGAAGGCCAACTGGTCGGGGCTGCTGTTCCTGACCTTCGTGCCCAGCTTGGTGGCAGGCGCCATCATGTTCGTCCTCTTGCTCATCGTGACGAGCCTGCTGCTCGTAGGCGCGCTGCCGGTGATCATGAGCGCCTCGGGCGTTGCCGAAGTGAGCACTGCGGTGCTGGCCACGTTGGTTCCGCTGGGCGTGCTGGGCTTCGTCGTCATCTTGGCGGTGGTGTACGTATGCGTGGCCTTCGATGTGGTCGCCCTGCTGCTGGTCGACCGTGCTGCTGGCCACTACATCGGCCGCTATGCCCCGTCGTGGGCTGACGAGGCCAAGGTGGCCATGGGCTATCCTGTGGACTAGCTAGCCTGCGGCTTCCTGTCGCATAGGAAGGAAGAGGGCGCTTGCCGGTTGCGGCAGGCGCCCTTTCTCGTGCGGTCGGTCGAGCGGTGGCTAGCTTCGCCTCGCGCTTGGCGCGGCGCTGTCGTTGGCCGTCGGTCCGCTCGGCCAGCCCAGCGGCTCGTGCTGCCCAGGCTCGCAACATACGCGAATGCGCTGGGGCCTTCCGCGCCTCCTAGCTAGCCCGGGTGGAGTTGCTCGGGTCGATGGACATCGACTGGAAGCGCTCCGACATCCATTCGTCATTGAAGTAATCGGCGCAGAACTGCGCGAGCGCGTTGTCTGCCGGCTTGCCCGCCAAGCGCCCGTACCAGCAGTCGAGCGCCACCAGCGTCATCACGCCGTCGGCGATGTAGAGCACCGCCGCCACCGACGTTATGGTGTAGCGCCATTTCCATGGTATGAGGTTCACGATGCTCAGCATGACTGGCAGCAGCAGCTTCACCCACAGCACGCCCAGGATGCCCCAGAAGCACATGAACATGAAGTTGGTGCGCCCGCCGATGGAAAGGAACGTGCCCGAGTAGTCCCAGGCGCATACGCCGAAGGCGAACTGCAAGAACCAGCTGGCGAAGTACTCGAAGGCCCCGCCGATGACGGCGCTCACCAAGAACACCACGATGATGTGCGCGTTGTGGAAGCGGTTGAGCGCGATGGTCATGAGCGTGGCCCCGAAACCGTAGATGGGGCTGAACGGCCCAAACAGCAGGCCGGCGCGGTCTTGGTAGACGCCCGGGTCGACCACGGCCACGTGATAGACCGTCTCGACCATGTCGCCCAGGAAGCTGGCCAGCACGAATATCCAGAACAGGTTGAAGAAATCGAGGCGGATGTAGCCCTTGCCGCTCTTGTCGCGGCCGAGCTTGCCCGACTCCACATCGTCGCGCACGTTCATGTCGCGCAGCTTGCGCTGCAGCTCGCGCTCTTCGGAGAGCGAAGGGTCTATGTAGGTGAGCATGGCCACCAGCACGAACCCGCCCAGCGCAAAGGCAGCCAGGTCGAAGCTCATGCCATAGAGCATGATACTCAGGGTCAGGTCGGCTATGAGCAGCGCGATGGTGCCCTCGGCGGTCAGGCGCGCACCACGGCGGCGGTTGAGGATGAGCCTCACGCCCATGACCACCAGCATGACCACGGTGGCCACCACGCAGGCCACCAGCATGACGAACAGCACGCGCGTGGCGATGGAGTACACGCTCAGCTGGCCGGTGAACACCGCGCCCACGCCCATGAGCAGCGAGACCACTCGCGGTATGACCACGCCGCCGATGAGTATGCACAGCGTGCCCAACAAGAGCAGCGGCCACGGCGGCTGGGGGCCGCTTTGCGGCTTCAGCTGGGCGCGCGATGCTTGGCAGCGCTCGTCCTCGACGCCAGGGATGGCGTCGGTGCTGTCGGGATCGATTATCTCGGTGATGGCTTCGGCTACCACGGCGGTAAGGGGCTTGCCCTTGTCGGCGGTGCGTTCTTCGTTCACAGCGTGCTCCTTGATGCTCTTCGCAGGCGCGGGTTCGTCTCTAGCATGGGAATGGCCACTATGGTACCGTAAAATCGGCTTTGATGGGTCGGTTGCCACGGTCGAACCGCATGAGAAAGGGCGCCATGGAAGCAACGGAGTGCACGACGGCAGGCGCGCTGCCTACCATCCACGTCATATCCGATTCCGTGGGCATCACCGCCCAGGCCGTTGCTCGTGCGGCTGCGGCGCAGTTCGGAGTGACCGACCCTTCCATCGAGGTGCTTCCCAAGGTCAAGAGCTTCGAGCAGGTGCGTGACTTCTTGGAAGCGCATTCGCGCCACCACGCAGAAGCATTCGGAGACCCGTCTGTGCTGGTGTTCTTCACATTGGTCAACGGCGAGATGCGCGACAAGGTGGCAGCGTACGTGGAGCAGAGCCCTAACATCGTGGCCGTCGACCTGATGACCGACGCCGTGGATGCCATTGCGCGCATGAGCGGCCAGCAGCCCACCCACACCCCCGGCTCGCTGCGGGCAGTGAACGAAGGCTACTTCCGCCGCATCGAGGCGCTCGAGTTCACCATCAGCCATGACGACGGCCGCAACCCCGAAGAGCTCACTCGCGCCGACATCGTGCTCATAGGCGTGTCGCGCTCGTCCAAGACCCCGCTTTCCATCTACCTGGCGCAGCAGGGGCTCAAGGTGGCCAACGTGCCGCTCGACCCCGAGACCGCCTCGCCCAAGCAGCTGTTCGACGTCGACCGCACGCGGCTGTTCGGGCTGATGACCACGCCCGACGTGCTGGCGGGCATCCGCGAGCGACGCATGGGGAAGGAGTCAGCTGCGGCGCGGCGCTACGCCGACCTCGAGTACATCTACGAGGACCTGGACGCCGCCCGCGCCCTCATGCGGCAGCTGGGCTGCATCGTGATACATACCGAAGGCCGCGCGGTGGAGGAAGCGGCCCAGGAGATACTGCGCTACTACGAGCGCAACCACCCGATATCGCTCGACATCATCTAAGCCGGCATCGAGAGGGCGCCTGTTTCCTGTTTTGTTGACGCGCTTTGACAGGGCAGGGGGCGGGCGGCCTTGCGTTGCTCTATCCTGTCTGGTACCGGAAACCGCACGTCTTCTGCGTCCATGGGCCTGCCCGCATACTGTTGCGCGGTCAGACCCATGAGCCCAGGGGGCCGAACCGAAGGAGCTCCCGTGCCCGACACCGTTACCATTGCCGTCGACTTCGTCGGCGGCGACGAAGGCGCTGCCGTGATGCAGCGCGGCGTCAACCAGGCGCTTTCTGCCGACCCGTACCTGCACGTGATAGCCGTGGGCCGCGCCGAGGACGGCGTGGAGGCCATGGCGTCCACCCACGAGCGCGTGCGCGCCCAGGTGGTCACCGAGGCCATCGCCATGGACGAGCACCCGGCCAGCGCCGTGCGCGCCAAGAAGGATTCATCCATCGTGGTGGGCTGCCGCTTGGTGAAGGAAGGCAGCGCCCAAGGCTTCTTCTCGGCCGGCTCCACCGGCGCGTGCCTGGCTGCGGCCACCATGGTCATGGGCCGCGTGAAGGGCGTGAAGCGCCCGGCGCTCGCCCAGATGCTGCCCGGCTACCCGAGCCCCACGCTGCTGCTGGACGTGGGGGCCAACGCCGATTGCAAGCCGGAGTACCTGGCCCAGTTCGGCATCATGGGTGCTGCTTACATGGAGCGCCTCATGGGCGTGGAGCGCCCGCGCGTGGGCTTGCTGAACATCGGCGAGGAGGAGACGAAGGGCTCGGCCGCCGCGCTGGTGGCCTACAGCCTGATGGAGCAGCAGGTGGCTGGCTTCGTGGGCAACTGCGAGGGCAACGACCTGCTCAAGGGCTCCTTCGACGTGGTGGTGACGGACGGCTTCACGGGCAACGTGTGCCTGAAGGCCATCGAAGGCACGGCGTCCACGGTGATGGGCTACCTGAAGCGCGGCTTCCTGAGCAGCACCAAGGCCAAGCTGGGCGCCCTTCTGGCGAAGGGCGCCTTGGGCAGCCTCAAGCAGACGCTCAGCCCGTCCACCTACGGCGGCGCGCCGCTGCTGGGCGTGAAGGGGGCGTGCATCGTGGGGCATGGCTCGTCCGACGCCGAAGCGGTGAAGAACGGCGTGCTGGTGGCCGCTCGCACGGCGCGGCAGGGGGTGGCCGGGCTGATAGCCGAGGAGATCGCGGCCGCAGCCGGGGCGAGCGCTGAAGGGGAGGAAGCGTGATGGACCTCACCGACGAGCAGCGGCAGAAGCTCTCCCAGATGGAGCGCATCCTGGGGTACCGCTTCCGGAACACCCGCTACATCCTTTCCGCCATCACGCACCCCTCGGCCACCGAGGGCAAGGCGGTGCGCTTCTCCTACGAGCGCCTGGAGTTCCTGGGCGATTCCATATTGGGCGCCATCGTGGCCTATGCCGCGTTCCACAAGTACCCCGACCTGGACGAGGGTGGCCTCACGCGCATCAAGGTGGCGCTCGTTTCGGGCTCGAGCCTGGCAGCGGTGGCCGAATCGCTCGGGTTCGCCGAGCTCATCGTGTTCGGCTCGTCGGAGACGGGCACGGGGCACCGCGGCATGCACTCGGCGCTGGAGAACGTCTACGAGGCCGTGGTGGCCGCGCTATACCTGGATGGCGGCCGCGAGGTGGCCGAGCGCTTCGTCACCGACACGCTCATCCCGCGCATGGACATAAGCATGGCCCGCGAGCCCGAGAACCCCAAGAGCGCGCTGCAGGAGAAGCTGCAGGAAGACGGCATCACGCCCACCTACGAGCTGGTGGACACCCAAGGGCCGCCGCACGACCGCACGTTCGTGGCCGAGGTGTTCGCCGGCGAGACGGGCTTGGCCCGCGGCACGGGGCGCACCAAGAAGGAGGCCGAGAGCCAGGCGGCCAAGTCGGCCCTGGCGCGGTTGGGCGAGTTCCTGGGGGCGCTGGCCGGCACCGACGAGCAGAAGGCCGCCGCCAAAGAGCAGAAAGCCGCCTCGAAGGCGCAGAAGGCGGCCGCGAAGGCCGAGCGCCAAGCCCAGCGCAAGGCCGATGCCGCAGAGCGGAAAGCGGCCAAGGGCGCGGCGGCGGATAAGGTACAATAGCGGCCATGTATCTCAAATCCTTAGTGCTCAAGGGCTTCAAGTCCTTCGCCGACCGCACGGTGCTCACGCTCAAGCCGGGCATCACCGCGGTGGTGGGGCCGAACGGCTCGGGCAAGTCGAACATATCCGATGCGGTGCTGTGGGTGCTGGGCGAGCGCAACGCCAAGCACCTGCGCGGCGCTGCCATGGAAGACGTCATCTTCGCGGGCACGCCCACGCGCAAGCCGGCCGGCGTGGCCGAGGTCGACCTGGTGCTGGATAACTCCGACGGCACGTTGCCGGTGGACTACAGCGAGGTGGTCATCACCCGCCGTGCCTACCGCAGCGAGTCGGGCAGCGAGTACCTCATCAACGGCACGCCCGCCCGCCGCATCGACGTGCTGAACATCCTGCACGACTCGGGCCTGGGCACCGGCACGCACTCCATCATCTCGCAGGGCGCGCTGGATTCCATCCTGCAGTCGAAGCCGGAGGACCGCCGCGCGCTCATCGAGGAAGCCGCCGGCGTGCTGAAGCACAAGCAGCGCAAGGAGAAGAGCGAGCGCAAGCTGGGCGCCATGGAGCAGCATGTGGCCCGCGTGCGCGATGTGGTGGGCGAGGTGAGCCGCCAGCTGGGGCCCCTGGAGCGCAAGGCCAAGCGCGCGCTGAAGTACCAAGAGCTCTCGGCCGAGCTGGCCGATGCCACGTTGCAGCTGGCCGTGGACGACCTGCGGGCGCTGCAGCGCTCGTGGGAGGCCGTGAAGGGGAAGGCCGAGGGGCTTTCCGTCGAGGAGGAGAAGGCTCGGCAGGCCGTGGAGAAGGCCGAGCAGGACGCCGATGCCCTGCAGGAGCGCATCGAGTCGGTGCGCGTGGATGCCGACGAGATGAACCGCCAGCAGCAGGCCGCCTCGGCGGCGGCCGAGCGCCTGAGCTCGGCGACCTTGCTGGTGCGCGAGCGGCGCGACAGCGCGCGGGTGCGCACTGACGAGCTGGACGCGCAGGGGCGCGCCGCGGCGGACGAGGTGGCTGCCGCCGAGCAGGCCCTGACCGCCGCCGAGGCGGAGGCCGTGCGCGCGGCCGAGGCCCATGCCCAAGTGCGCGCCCAGGTGGAAGCCCTGGAAGAGGGCCATGGCAAGCTGGCGGCCGAGCGCGACGGCCTGATGGCCGAGCATGACGCGTGCGAAGCGAAGCGCGCCGAGGCTGCGGCGAGGCGCGAGGAGCTGCGCACCTTGCGCGACGAGGCCCGCGAGGCGCTTTCGCAGGGCCGCGCCCAGATGCAGGTGCTCGACGCGCGCCTGGCCGAGCTGGAGCCGCAGGAGGCCGCCCTGCGGGGCGAGGCCGAGGCGGCTGACGCGGCCTTGGAGGAGGCGCGCGGCGCCTACGAGGCCCTGAAGGCCCAAGAGGCCGAGGGCCGAACCGCCGTTGGCGAGCGGTTCCAGGCTCGCGAGGCGGGGCGGTTGGCCCTCGACGAGGCGCGGGCCGAGCATCATGCTATCGCTGCCCAGATCGAGGCGCTCGAGGAGATAGAGCGGGCCGAGGCGCGCAAGGCGGGCGCGGCCCAGGAGTGGATGCTGGGCCATGCGGCTGACCTGGCGGGCAGCATCGAGCCGTTGGTCCAGGTGGTGCGCGCCCGCGCAGGGTACGAGGCCATCGTGGAGTCGCTGCTGGCGGCTGACGTGGCCGCGCTGCTCATCGACGATGCCGCCTGCGCCGAGCGGGCGGCCGCGCTGCTGGCCGACGCCGCCGAGCCGGGCGCGCTCACCCTGCTGCTGCGCCGCGACCCCGTGCGCCCGCCGGCCGACCCGGCCGAGGGCGTGCCCCGCGGCACCGCGCTCATGAGCCAGCTCAACTACCCCGACGAGGCTGCCGCCGCGGTGCACGCCCTGCTCGGCGACGTCGTGGTGGTGGACACCTTGGCCGATGCGCTGGCCGCCCACGGCGCAGACGTGCGAAGCCTGCGCTTCGCCGCCCGGGACGGGTCGGTGGTGTGGCCCACCGGCAAGGTGACGCTGGGCGCTGCCGTGCTGGACGAGGGCCAAGGCGCCCTGGCCCGGGCGCGGCATCGCGATGAGCTGCGCACGCGCCTCGACGACGCGGCGCGTGCGCTCGACGAGGCCCAGGGGGCCTCGAGCGCGGCCGACGAGGCCTGGCGCGCCGCTCAGGCGGCCAGCAACGACCTGGCTCAAGCGGTGGCTGCGGCCCAGGGCACGCTGCAGAGCGCCAGCGCCGAGCAGCGGCGCGCCGCCGACGCGCTCGCGGCTGCCGAGCGCAACCTGGCCCAAGCCCGCGCCGAGCGCGAGCGGGCCAGCGCGTCGCTGGCCGACGTGCAGCCTGCCTCCGAGCGCTTCGACGACCAGATAGCCGCCCAAGACCAGGCCGCTCGCGGCGCCGAGGAGCGCCTAGCCGAGCTTTCCCCCCGCCTTGCCGAGGTGACGAGCCAGGCCAAGCAGGCTGCCGACGCGCTGGCCAAGGCCCGCGTCGAGCTGGTGCAGCTGGCCGAGCGCGATACCTATGCCGTGCGCATGCGCGAGACGCGCGCCGGCAACGTCGAGGCCGTGCGCGCCCGCATCGGCGCCTCCCGCGCCGAGCAGCGCACCAAGCGCGCTGCCGCCGAGCGCCTCGACGCCCTGCTCGGCCTCGTGTCGGCCATCCAGGCCCACGCGCGCACCTTCTCCACCAACGTGAACGAGCACGTGCGCAAGGCCCAGAGCTCCACCACCGGCCTGTACGAGCAGGCCCGCGCCGCCGCCGAGGAGCGCCGCCGCGCCCAGGCGGCCCTCAACGCCGTGCAGGATTCCATGAATGCCGTGCAAGTGGAGCGCGCCCGCATATCCATGCAGGTGGACGCCGCCCAGCAGGCCATCGTCGAGGACTGCGCCACCCCGCTGGAAACGGCTTTGGAGCTGCCGGCCCTCGAAGATCGCGCCGAGGTGGAGGACGCCGCGGCGGCCCTCGCGCGCCGCATCGCCAACCTGGGCACCATCAACCCTGACGCCGCTTCCGAGTACGAGGAGCTCAAGGCCCGCTTCGACTACCTGCAGGGGCAGCTGGACGACCTCGATTCGGCCCGCCGCTCGCTGGCCAAGATAAACCGCATCATCGACGCCCGCATGAAGGACGACTTCATCCGCACCTTCGAGGAGGTCGACGGCAACTTCCAGCGCATCTTCGCCGTGCTGTTCCCCGGTGGCCAGGCCCACCTCTCGCTCGTGGACCCCGACGACGTCGAGGGCACCGGCGTGGAGGTGAACGCCCAGCCTGCGGGCAAGCGCATCGCCAAGATGTCGCTCATGTCCGGCGGCGAGAAGTCGCTCACCGCGCTGGCGCTGCTGTTCGCGGTGTATGCCACGCGCGCCACGCCGTTCTACATCCTCGACGAGGTGGAGGCGGCCCTCGACGACACCAACCTGCGCCGCCTGGTGGCCTACATCGAGCAGCTGCGCGACTCAACGCAGCTCATCATGATCACCCACCAGCGCCGCACCATGGAGATGGCCGACGTGCTGTTCGGCCTGTCCATGCAGGGCGACGGCGTGACCACGGTGCTCAGCCAGACCCTCAGCCAGGCGCTGCGCTACGCAGAGTAGCGGCGCCCGGCTGGCTGCTCGGCCCTGCGCTGTGTTAGAATCTAGTCCATGTGCCCGCACGAGTGAAGGTTATAGCCCATATGTCGATATTGGATGCGTTCTCAGGACTGACCGGCCAGATGTCGGCCGACATGGCCATCGACCTCGGAACGGCGAACACCCTGGTGGCAATCACGGGCGAGGGCATCGTC
This sequence comes from uncultured Eggerthellaceae bacterium, assembly GCA_910588095.1. Lineage (GTDB taxonomy): Bacteria > Actinomycetota > Coriobacteriia > Coriobacteriales > Eggerthellaceae > D16-63. The sequence continues at coordinate 47,675 of CAJUQH010000007.1, forward strand.
ATCAACGAGCCTTCCGTCGTCGCCATCGAGAAGAGCACCCATCGCGTGCTGGCCGTGGGCCACGAGGCCAAGAACATGATCAACCACACGCCCGATGCCTTCACCGCCGAGCACCCGCTCAAAGACGGCGTGATAGCCGACTACGACGTGACCGAGGCCATGCTGTCGGCGTTCATCAACAAGGCCACCGAGCGCAAGTACCCCTGGCAGCCCAAACCGCGCATCGTCATCTGCATACCGTGCGGCGCCACGTCGGTGGAGAAGCGCGCGGTGTTCGAGGCGGCCATCCAGGCCGGTGCGCGCCAGGCGTACCTCATCGAGGAGCCGATGGCGGCGGCCATGGGCGCCGACCTGCCCGTCACCGAGCCCACGGGCTCCATGGTGGTGGACATCGGCGGCGGCACCACCGAGGTGGCGGTCATATCCTTGGGCGGCATCGTGACGTCCAGCTCGCTGCGCCTGGCGGGCAACCGGCTCGACGAGGCCATCGCGCTGCACCTGCGCGACCTGCTCGGCATCAAGATAGGCGAGCGCACGGCCGAGGTCATCAAGATTAAGATCGGCTCGGTGCTGCCCTTCGAGGACGGCCGCGAGCGCGACATGATCATCTCGGGCCAGGACATCTACACCGAGCAACCCAAGGAGGTCACCATCCAATCCGAGGATGTGCGCGCCGCGCTGCAGGCGCCCATCGAGGAGATGGTGCTCCACATCAAAGACACGTTCAAGACCACGAACCCCGACCTTGCTTCCGACATCATCCAGAATGGCATCCTGCTCACCGGCGGCGGTGGCCTGCTCGCGGGCCTCGACCGCTATCTCACCGATAAGCTGGAGATCCCTGTCTGGGTGAGCGAGACCGCGTTGACCAACGTGGTGTCCGGCTGCCTGAAGGTGCTCGAGACCCCCACCGCGCTGCGTCAGACGCTCATGCGCTCCAAGTAAGGCCGCCCATGCGCGCCGGAGGTGCGCGCTGCTATGGCTTTTGAGGCACAAGACAATAGGTTCACGACGCTGTACCGCGCGTTGGTAGCCGGCTTGGCTGCGCTGTGCGTGGTCTGCATGGCCGTGTACACCCACGAAGGCGAAGGCGGCCCGCTGCACGCGCTGCAGGGCACGCTGAAGGCGACCCTCGTGCCGGCCGAGACGGCGGGCATCCAGTTGGATGCCGCGGCCGAGGGCGCCGCCCAGGCCAACGACGACGCAGCTGCTTCCGAGGAGACGCTCACCCAGCTGCGCGAGCGCAACGCCGAGCTCACGGCGCTGCTGGCCCAGGCCGAGGAGCTGCGGAAGGAGAACGAGCGCCTGCAGGGCCTCGTGAACATCGTGGGGGCCTACGGCGTGGAAGGCCCCACCGGGCGCGTGGTGGGGCGCTCCACCGATGCGTGGAACCAGACGGTCACCTTGGACGTGGGGTCGTCCTCCGGCGTGGAGGAAGGGCTCACGGTCATCGGGTCCACCGGCGTGGTGGGCCAGGTCATATCGGTGGCGCCGGGCAGCTGCGTGGTGCGGCTGCTCACCGACCCGCAGTCGGGCGCGGCGGCGCTCGTGCAGTCGTCGCGGGCCGAGGGCGTGGTGCGCGGATCGCTGGCTGGGCTGCTGTACCTCGAGAACACCGACGCCAAGGCGGAGCTCTCGGTGGGCGACGTGGTGCTCACCAGCGGCCTGGGCGGCAGCTACACCCGCGGCTTGCTCATAGGCACCATCGTGCGTATCGAGGGCGGCTCGGGCGATGCTGGGCGCCAGGTGGTGGTGGCCCCCAACGACACGGCGGCCCCGCTCGAGGAGCTCACCGTGGTGCTCAGCGCCAAGGCGGCTTTGGCGGACGACGCGCAGTCCGGCTCGTCTGGGTCGGGCACGGGCGAAGGGGGTGCTTGATATGGGCATGTCGCGCACCTTGGCGGTGGTCATCGGCGCAGCGCTGGCCGTGCTGCTGCAGGTGGTGGTCGCCCCGGCCATGGCCATCGGCGGCATCGTGCCCAACTTCCTGCTGGCCTATGCGCTGGCTGTGGTCCTGGCGCGGCCCCATGCCCTGGGCGTCGTGCTGCCCGTGGTGCTGGGCCTGCTGTTCGACCTGCTGGGCGGCGGCCCGGTGGGCGCCATGGGGCTGTTGCTGCTGCTGGCCACCTTGGCCGTGAAGCGGCTCTACCTCATGCTGGACAACGACACCCTGTTCATACCCCTGGGGCTGCTGGTGGCCGCCGTGTTCTGCGTCGAGCTGCTGTACGCGGTGCTGCTGGTGGTGTGCGGGTTCCCTGTGGCGCTGGGCCAGGCGCTGCTGCTTCGCGGCCTGCCCTGCGCCCTGTACGACACGGTGCTGGCCGTGGCCCTGTTCCTGATCATGCGGTTCGTGCTGGGGCGCATCGAGGCGCGCCAGCACGAGCTTCCCCTGGTGAGGTAGGGGGCCGCCGTGCTCGAAGCCGTCATCGCCGCCATCGCCGTAGCCGCTGCCATCGTGGCGCTGTGCGTGGTGCTCTACCGTCGCTGGGCCGAGAAGCACGGGGTGCGCTCGGGCACGGTGGACGACGTGCGGCAGGTGAGCACGTTCGGCGTGGGCACGAGCGTCATCGACGACCCCGACGCCGCCCCCACGGCCGATGAGCTGCGCGTGGGCGGGCGCGAGACCACCGACAAGCCCGCCGATTCCATGACGCGGCGGTTCCTGGCCCTGGCCGGGCTCTCCACCGGCGTGTTCGCCGTGCTCGCGGCGAAGCTGTGGCAGATGCAGGTGCTCTCGGGCCAGCAGTACGCCGAGGACGCCCACGAGAACCTGTTCACCGACGTGGCCACGCCCGCGCCGCGCGGGTGCATCTACGATGCCAGCGGCACTGCGCTCGTGCTCAACCGCCTGAGCCAGACGGTGCTGGCCGATGGCGACGTGGCCGGCAATTCCGACGTGGTGCGGCGTCTGTCGGCCGTGCTGGGCGTGCCGGCGCCCATCGTGCGCAAGCGCATAGCCGATGCGGCTTCCGGCGCCCAGTCGCAGCGGGTGGTGGCCAGCGACGTGACCCTGCGCGACGTGGCCTTCATCACCGAGCACTTCGAGGCGTTCCCCGGCGTGGGCATCGAGACGCGCACCGTGCGCGAGTACCCCTACGGCGCCCTGGCCGCCCATGCGCTGGGCTACACCGGTGCCCCGAGCGAAGAGCAGCTCGAGCGCGCCGAGGAGGGGCGGTCCATCCTGGCCACCGACACCATAGGCATGAGCGGCATCGAGTCGTACTACGACGGCCTGCTCTCGGGCGACCACGGCTCGCGCCGCGTCATGACCGACGCCATGGGCAACATCGTCAACGTGGTGAGCGAGACGGCGCCGCTCAAGGGCTCTGACGTGTACCTGGAGCTCAATGCCCAGGCCCAGTACACCGCCGACCGGCTGCTGGCCGAGACCATCGCGCCTGCGGGCGACATCGGCACCGGCAAGGGCGTTTCCGGCGCGGTGGTGGCCCTTGACGTGCGCAACGGCGGCGTGAAGGTCATGGCCAGCTATCCCACGTTCGACCCCACCAGCTTCACTGGGGGCATCCCCGAGGACGTGTGGGCCCTGTACAACACCGAGGAATCGCACGCGCCGCTGAACAACCGGGCCATCAACGGCCAATACGCGGCGGCTTCGACCTACAAGGCGTTCACGTCCATGGCGGGCTTGGAGTACGGCTTCGCCGACGACGAGATGGAATGGGAGTGCACCGGCAGCTGGGACGGCTTCGGCACCGGCGCGCCGCAGAAGTGCTGGGCGCGCTACGGCCACGGCATGCTCGGGCTGCGCAGCGGCATCGTGCAATCGTGCGACGTGGTGTTCTACGAGATAGCCAAGCAGTTCTTCCTCCATGGCCCCGAAGGCTCCGGCGAGCTTACCGAAACGGCGCTGCAGGAGTACATAGGCAAGTACAACTTCGGCAAGGCCACCGGCATCGACCTGGACAACGAGTCGGAAGGGCGCATACCCACGCCGGCGTGGAAGGCCGAGCAGTGGCGCAACGTGCCCTCGGAAGCGCTGTGGGTGGGCGGCGACTACTCGAACATGATCATCGGCCAGGGCGACGTGCTCGTGACGCCCTTGCAGGTGGCCTGCGGTTACATGGGCATCGCCACCGGCAAGATACTCAAGCCGCACCTGCTGAAGGAGGTGCGCAACACCAACGACGAGGTGGTGGTGCAGGTAGAGCCCGAAGTCATCGCCGAGCCGGAGGTGAACCAGGCGCATCTGGCCTTCGTGCGCGACGCCCTGCGCGGCGTGATAACCGAGAACTCGACCGTGGCTCGCGCGTTCGGGGCTGCCGGCATCGAGGCGGCGGGCAAGTCGGGCACCGCCGAGCACACCGACCGCCCCGACGACGCATGGTTCGTGGCCTACGCGCCCTTCGACGACCCGCACTACGTGTGCGCTTGCGTGCTGGAGCAGGGCGGCGGCGGCTCCGACTCGGCCGGCCCCATCGTGGCCCAGGTGCTCGGCACTCTGCTGGACACCGAGGCTGGCAACGAGGCGGCGCTCGCGCGCGTGGCCGGGTCGAGCGGCAAGGCCGTCGAGGTGGAGTTCACCGGGCCTACCGGGCGGACGGACTAAGGAGCGCCCGATGGCAGAGCTTCCCCAGATAGAGACGCTGCGCCATGCTCAGGCGCCCCAGCGGGCCGAAAAGCCGCCCTCGCGGCTGGCGCGACTGGTGAACATCCCCTTCGTCACCATCGTGGCGCTGCTGGTGAGCTACGGGCTGCTCGTGTGCTGGTCGGCCACGTCGGTCAGCGAGGACCACAACTTCTCGCGCCAGCTCATGGGCGTGGCCATGGGGCTCGTGTGCATGGTGGTGGTCTGGCGGTTCGACTACCGCAAGCTAGGCAGCATGACCACGTTCTTCCTGGTGGTGAACGTGGTGCTCATACTGTCGCCCCACATACCGGGCCTCGGCACCGACGCGGGCATGGGCGCGAAGTCGTGGATCAAGCTGGGCATGCAGGTGCAGCCCGGCGAGTTCGCCAAGGTGACCGTGGTGCTGTTCGCCGCCAGCTTGGTGGCCCGCTACAACGGCCAGCTGGACAGCCTGCGCGAGTACTGCAAGGTGGTGGGCTTCCTGCTCGTGCCGTTCGTGTGCATCATGACCCAGCCAGACCTGGGCACGGGCCTGGTGTACCTGTTCATATCGGCCACGGTGCTGGTCATGGGCGGTGCGCGGCTGCGCTTCCTGCTGGTCACGCTGGGGGTGTGCGTGGCGCTGGTAGCGGCGGTGTTCGCCATCGACGAGGTGCTGAAGTACGAGACGGCGCCGGGCGAGTACGAGTACCGCCTGCTCAAGCAGTACCAGCGCAAGCGCCTTCTGGTGTTCCTGGACCCCGAGGGCGACCTTTCGGGCGACGGCTACAACCTGGCCCAGGCCAAGATCGCCATCGGCTCGGGCGGGCTGTTCGGCGTGGGGCTGCTGCACGGCACCCAGGCCGCCTACGGCTACTTGCCCGAGGCGCCCACCGACTTCATCTTCTGCGTGCTGTGCGAGGAGCTGGGCTTCGCGGGCGCGTTCCTGCTCATCGCGCTCTATGCCGCGCTGTTCTTCGTTTCGTTACGGATAGCCCGCAGCTGCGGCAACCTGTTCGGCATGCTCATCGTGTGTGCTATCGTCGGCATGTGGCTGTTCCAGATACTTGAGAACATAGGCATGACCTGCGGTTTGATGCCCATTACCGGCATCCCGCTGCCGTTCGTGAGCTACGGCACGTCGTTCATGATCACGAACTTCGTCATGCTGGGGCTCATCGGCTCGGTCTGGAGCCACGACGACGCGCTCAACTCTAGGAGGACCTCTTATGCAGCTACCCGTTGACATCCCTGCCGTGCTGAAAGCTGCCACCGACCTCGAGGAAGCCGCCAAGACGCCGCTTTCCGTGTCGGTGCTCATCGACGACACCGCTCCGGGCGACTGCGTGGGCCACGTGCGCGCGGCCTTCGCGTCCACTGGCGCCCACACTCGCGTGACCATCGGCTACCTGGACGACGAGCCGGTGCAGTCCCATGGTGGCGACGACTTCGCCGTGCTGGTGGCGGGCACCGCGCCCTTCATCGGCGCCCAGGCGGCGCGGCTGCGCGAGGCGGGCATACCGGTCATGGTGGCCACCACGCTGCCCTCGCTCGTGCACGATGCGGCCGTGGAGGCGGGCTGGCCCATTCCGATGGGCGACATCTGCGCGCCGGGCGACGAGCCCATAGGCGCGGTGCGGCGGGCGCTGGACAAGGTGCTCAAGCGCGGGGAAGACACCGAGGGCCGTGCGGCGGCTGCGGAACCCGATGCCGTCGACCCGGCGGCCGATGTGGACGAGGCGGTGCAAGAGGGCGCCGACGAGCTGGCGCTGGCAGCCGAGCCCGGCGAGCCCTTCGCGCTGGACGAGGAAGCCGTCGGCAGTTTCGACGTGCGCATGGGCGAGTGGATATGCGCGGCGGTGCCCGAGAAGAAGCTGGCCTGCGCTCTGGCGTTCCCTTTCGTGCGCCGACCGCTGGCGCTGGACGCCGTGAACGCCACGTCGATGCAGAACGGCGTCGTGGGCCTGGTGCCCATCATACCGGGCGCCGACATGCCCATCATGACGCTCAACCAGATGAAGATGCTGCTGCAGATAGCCGCCGCCTACGGCCAGCCTCTCGACGCCAACCGCATCAAGGAGCTGGCGGCCGTGCTGGGCGGCGCGTTCGTGCTGCGCAACGTGGCCCGCAGCGCCGCCGGGTTCGTGCCGGTGCTGGGCTGGGCCGTGCGCGGTGCCGTGGGCTTCGCCGGCACCGAGGCCATGGGCCGCATGGCCATCGAGTACTTCGAGGCCGGGGGCGACCTGGTGGGCGTGGCGTCGGTGGTGCAGAACGGCAGCGGCGCGGCGGTGGCCGCCGTGCAGAAGGCGGCCGCCACGCCGGCGGGCGGCAAGGTGCTCGGCGCGGCGAAGGACGCGGCGGGCAAGGCCGTGAAGGCGCTGCGCGGCGCGAAGAAGAAAGGGAAGCGTTGATACCTGCGACCGACCTGTGGCCGCGCATCGAGCCGCTGCTGGCGGCAGTGGAGCGTCCGGCCCGCTACCTTGATCACGAATGGGGCGCGGTGCGCTCGCCCGAGCCGGGCGACGACTTCTCGTTCTGCATGATGTATCCCGACACCTACGAGCTGGGGCAGGCCAACCAAGCTGTGCGCATACTGGTTAACGCGGTGAATGCCGCCGAGCACCTGTGGGCCGAGCGGGCGTTCCTGCCCGCGCCCGACATGATAGACGCCATGCGAGCGGCGGGCGTGCCGCTGGCCTCGCTGGAGAGCTGCGCGCCGGTGCATGAGTTCGACGCGCTGGGCATCACGCTGCCCCACGAGCTGGCGGCCACCAACGTGCTGGAAGCGCTCGACCTGACAGGGCTGCCGCTGCGCGCGGCCGACCGCGCCGAGGCCGACCCCTTCGTGCTGGCCGGTGGCCCGTGCGCCTTCAACCCCGAGCCCTACGCCCCGTTCTTCGACGCCATCATGGTGGGCGAAGGCGAGGAGATGCTGCCCGAGGTGCTGGCGGCGCTGCGGGAGGGGCGGGCCGCGGGCCGGCCGCGGGCCGACATCCTGCGCTACCTGGCGGCCATCCCGGGCGTGTACGTGCCCGGGCTATATGCCTGGCGCGCGACCGACGAGGCCCAGGCGGCGGGCAGCTGGGCGGCGCCTGGCAGCGGCGCGCCGGCCATGGTGGCCAAGCGCGTGTTCGAGGGCTTCGCGGAAAGCGACGCGTGGGAGCCGTGCATCGTGCCCTTCACCGAGGTGGTGCATGATCGCCTGAACGTCGAGGTGCTGCGCGGCTGCGCTCGCGGCTGCCGCTTCTGCCAGGCGGGCATGATGTACCGGCCGGTGCGCGAGCGCTCGGCGGACAACGTGGTGGCTGCCGTGCTGCGCGGGCTGGACGAGACGGGCTACGACGAGGTGAGCCTGACCTCGCTCTCGTCCACCGACCATTCCCAGATAGCCAGCATCCTGAGCCGCCTGAACCGCGAATGCGCGGGCAAGGGCATCCGCGTTTCGGTGCCGTCGCAGCGCCTGGACGCCTTCGGCGTGCAGATGGCCCAGCTGGTGGCCGGCCAGAAGAAGGGCGGCCTCACCTTCGCGCCCGAGGCGGGCACCCAGCGCCTGCGCGACGTCATCAACAAGAACGTGACCGAGGACGACCTGTTCAGCGCCATCGACGCGGCGTTCGCCGCCGGGTGGCGCCGCTGCAAGCTGTACTTCATGGTGGGCCTGCCCACCGAGACCGACGACGACATAAAGGGCATCGCCAGCCTGGCGCAGCGCGCCTACGACCGCGCGCGGGCCGCCGTGCCGGCCGACCAGCGCGGCAACGTGAAGGTGGGCGTTTCGGTGGCGGTGTTCGTCCCCAAGGCCCAGACGCCCTTCCAGTGGGATGGCCAGATAGCCCCTGAGGAGGTGCAGCGCCGGGTGGACCTGCTGCGGCGCAGCGTGAAGTACCGCGCGGTGGACGTGAGCTACCACGACCCCAAGAGCTCCTTCGTCGAGGCGGTCATGAGCCGCGGCGGCCGCGAGGTGGCGGCGCTGGTGGAGCAGGCGTGGCAGCGCGGGGCGCGCTTCGACGCGTGGACCGAGATGTTCGACGAGCAGGCGTGGCGCGGGGCAGCCGAGAGCCTGGGGCTCGACCTGGCGGCCATCGCCCAGACCACCTACGAGCCGGGCTACGTGCTGCCTTGGGCGCACATATCGGCTGGCGTGTCCCAGCGGTTCCTGGCGCGCGAGCGCGCGCGGGCGGCCGAGGGCGTGACGACGCCCGACTGCACCTTCGACGATTGCAGCGCGTGCGGCGTGTGCCCCGACCTGGGGGTGGCCAACGTGCTGGCAGCGGCGCGGAAGGCGGGGGGCGAAGAGCCCGCGCCCGGCGATGCTGACGGGCATGCTGACGACGGCCTGGATGACCTGGACGACTTGGACAGCGTGCGCAGCGAGCGGGATGCTGGCGCGAACCTCTGGGACGATTGGGACGACGACCTGGACGAGCCTGCAGACGATGAAGGAGGCCCCCGATGACCGAAGGCCGCACGTTCCGCCTGCGCGTCAGCTTCGTGAAGCAGGGCAGGCTGGCCATGCTCTCGCACTTGGAGCTCGCCCGCGCCCTTGAGCGCGCCGTGCGCCGCGCGAAGCTGCCCTACGCCGTCTCCAACGGGTTCTCGCCCCACATGCGCATCGCCTTCGGGGCCGCGCTGCCCGTGGGGGTGGGGGGCACCGCTGAGGTGTGCGACGTCACCCTGACCAGCTACCTGGCACCTGCCAAGGCGCTTGAGGCCCTGCAGGCGGCCAGCGCACCCGATTTGATGCCCTTCGACTGCGCCTATGTCGAGCCCGGCGCGCCGGCGGCATCGGCCGCGTTCCCGGTGGGGGTGTACGAGGTGCGCCTTTCCGTCGCGCCCGAGCGCGTGGTAGTGCCCGACACGGTCACCGTGGTGCGCAAGCGCAAGGAGAAGGTGCTGGAAGTGGCTGATTTCCTGTGCGGGCCTGTAGAGGCGGAAGGAGCAGTGCTGCGCTTGGCGCTGGAATCGAAGCCCACTGGCTCGTTGCGGGTGGACAAGCTCGTGGATGCCTGCCTGGAAGCCACCAAGGCCGCAGGCTGCTTGTCGCCCGATGCTCGCGTGGCATCCATCACGCGCATCGAGCAGAGGGAGAATTGCTAGAAAAGGGTGGATGGCGTTCGGAATAGTGCTGCACTTCAAAGCACAGCAGCGCCCGTCGGTTGATAACCCTCTGAAGTGAGTTACCTAAACGGGTGATGCCTATCGGAGAGCTGAGTTATGCCAGTAACTCAGCTTTCTTCATGTTCGGGCATCATCTTGCTTCTCCGTCTTCGGTGGAACCTATCAACGCAATCAAGAATAAGATTCAGGATCGTACAGGCTGCACCGGCTATGCCGGCGAGCGCTGCAATGGTCGTCAATATATCCATGGTTTCTTTCGTATCCCCTGGTCGCTCATGCGTCCGAGAGCTTCGGCCCCGACGGGGCGCTGTGGCGCTTCTTGCAATTTGTCAATGTGGCTGGTATTCTCGCAGGTGCTAAACATCGACGCTGCATGGCGGCATTCGATAACAACCGAATACAGAAATCCCCTGTGGACCACATATTGGGTCACAAATCATCAAAGAGGGCATCTGCCATTCTGGGTTTGTGTTCCAGTATGCATTCTGGTCTGTTATCGAACTCGATGTTTAGCGACTGCGGTGGATGCCCTCCTTGCTGCATGTCGCTATCGCACGCGAACCATAGGGTTTCTTCCGCAGTGTGGAATGACCGCACCACGGGAAGGAGCCGGTTGCAATGCGAGCACCTGCTGTTTCTTTCACCCATAAGCTAGCCGCTGTCACTCTGGCAGCCTTGCTGACGTTCACTCTTGTGCCCCTCGCTTACGCAGATGGGGAAGGCTCCGGCTCAGTTGAGGATGAAGCCGCAGCGTCGGGCTTGCCTGACCAGTCAAATGATTCCGCTGATTCTTCTTCCGGGGAGCCACAAGGAGTCAGCACTGAGCAGGATGCGGAAGGCTCGCCTCTAGCCCCGATGCTTGCATCGGGGTTGGTTGGTAAGCCTTCCAACTTCATCAACTCCGATGTGGCCCTTGATGGCGAACCTGTCATCGGCTCCTTCACGCTCGATGGCCTCACCTTCGCCGTCATTGACGAATCGACCATCGAGCTTGTCGGGGTCTCGGAGGCGGCGGGGGCCTCGCCTCGACGCGTCGTCGCCTCGAGCCAAGGTCTCGAGGCTCCTGATGTGTTGCCGGACCTCGGCTCGACCCCTGCCGCCTCCGAGGCCGACGCTGATGCCGGGATGCTCATGCTCCCCGAATCCGTTGCCTATGAGGGCACCACCTACGCCCTCGCTTCCATAGCCCCCTATGCCTTCTACCTCTCAGGCGTAACGTCCGTCACGCTGCCCGCAAGCGTGAACGACGTCGATGACCGAGCCTTCCGCTCGAGCGATGTCGCCTCGGTCAGCGTGGCCGATGGCAACGCCTCCTACTCCTCTTACGACGGCGCCATATATGACACCGAACAACTTAGCCTCTTGCTCATTCCCGAGGGCAAGCAGGGCACTGTCCGCATCCCGAAGACAGCAGAGATAGCAGAGGCCAGCGTGTTCTCGCATTGCCCGCTGGTGGATGCCATCTCTGTGGATGCGGGCAGTGCAGCATTCGCCTCGGAGAATGGTTTGCTCTATACATCCGACTTAACAACGTTACTTCGAGTCCCAGCAGGAGCCACTGAATCGACCATCCGCGAGGGCTGCACCACCATAGCCGCCGGCGCCCTTGAGGCCTGTGCGAACCTCACGACCATCAACGCGCCAGCGACCGTGACTTCCATCAGCCCTGATATCTTCCACGCGATACCGACGGTCAGCTTGCCTGCTGCATCTCTCGCAGAAGAAACCTCGCAATTCTCTGCTATGGTCGCGTTGTCCTCGAACGATGATGATTTGCCTGAGGTTAGCCCGAGCTCTATCACCGTGAGCCTTCCTAAAGGATCGATCGTTCTTCCTTGGGAAAGAATTGGGTGCATGATATATGACGGTTCCGAATCTGGAAGTAAGCCCATCGCAGAGACGCAAAAGGCTGCGTCTGCCAGGGGGAATTCCAGCCAATCCGGTGCTCCCGAGACCCCTATCGCGGGGCAGCCAAACCTTATGATCTGTGCCCCCGTAACGACGATTCATGCAAGAGGCATATATGATCAGCAGTATTATGGACTTACGAACTGTCCAAAAAACAAATGGTTTCGCGCGACCATCTCGTATGCCAATTATGTCTGCGTCTGGCTTACGAAGGACGGAACGCTTGGCTATGGACCTACTGCGCATGGCAGTTCAGGTTATTATCTCGGGGTGAATACAAGCTACACTGGCGTGAAGAGCGTTGCTGCGGGAACGAGTCGGGGCAATTTGAAGCCTATCTCAAGCGGCGGATCGATGTCTTTTGCTAGAGGAGAGGCTATCTACGTATCAATTAACGGGGCAACTGCTGATGTTACCCTCTCCTATGATGCCCGGGGTGGTACTTTTGCTGATGGGTCGACGTCCGTGAAGACCAAGAAAGGCTCAGGTTCTAAGCTTTCTGACGTTCTCTATCCTGCTGATCCCACAAAACTTGGCTATACCTTCGCAGGCTGGTGGACGTCGGCAACGGGAGGCGCCCAGGTGACCGCCTCCACGGCGCTTCCGACCTCCAACAAGACCTACTATGCCCACTGGTCGCTGAACCCCTATGCCATAACCTACGACCTTGCGGGTGGCAGCGTGTCAGGCAACCCCACCACCTACAATACAGAGACTGCCACCTTCACCCTCAAGAGCCCGGTCAAGCAAGGCTACACCTTCACGGGCTGGTCGGGTACGGGGCTTTCCGGCTCTGCGAACAAGACGGTCACCATCGAGAAAGGCTCCGTTGGCGACCGTACCTACACGGCTCATTGGGAGCCAGCTTTATCGGCTGATGTGCCCCTTGAGGTGGAGGCGCGGGTGGATGTGCTCGGCATCGAGGAGCCGGAGGAGGCTTCCGGCTACATCGAGTCGCGCTGCGGCGAGCCTCTTAAGGTGGCCGAGGTGAAGCTCACCCCGCTTGACGGCGCGAAGGAGCTCTTCGGCGCGGGCAACGTATCTGACGTGTTCCTCGAGGTTCTGGCGAACAACGGCGCCTCTCCCAACGCCCGCTTCTCCTTGGGCTCTTCCGCAACCGAATCCGACGCATCCAGGCTCCAAGCCCTCACCATGGCAAGCTACGGAGCCCGCGTGCCCATAAGCTACCGGTTCGCCATGCCGTCCGAGGTGCAGACCTCGCTTCTCGAGCATGCCGACCCGAAGCCGGTCTGCACGGTAGCCTATACGGTGGCTTTGGCGTAGGAGCCTGCTGCGCCCTCTCGCTCCATGATGGGCAGCGCCAAGAAGGAAGCGTGTCGCCGCAAGGGCGCGCTGCGCAGAAAAGTTAGCCATTTCGAACTTTCTCGTATCGAAACGTCGAAACAGGTGTATCATGCATTCTGTTAGACATGGCTAACTTCAAGCCGTATCGAGACAGGAGCCCAAAACATGCAGGCAGTCATGACGATGGATGCCCCCTCGTTCGCCCCGGCCAGCACCTCTGTGCGCGCCCAGCAGGTACCGCTCTCGTTCCTGCGTAGCGGCGAGGCGGCCCGCGTGGCCAAGGTGCGCGGCCGTGGCGAGCTGCATCATCACTTGGAGAACATGGGCTTCGTCGAAGGCGCGGCCGTGCGCGTGATCAGCGAGCAGGCGGGCAATCTCATCGTAGAGGTGAAGGGCAGCCAAGTGGCGCTCGACCGTCAGACCGCCTCGAAGGTGATCACTGCCTAGCCAGGCTTGAAGGCAGCCCACGCATACCGAATCTATCAGGCGAAGGGGAAAGGAACGCAAGGCAAGATGACAGAAGGCAAGACGTTGCGCGACGTGGCCGTCGGCGAGAGCGCGGTGGTACGCCGTCTCGGAGGAGAAGGTGCGGTCAAGCGGCGCATCATGGACATGGGCATCACGAAGGGCACTGAGGTGCTGGTGCGCAAGGTGGCGCCGCTCGGCGACCCCATCGAGGTGACCGTGCGCGGCTTCGAGCTGAGCCTGCGCAAAGACGAGGCGGCCAACGTGCTGGTGGCGTAGCCTCGCGTGGCCGCACCGCGGCCTGCCGCCTGCGCGCCGGGAGCGCGCTTTTTTCGGCCTAGAAGTTACCCAAAGCTAACTTATTGAGGCCTGCGGGCTGCCCAGGCGGCCCGCAACCTGCAAGACCATAGCGAACAAGAAGGGGAGAGAACCACCATGGCAACGAACATCGCCCTTGCCGGCAACCCGAACTGCGGCAAGACGACCATGTTCAACGGCCTCACCGGCGCCAACCAATACGTTGGCAACTGGCCCGGCGTGACCGTCGAGAAGAAGGAAGGCCGCTGGCGCGGCGACAAGGAGGTGACCATCACCGACCTGCCGGGCGTGTACTCGCTTTCGCCCTATAGCCCCGAAGAGGTGGTCACACGCGATTACCTGCTAGGCGGCCAGCCCGATGTGGTGGTCAACCTGGTCGACGCTGGCAACCTGGAGCGCAACCTGTACCTGACCACCCAGATCATCGACCTGGGGCTGCCCGTGGTGGTGGCCCTCAACATGATGGATGTGGTGGAGAAGAACGGCGACGCCATCGACACGGTGCGCCTTTCGCGCGAACTGGGCTGCCCGGTGGTTCAGACGAGCGCCGTGAAGGGCCGCGGCCTGGACGAGATGATGGAGGCCGCCATCGAGGCAGCCCGCATCGGACAGCCGCCGGCCTCCAAGCTGCGCTTCTCCGATGACGTGGAGACGGCAGTGGCCCAGGTCACCGATATCCTGGGCAGCCGCGTGAAGCCGGCCCAGGCCCGCTGGTACGCCATCAAGCTGCTCGAAGACGAGCAGGGCACCATCGAGGCGCTGAAGCTCTCTGCGGCCGACCTTTCCAAGGTGGCCGCCATCCGCGAGCAGCTGGAGCAGGCCGAGGACGACGATGCCGCCTCCATCGTGACCAACGAGCGCTACGACAGCATCGCGAGCGTGTGCGAATCGTGCGTGCGCCGCTCGGCCAAGGGGCTGACCACCACCCAGAAGATTGACCGCGTGGTCACGAACCGCATGCTGGGCATCCCGATCTTCATCGTGGTGATGACGCTGGTGTACTACCTCTCGGTGTCGGTGGCGGGTGGCCTGTTCACCGACTGGGCCAACGACGGCCTGTTCGGCGACGGCTGGCTCTACACCGGTGCCGAGCAGTACGACGCTGCGGTCGAAGAGTACGAGGGCATCGTCGCCGAAGCCGAGGAGGCGGGCATGGCGGCTGACGACATCGCAGCGGCCTACGGCGACATGGAGCCCGACCCAGCCTCGTTCGGCCTGTATCATGTGGGGCTGCCCGTGGTGGTGACCGGCTGGCTGGAAGCCGCTGCCGCGGCACCCTGGGTGACGAGCCTCATCGTGGATGGCGTGTTGGGAGGCGTAGGCGCGGTGCTGGGCTTCGTGCCGCAGCTCATCGTGCTGTTCCTGCTGCTGTCGTTCTTGGAGGGGTGCGGGTATCTGGCTCGCGTCGCCTTCATCATGGACCGCGTGTTCCGTCGCTTCGGGCTGTCGGGCAAGTCGTTCATTCCCATGCTGATCGCGTCGGGCTGCGGCGTGCCCGCCGTGATGGCCACCAAGACCATCGAGAACGAGAAGGACCGCCGCATGACGGTCATGACCACCACGATGATCCCGTGCGGTGCCAAGCTGCCCATCATCGCGCTGGTGTTCGGCGCGCTGGCCGGTGGCGACTACGAAGCCACCTGGTGGGTCGCCCCGCTGTTCTACTTCCTGGGGCTGGCGGCCATCATCATAAGCTGCATCATCCTGAAGAAGCTCAAGGCGTTCGCCGGCGAGGTGGCCCCCTTCATCATGGAGCTGCCCGCCTACCACCTGCCCACGGTGCGCAATGTGGCCATGGCCACGTGGGAGCGCGTGAAGGCATACATCGTCAAGGCTGGCACGATCATCTTCCTGAGCTCGATCGTCATCTGGTTCCTGCTGAACTTCGGCGTGTACGAGGGCAGCTTCGGCATGCTGGACGCCGAGGCGGGCGGCACCATCGACTACAGCCTGATGGCGGGCCTTGGCAACCTGCTGGCTTGGGCCTTCATGCCGCTCGGGTTCGGTGACTGGCAAGCCACCGTCACCTCCATCACGGGCCTGGTGGCCAAGGAGAACGTGGTGGCGACGGTCGGCATCCTCACCAGCGTCGGCGAGGAGGCGGGCGAGCTCGACCCGAACCTGTGGACCGCCTTCGGCGCCATGCTGGGGGGCAGCTCCATCGCCATCATGGCCTTCTGCGCCTTCAACCTGCTGTGCGCGCCGTGCTTCGCGGCCATGGGGGCCATCCGCAACCAGATGCGCTCGGCCAAGTGGACTTGGGCGGCCATCGGCTACATGTGCGTGTTCGCCTGGTGCGTGGCGCTGCTGATCTACCAGCTGGGCGGCTTGGCCACCGGCGAGGTTGAGTTCGGCGTGTGGACCGTGATCGCGCTAGCGGTGGCGGCTGGGCTTGTGTTCCTGCTGTTCCGCCCGGCGGCCCGTGAGGGGCGCCCCGTCAAGCAGCCGCAGCTCAAGGCGCAGCCTGATAACGTTTAACCCGTAGGCTCGATTCCCCAGGTGCTCTTCCTCTCATTCCTCTCTCACCTGGGGAAGCCGAGCCCCTGAAAGGATAGATGATGCAAGACCTGATGTTGAACCCGGTCACCTTAGCGCTCTTGCTGGCGCTGGCGGCCTGCGCGGCGCTGGCCGTGCGCCGGCTGCTGCGCCGCGGGCTGTGCGATTGCGGCGACCAGTGCGAAGGCGGCTGCGGCGGCGAATGCGCTGGCTGCCCGCATGGCTGCGGCGATCGTCGCGCTTGCCCCGTCGAGGTGGCAGCGCAGCCTGCGGCCCAGCAGGCGCCCCGCTAGGCACTCGCGTCTTCTTCATGCAGCGGAAGGGCCCTGGCCGTGCTTTGGCCGGGGCCCTTCCGCACTGTGCTACCATGGATGCCGTAACGCGATGCGAAAGGGGCGCTCATGGATAAGATGTCCATGTCGCACGAGGACTACCTAGAGGCCATGGTCATGCTGGGCGCCAGCCAGACCACTGGCGTGCGTTCGGTGGACGTGGCCGAGAAGCTGGGCGTGTCCAAGGCGTCGGTGTCCAAGGCGGTGGCGGGCCTGCGCGAGGCGGGCTACCTCGACCAGGCGCATTACGGCTCCATCACCCTGACCGAGCGCGGCCTCGAGCGTGGGTGCGCGGTGCTCGAGCGTCACGAGATGCTCACGCGCTTCCTGTCGAAGGGCCTTGGCATAGCGCCCGAAGTGGCCGAGCACGAGGCGTGCCAGATGGAGCACGCCATAAGCGACGACTCCTTCAAGAAGTGGTTCGCGTTCGTCGAGAAACTGGGGTTGGATTAGCCACAGGGGCCTTCCCCGGGCTGTCGGGGCGTGCTATGCTTATCCAGCTCATATGAATGTGCACCTAAACGAACTATAAACGCAGAAGAGGGCATCGCTTGCCGAAACGCGCACATATCGTGACGATGGATGAGGCGCGCGCCACCGCGCAGCTGAATCGTCAGCAATCTGCTCTGAAGCAACGCGTCTTGCAGGCTGCTCCTTTGAAGGGGGCGGCCAAGAAGGCTGCGCGCACGCCCGGCGTGCGGAAGCTGGGGCAGTCGCCTCGCGCTCAAGAGGCGCCCACGCCCGTTGCCCCGCCTCGTGGGGGTGCCGACGTCCGGCGCTTCTCGCAGCCCTTCACTCCGCATTCCGGCATGATGCCGCCTCGCGATTCGCGCCCGTTGGGCGCTCGTGGCGGCCGCCCATCGCAACCCTTCGCTGCCGCGCCGGCTGCTATCCGCAGGGGCCGCGGGCAGCGCGAGGTGCTCCGCTTCGACGAGCGCGAGGAGATGGCGGCCGAGCGCGCCTTCGCCCTGGAAGGCGACCTGCCTGACGAGCCCGCCGCGACCCCGCGCAAGCCGGGCATGGTTCGGCGGCTGACCGAGCGGTTCGGCGCGAAGCGCACGGCGGCGGCCAAGGCGCGGGCATCCCGTAGCTTCGACCGCCAGTACGGCGGCGCATCGGCGCCGGCCGCGCCGGGCGAGGGCGGCCCGCGTGCGGCGGTCTACCAGGGCCAGATGGGCACGAAGCACAAGCGCGCCGCGCAGTCGCTGGCATCGGGGGCGCTCGGGGCAGCCACGGCGGTGGCTTCCGCAGCCTCGGGGCGCAAGGCCAAGGGGGCCGAAAAGCGCACGGGCTTCCGCATGGGAATCGTGGTGCCTGCGGTGGTGGCGGCGTGCCTGGTGGCCACGTGCGTGTTCATGTACGGCCCGGTGCAGCTGTGGTACCAGGAGATGCGCGAGAACGAGCGCCTGCAAGTGGAGTACAGCGCGCTGCAGGAGCGCAATGCCGCGCTGCAGAACGACGTGGACTCGCTGTCGTCCGAGGCGGGCATCGAAGACCGCGTGCACCAGCAGTACGGTTGGGTGCGCGAGGACGAGCGCGCCGTGAGCGTATCGGGCATCTCCACCACGAAGGACGTCGACTTCATCGCCAACGTGTCGCCGGGCAGCATCACCGCGCCCGAGACCTGGTACTCGGCATTCCTCGACCCGCTGTTCGGCGTGGAGTAGCCAGGCGGTCGGACGGCTCGGGCATTAGCTGGCAGCTAATGCTTTCGCTTCCTCCTTTCCTTATCCTACCCCTTATGCGGCCTGCTCATCGGGCTGCAACGGAGACGTCAACGAAGGGGAGATAATGAACCAGCAACTACCTAACCAGCAGTTTCCTCCAGCAGGAATGCAGCCGAACCCTGCGCCGGCCGTTGCGGCCAAGCGGTCGGGGATGGCCATCGCGTCGCTTGTCCTGGGCATCGTGGCCGCGGCGCTTTCGTGGATGCCGATAGTGAACAACCTCGCCTTCCTGGTGGGGCTGGTGGGCTTGGTGCTGGGCATCGTCGCCATCGTGGGCTGCGTGCGCAAGGGCAAGGGCGGCAAGGGCCTTGCCGTAGCGGGCGTGGTTCTCGGCGTCGTCGCGCTTGTCGTCGTGCTGGCCACCCAAGCGGCTTACACGGCGGCTATCGACGAGGCGTTCCAGGGCAGCACGGTCCAGGAGACGAGCTCTGCTTCCGGCGCTGCGTCGTCGGATGGCAGCGCATCGGGCGGTTCCCAAGCGGACGGGTCTGATGACCTGGCGGTGGGCGCGAGCGTCACCTTGAGCGACGGGCTGGTGGTGAGCGTCGATTCCGTGCAGGCGGGGCTTGCGAAGTACGACGGCTCCCCGGCTACGGGCATCACCGTCACCTACACCAACACCAGCGACAAGGAAGCGTCGTTCAACCCCTACGACTGGAAGGGCCAGGATGCCGATGGCGCCCAGCGCACCCAGACCTACCTGGGCAACGGCTCCGATGAGCTGCACTCCGGCTCGCTGGCGCCCGGGGGCACGGTGACGGGCAGCATCTACTTCGAGGGCGAGGTCATCAAAGCCCTCTACTACGCCAACATGTTCAACGACAAGCCCACGGCTTCCTGGGCCCTCTAGCCCATCCAGACAGCATCGCCATGCGGCGCCGGGCGACCCTCAATGGGTTCCTGGTGCCGCGTGCGCGCCTTGCGCCTGCATTACAATGGTCCTACGAACTCGGAAAAGGAGAAGGAAGCGTCGCGTGAGAGAGCCTTTGACCGATGAACTCCTCGCCGAGCTGCTGGCTGGGCCCGACCCGGCTGCCTTCGCGGCGCAGCATCGCATCGCCGCCCATCGCACCGTGCCGGAGTACCTGCAGCAGCTGCTGGACGAGAAGGGGCTGCAGCGCGCCCAAGTGGTGCGCGCGGCGGGCCTGAACGAGACCCACGGCTACCAGATATTCGTCGGCACGCGCCGGGGCTCGCGCGACAAGATGCTGGCGTTGGCGTTCGCCATGGGGCTTTCGCTCCAAGAGACGAATCGCCTGCTCCAGGCTGCCCAGGTCAACGAGCTGTACTGCAAGGGGCGTCGCGACGCCATCATCATATTCTGCTTGGAGCATGGCTGCACGTTGCAGCAGGTCGACGAGGAGCTGTACCGCTTCGGCGAGGACACCATCACCTCGCCGGACAAGCCCTGAAGGGCTATCATAGCGGTATGATCCATGAAGAGCTCGACGAATACCTCGGCATCGTCTCGCGCGACAACGCCTATCGCGCGGTGGAGGTCTTGAAGCGGTCGGCCTACGAGGTGACCGAGACCGTGATGTTCTGCGGCGAGAACGGCGCCTTGCGGGGTCCGTTCGTGCGCAAGCGCATCGCCCGCGAGGCGGGCGTGGGCGGCGCTTACCAGGAGATGTTCCGCGCTCAGCAGCAAGGCCGTCGCTTCGTGCATGTGCCGCGCATAGAGGATTGCTACGAGCTGGGCGACGATCTGGTGGTCGTCATGGAGCATGTGGGCGGCAAGACGCTCCATGAGCTCGTCTACGAGAAGGACCCGTCGTGGATGCTGGCCGCGCAGGTGTTCCCGGTGCTGTGCGATGCCGTGGCCGAGCTGCATGAGGGGTTCGAGCCGCCGATAATCCATCGCGACCTCAAACCGTCCAACGTCATCGTATCGCCTGCGAACCTGACGCTCATCGACTTCGGCATCGCGCGGACGTATCGCGATGGCGCCGTGGCCGACACCAACGCCTTCGGCACCCGTGCCTATGCGCCTCCTGAGCAGTTCGGGTTCGGACAGACCGGGCCGCGCAGCGACGTGTACGCCTTGGGGATGCTGCTCTACTACCTGTTGACCGAGAAGGTGCCGAGCCCGGCTCTGGCTGGGGGAGCGTTCGACGAGGAGGGCGTGCCGGAGCCGCTGAGGCCTGTGCTGTCGAAGGCGACGGCGTTCGACCCGGCGGCCCGCTACGGCAGCGCCCGCGAGCTCAAAGGGGCCTTCGAGGCGGTGGCGATGCCGGCTGACGCGGGTTCCGCCCCGGTCGTGCAGCCGCTCCTGATGCCGGAGGTCGCGCCTGGCGCTGCACGGCCGGCTGCGGGCGCTGTGCCGGCGCCCGCCCTGGTGCCCGCGGCCGGAACGGTGCCGGTTGCTGGCCCGGCGGCTCGCGGGCGCCTCGGGAAGCTCTTGCGCCTCACGGAATGGCTGGGCGTCGCCTGGAATGCGGTCGTCGCGCTGTTCATGGTGGCGACGGTGGTGGCGATAGTGCAGAAGTGCACGGAGCCTCCCTCGGACCTGGCTGCTCAGCCGCTTTGGCTGCTGGCTTGGCAGTACGGGGGTACGGGCCTGATGTTCCTGGGCGCGGAATGGTGCTTGCTCGACTGGCGCCTGCTTCGACGTAGGGTGCGGGCGTTGCAGGGTTTTCGCTGGGGCCGTTCGGTGGTCGCCGGGCTCATCGTGGCGGCGGTCGGCTTCCTGCTGATGTTCCTGGGGGTCGCGGTGGCGGCGGTGCTCTTCCCGAAGGGATAGGGCTGCCGCCGGGCGGGTTGTTACCCAGGTGCGCGCCAGCTGCCGTGAGTGCTAGGGCCTTCCGCATCATACGGACGTGCTGCTCGGTACTGCTGGGGCCTTTCGCGGCCTCTTCCCTTGCGTGCGGCGATATCCCGCTCGCCGATGCGAATGCTACCGGTTCTCTGATATCCTGACGTACCCTCTTCTCAAAGTCATGTATGGTTTTGGGGTTTAACTTTTTCTGCATTTGAGAGCGAGGTCAGAGCATACATGGCAATGGGAGTGAGCAAGAAGGACATGGTGATGGTGGCGGTGCTGCTGGCAGGGACGCTGCTGGCGGTGCTGAACCAGACGCTGCTTTCACCGGCGTTGCCGGCCATCATGAGCAGCCTGGGGGTCGACGCCACTACCGTGCAGTGGCTGACCAGCGGCTATTCGCTGGTCGAGGCGGTCATCATACCGCTTTCGGCGTACCTTATCGGGCGGTTCAGCACGCGGCAGCTGTTCATAACGGCGTTCGCCATCTTCACGGTGGGCAGCCTGGCTGCGGCTTTGGCGCCCAACTTCTGGGTGCTGCTTGGTGGGCGCGTGCTGCAGGCAGCGTGCACGGGCATGGCCATGCCCATGGTGTTCACGGTGATACTGTTGGTGTTCCCGCGCGAGAAGCGCGGAACGGCCATGGGGGTCATCGGGCTCATCATCGGGTTCGCGCCGGCTATCGGTCCGTCCCTGGCGGGCTTGCTGGTCGATTCGGTGGGCTGGCGCTGGCTGTTCGGCATCGTGACCTTGCTGTCGGTGGTGGTCATCGTGCTGGCGGTGGCGGTGCTGCGCAACTACGGCGATTTCAAGCGCACCACGTTCGACAAGCTGTCGGTGGCGCTGTCGTCGGTGGGCCTCGTGTGCCTGCTGTACGGGCTCTCCACGTTCGCTTCGAGCGATAACCTGGCGTTGACGGCCGGCCTTGTAGTGGTGGGCCTGGTGCTGGTGGGGCTGTTCGTGCGCCGCCAGATGGTGCTCGAGGTGCCCATGCTGCAAGTGGACATCCTACGTACGCGCAAGTACGCCACGGCGGTGGTCATCATCGTTCTCGTCCAAGCAGCGCTCATGGGCACAGGCGTTATCACCCCGCTGTACATCCAAGGCATCCTGGGGTATTCGGCCACCATGTCGGGCGTGGCCATGCTGCCGGGCGCGCTCATCGGTGCGCTCATGGGCTTGGTCAGCGGGAGGCTGTTCGACCGCTTCGGCGTGCGTCGCGTGGTCATACCGGGCGTGATCGTGGCGGTGCTGGGTGCGTCGGGGCTGGCGCGGCTGGGCATCGATAGCAGCTTCATCAACCTGACCATCACCTACACCGTGCTGGTGGTAGGCTTGCAGTTCACCATGACGCCGCTGAACACATGGGGCGTCAACTCGCTGGACAACAGCGTCATCCAGCATGCGCAGGGGGTGTCCAACACCCTCAACCAGGTAGCGGCTTCGATGGGCACGGCCATGCTGGTATCTATATCGGCCCTAGCCCCCATGGTGGCGCCCGAGGCATCGGCATTCGAGCAGTCGTACCTGGGCGACCACATGGCCTTCAGCACCACGTTCGCGCTCATGTGCGTGGCGGGGCTGGTCATACTGCTTTGCGTGCGCGACAAGACGCGCCAGCGCGGAGCGGCGGCTGTGGGAGCTGAGGCTGTGGGCGGCACGGCGGCTGGTGTCGAGCTGGCCGATTACGCGGCTGGGTTCGATGGCGTGACCGTGGATGCTTCGATGGGCGAGCGTTTGCCGGGAGCGTCAGGCGCTGGGTCTGCGGCCGATAGTGGATCCCACGAGGATTACCGCGTGAGCGACGTGATGAACCGTGAACCGGTGTGCGCGTCGGCCTATGCCAACATGGCCCAGGTCATCAAGCTGATGGCGCGCAACGACACGAGCGGGCTGCCCGTGGTGGACCGCAATGGCGCGCTGGTGGGCTTCGTATCCGATGGCGACGTGGCAGCGTATCTGGGGCGCAACGAGCTCTCTTTGTTCGACTCGTCGCTGAACCTGTACCGCTTCATCGATGACACGGCCATGTCGGCCCGCTTCAGCGCGCTGCTGGGGCTCAACGTCATGGACATCGCCACCAAGCGCGTCGTGTCGGTGCGCGATGACATGCCGCTCGACGCCGCTGTGCATGTGCTGGCCGAGCGCCGCATAAAGAAGGTGCCGGTAGTGGACGGCCAGGGCCGCCTGGTGGGCGCGCTCAGCCGCCGCAACATCATGCATGCGATGGCCGATGCGCTCGATGCGGCACAGGCTGCGGGCACGCAAGGTGCCATGGGCGCTGCGGGCGGCGCGGGCGATGCAGGCTCTCTGGATGCTCTGGGCGCTTCCGCATCCAAGGCTGTGGGCGCAGGCGAAGGCGAGTAGCCATGCGCGCGGTGGTGCAATGCGTGAGCAAGGCCAGCGTGTCCGTCGAGGGCGGCGAGCCGCGGTGCATCGGCCGCGGCTACGTGGTGCTGCTGGGCGTGGGCCAGGGCGACACCGAAGCTGAGGCCGAGCGGCTGTGGGAGAAGGTGCGCAAGATGCGCGTGTTCGAGGACGAAGCGGGCAAGACGAACCTGGCGCTGGCTGATGTGGGCGGCGAGGTGCTGGTGGTGAGCCAGTTCACGCTGTATGCGAACTGTCGCCGCGGCAACCGGCCCTCGTTCACCGACGCGGCGCCGCCCGATGAGGCGCAGCGGCTCTACGAGCGCTTCGTCGAGCTGGTGCGGCGCGACGTGCCAGTGGTGCAAACGGGCGAGTTCGGCGCTATGATGGACGTGGCGCTGGTGAACCATGGCCCGTTCACCATCTGCCTGGATACCGATTCGCTGTAGCCGGCTGCCGCGCTTCCCGTTGCGGGGGGGGCGGGCTCGCCTGGCTAGCGTTAGTCCCTGCGGGCCGCTGTGGAAGGAGGGCGCCATGCCCATCCAAGGAAGCCGAGAGGCCCTGGCCGCCGGGCAGCCGGTGAGCCGTCGTGCGTTCGTGAGCGTGGCCGGTGCGGCTGCGGCGGTGACGGCTGGGGGCTTGCTGTTCGGCTGCGCGTCGCGGCAGGATGCGCCCGTCGGTGATGCCGCAGAAGGCAGCGGGAATGCCGTAGTCGACCCGCTCGCGCAGCGCAGCGAGACGCTGCTGGGCTCGATGTCCGATCGCGAGAAGCTGTGCCAGCTGTTCTGCGTGACCCCTGAGAGCCTGACCGGCATGGGCCAGGTCATCCAGGCGGGCGACGCCACGCGCAATGCGCTGGCCTCGCTCCCGGTGGGCGGCTTGGTGTATTTCGCTGACAACATCGGCGGGCCGGAGCAGGTCGCCGAGATGCTGGGCGCTACGCGCGGCTTCGCCTTGGATGTGTGCGGCATCCCGCCGCTGCTGTGCGTGGACGAGGAAGGCGGCCAGGTGGCGCGCGTCGCCAACAGGGCGGGCATGGGTGTGGACAACGTGGGAGACATGGCAGACATCGGCGCAGGTGCCGACCCGGCCGAGGCCCGTTCGGCCGCGGAGTACGTTGGCGGCTATCTGAGCGACTTGGGCTTCAACACCGATTTCGCGCCGGTGTGCGACGTGGCCAACAACCCTGAGAGCGACACCATGCGCCGCCGCTCATTCGGGGCGGACCCGCAGCTGGTGGCGCAGATGGTGGCGGCTCAGGTGGAAGGCTTCGAGGCGGCGGGCGTGCTGTGCAGCGCCAAGCACTTCCCAGGCATCGGCGCGGCGGTGGGCGACAGCCACGATTCGCGCATCGTGTTCGAGGGAACGCTGGCCGACCTGGAGGCGGTGGAGCTCGTGCCCTTCCGTGCAGCCATCGATGCGGGCGTGCCGTTGGTGATGGTGGGGCACCTGTCGGTGCCGCAGGTGGCAGGCAGCGACGCGCCGGCGTGCTTGAGCTCGGCTATCGTGACCGACCTGCTGCGCGGGTCGCTGGGCTTCGAGGGCGTGGTGGTCACCGACTCGCTGGCCATGGGCGCGGTGGGCGAGTACTACAGCGCCGCCGAAGCTGCGGTGCTGGCGCTGGAGGCGGGCTGCGACCTGCTGCTGATGCCGGCTGACCTGGACGCTGCGCTGGATGCGCTGCGCGCGGCGGTAGACGAAGGGCGCCTGAGCTGGGGCCGCATCGACGATTCGCTGCGGCGAATCCTGCGCGCAAAGCTGGAGTACCTGGATTTCTAGCTCCGGATTCGCTTGCTCTTTGGGGCGGCGGAAGGCTGAAAGGAATGACGATGAGAGACCTTGTGCGCATCCTGTTCGTGTGCCATGGGAACATCTGCCGCTCGACCATGGCGGAGTTCGTGATGAAGGACCTGGTGGAGCAGCGGGGGCTAGCCGAGCGGTTCCATATCGAGTCAGCGGCCACCAGCGCCGAGGAGCTGGGCAACCCGGTGCATCCGAGCACGCGCGCGATCCTGCAGCGCGAGGGCATCGATTGCTCGGGCAAGGTGGCGCGCCAGATGCGCCGGAGCGACTACGACGGCTTCGACTTGCTCATCGGCATGGACGATCAGAACATCCGCAACATGCTGCGCATCTTGGGCGGCGATACGCAGGGCAAGGTGCACAAGTTGCTGGAGTTCGCTGGGCGCGAAGGGAGCATCGCCGACCCCTGGTACACCGGCGACTTCGACGTCACCTACGATGACGTCCTTGCCGGCTGCGTCGGCCTGCTCGGATGGCTAGGGGCTTAGGCGGCAGTGTTGCTCGCGGCAGGATTCTCTTTAGCACGGTTCTAGCGCTGACTGGTAATCAAGCGACAGCTGGTTCGCCATAGCTCAGGCCAATGGAAAGACAGGACAGGGCCATGACCACGTTCTTTGTCATCTGGATAATCGCAAGCGGCTGTCTGGCCGCCACATGCTTTGCAGCCGTGTACTGGCTCAATAACAGGTGACCGTCATGCTCGACTTGTCCAAGACCATAGTCATCGACACCGAGACGACCGGGCTCGCGAAGAGCGACGAGGTCATATAGTTGGGTTTTGGGGCGGGGGCAGTCTGGCTACAATCAAACGCTTTCGGAAAGCTCCAGCGCGCCTGCAGCCTGTACGAGAGGGTATAATTCGAGCCGTAAAGCAGGGGAGTCAGCCAAGCCAATCCGGGAAAGGGGGCCGCGTGCTTCGTGAGGACAATATCTTCTATGCCAAGCGCAACCTGGTTGATAGCATTTGGAAAGAAGCTCGCATCGAGGGCATAGGCATCACCTTTCCGCAGACCCAAGAAATCGTGGAGGGACGATCGGTTGCTGGAC
The DNA here is from genome assembly GCA_910588095.1 of uncultured Eggerthellaceae bacterium. Classification (GTDB taxonomy): domain Bacteria; phylum Actinomycetota; class Coriobacteriia; order Coriobacteriales; family Eggerthellaceae; genus D16-63. Next base: position 73,886 of record CAJUQH010000007.1, read on the forward strand.
TATCCATTGATGACGTGATGGTGGTGAACAACCTCAAGCATGCATGGCAGTACGTGTTCGAAACCCTCGACGAGCCTCTGACGCTTGAGTGGGTGCGTGGCCTCAACCTCAAGATTGGTGAGGGCGGCATCGTACGCTACGCAGGCGACCTGCGCACCGGCACGGTGACGATGGGTGGCACGTCTTGGATTCCGCCTATGCCGGATGTGCGAAAGCTGGCAGAGGTTATCGAGAGCCTTGCGCAAATCGAGGATGCAACGGACCGCGCCCTGTCGGCCCTTGCCTTGATCTCGCGTGCTCAGATGTTCAACGATGGCAACAAGCGAACTGCGCAGCTTGCCGCGAACAAGATTCTGATAGAGTCAGGTGCAGGGATATTGGCTATCCCTGAGGAGCACAAGATGGGCTTCCTTGAGCGGCTTGTGTCCTTCTATGAAACCGACGATCCCGCAGAGCTCAAATCATTCCTGCGCGATACGTGCTTGGATTGCCCAAACCTCTCTCCTGAAAGTTGATTCTCGGCAAATCCGTAATCTGCTCGCTTGATGATGGGGCAATGCCTGCTCTATCATCGCGGTCGTGATGTAGGGCAAGAGCGCATGCTCCTAGCAGCCTTGCGGTTTGCTTGCTGTGCGCACGTGTACCGAAACGACAGGGCTTGTGAAGCGGTTTGGAGCCGTGGCATTCTGACTGACGGTCGGGTGGAGGCCAGCGGATATGTGCCGGATGTTCACCATATTGAGCTTCGATGAGGTGCTGGGAATCATCCGGCAGCTCGAGTGCTGCTCGCCGCACATCGACAGCAAAGAGTGGCCGCTTATCCTTCCTGCGCCTGGGGGAAAGAGCGGGCCTGCTGGCGAATCTGGCGGAGAGGCCGAAGAAGGGGAGGTTGCTGCGGCCAGCGCCCCCAACGGCCAGCTGAGCCTCTTCGACGAGCTTCAGTCCCAGCCCCAGCTGCAGCCGCATACGCCGCAGCCTGCGCGTGCCTACCCGGGCTCGGCCGTGCCCGTCATCGTGCCCTCATTCGACACGAGCGCTTCCGCCGCGCCGACCCTTGTTCCTGGCAGCCTTGAGGCGCGAACCCTTACCTGGGGCTACGAGGCTGACTGGAAGAAGGCGCTGCTGTTCAACACGCGTCTCGATAGCGTGCAGAAGCCCATCTGGCGTGACTCCATGGCCCATCGCCGCTGCCTCATCCCAGCGCTGAGCTTCTTCGAATCCCATGCTACCGAGACGGTGCCCAGCCCGCGTTCTGGCAAGCCGGTGAAGCGCCCCTACGAGTTCGCGCTGCCTGACAGCGAGCCCTTCCTCATCGGGGGCATCTGGCAAGGCGGCCGTTTCTCCATGGTCACGACCGACCCGAACGCCGCAGTGGCTCCGGTCCATGACCGCATGCCGCTCGTCCTGCGTCCTCACGAGGTGTCACTCTGGCTCAGCGGCGGCTACCAGGCCCTCGCCGACCGCTCCGCCCTCGCGCTCGACGTGCGCCCGGCATAGCTCCCCATGTCGAAGCGCATGGGCTCGATCGCGCCAACGATCAACAGGAATATGGGGAATCGCGGGAGCAGCCGCCCCCGAACCGGGCAGCCCTGCTCGCTGCGGCCCTTCCGCCCGTCCGGCAGCCGCTAGCTCACCGCGTGCTTCACGCGGTCGGATTCCTCGGCTCGCTTGGCATCGTTGAAGCGGTCGAGCGTGCCCACCAGGTAACCGGTGATGCGCCGGATACGCTCGAAGCGCCCGTCGACCGGGTAGTAGGTCAGCTCGACGTCGTCGCCGTCCAGATGCGCCTCGATGTGGTCGATGCGCTCGGCATGCCCCTCATAGCGCTCAAGTCCGCGCTCGATGTAGGCGCGTGCCTCGTCCTCGCTCATCTCGCCGTCGCTCACCAGCGTCACGCCCTCGAATGTGTACTCCACGTCTACCATCCCTTCTCGGGGTCGATGTCCTTCATGGCGGGGTTGCGGCAGCCGACGTAGACCTCGCCCGTGGCCTCGTCGCGTCGCGCGATGCGGAACGGGCAGCACGACGAGCAGCTTATGCAGCGGTCGTCGTCGCTGGGAAGGGGCGTTGCCGGCTGCTTTTCCATGGGCGCATTCTACCACGGCTGGCTGCCCGCGTTCCCTTCCTTGCGCGCGGGCAAAGCAAAAGCCGGCCCCGGGAACCCCCGGCAGCCGGCCTCCTTCGGCGGTACCTTCGCGCGGATTGCCTGGCGCTATTTCTTGATGGGCAGCACGTCGCAGCCTGCCAGCGAGCACACGGCGCTGCTCGCGTGGTGCGCGATGCCCAGGTGCTCGAAGCGCCCCACCAGGCTCAGGCAGCACTTCTGCTCGATCTCGGACAGCTCGGAAAGCGCCTGCACGGCCTCCTCGGTCAGCTTGCTCATGTTATGTCCTCTCGTCAGCTTTCTTGCAACGCAGAGAATGCTATCAGCGCGCTGCCCGGCGTCTTTTGGACAGACGGCCATGGTTGATGGCTTCCTTTTGTCCGATTGCACAAAAGGGAAGGTGCTGGGAAGCGTCGGGAAACGTCGGAAGGCAGCAGAGGGCGAAAGGCGGAAGATCACTGCCCCTACGCCAGGAACATCAGCATGAGGAAGCGCGCCAGCTCGCGATCGGTGGAGTCGGGCAAGTCCAGTACCTCCCGCATCCTCCGCATGCGGTAGCGTACGGTGTTCGGATGCGTGAACAGCGTCTCGGCCGCCGTCCGCACGTCGCCGCATGCGTCGGCCAGCGCCTGGGCCGTTTCCAGCAGGCTGCCATCACAGCCCTCGTCATGCATCGACAGCGTCTGCCGGTACAGCTCGCAGGTGCTCGTCATCAGCCGATCCGAGCGCGCTGCGAGCCGGAACGCGTCGGCTCCCATGGCTGCCCAGCGCGTGGCCGCCCGCCCGCGGGCCTCGCCGCTCTCCAGCGCCGCGAACGCCTCGCGCACTGCCAGGTCGCCCTGGCCGAGCGGCACTTCCTCGCTGATGCCAGCGGTGAAGCGCCCGTGCGGCTGCAACAGCTGCACGAACTCCGAGTCGCGTTCCAGCGCCCATGCGGCTGGCGGCCGGTTGTAGGTCACCAGCATGAGCGCGCAGCCGTGATAGCGCAGCACCGATGCCGTCTCGATGCGCTCCCAGTCGCGCTTGATGGCGTCGCATACGCTGGCTAGCTCGTCTATCTGGGCGTACAGCGAAGCCTCGTCTGTCGCAGCGGGCCGCAGCACCGCGCATTGCACGGTGGCGCCCGTCGCGCCGATGGCCTCATAGAACACCGTGCGCACCGCTTCCGCATCGGCGCTCACCAGCAGCCCGTCGATCAGGCGCGCCGTGTCGGAGTCGGCCCGGTCGCGCTCGAGCAGCTTCATGGCCTGGAAGATGACGTGCTCGTAGTACTCGCCTTCGTACACCAGCAGCGGTGTGCCCGATGCCTCGCCGGCGGCTATCACCGCGTCGCTCAAGGGGATCCGATGCACGTTGCGCACGGCCAACGCCGCCAGCGGCCGCTGCAACATCAGGCACAGCGCGCGCTCGGCCAGGGCGGCATCGCCCCGCGCGAACCCCAGGTTGGTCACGATGAGCTCGCCGGCCACGTAGTCGCCGTAGGCGGTGTCGTCAGGCGGTGCGTCCATGATGCCCACGTTGCGCACCGGCCGCTGCAGCGCGCCTGAGCCCCCGGCTAGCACCTTCACGGTGTGGAACGCGGGCAGCGCGGTTATGTCGGCGACAGTCACCATGGGCGCATTCTACCACGGCCTACGGGGCCGTCACGGCCGTCGCCTTCTGCGCGCCTGCTCTATAATGGAAGGAAGCCGAGAGATGAGGATCGTCGGGAAGGGGCGCCCGCGCCGCCGCGCACGCCTTCTCGACCAAGGAAAGGACCATCGCCATGGATGCTTGCCAGGTGAGCAGCCCCGCCCCCGAAGGCTCGTTCGACGAGCTCGTGGCCGCCATGCAGAAAGACTCGTACTGGATACGCTTCTTCGTGCGCCCCTGCTGCCCCGCGCCCGACCTGGAAGGCGCCGCCAAGATGCTCGACAAGCTGAAGGCCGAGGCCCTGGAGCGCACCGACCTTGCCGACGAGCAGCGCCAGCAGCTGGCCGACCTCATCGAGGCGCGCAAGGCCTGGTACGCCACCTCGGGCCTCTGCCGCAAGGCTTCTTAGGGCGCCCCGTGGTAGGCACTATCGCCAACACCATCGGCATCCTGCTGGGCTGCGCCATCGGCAGCGTGGTGAAGCGCGGCCTGGGCGAGCGCTACCAGGACGTGCTGTTCTGCGCCATGGGCCTGGCGGCGTTCGGCCTGGGCATCCATGCGCTGGTGGAGGGCATGACCGACAGCGCCTACCCGGTGCTGTTCATCGCGAGCTTGGCCATCGGCGGGGTGGCGGGCACCGCGCTGGACATCAACGGGCGCTTCGACCGCCTGGTGGAGCGCCTGTCGAAGCCGAAGGGCGGCGACGCGCCGGCCGCTGCTCCCGCAGGCGCGGACGCCATGGAGGCAGCTGAGGCGGTGGCAGGTACGGAAGGGACCGTCGGCCTCGCAGCCCCCACCAGCGCGGAAGGCGCCATGGTTGCCGTACCCAAGCCCAAGCTGGCCCAGGGGCTCTCCACCGCCATCATGCTGTTCTGCTTCGGCACCCTTTCCATCTTGGGCCCCATCAACAGCGCCCTCTACGGCGACGAGACGTTCCTGTTCACCAACGCCATGCTCGACTTCGTCACGTCCATCGTGCTGGCATCCACGTTCGGGTTCGGCATCGCTGCGGCTGCGGCGGTGCTCTTCTGCTGGCAGGGGAGCATCTTCCTGCTGGCCAACTGGGTGGCGCCGCTTCTCACCGCCGAGATGATGACCGAGATATCCATCGTCGGCGGCTTCCTCATACTGGCTTCGGGCATGTCGATACTCAAGCTGAAGCCGCTGTCGGTCATGAACCTGCTGCCGGCGCTGCTCGTGCCGGTGCTGTGGTTCGCGCTGCTGCCGGTGCTGCAGGGCATCGGGTTGCCCTTCGGCTCCTGACCAGGCGTTGCGGAGCCGTACGCGGAGCCGCAGCGCGCCGCATGCCAGCATCCAAGGGAGCGCACAAGGGCGCAGCCCTGCAGCGCCCTTGTGCTATGATGGCCTCTCGCAGCCGTGGGGGCGTGGCGGAATTGGCATACGCAGCGGACTTAAAATCCGCCGCCGCAAGGCTTCAGGGTTCGAGTCCCTGCGCCCCTACCATCCTGGCCTGCCGTTCTAGCGTTCTAACGACGCATGTTCCCTTGGCATTTCCCCTGCCACCCTTTGCCTGCCTCCCGCTCGCCCCGATAACGAGAACAGCCCGCCGACCCCGAAGGGCCGACGGGCTGCCAGCACGTCAAGCGGGAGCGAAGGTTCGCCCGAAGCCTAAGCGGTCCTAAGCTGTCCGTGGCTTCAGCCAATCGAGCCAGCCAGCCGCCTCCTCGTCAGACACGTCGATGAGCCGCACCGTGGTGCCGCCCACGCCAGCCGCGGTGCGCGCCTGGATGGTGGCCGTACGCGCCCGGCGCTGCAGCGGGTTGGCCCGGGCGCAGCCGAACTGTATCTTCTGGCGGGGGAACGTCACCGTCTCGGTGGAGAGCCCGCTGTTGGTCACCTGCATGAACCGGCGGCTCACGGCGAAGCTCGAGTGGCGGTACCACAGCACCGCGCCCACCACGTCCAGCACGGCTAGCACCGCGGCCAGCACGTAGAACGCTATGGCGAACATGTTCAGCATGGGCAGCACCCACATGTCGCGCGGGTCGTCCCAGACGCTCGGATCGCTCAGCACCGCGTTCAGGATCACCTGGAGCACGGCCACGGTCACCGCCAGCCAGAAGCCGCCGCCCTGCCAGAGGGTGCGCCGCACGATGCCGCGGCGCAGCGCCGGCTTGGGCAGATGCTGCTGCTCGGTGGGCATGTCGGCGAACTCCGGCACCAGACCGGCCAGTATCTCGGGCACGCGGCTGACCTTGACGAAGGGGTGCACTACCAGCCCCTGGTTGGCCAGGCCGTTCTGCTTCTGCTGGCTTTCCTCGCCGGTGGCGGCGTCGATCTTGCCCAGCGATACCTCGCAGTAGCCCAGCAGGCGGCGGATGAGGCTCTGCTTCACCGTGACCGACTGCACGCGCGTGATGCTCACGCCTTGCAGCTGGTGCTGCAGCAGGCCGCGCTCCACTTCGATGCGGTCGCCGCGGCGCCGGGCGTGGAAGCCGCCGTAGGACACGCACGCCCCCAAGAGGGAAGCGCCCCATATCACGAGCGCTATGACCATGACGCCGCCGATGGCCAGGCCGATGAGCGGGCCGGCCGTGGCGCTGGCCACCATGGAGGTCACGGTGCCGTTGACCACATCGCTGCTGCCCGGCACGAGCTCGAAGACGATGTCGGAAGCCTGGCTGACGAAGCCCAGCACGGCTAGCATGGCCACGAGGAACGCGGTGTTGTTCGACAGGCCGGTGAGCACGAGCTCCTTGTTCGACAGGCCGTGCTCGTAGGTGACGGCGCCGGTGTCGACGGCCTCGCCGCCGAACAGGCCGCCGCCCAGCACACCCCAAGCCTCCTCGCCCTTGGCGAGCACGTTGGGGGAGGCTGCGGAAGCCACCGACGCTGCGGCGCTGGCGGCAACGGCAGCGCCTTCCGCGCTCGGGGCTGCGTTGGTCCCTTCCGTGCCCATCGTGGCAGCGACAGCAGCGGCACCCGCGGCACCTGCACCCGCCCCGGCCTGCTGCCCGGCAGCTTGTCCCTGCAGGGCGCTCTGCTTGCGGGCGAACAGCTCGTTGCGCAGGGTATCGGCTTGCTGCTTGGTCAGGTACGGCACCAAGATGGCCTTGTTCGACGCGCCGCCGGCGGTGTCGACGGTGACGTTGCACACGCCGAACAGCCGTTGCAGCAGCGAGGCGCGCTGGTCCACCGACTGCACGCGCGGGTAGGCCACATGCACGCGCTTCTTGCTGATTATGCCCGAGCACAGGGTGAACTCGTGGGGGCCCAGCTCGTACCACAGGTGGCGGTAAGCCAGGTAGTGCACGAGCACCACCAGCCCGAGCAGCAGCACCACGCCCACGGCGGCAGCGCCCAGCACCAGCATGGCGCCTATGAGGTCGGTCGGGCCGCTGGTGGCCAGCTCTATCAGCGAGACGATGGACGACAGCGACGTGACCACCAGCACCACCACGACAAGGCCCACGGCCCGCAGCGAGCCGAGCCATATGTAGCTGTTGTGCACCCGGTGCTTCTCTACCGGCGCGGCGGGTGCGGCGGCCCCGGCCACGGGGCTCTCGGTCGGCGCGCTCATCTACACATCCTCCCGGGCCAGGCGCGCCAGCTCGGCAGCCTTGTCGCGCAGCAGCTCGGCGGTGGCGTTGTCGACGCCCGGTATATGGTGGTCGCCGGCTGCCGTTGCCACGGTCACGCTCGACAGGCCGAAGGCGCGCAGGATGGGCCCCTGCTGCGTGTCGGTGTTCTGCACGCGGATGAACGGGATGACGTAGCGCTTGCGCCAGATGATGCCGCAGGCGATGTCCAGGTACTCCGGAGAAAGCTCGTAGCGCCAGCGCGCGTAGCGGATGGGCGGCACCACGGCCACTACCAGCACGAGCGCCACGATGGCGGCCACTACCTCGGCCAGCACGACGATGAACGCCCAGGATGCGTCGTCGGCCAAAACGCCCACCAGGGCGAACGGCACGATGAAGACGATGGCCAGCAAGGCTACGCTCAAGGCGTCGTTGATGCGCCACACCGACTTTATGCGCGGGTCAAGGTGCTCGCTGGGGGGCTCTTTCATACGGGGTTCCACCTCTCTCGGGTCTCTCTTGGCAATACCTCGCCATTGTAGCGCACCGCGCGCCCCTTGCCGTAGAATGGGCACAGCCGTTCGGCCCGCACGCGACAAGGAAGGAGGCCGCCGCCATGACGGCCATCCTGGCAAAGAAGCCCGCCCATGCCTCCCGCCTCAAATGGCAGGTGTACCTGGCGCTGGAAGACCCCTTCCGCGCGTGGCCTGTCGCGCGCTTCTGCGGCGTGGGCCTCATCGTGCTCATCGTGCTGAACGCCTTCCTGGTGGGGGTGACCGACCAAGAGGTGCCGCCCGACCTGCAGGGGCTCGTGTTCGGCTTCGGCGTGGCGTCCACCGTGGTGTTCGGCATCGAGTATGGCTGCCGCATCTGGGTGGCCGACCTGGCCTACCCGCACATGCGCGCCTTTCGCGCTCGGCTGCGCTACATGCTCTCGCTCATGGGGATCATCGACCTGCTGGCCGTGGTGCCTGCGGTGGTGTTCTACCTGGTGCCGGCGTCGGCTGCTCCGCGCGATGCCGTGCGCATCATCCGCCTGGTGCGGCTCATCAAGCTGTCGCGCTACATGCTGGGGCTCCAGAGCATCGCCCGGGTGTTCGTGAAGCGCCGCCAAGAGATAATCGCCGCGTTCATGATCCTGGCGCTGCTCACCGTCGCGTCGAGCGTGCTCATGTACGACGCCGAGCACGCCGCCCAGCCCGACCAGTTCGACAGCGTGCTCACGGGGCTGTACTGGGCCATGACCACCATCACCACCACTGGCTACGGCGACTTGGCGCCCATCACGCCTGTTGGGCGGCTGCTGGCCTTCGTCATCATGGTTCTGGCCATCGGCGCAGTGGCCATACCGGCGGGCATCTTCTCGGCCGGCTTCATCGAGGAGTTCCGCACCCAGCGGCATCATCACAGCGGCCACGGCAAAGGGGGCGCGGCCGCGGGAAGCGCCGCGGGGGCTTCCTCCAGCCGGGCTGACGAGGAGTTCTACCGCGCTCGCGAGACATTCGACGAGTTCGCGGCGGCATCGCCCGCGATTCCCTTCGTCCATGCTCCGGCCGAGGCCATTGCAGAAGGCGCCGAAGGCGGCGGGGAAGGCGCCGTCGCGTTGGACGGCCGCGGTGCGGAAGGCCCTGCGGAAAGCGCTGCGCCTGGTGGGGAAGGGGCCGTGGGCGCGCAAGGGAGCCCAGCCAGCCGGAACAGCCAAGGCGGCCGCCCGTGAGCTGGGGTTCGGCGGCAGCCAAGTACGCGGTGTTCGTTCTGGTGACCTTGGCGCTCGGCGCCTTTGCCGGGGCGTTCACCTGGACGTTCTTCTTCCTCATGAACCTGGGCATCGACCTGCTGTGGTCGGCCGCGCCAGCTGCGCTCGACGCGGCGGGGCTTCCTGCGGTGGCCTACCCGCTGGCCTTCTGCACTCTGGGCGGCGTGGTAATCGGGCTGTTCCAGAAGCGCTTCGGCCCGTACCCAGCCGACATGAACACGGTGCTGGCCCAGGTGAAGGCCACGGGCCGCTATGAGTACCGCTCCATCGGGGCGTCGTTCACCGGCGCGCTGCTGCCCCTGTTGTTCGGCGGTAGCATCGGGCCCGAGGCGGGGCTGACGGGCGTCATCGCCGGGCTGTGCACCTGGGTGGGCGATCGGATGCGCTTCCTCGGCCGCGAGCTGCGCGACGTCACGGCGGCTGGCACGGCTGCGGCGGTGTCGGCCATATTCAGCGCGCCGCTGTTCGGGCTCGTCGCTCCGCTGGCGGGGCGGGCGGACGACTCCAACGGCAGCCCGGCGCAGCCGGTGGAGCTCACGGTGCCCAAGGCGCGGAAGGTGGCAGCCTACCTGCTGGCCATCGCCGGTGCGCTGGGGGCTTTCGCCCTGTGCGGCATGCTGGCAGGCGGCAGCGGCGGCTTGCCGCACTTCTCGTCCATCGCCATCGGGCCGCGCGAGCTGGCTTGGGGCGTGCCCATCGCGCTCGTGGGCGCGCTGGCCGGGTGGCTGTTCCATGCAGCTGGTGCGGGCACGCGGGCGGTGGCCGGGCGGCTTGGCGACCGGCCGGTGGCCAAGGCGGCCTTGGCGGGCGCGCTGCTGGGGGTGTGCGGCATCGCGCTGCCCTTCGCCCTGTTCGCCGGCGAGGCCCAGACCGAGCAGCTCGCAGCAGTGTGGACGGGCATGGGCGCCGCGGTGCTGATGGCCACGGGGTTCGCCAAGGTGGTGGCCACCCAGCTGTGCCTGGGGCTCGGCTGGCGTGGCGGGCACTTCTTCCCGCTCATCTTCTCGGGCATCGCCATCGGCTACGGCTGCGCGGCCCTTACCGGCATCGACCCGGTGTTCGCCCTGTGCGCGTGCACGGCGGCGTTGCTTGGAGCTGTCATGCGCCAGCCGATCATGACGGCTTTGCTGCTGTTCCTGTGCTTCCCGGTGAAGGCGGCGTTCGTGCTGCTGGCGGCCGCGGCGCTCGGTTCGCTCGTACCCGTTCCCGCACGGTGGATGAGCGCGCACGGGAAGGCGGCGCCTGGCGGGGAAGGCGACGCTTCAAGTGGCAGCGGTGGTGCCGGGGGCGATGCTGTGCGTGCCGCCGCCGGTTCGGCTGCAGAAGGCCCTAAAGCGGGGGACGGTTCCGCGATGGGCAGCGCGCCAGCGGCCCGCTAGCCGTCCGCCGTTGTTCGGCGGATTCCCGCAAGGGGCGTGGGTCCGCGCACGGTAAACTGTCATCTTTTCATCCTAAGAGAGAGGACCCTTCATGGAAGAAGCCAAAGTCATGCAAGCCGCCCCCGCTCGAACCCGTACCCAGTCCATCGCCTATGTGGCGCTCACCATCGCCATCATGGCGGTATCCGCTTGGATAACCGTGCCCTTAGGGCCCATACCCTTCACGTTGCAGATGTTCGCCTTCACTTTCGCCATCGTGGTGCTGCGCCCGAGCGAGGCCATCGCGGCCACGGCCGGCTACCTTGCGCTGGGTGCCATCGGCGTGCCGGTGTTCTCCGGCATGCGCGGCGGCATCGGCGTGCTGGTGGCGGGGCCGACCGGCGGCTTCCTGTGGGGCTACTTCTTCGGCGTGGCTGCTGCCGTGGGGCTGCTGTACCTGGTACGCACCCGCACCAACTGGGACGACGCTGCCCGCCGCCGCAGCATCGACCCGGCCAAGCGCGCCGCCATGAGCTTCGGGCAGAAGGCGGTGGCGTTCCTGCGCATCTCGGGCATCGAGCTGGTGGCCGGCGTGCTGTTCACCGGCATCGCCTATGCATGCGGCTGCATCCAGTACATGGCGCTGGCGAACGTCGACCTGGCCACGGCTTTCGCCGTGTGCTGCGCGCCGTTCGTCGTGCTGGACTTCATCAAGATAGTCGCTGCGGTGGCCTGCGCCCAGACCGTCCGCACCGCGCTGTAGCAGCTGCTGGCGCCTTCTTCCACGAACCGGAAAGGGAGGCAAGCGCCTCCCTTTCCTTTTTGGCTGCCATCGCAGCCTGCTTCACGATAGCAGAAAGCCGCCCCTAGCGGCAGGAACGGCTCACGCTGAAAAAAACTAGCAGCCGTTTCCCGTTGCCCCGGGTGACCGCTTGGGCCCATTTTATAGCGGCTTTTCGGGAACGTCAATGCGATTCCCCGCGCGCTGCTTGCGTGGCGTGCGGTCGCTTGATACACTCACAGGTGCGAAAACAGCAGTTTCCCGGCAAGGGAAAGTGCATGCAATTGAATACTGGATTGCTGCTTTCCAACATTGCAATTCACGCTTTTGTAAAACAGAGCAAAGAGGGCATCTGCCTGTCAAGATCTGTTTTCTGAAGCGCATTCAGAATTGCATGCAATCTTGCTGTTTTCGCGAACTGTGGTGGATGCCCTCCTCGTTCGCGATATCGATGAGACAAATAGCGTTTCGAGCCTCCTCCGCAGTGTGATGTCACGCACGCTCATCGGAAGGAGCCGGTCGCCATGCGCAAGTCGGTTGCCTCTTTTGCCCATACGTTCGTCGCTGCCTTGATGGCGGCTGCTCTCGCATTCTCGATGGTGCCCCTTGCCTGGGCCGATGACGGCCCTACGGGAACGGTAGCCGGGACGGTCGCAGGTGCGGAAGGGGCCGAAGGGTCCGAGGGGGCATTCGGCTCAGAGGTGCCAACTTCGCCTCAACCCCCATCGGACCCTTCGGCCGCAGCTTCAGCCGAGGTGCAGTCTGCCGACGCCAAGGCAGCTGCCAGCACAGGAGACGCAGCAACCGGCACCACCATAAAGATAGCGGTCTACCGCTCGAGCTACCCTCTCGTCTGGGACCTCAACGATGCGGGCGCCCCTGACGCCACCAAGGCCAAGTGGGACAGCAAGCCCGAGAAATGGCCCACGGAAGGCTCGCCAGGCTCTGCCGTAGGGACATGCGAGGGGTACGTCGCCTGGACCGACGACAAGGACCCGGGAAGCGAGCCTTCGCGCACGGGGTTCAACTTCCTAGGGTGGTCCACCAATCCTACGGCGGCTGTCGAGGGCACGGGCAAGCTCGACACGCTTTCCATCCCCAAGGACACGCAGCCTGTGGCAGGGGAAGATGGCGCGAAGTCCATCACCTTGTACGCCCTTTGGGCTCCCATCAACTACTCGGTGGTGTTCGACCTGACCAAGAACCCAGAGGATGCATCCGCCACCCCCTCCTTCAACTGGACGACGGGCAAGGGCACGTTCTCTGATTTGGGTGGAGGCAGGTACCGCTTGTCCGGCGTGACGCTTCAAGACTACGACCCGTCAACCGGCCTCATCGAGATAGCGACGCCATCCCGCGGCACGGGCGGCTACCGGTTCCTCTCCTGGGCTGAGCCCGACGAGCAGCAGGACCCCGCCGTCGCTGTGAGGAAATCCGGCTCTTCCAAGTGGTACGTGAACCCGGTCGCGCTCCCGCACTACGACTACGAGCCGGTTCTGACGGCCCGCTGGTCGCTGTCCTTCGACGTGGACGTGCCCAGCCAGGTCACCTTCGACGAGTACGACTCGCTCGAGGTGGAGGGCAACCTCACCGACACCACCGACGAGGACGCCATCGACGAGGAGTCCCCTGACGCCCATGATGCGGGCAAGCGGGCGCATTTCTGCTCCCAGTCCACCGCCACCGACTACAAGATAGTCGCCTTGAGGTCCGTGCGGCAGGAGACCGCCTCCAAGATCCTCACCACGTCGGATTCGGCCAAGGCGACCCAGGAGGAGGTGCTCGGGAGCGAGAGGCTGCTCTCCTTGTTCGCAGAGGGGGCGACCGCAGAGTCCCAAGGCGTGCACTTCAAGCTCGATGACGATGTGGACATGGACGACTCCACCCGCTACGGCTCCTTCGTCATACCGAAGCAGCAAGCTCCCTTCGACCCCACAGC
>CAJUQH010000008.1 GCA_910588095.1 uncultured Eggerthellaceae bacterium
GCATAGGTCTCGTCCATGTGAAGGCCCTCGCTTGCGAGCACGTACATGTGGACGGCAAGCGTCCTGCACGAATCGAATAGTGCGAATATCCCTTGACCGCCGAAGTCGGGAATCTGAGCCACGGTGCCAGCAGTGAAAAGAAGGGCTGCGACCTCTCCGACGCATCGCCCCAGAGCAAGCAGCACGCCGCCCACGATGCCAGGAAGCGCGCTCGGCAGCACACAGCGAAAGATCGTCCTGACATGGCCCGCCCCCAATGCGAAGCCGCCCTGCTTGTAGGATTCGGGGACCGCCAGCAGCGCCTCTTCGGTAGTGCGCATCACGACGGGGAGCACCATGATGGCGAGCGTGCATGCGCCCGACATGAGGGAGAGCCCCCACCCGAGCATGGTCGTGAAGAAGAGCAGGCCGAACAAACCGTAGATGATCGATGGTATGCCCTGGAGCGTCTCAGCCGTCATGCGGACGACTCTCACGAACCTGCTCGTCGATCGCGCGTACTCCACCAGATAGATCGCCGCACCGACTCCCGTCGGCACCGCTAGCACCAAAGCGAGCAGGGCCATGAGGATGGTATCGACGAGAGCGGGCATGAGCGAGACGTTCTCGGATGTGTAGGTCCACTCGAACAGGGAGGGCTTGAGATGAGGGATGCCGTTTATAAGGATGTATCCCACGATCCCCGCCAGGACCAGAGCCGTGAGGATGGCTCCCACGTACACGAGAGCGCGCAGAATCTTCGACGTCATCGCCCCTCACCCCGCTTCTTGATGGCGCTGAACAGGAGGCTGATGAGCATGATGAAGACGAACAGCACGATGCCGGTTGCTATGAGAGCGCCCCTGTGGAGGTCGGCGGCATAACCCATCTCCAGGACAATGTTCGCGGTCATCGTGCGAACCCCATCGAAGATCGAGTTCGGTATTACGGGCTGGTTTCCCGCTACCATCACGACCGCCATGGTCTCGCCGATCGCGCGCCCGACTCCCAGCACGACAGCCGCCATGATCCCCGAGAAGGCAGCGGGCACGAGAATGCGGAACACGGCACGCTCATGGGTAGCACCCAGGGCAAGGGCCCCTTCGTAGTAACTCTTAGGAACGGCATCGAGTGCGTTTTTCGCCACGGTGATGATGGTGGGAAGGATCATGATTCCGAGCAGCAGGGATGCTGCTAGAAGAGAGAGGCCCCTGCCTGGCATCGTCGCCCTTATGAAGGGTACGAGCACCATCAACCCGAAGAAGCCGTACACGACAGAGGGGATGCCGGCGAGCAGCTCGATGCCCGGCCGCAGAACGGATGCGACCCTGCTGCCCGCAAAGCGCGACAGGTATATCGCCGTCAGGATGCCCGCCGGAACACCGACGAGGATGGCACCGGCGGTCACGTAGATGCTCCCCACGATCATGGGGAAGATGCCGTACATGTCGCTTCCCGGCTTCCAGGTGGTGCCCAGCAGGAACTCGGGGATGCCGATCTGGAACATCGCCGGAAGCCCGTTGGCGAAGAGGAACACGCATATCAGGGCAACTGCCAAGATCGAAATCGCGGCAGCGAGGGTGAACAGCACCCTCGCAAAGCCTTCTTTCCTTGCAGACTTCGACATACAGCTAGCCGATCACTTCTGCCCACGTGAGCGCTTCGCCGGAAAAGATCGCCTTCACTTGGTCGCTGGTGAGGCTGTCGACGATGGATGCGGGGGCGACGATCACGGCGATTCCGTCCTTGGCGATAGCCGTAGCGCTGACCCCGGACGAAGCCTCCGAATCCTTCAGGTCACGCGATGCCATACCGATGTCGCACGTGCCCTCGATAGCCATGTTGACGCCGGTGGTGGAGTCAGATTGTTGAACCTCGATGGTTACGTCAGGACTCACGGCCTTGTACGCTTCGGCGAGCTTCTCCATGATGGGGGTGACCGAGGAGGACCCCGCGATCACGACTTTGCCACTTGCGCCAGTAGCGGTAAAGGGAGCCGCATCCTCATCGACGCCGATGTAGCCGTTATCCTCGATGATCGCCTGACCATCGGAGCTCATGATGAAGTCCACGAAGTCCTGTGCCGGTGCGCTGAGGTTCTTGGCGAACACGATGTTGAATGGCCTGGACACCTTGTAGTCGCCGCTCTTCACGTTCTGCGCCGTTGCCTCGATGCCGTCGATCTCGACGGCCTTGACGGTGTCGTTGAGCGATCCCAAGGAGATGTAACCGATGGCATCGGGGTCGCTGGCGACAGAGGTCATCATCACCGAGGTGGAGTTCGTGATGGCCGCGGCATCTGTCGTCATGTCAACCTTGTTGCCAGCCGCATCCTTCTCCTCAAGCCCGAACAGCTCTATGAACGCACCGCGCGTGCCTGAACCGTCTTCTCGCGAGTACACAGAAATCTCGCTATTGGCTTGGTTCGCAGACGAGTCGCTGTTTGACGAGTCTGAGCCGTTCGATGCGCAACCGACCGCGCTGAGAAGACCCAAGGCGCAAATCGCAACAAGCACTGCGGTCAGGCCCTTTTTGATTAAAGCTTTGCTCATTTCAATTCCTTTCTTTGGATGTGCCTCCTCTTGTGGAGGGAGCCTGAAGAGGAGGCTCATTTGAAAGGATGGCAAGAGCCCTTCAAGAGAGTGTCAGGTGATTGCAAAGCTTTTGTAAGGTCTCTCTAGCTCGCGCTGCTCAGCACCTGCGTATTCCTTAGATAAGGCTCGTTTCGCATTCAGGCTGAAACGCTGGCAAAACTCTGAATGGAGCCATCTCGCTCATGCTTTCAGGTGGTGACTTGGTTAGTCGCCCTTTCAGCGCACCTAGCAACCCGCATGCTCGCAGGCACCCGCGCATACGCGCAAGGGTCGCGAAAACTTTTTCTCGCCGCATGGCCATTTCCAAGAGCGATGAAAAACTCCAGCCCTCCGGGTTTCGCTTCCTCCCTTGCTGCGAACGCACGTCACCTGCCCCATGGGCCCCGAGTTCATGATGTCGGATGCTGGCAAGAGGATGTGGTGCGGCATCTGCGCATCGGCGCTCGCCGAGGGCATGAGGAGCCACGACACGGACGCATGCGGGCTGCACGTGCACGTCAGCCGCGAGTTTTTCGGAAAGAACCAGACGTCCCAGGAGCTCACCGAACTCAAGCTCATCGAGACGGTCGACCGCCTCTTCGAGCCCATCGTCATCTTCTCCCGCCGCAAGCGCCACAACATCGACCGATGGGGGATGACGCAGGACGGGGATAATGTCATCACATGACCCAAAACGGCGCAGGAGTCGAGAGAACCGTCCCCTTGACTCTGCAAGGCATGGGGTTGCCGGTGCGGCGGATAGAGAAACTCAGGGAAATCGGAAGGACGTCATCTAGGAATGTCCGCCACCCACTGCTCGGTGATATTGATGACGTTATCCCCGTCCTGCGTCACCTAGGAATGTCCGCCACCCATTGCTCGGTGATATTGATGACGTTATCCCCGTCCTGCGTCACTGTTTTTTCCCTAGCGACTCATCAATTTCACTCCGAGACTGACCAAAGCCGGCAAGCCGGGGACTTGAAGGCGGCGCTTCACCGACGTCAGCTCGCTCGGGATCTGGATATGCTGAGGGCACTTCTCAATGCAGGCTCCGCACCTGACGCAATCGCTCGCGAAGCGAGCATCGCCCACCATGGCCCCCGATGCCGTGATGTACTGGTGCATACCTTGGTACCAGCCATGAGCGAAAGAAGTGTTATAGGCAGCGAAGCACATGGGGATGTTGATTCCTTTGGGACACGGCATGCAGTACCCGCACCCCGTGCAAAGAATCCTGTAGTTTTGCGCGATATACTCACGAGCCTTCTTGATTGCGGTCTCCTCAGCAGCTTCGAGTGAGCCGGGAAACGCCGAGTCAGCCGTCTCGGCATTTTGCGACAGCTGATCAAGCGTATTCATGCCTGACAGCACCACTGCCACTTCCGGGTGGTTCCATACCCAGCGAAGGGCGAGCCGCACCGGGTCGTCGCTCAGACCAGCATCGGAAAGGGCGCGCCGCGCGCCCGCTGGCAATTCGCTTGCCAGCTTGCCTCCGAGAAGCGGCTCCATGACGATGACGGGCAGACCACGCTCCGCCGCTGCCATGAGGCCCGCCGTTCCCGCCTGATAGTCCTCATTCATGTAGTTGTACTGGATCTGGCAGAAATCCCAGCCGAAGGAATCGAGCAGCGCAGGAAAATCTGCCTTAGGGCCATGGTATGAGAAGCCTATGTTGGTGATCCGGCCCGACCTCTTCTGCTCCGCTACCCAATCCTCGAAACCCAGGGAGCTCAAGCGATCCCATGCCGAAGCGCCCGTCACGTTGTGGACAAGATAATAATCAACATGGTCGACGCGAAGCCTCTCAAGGGAGCGTTCCAGATACGTATCGAAATCGGTCGTCGCTTCGCATCGCGCGATCGGCAGCTTGGTGGCGATGTAGACCCTCTCCCTTAGGCCGGGGTTGCGGGTGAAAATCTCGCCGAGGGCCGCCTCGTTCCCGTTGTACAGATAAGCCGTGTCGAGGTAGTTGATGCCGCGCTCGACGGCTTCCACGATGAGCCGCTCAGACGCGTCAATATCGATGCGTCCTCCAGAAGAAGGGAATCTCATGCAACCGAAGCCGAGCGCCGACAGCTCGTTGCCATTCTTGGGATCGGTCCTGAATTGCACCGCGAGCACTCCTTGCGTAAAATTAGTTGCACGATGCAATTAACTATAAGTTGCGATGTGCAACTTGTCAAGGAGGCGGCAGAGCTACGGTGACCGAAGAAGACCGGACGTACCAACGCGCGCGGACGCGTGAGCAGAAGAACCAAAGGCTCGATGGCATCCTGGACGCCACGCGATCGATACTGGATGAAGGCTCGTACCACGATGTCACCTTGAGCGCCATAGCCGAAAGGGTCGGGTGCTCGCGCGCCAATCTCTCGCACTATGTCGGTTCTAAAGAAGAGATACTCCTGCTCCTGTACATCCGGTCATTGCGGGAGATCCTGGAAGCTATGAAAGAGATCGATCCCGGTTCTTTGGACGCGTCCTCCATAACAGGTCTCGAGGCCGCTTCGGACACTCTAGCGGCGATGCTTGCCTCACACAGGGACTTCGGAAGACTTGGGGCGCTTTTGACGAGCATCATAGAGACCAATGTGCGCCTGGAATGCCTCGTCGAATGCAAGCGCGAGATCATCGGAATGATGGCAGATGGATCGAGTCTGCTCGTTGAACGCGGCCTCTTCGACGAGCTGGCTGACGCCACCAGGTTTCTCATGGATCTGTCGGACTATGTCGCTGGGCTCTACCCTGCGACCCATCCGCTCCCCATTCAGCGAGCCGCCTGCAAGGAGACGGGGTATCCGATCCTGTCTTATGAGAAGTCATTGCGTGACTTTCTGACCGTTCAGCTCGTCGGCTATAAAGTGTTGAAGGAGAAGCGGGACGACTCGTGACCCCGCAGGCGGAAAGCCCGCCGACCCGAAGGCCGACGGGCTTGCGAGCTGCTATGCGGCAACCTGCTGGCCGCGCGGCTTGATGCGCGCCGTGTCGCCGTGGACGTAGTTGTTGCAGTTCCACGAGAAGTCGCCGTCGTGGTCGCACTTGGCGACGTATGGCAGGTCAGGGTGTGTGACCTCCCTCCTGCCGTTCGGTGCGTCGACCTCCACTGCGATGCGGTTGAACTCGGGCTGCCCGAAGCCGACGACCGGGAACGACTCCCACTTGCCGCGAATACTGTCGAACATCCACACCTCATCGCCAACCTCAAGCTCGCTTGCGGGCACGTCCGCCGAGTTTAGGAACTCGCCGAGCCGCAGCTCCTCGGGCATGGCCGCATTGAGGCTGCGCAGCATCTGCTCGAACTCGTGCCAGTCGTGCTCCTCGGCGGACTCGAACGCGCGCATCCCGACGGCGTTCCAGTCCTCGTCGTACTCGGTCCGCAGATGCTCGGAAATCCGCCAGTCGTCGATGACGTAGATGCCGTTGTCGCCGGGGTCCATCTGGCGGTCGGTGGTGTAGGGGCCGATGCCGAGGGGCGTGCTTCCCCCGAAGAAGTTGCCCATGACCTGGCACATGCGCGCCCAGCCGTAGTCGTCGTGGCTCGCCGTACGGTAGCCTTGGAGCTCGCAGTACTTGAGCAGCGGCTCCACGGTGTCGCGCCCTCGGGCAGCTTGGCTCCCAGGACGGGGCGTGCGGAGGGAGGACGCTCGCGGGGGAGGTCGTATGGAATGGAGGGCGCTCGTGGATTGCGCCTATCGGTGGCGGGCTGACAGACGGATGCGGAGGGCTTCCAGCTCGCCCGACCACGGCTCGTAGCCGCGCTTGAGGACGCGCACTGGGAAGGTCGGCACGGGAATGGGTCAGCGCGTCAGCACAGAGGATGGTTCCCTTGGCAACACAGGGGACGGTTCTCTGTGTTGTGTGCTAACTCCCCGCCCGCGGCAAGACTACCCGAGCAGCCGCCTCATGCGACCCATGGCCTCGGCGGTGTCGTCGGGGCTGCCGAACGACGAGAGACGGAAATAGCCCTCGCCGCAAGGGCCGAACCCGACACCCGGGGTGCCGACTACCTGCGCATTCTCGAGCAGGTAGTCGAAGAACTCCCAGCTGCCCAGGCCCCACGGGCACTCCAACCATACATACGGCGCGTTCACGCCGCCGCAGTACCACACGCCCACCGCATCGAGCGCCTCCATGATGACGCGCGCGTTGCCCTTGTACACCTCGATGTTGCGCTTCACCTGGCGACGGCCCTCCGGGGTGAACACGGCAGCCGCGCCCCGCTGCACGATGAAGCTCACGCCGTTCGTCTTGGTCGTGCGGTTGCGCACCCACATGTCGGCCACCCTCATCCCGCCACGCTCGAGGTCGCAGGGTATGACGGTGTAGCCAAGGCGCGTGCCCGTGAAGCCCGCTGTCTTCGACAGCGAGCAGATCTCTATCGCGCAGGTGCGCGCGCCCTCCACCTCGAAGATGCTGTGGGGCACGTCCGTGTCGGAGATGAACGCCTCGTAGGCGGCATCGAACAAGATGATGGCGCCGCGCGCGTTGGCGAAATCGACCCAGGCTTTGAGCTTGTCGCGCGTGAAGGAGGCGCCGGTGGGGTTGCCGGGCGAGCACAGGTAGATCAGGTCGGCGTCGGCCGCGGGGTCGGGCCACGGGGCGAAGCCGTCGTCCTTGCCCGACGCAAGCCGCACGATGCGCCGGCCGGCGATGACGTTGGCGTCGACGTAGGCGGGGTAGGCGGGCTCCATGACGAGCGCCGCGCTCGAGGCGTCGAACAGATCGAGGATGTCCCCCAGCTCGTCGCTCGCGCCGCTCGACACGAACACCTCGCCCGCATCCAGCACCACTCCCCGTTCCCCGTACTGGCGCGCGATGGCGTCGCGGAGGAAGGGCGCGCCGCATTCGGGAAGGTAGCCCTGGAAGGTCTCGGCACGCGCCTGCGCGTCGACGCCCTCATGGAGCGCCGCGACGACTGCCTCGGGCAACGGCAGTGACACATCCCCTATCCCCAGGCGCAGGATGCGCTCGCCAGGATGAGCCGCCTCGTACGCGGCAACCCTCTGCGCGATGCCTGCGAACAGATACGAGTCCTCCAGCTCGGCATAGTGCCGGTTCAGCTCGATCACAGCTCGACCTCCCCCTCGCAAACCGTCGCCGCAGGACCGGTCATGACGACCTCCCCGTCGGGCGCGACCTCTATCAGCAGCTCTCCGCCATCAAGAACCACGCGCACGGGGCGCGCGCCGTCCACCAGGCCCGCTCGGACGGCCGCTGCGGCAGACGCGCACGATCCCGTGCCGCAGGCCATGGTGATGCCACTGCCGCGCTCCCACACGCGCATGCGCAGCTCGTTGTCGCCCGTCACCTCGACGAACTCGACGTTGACCCCGCCGGGGAACGCCTCGTGCCGCTCGAGCGCCGCGCCGAGGCTCGCGACCGGGGCGGCGAGGGCGTCCTCGACGAAGATGACCGCATGGGGGTTGCCCACGTCAACGGGCATGAGCCGCACTTCGGCGCCGAGCGCCTCCACCACGCGCTCGTCATCGATCGTCGCCCGCCCCATGCGCACGGCGACACGCTCGATCATCCCGTCCGGGCCCGGCGAGAGCTCCAGGCCCTTCAGGCCCGAGCGCGTCTTGACGCGCACCTGGAGGCGGTCGACGAGCCCCTGGTCGTAAAGGTACTTCCCCACGCAGCGAACGCCGTTTCCGCACATCATCGCCTCGCTGCCATCCGCGTTGAAGATGCGCATCAGGCAGTCGGCATCGTCTGCGGGGGCAATCCAGATCATGCCGTCAGACCCCACGCCGAAGTGCCTGTCGGACAGGCGGATCGAGAGCTCGGAAGCATCCAAGCCGTAGCGTTCCCTCGCCCGGTCGGGGTTTCCCAGCACGTAGAGGTAGTCGTTGCCCAGACCGTGCATCTTGGTGAACTTGAGGCCCACAGGACCCCTCCTTTCCTCAGTTTCTTCCTTTCCACGCCCGCGCGGCCGCCCGGCTCCTTCGACGCGCGCCGGCAAGACGCCGCGGCCCTGCGGCCAGCTGCCGCTCCGAGCAGGGCTTCACTCCCCTTCGGAGAGCTTGCGCTCGAAGCGGTTCTTCGGCGCGCAGGCGGGCACGGCGGTGGGATAGCGCCCGTCGAAGCATGCCGCGCACACGCACGCGCCGCCCACCAGCTCGCCGAGCCTTTCCGCCGGCAGGTAGCCCAGGCTGTCCGCGCCGAGCTCGCGCGCTATCTCCGGCACGCTGCAACGGCATGCTATCAGATGCTCCTCGGAGTCGATGTCGGTGCCATAGTAGCAGGGGTGCAGAAACGGTGGCGCGGATATGCGCAAGTGAACCTCGGCGGCGCCGGCCTCGCGCAGAAGCGCGACGATGCGCCGCGCCGTGGTGCCGCGCACGATGGAGTCGTCGACGAGCACCACGCGCCGCCCGCGCACGCACTCCCCCATCGCCGCCAGCTTGAGCCGCACCTTGTCCAGGCGCGCGCTCTGCCCGGGCGAGATGAACGTGCGCCCGACGTAGCGGTTGCGCACGAGCCCCATGCCCCAGGGAATGCCCGATGCGCGCGCGTAGCCGAGCGCCGCGTCAAGCCCCGAGTCGGGCACGCCCACCACCACGTCCGCGTCAACCGGATGCTCCTCGGCAAGGATGGCGCCCGCGTGCAGGCGGGCGGCGTGCACCGACACGCCGTCGACGACCGAATCGGGGCGCGCGAAGTAGATGTACTCGAACACGCACGAGGCACGCGAGGCGCTTTGGCAGTGCTCGCGGCGCGCCTGCGGTCCCTCGGCAGTGAACACGACAATCTCGCCCGGATCGACGTCGCGCAGAAACCGGGCCCCGACCGCGGCGAGCGCGCAGCTCTCGGACGCCACAACGTAGACGCCTTCGTCAGTCACGCCGTAGCACAGCGGGCGAAAGCCATGGGGGTCGCGTGCGCAGATGAGCTTCTGCGGCGACATCAGCACGAGCGAGTACGCGCCCGCTATCTCGTTCATCGCCGCCGACAGCGCGTCTTCTATCGAGGGGCAGCGCAGCCGTTCGCGCGTCACCAGGTAGGCGATGGTCTCGGTGTCGCTCGTCGTGTGGAAGATGGCACCCGCCAGTTCAAGGGCGCAGCGGAGCTCGTCGGCGTTGCTGAGGTTGCCGTTGTGGGCGAGGGCCATGCGACCCTTGCGGTGATTGACCTCGATGGGCTGGCAGTTGGCACGCACGCGGGCGCCGGTGGTGCCGTAGCGCACGTGCCCCACCGCCATGGAGCCACGCGGCAGGCGGGCGAGCACCTCGGGGGCGAGCACCTCGCCCACCAGGCCGAGGTCCTTGTGCGACGCGAACACCCCATCATCGTTCACCACCACGCCGCAGCCCTCCTGGCCGCGATGCTGAAGGGCGAACAAGCCGCCGAAGACCATGCTCGCCACATCCGCAGGGCCCGGTGCGAACACGCCGATCACGCCGCATTCCTCGTGGATCCCCATCACGCGCCCTCCTGCGAGCGGGCGCACGCCGCGCCGACGAAGCCCCGGAAGAGCGGGTGCGGGCGCGTCGGGCGGCTCTTGAACTCAGGGTGGTACTGCACGCCCACGAAGAACGGCTCGTCCGGCAGCTCGACCGCCTCCACCAGGCGCCCATCGGGCGAGGTGCCCGACGCCCGCAGGCCCGCGTCGACGAGCACGGCGCGGAACTCGTCGCTCACCTCGAGCCGATGGCGGTGCCGCTCGGCCACCAGGCGCTCGCCGTAGCAGCGCTCGAGCACGCTGCCCGGCGCGATGGCGCACGGGTACGCCCCGAGGCGCAGGGTGCCGCCCTTCTCCAGCTCGGCGCTCTGCCCCGGCATGAAGTCGACCACCTTCTGGGGGCACGCCTCGTCGAACTCGCCGGAACCCGCGTGCTCAAGCCCTGCGACGTTGCGGGCGAACTCGATGACCGCCGCCTGCATCCCCAGGCAGATGCCGAGAAACGGCACGCCCATCTCGCGGGCGTAGCGGGCGGCAGCCACCATGCCCTCGACGCCGCGCGACCCGAAGCCGCCCGGCACGATGATGCCGTCAAGGCCGCCCAGCCGACGCGCGCACGTGCCCGCGTCGAGCTCGCCCGAGTCCACCCAGTCAATCTCCACCCGCACGCCGTGCGCGTAGCCGGCGTGGCGCAGCGCCTCGGCGACCGAGAGGTACGCGTCGTGGAGCTCGACGTACTTGCCCACGAGCCCGATGCGCACCTCGTCCTCGGCAGCGGCGATGCGGCCGACGAGCTCCTCCCACTCCCGCAGGTCGGGTTCGGGCACCTCGAGCATCAGTCGGCGGCACGCCGCACGGGCCAGGCCCGCCTGCTCGAGCATGAGCGGAGCCTCGTAAAGGCTCTCGAGCGTGCGGTTCTCGATGACGCAATCGGGCCTCACGTTGCAGAACAGGGCGATCTTGGAGAACACACCCTCGTCGAGGGGCCGGTCGCAACGCAACACGATGAGGTCGGGGGCGACACCGAGTCCCTGGAGCTCCTTCACCGAACGTTGCGTCGGCTTGGACTTCTGCTCGCCCGACCCCTGCAGGTAGGGGACGAGCGTCACGTGGATGAACAGGCTGTCCTCGGGCGCATTCTCGAGCGATATCTGGCGAATGGCCTCGATGAAGGGCTGCGACTCGATGTCGCCGACCGTGCCGCCGACCTCGGTGATGACGACGTCGGCCTCCGTGCGCTTGCCAACCTCGTAGACGCACCGCTTGATCTCGTCGGTCACATGGGGGATGACCTGCACGGTCGATCCCAGGTATGAGCCGCGCCGCTCCTTGTCGAGCACGGTGTGGTACACCTTGCCCGCGGTGAGGTTGGAGAACCGGTTGAGGTCCTCGTCGATGAGGCGCTCGTAGTGTCCCAAGTCAAGGTCGGTCTCAGCT
Organism: uncultured Eggerthellaceae bacterium; assembly: GCA_910588095.1. Lineage (GTDB taxonomy): Bacteria > Actinomycetota > Coriobacteriia > Coriobacteriales > Eggerthellaceae > D16-63. Next base: position 11,392 of record CAJUQH010000008.1, read on the forward strand.
CCGTCCTCGGTGACGTAGACCTCGCCGTGCTGGTACGGGCTCATCGTTCCCGGGTCGACGTTGAGGTACGGATCGAGCTTCTGCGCCGCCACGCGCAGGCCGCGCGCCTTCAGGAGCCTGCCGAGGGAGGCGGCCGTGATGCCCTTGCCCAACCCCGACACGACGCCACCCGTCACGAATACGTACTTGGTCATGCCCTCACCTGCTCTCAATCCAACGCAGCGCGCTCGAAGCAACGCGATGCGTTGGATTGCCCTCGTAGCGCAGGAATCCCTTCTTCACGAGCCGCATCTCCCCTTCTTCGCTTTCTCGTTGCCTGCGCACTATCGCACGCCGAACAGCAGGTCGCCATACGTCGGGAACGGCCAGAAGCCCTTCGCAGTGATAGCTTCCGCCTCGTCGGCGGGCGCTCGCAGCGCCTCCATGGCGGGAAGCACCTCGTCGCGAATCTTCTCAGAGCGCTCAGTCACGTCTGCCGTCTCGTCAAGGTGCGAAACGGCCTCCTCGAGCTCGCCCACAGCGACGAACATGCGCTCGACCAGGCTCGACAGACGCTCGACCAGTCCAACCTCGCACTCTACGCTCGCGTTCGGCGCCACGGCCCGCTTCGCCGCGGCCGTCTCGGCGACCTCGCGCAGGTAGGCCTCGACGGCAGGGATTATCTCGGCGTGCGCCATGCCGATCATCGTCGCCGCCTCTATCTCGATGGAGTTGCAGTAGTTCTCCAGCATGATCTCCGTGCGCGACTCCATCTCGGCGAGGGTGAACACGCCATGCGAGGTCAGCATCGTCACGTTCTTCTCGTCGAGCAGGCGCGGCATGCAATCGGGCGTGGTCCTGAGGTTGTGCAGGCCGCGTTCGTTGACCGCTTCGTCGATCCACGCGTCGTCATAGCCGTTGCCGTTGAACACGATGCGCGCATGGTCCTTGATGGTCTTGCGAATCATCTCGTGCAGCGCGGCCTCGAAATCCTGCGCCCCCTCAAGCCGGTCAGCGTAGATCCTGAGGCTCTCCGCCACCGCGCTGTTCAGCATGATGTTGGCACAGGCGATGGAGTTCGACGAGCCGAGCATGCGGAACTCGAACTTGTTGCCGGTGAAGGCAAAGGGGCTCGTGCGGTTTCGGTCGGTGGTGTCGCAGTTGAACAGGGGCAGCACGTCGACGCCGAGCTTCATCTTGCGCCGCTCCATGCCCTCGTAGGGAGTGTCGGTCTCGATGGCGTGCATGATGGCGGTCAATTCATCGCCGAGGAACATCGAGATGACCGCAGGAGGCGCCTCGTTCGCGCCGAGGCGATGGTCGTTGCCCGCCGTGGCCACCGAGAGGCGCAGCAGGTCCTGGTAGTCGTCCACCGCCTTGATGACGGCGCAGAGGAACAGGAGGAACTGCGCATTCTCGGAGGGGGTGTCGCCCGGCGCGAGCAGGTTCTGGCCCGTGTCGGTGCCGATGGACCAGTTGTTGTGCTTGCCGCTGCCGTTCACGCCCTCGAAGGGCTTCTCGTGGAGCAGGCAGACCAGCCCGTGACGCGACGCCACCCTCTGCATGATCTCCATCGTCAGCTGATTATGGTCAGTGGCGATGTTGGTGGTGGAGTAGATGGGCGCCAGCTCATGCTGCGCAGGGGCGACCTCGTTGTGCTCGGTCTTCGCCAGGATCCCGAGCTTCCACAGCTCTTCGTTCAGGTCGGCCATGAACGCCGCCACGCGCGGCTTGATGACGCCGAAGTAGTGGTCGTCGAGCTGCTGGCCCTTCGGGGGCTTGGCGCCGAACAGCGTGCGGCCGGTGAAGCGCAGGTCGGGACGGCGCTCGTACATCTCCTCGGTGACCAAGAAGTACTCCTGCTCGGGGCCCACCGAGGTGATCACGCGCTTGACCTCGTCGTTTCCGAACAGGCGCAGGATGCGCAGCGCCTGGCGGTTGAGCGCCTCCATCGAACGCAGCAGCGGCGTCTTCTTGTCGAGCGCATCGCCGGTGTAAGAGCAGAACGCCGTCGGGATGCACAACGTCGATCCCTTGATGAACGCGTAGCTGGTGGGATCCCAAGCCGTGTAGCCGCGCGCCTCGAAGGTGGCGCGCAGTCCGCCCGAGGGGAACGACGACGCGTCCGGCTCTCCCCTCACCAGCTCCGTACCCGAGAACTCCATGATCACGCCGCCATCGGGCGAGGGGGCGATGAAGCTGTCGTGCTTCTCGGCGGTGATGCCCGTAAGCGGCTGGAACCAGTGCGTGTAATGGGTGGCGCCGCGCGCGACCGCCCAGTCCCGCATGGCTGCGGCCACCGCGTTCGCTACGCCCAGGTCAAGGCGAGCTCCCTCGTCAATGGTCCTCCTCAGCGACTGGTACACCTTCGCCGGAAGCATTGCCTTCATGGCGCGGTCGTCGAACACCAGGCTTCCGAATTCCTCCGAAACGTTCATGCCAGCACTTTCCTTTCCTTCGTTTGGCAGGCTTCCGATCAGCGAACGTACATGCTCGCGTAAGGACGAGATGAGGCAGGGGTAACGCGGAAGAACTCAGGCGCCTCGGCGCTCACGCGATATCCCAGCTCAGAGGCGAACAGGCGGTCGTACTCCGCGAGCAAGGGCGCAAGGACGGCCAGGTCGGCGTCGTCGACGCGCGAGAGCACGACCTCATCCGACAGCGCGCCTGCGCGCGGCGGATTCTTCAGGTAGATGACGCCGCCGTGCATGCCGCGCGCAAGGTAGTCGCCTGTTTCGCCGAGCACCACGAAGACGCCGCCCGCCATGTACTCGCCGAGGAAGCTTCCCGCGTCCTTGCCGACCACCACGACGGGCTGTCGTGCGTCGTAGGCCTTCATGTGGATGCCCGCACGCCAGCCGCAACCATCGCGGATGAACACGCGCCCGCCGCGCATCGCGTAGCCGGCCGCATCACCGCAGCGGCCGTGCACGATCACCTCGCCGGCGTTCATCGTGTTGCCCACCTGATCCTGCGCATTTCCGAGCACCTCGACGGTGCCGCCGTCCATGAAGCAGGCGAGGTCGTTGCCGGGAGTCCCATGAATTCGCAGGCGCTTGCCCGCAGGCAGTGCGCAGCCCAGGTAGCGCTGGGCCCGCACATCCTCGAGCGCGACGTCATCCACCCGATCGAGCGCCTGTCGCACCTGCTCGTTCGCCTCCTTGAAGTGAAGCGCGCCGAGCGTCACGCGCTCCGCAGGCGCAAAGCCAGATGGGCACGATTGCGCGCCTTCCTGCTTATTTGCGGCGGACGCCGCCGAGGCCGTGCCCACAAGCGCCCTCGAATCATTCACCTGCATGCTTCACCCCCAGAATGTCGAGCTCGCGGTCGGTGAGGCCGACACCCCGCAGCATGAGGCGGTTGCCCCGCAAGCTATCGACTGCGTTGATGCCCATGCCGCCCATCATCTCCTGGATCTCGTGCGTCCAGGCGCGCACCAGGTTGACCACGCGCTCGGCCCCCTCATCGGGGTCGAGGCGCTCGATCAGCTCGGGGCGTTGCGTCGCGATGCCCCAGTTGCACCTTCCGCGTGCGCAGTCGCCGCACTGGTGGCAGCCCAGCGCGATGAGCGGAGCGCTTCCGCACGACACCGCGTCGGCACCGAGCGCGATGGCGCGCACCACGTCGGCCGAACTGCGGATCGACCCGCTCGCCACCACGCTCACCGTCGAGCGGATTCCCTCGTCGCGCAGGCGCTGGTCGATGGCGGCAAGCGCGAGCTCGACTGGCACGCCCACGTTGTCGCGGATGCGCTTCGGCGCTGCTCCCGTGCCGCCGCGGAACCCGTCGACCACGATGACCTCCGCGCCGGCGCGCGCCATGCCGCTCGCGATGGCGGCGGCGTTGTGGACCGCCGCTATCTTCACCGCCACAGGCTTCTCATAGCGCGTGGCCTCCTTCAACGAGAAGACGAGCTGGCGCAGGTCCTCAATCGAGTAGATGTCGTGATGGGGCGCCGGCGAGATGGCGTCCGCGCCCTCGGGGATCATGCGCGTGCGCGACACCTCGGCCGTGATCTTCTCACCGGGCAGATGCCCTCCGATGCCGGGCTTCGCCCCTTGGCCGATCTTTATCTCCACCATGGCCCCAGCGTTGAGGTAGCGGGGATCCACCCCGAACCGGCCCGAGGCCACCTGGACCACCGCGTGGTCGGCGTAGCGCTCGAGGTCGCGGTGAAGCCCGCCTTCTCCGACGTTGAACAGCGTGCCGAGCTCGCACGCCGCCATGGCGAGCGCTCGCTGGGTGTTGAGCGACACCGAGCCGAAGCTCATGGCGGAGAACATGATCGGCACGTCGAGCTTCACCTGCGGGGGCAAGGGAGACCGAAGCGTCCGCGCGCGCTCGTCTATCTCGAGCGCCACGGGGCGGCCGCCTAGGAACACGCGGGTCTCCATCGGCTCGCGCAAGGGATCGATGGAGGGGTTGGTCACTTGGCTCGCGTTGAGCAGCAGATGATCCCAGTACACCGGGTATGGCAGCGGGTTTCCCATGGAGGAGAGCAGCACGCCGCCCGACGTGGCCTGAGTGGCGATGTCCTGCAGATACTCGAGCGTCCACACCGCCGACCCGCCGTCCACCTGCGGCCAGCGCGTGATCGTCAGGGCACGCGTAGGGCACGTCAGCACGCAACGGAGGCAGTTCACGCACTTCTGGTGGTCGGCTTTGGGTGCCGTTCCGCCCGAACGGGCGACGTGCACGCCATTGGCGCACTCGCGCACGCAGATGCCGCAGCCCACGCATTCCTCAGCGTCGCGGCGCACCTGGTAGCGCGGGAGAGCGAAGTCGATCATAGTCCGCGGCCCTCCTCTCTTCGCGGCAGCACGCCGGTCTCGTGCGCCAGCGGCGCATGGCGCGGGCTGCTCCAGACGCCGTGGTCGTCCTGGCGGCGCGCCACCTCGTCGAGCTGCACGACAAAGGGCTCGCCTCCCTCGATCGGGCGGATGTTCTCCGCGTCGGGGCACACCGCCTCGATGGCAGCCTGCTCGCTGGCCAGGTACACCATCGAGCCCTTCTCCCCTGCCATAAGGGCACGCAGCTTGAGACGGTCGTTGATGGCGAGGATGCCCTCCTCTGATCCCAAGATCACCGAGAAGGGCCCGTTGACGAGCGCGCTGGCATACACCGTGCGCAGGGCCGTCTCGAACGCGGCATCCTCGGCTGGCATGCGGTCGATGGCATCCCAGCTCGGGGCCGTCATGATATGCGCGGCCATCTCTGGGGACAGCCCGCCGCGGCGACAGAGCAGGTCAAACAGGTAGGTGATGACCTCGGTGTCGGTCTGAAGCTCGCACGAGTAGCCGAACTGCTCCACGTAGCGGCGGTTGGCGTCGTAGCTCGACACCTCGCCGTTGTGGACGACCGACCAGTTCAGGAGCGTGAACGGATGCGCCCCGCCCCACCAGCCCGGCGTGTTGGTGGGAAAGCGCCCGTGCGCCGTCCACGCCCACGCACGATACTCGTCGAGTCGGTAGAACGCGCCGATATCCTCGGGATACCCAACTCCCTTGAACGCGCCCATGTCCTTGCCGGAGCTGGCGACGAAGGCCCCGTCCACGTTCTTGTTGATGCGGACGACATGGCGCATGACGTATTCCGCTTCATCGACCCCACTCATGTTGAGGCGCATGGTATGTGGGGCGACGAAGTAGCGCCACAGGTCGGGAGGGTTCTTGATGGACGCGACGGGCTCGGTAGGGATGCGCTCCTGCTTCTCGCACATGAAGTACGTGTCCAGGTACGCCTCCACCTCGGCCCGAGCGTCCCGGCTCTCGTACATCACGTGAAACGCGTAGAGCTCCTGGTAGGCGGGGTATATCCCATAGGCGGCGAACCCGCCGCCGAGTCCGTTGCTCCGATCGTGCATGAGCTCGATAGCCTTCACGATGTCCGACCCGTCGTGCCGGGCGCCGCTGCGATCCATGATGGCTGCGATGGCGCACCCCGACGGAATCCTCACCGCGCCCTCTCGCAAACGCGCCTCGATGGGCGCTCCGCACAGCCTATCGCAGCCCGCACGCCCGAGGGCGCTACGCTGCCGCGCACCGCATCCGCGTCCGAAGGGTGCGCCGCCCACGCGGGTCGCATCGAATGACACCTCTTGCATGCTCACCTTCTTTCACATTCAACCGAAAGAAGGTTATCGTGCGTATGTTTCACGTTCGTGTCGCCTTTGTTGCATCCTTGCATCCAGCGCGTTTCGAAATGTCCGGTGCGAGAAAACAGGCGCTCAGCATGCTTGAAGCGAAGCTTGGCCATGATGAGAGGCAGGCAGCATCGCGGCCAGCGGCTCGTCGAAGATGCGGTCTACCGCCCAGCTCCGACACGGTTCTGATAGCTGCTCCCGCCGCACGGGGAGAGCGGGGATCTCGTCGCTTCCATGGCTGCGACCTTCTGGTGAGCCATGTGCGCCATGGCTGCGGCGCCGGCGCTCTTGGTGGCTTGCCGTGACTCAGGCCACGTCTTCTACCCGGACTCGATCGACGCGCTTCTGCTCGATGGTCGGAATGCGGACGGCCATCAGATACAGGAGGAAGACGGCCACGCACCCCAGGACCGCCCACACCAGCGGCTTCTGGACGACCAGCGCGCTGACGCCCATCATGGCGTACGAGACGCCGACTATCCGGATCTTCGTGGAAAGCGGAATGCCTCCGGCTTGCTTGAACGCGGCGACGTAGCGCCGGTACACCTTCGTGGAGCACAGCCATGCGTGCGTGCGAGGGGAGGATCTCGCGAAGAGGAACGCGGCAAGCAGCAGGAACGGAGTGGTGGGGAGCACCGGGACGAAGATCCCTATGCAGCCCGCCGCGAACGAAGCCCACGCGCCCGCAAGCTGCAAGGACCTTGCCAACCTTCTCATGCGGCCTCCCTTCGCCCGTTCCTGAAACCCCTCATCGCGGCGCAGCTTTCGGCATGGTGCGACCATGCTCAGCCCAAACAGCGCCGCATGGGCATTTTACCGGACGGCGGCCGGCCGGCGGACGCGGCCGGCTATTCCGGCTCGCCCCACGGAGCCTTGGGCGTGGTGCCCTCAAAGAAGCGAGTCAAGGAGCCGTCCCCTTGGCTCGCTTCCTTGACTCGCCCCTTGGCCCCTTGACTCGCTTCGCCCTCCCGTGGCTCTGGGTCATAGGAGGCCAAGGGCTATCGCAACCGCAAGCACGACCACGCCCAGGGCGATCACGGCCCAGTCGGCGCCGGTCATGGGGTAGCGCTTGTAGCCACTCTCGCGCGTGCGCAGGTTGAAGCCGCGCACCTCGGCGGCGATAGCCGAGCTGTTCGTCTTGCGCACCGAGCTTACCAGCAGCGGCACGCACAGCGGCACCATCAAGCGAATCTTGCGCACCATGCCGCCCTGGTCGAACTCAACGCCGCGAGCCGTCTGCGCCTCCATGATCCCCCTCATGTCGTTCATGAACACCGGGATGAAATGCACGGTGGACGCGAATGTGAACGCATAGCGGTAAGGCACGTGCAGCACCTTCACGAAGGAGTTCGACAGGTCGGTCATCTTCGTCACATAGAACGTCAGGAACAGGGGGATGGCCGCAGCCTCGAGCCTTATCACCGTGACGACAGCCGCCAGGATCGAATCGCTGCCGATGTACCCCCACGGCAACTCCACCAGCAAATCGCCCTTCGGCGTCGTCAGCAACAGCAGCACGGCCAACACCAGCGAAAAAGCAAGCACCGCTTTCATCAGCCCCAAGGTCTGGCGCATCATCGAGCATGATGCCGCCAACGCCAGCCCCAAGGCCAGCATCAGGCACAGGAACACCAGGTTGCCCGTACAGAAGCAGGCGATGGCGAACATGATCGCAAACGCGATCTTCGTGACGGGATTCAGCCTGTGCAGGAAGGAATCCCCCGGCACGTATTCCAGGAATCCGTCCATCTAGCGCTCCTTTCGCTCGCTGCCCTGGAAGGGCGCATCGTCAAAGGCATCTTTCTCGCTAACGGCCATGGCGGCAGCGCCGTCGGCCGCGACATCCTCGATGGCGGCCTGCATCTCGGCAAGCGTGTTCGCCGTGGCCACCGATGTGCCGGCAAAGCGCGGGGCCATGACGGGAAGCAGCAGAGACAAGTCCACCATCTGCGGCGGCACCAGGTCAGCCTCGTCCAAGGTCTTCCGGCTGCGCAGCACGTCGAAGGTAGGGCCTTGGTCCACCACGCGCCCGTCGGTCATGACCACCACGCGCTCGGCGAAGTCGGCCACCACCTCCATGTCGTGGCACACCATGATTACCGTGGTGCCTGCGCGGTGCAGCTGCGAGATGATGCCCATCACCTTCACGCATTCGCAGAAGTCGAGCCCCGTGGTGGGCTCGTCGAGCACGACGACAGGGGGAGCCAGCACCACGATGGATGCCAAGGCCAGCAGCTGCCGCGTGCCCCGGTTCAGCAGGAACGGGTCGGCATCCCCGTCGAAGCGGAACTCCTCGATGATCTGGTCCACCCGACGCCGAGCCTCGTTGTCAAGGCGCCCCACCGCCCGAAAGCCGAACAGCAGCTCGTCGCGCACGGTGCTCGAGCATATCTGCCTGTCGGGGTTCTGGAAGAGAAAGCCCACCCGGCGCGCAAGCTCGCTGGTCTTCAGCTGCGTGGTGGGCACGCCGTTAATCAGCACGGCGCCACGGTCTGGCTTCAGCAGTCCATTGACCAGGCGCATGGCCGTCGACTTCCCTGCGCCGTTCGTGCCCACGAAAGCAACGAACTCGCCATCTTCGATGGTCAGGTCGATGCCCTTGAGGATGGGAGTCGTCCCATCGTAGGATGCGTGCACATCAAGAAACTCTATCATGCTGCCACCTCGCAAAGGGCACGGCAGGCAGAAGGGATGTCGGTGCATACCGGCCCTGCGTAGAGGCCGCCTGCTGCGAGCCGGTTCATCAGCGTGGTGCAGCGGGGGCAGTTCACGCCGATCTCCAGCAGCTCCTCGGAATGGGCCAGCACCTCTTCCGGCGCGCCAGCGAACCGGATGCGGCCGGCCTCCACGACCACCAGCAGGTCGGCGAATTCCGAGAGCAGTGCGATCTTCTGCTCGACCACCACGACGGTGGTGCCGTGGGCCTCGGCGTAATGGGAGAGCAAGGCGAACACGTTGCGCGAGCTGGCAGGGTCGAGCTCGGCGGTGGGCTCGTCCAGCACCAGCACCGAAGGCCGCAGCGCCAGGATGGAGGCGATGGCCACCTTCTGCTTCTGGCCACCCGACAAGCTGGCGATCAGCCGTTGGCGCAGATCGGCGATGCCCATGGCCTCCAGCGCCTCCTGCACCCTCCCCTCGATCTGATCATGGGGCACTCCGTAGTTCTCCAGCCCGTACAGCATCTCGTCTTCCACGACAGCCGATACGAACTGCGAATCGATGTCCTGGCAGACGCTGCCCACCATCTGGGAGAGGTCCGTGAGGGTGGTGTCGCAGGTGTCGTTGCCGTCGATGCGCACCGAGCCATAGAAATCGCCCGGATAGCAATGGGGCACGATGCCGTTCAGCGCGTAGGTGAGCGTCGACTTCCCCGAACCGGCAGCCCCGATGATGCCGGCGAAGGCCCCCGAAGGAATGGAGAGGCTCATATCCTCGATGACCGGCGCGTCGGATTCCCGATACTGGAAGGTCAGGTCTTCTATCTCAATCATGGCGTCGCTCCTGTTCTCGTCAAAGCCAGCCTCGCCGCTAGCGCTTCAGCACCTTGCGCAGCAGCGGCGTGAGGATCTGAACGAGCACCGAATTGAACAGGGCGGTCCCGAACACCATGACGGCGTAGGTGACGAAGACGACCGGCAGGGCGAGCCCGTTCATGAGGCCGACTATGACGGCGAAGGTGTAGCCCGAAACCACCGTCGAGAGGAAGGTGTTCACGAAGGGGTTGATGTCGACCTTGCCTGCAATCTTCATAGGCACGTGGACGAGCAGGCCGCACGCCAACGCACCCAGCATCTCGGAAGGAATGTTCACCAATGGCGTGGCGTTCAGCATGGGAATCTGGCACATGATGCCCGCCAACAGGCCAATGACCAGCGACTGGCCCACGTTCGGACGCGTGAGGATGATGGCAAGGCAGTACATGGCAATCACGAAGTTCGGCTTCATGCCCGCGAAGGACAGGAAGCTGGCTACCGTGAGCTTCAGCACAGCACCTGCCGCCAACAGCACGGCAATCAAGATGAGGTCCTGAGTGGTCAAGCCTTTCCCCTGCTCGGTTCCAACGACGGCTCTCTTCTTCACAGACTCCGTCGAGTCGGCGGCTCGGGTTGCGGCACCTTGGCTGGCGACCGTGCGCGGCGTGCGATTCTTCGTTGCTTCTTCCATGGCGGTTCCCTTTCTCGTGGGCCGGACGGCATCCGGCCACCTGCCTTCTCAAACTCGCCCGAAGTCGCATCAACTTGCAGCAAATCAAAAAAGCCCGTCCTTGGAGCCTTGATCTCTCAAGACTTCAAAGGACAGGCTTTTCGTAACCTGCGGTGCCACCTTTGATTGGCCAGAAGCTTGCGCTTCCGCCCCACTCATGGATGGGCTATCACCCACCCTGCCTCTAACGCGGGCTCACGGTCCAGATACTCGGGCCTAGAACACAGGCCCTTTCCCCTTTCCCTCGGCGACCCATTTGCCTACTGGCGTTCTGCGGGATTCTCAGCATCGCCCGCTCTCTGTAAGTGCCCGGTAGGCTTTACCTTCGCCTCAACGGTTTCGAGCTATTTGATTAGGATGCACTCTAGCGCACTAGAGCGGGCACCGTCAAGAACGAAAAATTGAAGCATCCGAGACGACGCGCGGTTGCCCATCGGCTCGATCACGCCCCCAGCAGGTCGGCCAGCTGGGTGAGCGAGGCGCATTCGAGCGCCGGGCTCTCGGCTGCCAACGCCTCGCGCGGGAACATGCCCCACAGCGCCGCCACGGTCAGGCAACCGGCGGCGTTGCCTGCCTGCATGTCGAAGGGGCTGTCGCCCACGTACAGGCACGCGCTCGGCGGCAGCCCCAAGCGCTCGCACCCGTGCAGCACCGGCCCGGGCAGCGGCTTGCACTCGGGGAAGTCGTCATAGCCGATGAGCACGTCGAAGAAGCTGCTGATGCCCGAAAGCTCCAGCCCGAGCGCCGCCATCTCGTGGCGCTTCGACGTGACCACGCCCATGCAGAACCCTGCCGCAGCCAGGCGCTCGAGCGCGGCCCGCGTGTCGGGGAAGGCGCTTATGCCCTCGTCGTGGATGGCGTCGTTGTGCTGGCGGTAAGCCTCCGAAAGCTCGGCTGCCAGCGCCTCGTCGCCGCGGGCGAACCCGCGCATCTGGTCACGCAGCGGCGTGCCCACCCCGGCCATGAGCTCCGCGTCGGTCAGCCCGAAGCCATGCACCTCGTTGAGCACGTGGTCCATGGAGCGCAGGATGATGTCGTAGGTGTCTATGAGCGTGCCGTCGGCGTCGAACAGCACTCCTTCGATGTTGCGGCCTTGCAGCTCTGCCATGGTTGCGCCTTTCGGGAAGTCGAAAACGGTTGCCGCCCTATTCTAGAGCATGGCCACGCAAGGAGCTTCCTCCAGAAAATCTCTGCTTGTCATCGGCGAGCGCGGTTGCTAGACTGCGAGTTGGCTAACCGTGGTTCCCCGCTAGGGGAATTGCGAACAACCGAATACTGAATTGCCATTTCTCTAATTGCAATCGCGCGTTTCTGCAATACAGGACAAAGAGGGCATCTGCCTATCAAGATCTGTATTCTGAAGCGCATTCAGAGTTGTTCGCAATCTTGCGGTTAGCCACTGTGGTGGATGCCCTCCTCGTTTTTCGAGAACAGCTTCAGGGACGAGAACACCTTGAAGGGGCAACAGCGAGTTCGCGGCCTCCTCCGCAGTATGACGGGAACATACATACTCGGGAGGAGCCGGCCGCATGGGAACGTCCGCCTCATTCGCACGCAAGATATATGTCTGCCTTGTCGCAGCACTGCTTTCGCTTGCCCTCGTGCCTATTTCGGCATTCGCAGAAGATGGGCACTCTGGGGCCGAGAGGTCCGAGGGGGCATTCGGCTCAGAGGTGCCAACTTCGCCTCAACCCCCATCGGGCCCCTCGACCGAAGCTTCTGGCTTCTCCGTCACCCTGAGCGGAGCCGCCGAAGACGGCGAAGTCGAAGGGTCCGCCGATACAAAACCACTGACTTTGGCATCGGGGCTTGCCGGTGCGCCTTCCAACTTCATCAACTCCGATGTTGCCCGTGACAGCGAACCGGTCATCGGCTCCTTCACGGTCGACGGCCTCACATTCGCCGTCACGGGCGAATCCCATGTAGAGCTCGTCGGCGTCACCCCCTCCGTCATTCTGAGCGAAGGCAGCGAAGCTGCCGGAGCCGAAGGATCCGATGAAAGCCACACCAGCGAAGCTGGCGTCGCCAATCTCACCCTCCCTGAATCCGTTGCCTATGCGGACTCGGAATACACCCTTGCCTCCATAGCCCCCTACTCCTTCTACCTCTCGGGCGTGACCTCTGTCACGTTGCCTGCGAGCGTGTCCGACGTGGACGACCGCGCGTTCCGCTCGAGCGACGTGGCGAGCGTCGCCGTCGCCGAAGGCAACCCGACCTACGCCTCATTCGATGGCGCGCTCTACAGCGCCGACAAGACCCGCCTCCTGCTCATTCCCGAGGGCAGGGTGGGCGCCGTCCTCCTTCCTAGGGAAGCGGAGGTGGCAGACCCTGGCAAGTTCTCGCATTGCTCGCTGGTGGATGCCATCTCCGTGGAGGACGGCGCAGCATTCGCCTCGGAGAATGGTCTTCTGTACTCATCCGACCTCACAACCCTGCTCCGTGTGCCAGCCGGAGCCACCGAGATAACCATCCGAGAGGGCTGCACGACCATAGCCGCTGGCGCCCTTGAGGCCTGCGCGAAGCTCACCACCATCAACGCGCCAGCGACCGTGACCTCCATCAGCCCTGATGTCTTCCATGCTATCCCCACCGTGAGCCTGCCCGCTGCATCCGTCATCTTGGGTGAAAGCGGTGAAGCTGCCGGAGCCGAAGGACCCAGCGAAGGCCAAGCCAGCGAAGCTGGCGCCCAAATCACCGCCATGATTGCCTTGTCAACAACTGATGACGGCCTGCCTGAGGTCGACACTTTCGCTATTACGGTTGCATTGCGCGATATGGCCACAGAGGCTCCTTGGGCATCTGTCGGATTCTCTATCCAAAAGAGTCCGGTAGTTCCTTTCTTAGAAGATTCTGGCGAGGCGCTGTCCGAAGGCGAGCTTGCTTCGGCTCCTCAGCCGCGCGCTTATCCCTTTATCTATGCATGCATCGCTCAGGCTGGTGGCCATTTCACCTATTCCCAGACACGTACGGTAGGCACTGGCTTCGAGGCGACCGTTAACGAGAAGCGCGCATACTTTGAATCGGCCTACAATCGCTCATTTGTGAAAGTCGATGGGGCTAGCTTCGAGATATCTACCCAGTATGGCAAAGGCTATGCGGCAGGCACAGCTGTGCCAGACCCAGGCTTTGCTTTTGCAGGATGGAATACGGACGGCAGCGATAAGGCTGCGTTCACTTCACAATACTTTGATGGTTATGCATCGGGCGGCCAATTTATCGTCTATGCCGTATTCGAACCGCATCCTAACACGGTTTCGTTTGATGCCAATTACGGCTCGGGGGGCCCATCTGGCTCCGTGATTGCCACCTATGGCGAGGCGATGCCGACCATTCCGACAACAGCGCCTATCCGAACTGGCTACGAGTTTGAGGGCTGGTATGACGACAGGACAGGCGGCAAGCAGTATTACACGGCTGCAGGAGCAAGCGCGCGCAATTGGGACAAGGCCGAGGACACGACCCTCTATGCGCATTGGAAGGCTATCTCCTACCCCGTCTCCTTCGACCTGGGCAGCTTCCCGACGAGCGATGAGGCAGGCTCGTTCAACGAGGACGGGTGGGAAGAGGGCCGCACCTTCACGGTGGAGGATGGCAAGGTGGCGATCCCCGCCCCTGTGCGGGCGGGCATGCGCTTCCTCGGCTGGGAGTCGAGCGCGCCTGGCCTCGTCTCCCAAGAGGGCACAACCTGGTCCATCGACTGCGCGAGGCTGCCCGGCATTGCGGGCGCGCCCACGCTCACGGCGAGGTGGGCCTACGTGGTGTCGGTGGACACGCCAGCGGCTGTGACCTTCGGCGAGTACGACATGGCCACAGGAGACGTCACGGTGGGAGAGCAGCCCAATCCGAGCGACCTCGATGACGCCTACGACGTGGACTCGAAGAAGGGCGCTCCCGTGTCGTTCAAGTCGGCGTCGAAGTGCGATGTGGGGATAGAGGGCATCACGTCTGCGTCACGTGCGGGCATCTCGCTCATCAAGGCCAAGGAGGGCGCCTCGAAGGACGCTGAGGTGAGGGCATCCGACCTCGTCACCATGAAGGTGGGAGAGGGCGCGCCCACCTCGCGAAACTCGGTGTCGTTCGCCCTCGATGACGCGCTCGGCAAGGACGACCTGGCCCCTGCGACCGCCTTCGTCATCCCGGCAGAAGGCTCCCTTCCCGCCTCGTTCCGGCTGAACCTGGAGGAGAACGGCGCCTACGTGTCAGACGAGGCGGCAGGGCCCGAGCCTGAGTCGAAGGACCTGGCCGTGCTCTCCTACGCCTACCGGGCCATCCCCTACGGCACAGGGCAGCTGGATTCCTCTGGCGCCTGCACCGAGGACATGTACATACCCTACGATGCGGCCAACCCCTTCGGGCTGGCCGACATCAAGGAAGCCGCCAACGACATAGCGTCCCGCGGCTACGACTCGGGATACTGGTGGCTCTACAAGCACCTCATGTACGAAGACGAGCGCAACAAGACCAACGCGCGCGTGAAGGTGGGCGCCGCCTACCACGACGTGCAGATCCTCGGCCTTCGCCAGGACAAGCTCTCGACCCCCACCGACGGGCGCACCTACGCCGGCCTCACGTTCGGGTGGAGGGACATATACGAGATCAAGCAGCTGCATACGAGCTCAGATACTTCAGGAGGCTGGGCTGCAGCATCTTTGAGCACGTATCTGCAAAGCACTTTCTTCAGCGCATTGGGGTCGGGCCTGAGAGATGCGTCTACGGGCATAGTCGAGGTTGAGAAGAGGCAGCAGCCATATAACAGCCATGTGCTGCAGCAAACGAGGGAGAAGGTGTTCATTCCGAGCATGTTCGAGGTCTATGGATTGCCGTTCTCGAACTTCAATGCAGACGAGAAGGGCCCGGACTGCTTCCAGTACCAGTCTTTCGCTTTGTTCGAGGGGCAAGACGGCTACAACGACCTTGCGATAAAGCAATCGAACGGCGTGAATACCCACTGGTGGGTGCGCTCTGCTCGCGTGAACGGGGAAGGGAAGTTCGGAACAGTGCACACCGATGGCACGCGGAGCGCCAACTGGGCTAACGCCACTGGTGGCGTCGTGCCTTGCTTCGCCCTTTAGGCGCGAGCAGTGCGTCCCCCGTTCGCGCACTGCTCGTAGTCGGCGTCCACCTGCACGTTGTACTCGTAGCCCGGGAACTTCTCCTTCATGGCGGCCACCATGGCACGCTCGACCGCCTGGCGGTCGGCCTCGAAGTTCACCACCAGGTCGAAGTAGCACACCTTGGCCTGGCCATCCACGTAGAAGCCGTGACACTGCAACACGGCGGGCTCGCCTTCCACCAGCTCGCGAAGCGCCGCTTCCATGGGGGCGAACTCGTCGGTGGTGTTCTCGGCGCAGATGCCCACCATCGCCAGGACGCCGAGCTTGCGCCGCAGCCCCTCGGCGACGCGGCGGGTGAGCACTCCCACTTGGCGCGCCGTCAGGTCGTCGGGCACCGCCACCCGCACGAGCCCGAGGGTGCGGTGCGGTCCGAAGTCGTCCAGCACCACGTCGCACACGCCTTCCACCTCAGGAAACGACAGCGCGTACTGCTCGATGGCACCCACGAGCGCCTTGTCTTCGGGCTGCCCGATGATGGGCCCCAGCGCGTCGCGCAGCACGTCGATGCCTGCCTTGCACACCACCAGCGATATGACCAGGCCCACTATGCCGTCGATGTTGATGCCCCACAGGTTCTGGGTCAAGGCCACCACCAACGTGCCGGCCGACAGCACGGCATCGTAGTTGGAATCGACGCCCGACGCGATAAGCGCCTCGCAACGGGTCTTGTCGCCGTAATGCTTGAAGCAGAATCCGAGCGCCACCTTGGCAAGGATGGCCACCACGATGACGACGATGGCGATGGCGGAGTAGCTGGGCGTGCCGGGATGCACGATCTTCACCACCGATTCCTTCAACGACATCAGGCCAGCGGCAAGGATGATGACGGCGATGACCACCGAAGTCAGGTACTCCACGCGCCCATAGCCGAAGGGATGCCGCGCGTCGGGACGCCGGCCAGCCAGCTTCGTGCCCACGATGGTGACCACAGAGGACAACGCGTCGGTGGCGTTGTTCACGCCGTCGAGCACGATGGCGATGGAATGCGATGCGAAGCCCACCACCAGCTTGAAGGCTACGAGCACCATGTTGCCCACGATGCCGATGGCACTGCCCTTGACTATCTCACGCTCGCGATCCATGGCTCTGCTCGCCTTCTGCCTGCACCCTCTGCCTGCGTGACGCTCGCCTTCGATTGTAGGACGCAACACGGCCAGCACGGGCGCCGCAGCGCAGCCGTAAGCAGAACGATGGAAACCAGTGCCACCGCATGTCAGACAAGGGGAATGGCCAACATGCCCGCTCCGACGCGGGACCTTCTTGCGCTTTGCGCCGCTGCATTCTCTCCTCTTGACAAGTGTGTATAAGTGTATATATAGTGTACATGTAGCGTATATACACTATTGCCAGCTGCAGGGACGCCTGCTCGCTGGCGCAAAGGCGGGCGCGCGGCGGCGCCCCCGTGGAAAGAGGAACCTTGGAGATAATCGTTTCGAACTCGAGCGCATCCCCAATCTATGAGCAGATAGCGCAGCAGATCAAGAACGCCATCTTGGCTGGTGAACTGGCCGAGGGCACGCTGCTCCCGAGCATCCGCGCCCTGGCGAACGATCTGCGTATAAGCGTGATAACCACGAAGCGCGCCTACGCCGAGCTGGAGGAAGCGGGCTTCGTCAGCACCGTGCAAGGCAAGGGCACGTTCGTTTCCGGCGGCAACCTGGAGCTGCTGCGTGAGGAACGGCTGCGCCAGGTCGAGCGCCTGCTAGAACAGGCCGTGGCCGATGCGGAAGCAGCCGGCGTGACCGCGCCGGAGCTGCACGAGATGCTGGACCTGCTCATAGAGGGCTAGCGCTGCAACACGCAAGGGAGCATCATGGAACAACTCATACGAACAGAGGGGCTGGCCAAGCGCTACGACGGCTTCGCCCTCGAGGACATAACGCTGTCGGTGCCTGCGGGCACGGTGGTGGGGCTCATCGGCTCCAACGGTGCCGGCAAGACCACCACGCTCAAGGCCATCCTGGGCATGATAGCCCCCGACGGCGGCACCGTCGAGCTTCTGGGCCACGACCCGCACACCGCCAGCTCCGCCCTGGCCGCGTTGAAGCAGCGCGTCGGCGTGGTGCTGGACGCCTGCCCCTTCCCCGTCAGCATGAAGGTGCGCGACGTGGGCACCTTAGGCCGCGCGGCCTACCCGCGCTGGGATGCCGCGATCTTCGAGCAACTCTGCGACCAATTCAAGCTAGCGCCCAAGAAGCTGGTGAAGGACCTTTCGCGCGGCATGGGCATGAAGCTGTCGCTGGCCTTCGCGCTGGCCCACCGCCCCGAACTGCTGGTGCTGGACGAGGCCACCGCCGGGCTGGACCCTCTGGCCCGCGACGAGGTGCTGGACCTGCTGCGCCGCTTCATGGAGCAAGACGGCCATGCCGTGCTCATGTCGTCCCACATAACCACCGACCTCGAGAAGATAGCCGACCAGATAACGTGCATCGACGAGGGGCGCCTGATGTTCAGCATGCCGAAGGACGCCATCTGCGACCAAGCCGGCATCGCCCGGTGCCGCACAGCCGATGTGGAAGCGCTGCGCGACCAGGGCTCGTTCGATCTCAGTGGCCTGCGGGCGCTGCACCGCAGCATGGGCATCGACGTGCTGGTACCCGACCGCTTCGCCTTCGCGCAGGCGTTCCCTGCCCTACCTGTCGACCGCGCCTCCATCGAGGATTACATGACGCTCATGTTGAAAGGAGCGGCCCTATGAAAGCTATGGTGTTCTCCGACCTGATAACCGCCCGCAACTCGTTCGGCGCGCTGCTGGGCATAACGCTGTTCGTTTCGGCGTTCATCGCCGTGGGCACCGACACGCTCATAGCCGCGGTGGCCTGCATGGGAGCCATGGTGCCGTTCATGTACCTGTTCAGCATATCGGCATACGATGAGCAGGGCGGCTGGGAGCAGTTCCGGCTGACGCTGCCGCTGACGCGCCGCCAGGTGGCTTACGGCCGCTACGCCAGCATGCTGGCTTTGACCGGCTGCGCGATGGTGCTCGCGCTGGCCGCGGGGCTGCTGATAGGCGCAGTGGCTGGGGCGCTGCCCGCCGGAATGGTGCCCGAGGGGCTGCTGTTGGGCGTGACCACGCCGGAGATGCTGGTGGTTGCGGTGGTGGCGGTGAGCCTGATCATACTGCTGAGCGCCGCCGTGACGCTGCCGCTCATCATGCGCTTCGGCATGACCAAGGGCACCCGGCTCGTGCCAGTGGTCATGCTGCTGGCCCTTTCGGCCGTAGCAGGCCTCCTGGGCACCGGATTGGACACCATCGGCCTGGATGCAGTGCTGACCAGCGGCAGCATCATGATGGTCATGGCAGTGGGCGCGGTGGTGGCGCTGTCGCTCTATGGGGCGAGCGCGCTTCTGGCAGCCCGGCTCTACGAGCAGCGCGAGCTCTAGCGGCCCCAGCAGCTGCGATAGGGGCCAGAGCGGGCGGCCCCTATCGCGTGAAGGGCACGATGGCGCGATACGCCTCCACCAGCTGCTCCAACGACGTGCCGGCGTTGGCCGGGCTCGTCGAGGGCAGCCGTACGGCCGG
Organism: uncultured Eggerthellaceae bacterium; assembly: GCA_910588095.1. Taxonomy (GTDB): domain Bacteria; phylum Actinomycetota; class Coriobacteriia; order Coriobacteriales; family Eggerthellaceae; genus D16-63. The sequence continues at coordinate 30,353 of CAJUQH010000008.1, forward strand.
GCGGCCGGTGACGGGCTCGCAGTGCTTCCGGTAGAGCTCCGTCGCCTTCGCGCCCGTGCAGAAGACGGCCTCGACCTGCGCCTGATCCAAGATAAGGCGCAGGTCGTTTGGCACGCATTCGGCGATGGTGCCGTCGGCCGCTCCTTCGATGGAGCATTCCGCCAGCACGTCCCACAGCGCGATGCCGTGGCGCAGGGCCAACGCCCGCTTCTCGTCGTTGGACGCCGGAAGCGGCTCGTCGAACAGCGCGGCCATGACCTTCCAGAAGCGGTTCTGCGGGTGGTTGTAATAGAAGCCCGTTTCGCGCGACTTGGGCGAAGGCATGGTGCCCAGCACCAGCACCCTTGAGCGCTGGTCGAACACCGGCCTGAGCGGGTGAGCCACGCGCTCAGGCGCCTTGCGGCTGGCCTTCATAGGGAAGCCCTCAGCCTAGGCCGCCGGACGCACCGTCTCGTGGCTGCACGCCCCAAGGCCTGCCGCATCAAGCCGTCGGTTGCGGAAGTACACTGCCCAGTTGACACCCAAGCACACCAGGTTCACCACGTAGACCGCCAGAACCCATGTCACGTTGCCCGTGACCAGCTTGGCGGCGATGCCCGCCAGGTAGCCCGCCGTTATGAGGGCGATGAACTGCCAGCTCGTGCCCGCGGCGGTGCGGGCGTGGAACCCTTTGTAGGCGTTCAGGGGCCACGAGAGCCCGAAGCATAGGAGCATGGCTGCTTCCAATATCTCTGCCATGATGGATGGCGCTTCCTTTCGCGATGCGAGACCGGTAACGGCTCCCAGCCTAGGCCTCTGCGCAAGCCCATGCAAGGGTTGCGCGAACTTGTTACACGGTCTTCATGAAAGACCGTGAACCGGGCACTGTCCGCAGGACAACCTCGTCAACCATCCTCTCGCCGCCATGTGAACAGTGCCCTCTGCTCACGGCCCACGCCCTTGCTCACGTGCTCACCACTTGGCAAGCATCGGCATCATCGCATCGTCGCAAGCGGCACCCACGCAACCTAGTCGTACTTGTAGAAGCCCTCGCCAGCGTTGATTCCGGTCTTGCCCTCGTCGATGCGCTGCTTCAGCAATGTGGCGATGCGCGCGGCCGTGCTGCCCGGCTCTTTGGCGGCAGGGCTGGCAGCCACGATGTTGTATGCCGTGGCAAGCCCCACGATATCCAAGATGCGGAAGGGCCCCAGCGGAGCGCCCGTGCCCAACGTCCACGCCTTGTCGATGGTCTCCACGTCGGCCACATCGTTGGCCAGCAGCGCCTCAGCCGCATTCAGGAACGGCACCAGCATGCTGTTGAGCAGGTAGCCCGGCTGCTCCTTCTTCAGCTCCAGCGGTATCATGCCAATGGCCCGCGCGAAGGCGACCACCGCCTGGAAGGCGTCGGGGCTGGTCTGCGACGAGCCCATGACCTCGGCCGTGTTCTGCTTCCAGATGTTGTTGGCGAAGTGCAGCGCCAGGAACTTGTCGGGCCGCCCAGTGAAGCCCGCCATGGCGCTGGGCAGCAGCGTCGAGGAATTGGTGCACAGGATGGTGCGCTCGGGCAGCAGGTCCTTGATGGACGTGTAGAAGGCGTCCTTTTCGTCGATGACCTCGGCGATGGCCTCTATGACCAGGTCGGCATCGCCGAACGCCTGCTCGGCGCTGGTGGTGAGCACCAGGCTGTCGCACGCGGCGTCCACCTGGGCGATAAGCTCGTCCAGCTCGTGCGCCGGCACGTCGGGCGCATCGGTCAGGCCGCGGCAGAACGCCGAAGGGTCGGTCTTGAGCGCCTCCAGCGACTGCCTGTAGATGCCCCGCAGCCGCTCCAGCTTCGGGCGCGTGCGCTCGATAGAGTCCTCGCTGCGCAACCACATGGTCACCTGAAAGCCCTTGTAGGCGCTTTGCAATGTTATCTGGCTGCCCAGCACACCGCCCCCAGCGACGGTCACTTTCTGTATGCTCATGAAAGCCTCCTTGTGGAAGATGCCTGTTGTCATTCGCAGGCGCCCATGCGCCCGCATGGGAGTTTACGGGAGGCCAGGCGCCGCAGTGGGCGCCTTGAGCAGCCTGTAACGGGTTTGTAGCCGGGCTTGCAGCGCGGTATCGGAAGTCAGGATGCGGCGCAGCGCATCCTGCCCCTCAGCTTCGAATCAGCCTTCCAGCTTGCTGCGGCGGAACGCAGCGGCAGCCAGCAACGCAGAGAAGAGGCTCACCATGGCCAGCAACGTAGCCAACGAGGTGGGGTTGTCGCCCGTGGCGGCCAGCTTAGAGCCGCCACCGCTGCCGCCGTTGCTGCCGTCACCCGAAGCGCCGCCACCGTTGCTGCCGCCTGGGTTGTTGTTGCCCGGGTTGTTGCCCCCTGGGGTGTTCCCGCCGGGCCTGTCGTCGCCGCCCGGGTTGTCATCCCCACCTGGGGTGTCGCCATCGCCATCGGGCGGCGTCACGGGCGGGTTGTCCGGGCTGTCACCATCCAGCGGCACGACCTCCAAGGTATAGCGCTTCTGCAGGGTAGGCTCGTCGGCGCTCTGTAGCATGATGTCCCATATGTCCGACTCGTTATCGGCCGCGCCCAGTAGCGCCGCCAGCCGCTGCACGATCAGCCGCTCGCGCTTCGCGATGGATTGCACCACCACGCCCTGCGGCACCACGATGCTGAAGTCCTCTTTCTTGGTGGGCATCTTATCGCGGGGGAGCTCGATGCGCGCGTAGCCCGTCTCGTCCCACACAACAGGGCTGTCTACCATGCTGCCTATCACCAGCGATATTATCTTCAGCGCCGAATCGTCAGAACCGCCAGGATTGTCAGGGTTGTCAGGTCCGTCCGGGTTGTCAGGGTCGGTAACCTCGCCCGCCTGCCAGCTGGCATAGAACGCCTTGTCGCCGGTCTCGCCCGCGCTCACTCGGCTCACCGCCGTGCCCGAAAGCGCCGCATTGTCGTACCAGCCCTTGAACGTGAAGCCATCGCGCACCACATCGGCCGACCCAGGCAGAAGCACCTCGCCCCCGTCGACGGTATAGCTGCTGGGCGCCGCGTACCCCGAAGCCCATGCGCCACCGTTCAGCTCATAGGCTATGCCGTACTCCACGGCCGTCCACTTCGCGAACAGGTCGATGTTGCCCCGCCTCAGCTCCACGCTCTCAAGCGGCTGGCCGTTGAAGTCGGCATTGTCGTACCAGCCCTCGAAGGTGTAGCCGCCGCGCGTTATGTCTGCCGCGCTGGGCAGCGCCACCGTGCTGCCTTCTTGGGCGCCCCCTTCACCGAACTCGTAGATGGTCTGCGGAGCCGTGGCAAACGCGCCGCCGTTCCCATGGAAGGCCAGCACGCAAGCATCGCCGGCCCAGCGAGCATACAGGGTAATGTCGCCATAGCTGCCAGCGCTTATCTCGGTCATCGGGCTGTTCGCGAACTCGGCATCGTCGTACCACCCCGCAAAGGTGTGCCCTTCCCACGCCACGGTATCAGCCGTCGGCAGCGCGAGCGCGGTGCCTGCGGTGTAGCTCTCGTAGGCGCTCAGGTCTATGGTGTCGGGCGGCACGTCGCCTTTGTGGTCGGAGCCCATGTTGTAGACGACCGTATAGGTGATCGGCGTCCACTTAGCCCAGAACTGCTTGTCACCCATCTCGTCCGCCCCGATGGCCCCCACCGGGTCTCCCGAGAAGTCATCGCTGGCATACCACCCCTCGAACGTGTATCCGCCGCGCTCCAGTTCGGGCAGCGTCACGCCGAAGCCGTACTGGTAGCTGAACACGTCCTGCTCGCCCACCTTCAGCGTGCCCTGGTTCTTTTCCAGCGACACCTCGTACAGGATGGTCGTCCACTTGGCCCAGAACTGCTTGTCGCCGAAGTCGGCCTCCGTGATGACCGTCACTGGCGAGCCGGCATAGTCGGCATTGTCGAACCAGCCGGCAAACGCATAGCCCAGGCGCGTTATGTCGTCGGCAGTGGGCAGGACGATGCTCGTGCCTGTCTGATAGGTAGGCGTATCGGACAGGCCTTCGACGAGCTCGCCACCCATCAGCTCGAGGGCAACGGTATACGTAAGCGGGTTCCACTTGGCCCACAGTTCCTTGTCGCCGAAGTCGAACACGCCGATGGAGCTGACCTGGCTGCCCGTGCACGCCTCGTTGTCGAACCAGCCGCCGAACGTGTAACCCGCGCGACTGGGCGCAGCGAGCGCGGCTCCGGTGCCCGTCACGTACGACGTGACGTCGTCGGCCGCGCTGGCGAACGCGCCGCCGCTAAGGTTGAGCTTAACCGCATAGGTGTTGGGACTCCATCGCGCATACAGCGTGATGGGCTCGACCTCGCCCGGGTCGATCTGCGCAACGGACGAGCCGCTGAAGTCGTCGCTCTCGTACCAGCCGCTGAACGTATACCCGTCGCGCGTGATGTCAGAGCCCGTCGGAAGCACCAACGTCTCCGTGGTGTCGTATTCCACGGGCATCTTGTCGGCCTGGACCCAGCTGCCGCCGTTCGCATCGAGCACCAAGGGGTGCTTCAGCGAACTGGGGTCGCGCTCTTCCACCACGACCTGCTTGGAGTAGGAGGCAAACGAGTGGTCGGTGGCGGCAATGCGCACCTCGTAGGTGCCCGGCACCACCGGCGTGACGGCGGCGGTCATGGGAATCCAAGCGGTCTCGGTCGCGGCAGCATCGTCCGCCGTAGCCTCGGCGCCGTCGCCCGCGCCTTCGTCAGTCACCGGGCGGTACTCGAGGTCGGAGGGCTTGTACACGCCGATGGACGCGAAGTGGATGGCGCCCATGCCATCGGTGCCCGCACGCACGCCGCGCACGCGGTCAGCGCAATCCATCTCGGGCCGCGGCGGAATCTCGACCGTCTTCTCGAAGCTGTAGGGCTTGCCCAGGCCGATGCTGCCAGCATCACAGTACAAGCTCACCGAACGGGTGCCCTTGAATGCGGTCTCGTCGTTCTGGAACTTCTCGTACTCGATTTTCTCGGAAAGGTCGATGCTGTCAGGATTCTCGGTAACGCTCGAGAAGAGAGTCGGGCTGGATGAGAAGATGGCGTTCTGCCAGTCCCCCTTCGCGATATTGGAAGCAGGAACATCCTTCAATGCCCGATACGGCAGGTTGTGGACGCGCACCTTCGTCCGGTCGAAGTCCGAACCCCCAAACAAGAGCTTCTCGCTCTTGTAATCTAGCTTGAAATCCAGGTCATAGTCGAAGAATGCCTGCTTGTCACCTTCGAACCGCAAGACCGGATAGCCTATGTTGATGGTGGGGTCGAACTCCCATACGTCATCGCTGAATCCCCATGCGCCATACGTCGCCTTGCTCCGCAGATTCGGAAAGGTATGGATATCCGTAAGCTGGTTGTTGTGCTCATCGCGGAACTGGAGGCGGATGACGCTCCTCGCATATGACACGCCAGCCGTCTCGTCTTTCCCTAAAGTCCGCCCATACTTATACGCCGCGTCCTCGTAGCAGTTCTGGAAAGCGCTGCCAGCGCCCGCGGCTGTATAGCCAGCAAGGCGCCAGCCAGCGTTAGCCGGAAAGTCGAAGCCGCTCTGCGTTGGCGTGGGCCGCCCTAGCCCAACGCAGTTGGACACTCGGGTGTTCGCGGCGTCGTAGTTCTCCGCCTCGATGTCGCCCAACAGCACGCCGACCTTCGTCGCAACGCCAGCAACGCCGATACCCAGGTCGACCTTCGAGACGCAGCGATTCAGCTGAGCCGATGTCCTCACCGCGCCTACCACGCCACCGCACTTAGCCCCATAGGTGGCAAGGCTGCCTTGCACGAAGACGTCTTCCACAGAGCCGTTGAGCATCCACCCTGTGATGAATCCCGCGTATCCGCTCTGAGCGCTCACCGCAGAGGTGCCGCAGGTCAGCTTGCCGTTGGTCACCTGGATGCGCCTGAACTGCGACCCCTGGGCGGTCACGCCGTTGACACCCATCCATCCGTCGTCGCCCGACACGAACCCGATGCGCATCTTGCCGCGCAGCTGCACATTGTCGAAGAACAAATCGGAGAACTTCGAGTTGAGGGAGCGGCGCGCGAGGATGCCATGTTGTTGAGCGCTCGCTGCATCCTGCAGGTTGCTGCAGTTTCGGATGGTCAGGTTGTTGATGTCGGCGTTGTGCACGTTGGCGAACAGCGACGCTCCTGCAAGGCCCGTTATCGTATGCCCGTTGCCGTTGAGCACCTTCGGGTTCGTTGCCGTGCCGCTCATGAGCTGCGACACCACCGAAGCCGCCCGTGTCTCGGCTACCTCATTAGCGGCAGACCATTCCGTGAAGTCGAGGTCGGCCATCAGATGGAACGTGTCCACACCGCGCTGCAAGTCGTCGCCGATGCCCACGAAGTCGTCGACCGTATATATGTTCCGCTCGAACTTCGTGTAGCTTACGTTCTCCACCTCGGTGTTGTTCACCGTCTTCGCCGGAAGCTGCATCGCGGTGCCCTCGAGGGACAGGTTCTTGATGTAGGCGTGCTTTGCCCCTGCGAAGAGCGCGGGGAGCAACTCGCCTTCCGTATAGATGCGGTGCCCCTGCCCGTCCAGCTTGCCCATGAACACGATGTCGACGAGGCCGTTCGCGGCCTCGTCGATGCCCGACACCTTGATGTCGTTGTCGAGCACGTAGCTGCCATAGGGGTTGTCGGCGATCGCCTGCAGGTCCTCCGCGGTGCGAATGTGCGTGACGGGCACCTTGTCCTCGTACACGCCCGAGCGGAAGTCGTTCGTCATGCGCTTGGCCAAGAAGTACATGCGCGAGCGCAGGCCGTTCATCTGCGTGAGGTTGCGGTCGGCCTTGCCCGCGTCGGTCTTCAGCGCCGTCTCGAACTTGTCCACCAGGTCATCGAAGTCGACGTAGGTGATCTTGTCCTCGTTGGCCTCGATGGCGTCCCACTTGGCCATCTGCCATTCCTTGAATGAGCCGTACCCGGTAAGCTTCTGCAGCTTCGCCAGGTCGCCGCCGCCTCCGTTGCGCCCGAATTCGGCCCAGGCGTCGAAGCCCTTGTCGCCGAGCATGCGGTATATCTCTATCTTGAACGACCGCGAATCGGGGCGGTTGCCGTTGCAGTGTATGGGGAACCACCACACGCCGCGCAGGTCGTCGGCGACGTAGTTGGCCCACAACCACGTCCAGCTGCTTGACTCGGGCAAGCCCGGGCGCAGGAACAGCTGGTTGTCGTACACTTCCTCCGCGGTCTCGAACTTGCGCGAGCCGTTGTTGAACACCGATGCGTTCACCGGCATGGTGGCCGTCGTGCCATCATAGCCGTTCAGCACGTTGTTGCGCGAATGCAGGATGGTGGCCGTGGCGCCGGTGTCCATCGCCGAGGTGCCGTTCTGCCCGTCGAACCACGCCTGCGACGCCACCGCGTTCTGCTCGTCCTTGTCCAGCCTGAGGAACGCCTGCAACGCAGCATAGTCCAACATGTCCAGCGTCTCGTACATCTTGTGGTAGTAGTCGTCTATCTTCTCCTTGGACATGATGCGCTCGCGGCTCAGGTTGGATGACACGTCCTTCGACAGGTCCCAGTCGAAGGTCAGGTTCATCACGTACGTCCAGCCGCCGAAGCCTTGGGTCAGGAAGCCGTCGGTGTAGTCCTCGTTGTTGGTGATGCCGCGCTGCTCGCCGTTCAGGAATATCTCCTTGTCGATGGCGTGCGCCATCTCATGCGACCAATAGTAGTCCCACGCGCACCCAAGCGCGGTGTAGGCCAAGAAGTAGATGTTCTTGTCGGTCCTCGATATGTTGTTCGTCATGGCCGCAGCGCCCTGGCCGTTGGCGATGAAGCGCCCGGTGACGTCGGTGAAGTTCTTGAGGTAGGGGTCCTCGGTGAGCTTCTTGCCCGTGGTGCCTTCCCGCTCCATGATCGACCTGCCCGAGTCGTACTTGGAGAAGATGTTGTCGAAGCTGACCACGCAGACGGAGTCGACCCGCTCGACCCCCACGATGGAGGTCACGGTGGACATATAGCGCGACGCGGGGATGAAGATGTTGTCCAAGCGCTTCTTGTACGAGGCCCGGTGCGCGTCGTCGAGCGGGGTGCCAACCTCATAGTTACCCGTCGTCCCCGAGGCTATCAGCAGCGTGGTGGAGGCGAAGTACTGCGTGCCCGGCTCCAGCGTCAGCCACAGCAGCAGGTAGTCCGGATATCGAGACGCCTGGTCCCAGCCGCGCCATAGCGGCCGTTCGCTTTCGGGGACGTTCTCGTATTCGGGCGGCATGTATTCGTGGTAGAACGCGATGGAGCTCATGTAGTCCTTGAACCACTCGGCCATGCTGGCGTAGCCGGTCGTGCGCTTGACCACGAGCTGGACGAGCTGCGTCGAAGACGTGAGGCCCGTATAGCTGTAGAACATCTTGGGGATCACCATCTCGGAGAGCGCATCCACCTTGGCGAAGACGGGCATGTAGGATTTTCGCAACGTGGGCGTCATGCTCAAGAGCGACAGGCCGGGCCTGATGACGCTGCCCCGGAACGCCATCACCAAGAACGCGTTCGAGTCCTTTCGCGCCTTCACGGTCTCGTTGCCGCCGACGTCGAAGCCCATGAAGCGCTCCAGATAGGTGTAGAGGAACATCAGGTTGAACATCTTAGTCTCGGGCGCCGTCGAGCTCCAGTCCTCGCTCGGCATGGCAGCCTCTGCATTCTGCATGATGTAGTTCCACGCATAAGACGCCGAGTCGCACGCGTTCCATGCGGGTATGTTGGTGACGAGGTTGGCCGCCACCTCCTCGGCGTTGTCGCGGATGTTCTTGTCGAAGTAGTCGCGGACGCTGCGATGCATGCGGGGGTTGCCGCTGTAGCTCTGGAACCATGACGCCCAGGTCTTCGAGCGAATGAACGATGCCATGCGGGTGATGGCGGGCTGGGCGCTCTTGCCGATGATCCAGAAGTTCGGCTGGTACAGCACGCCGGCGTCGTGCGTCGCGTAGGACGCGGTGCAGGCTCCCTTGCCCAGGTAGTCAAGGTCGAGGGTCTGCGAGGTGCCGTCGGCGAAGCACACCACGCTGCGCACGACGTCCTGCTCTTGGCCTTCGAACAGGCTCACCTTCATGCCGTCGTCCTTGTGCACCGGCCACATCTCGCGGATCTCCTTCGTGGCCAGCGGACTGTTCGCCGGCATGGCGTTGCCCGACTTCACGATGTCCTCGTAAGAGGCGAAGGGGGCCAGCCTGTAGGCGTTGAGGTAGGCGTGCTCTCGCGCCGCCACATAGCCGGGAGTGTTCGCAAGGTCGGCCTTCACGGTGGCGTCGTTCACCGTGGGCTGGCCCTGCACAGTCTTCACGTAGCCTTCCCAATCCACGCCCGAGGTGTAGAAGACCTCGAAGTGCCTCTCTTCCTCATCGATGGAAGCAGGCAGCCGAAGGGTGAGGTAGCCCTTGCCGCCGCCCCAACGCACATCGACGACGGGGCTGTAGAACTCCGGCATATTGTAGGCCTTGACGCGCACCGTGTAATCGCGGGCGTTGCTCTTCACGTTGTTCATGAAGAAGGCTCCCTTGCGGACGTCTCCGGTCCTGGTGCACAAAGCAACGGACTGGACGTTCTTCACCACGACTTCGGGCGAGTAAGCGCCGCGAGGTGCGGCGGTGGAGCTGGCCTGCGCAGCGGCTTCGGCTTCAGCCGTTTGCATGGCTGCCTCGACGACAGGCTGCTCTTCTGCCTGGTCGGAGGCTCCGACGGCGACAGGCACCTCATCCATCGCGCACAAGCGCACGGTAGCGGAGACGATGGCCTGCGGAGCGCCGTTCACGCCCAACTCGCCGGCGACATAGGGCTGCTTCGTGACGATCTCGCTCGGCGAAAGGGACTCGTCATGGGGGATGGCCGCCTCTTCTTCCGCCCTGCGTGCCTCTTCGGCCGCAAGGACGTCCTCGTAGGAGGGCCCTTGCGCGAGGGCTTCGAGCGCAGCCTGGACGGCTTCGTCGTCCTGTGCCTGGCGCTGCTCTAGCTCCGCAGACAGGCTGCCGTCCTCGTCGATGCAATTGCCGCACGTGGCTTCGAGATCGGCGTCAGAAGCATTAGAAGGGTACCCTCCCCTCAGATCTTCCTCCAAGTACGCCTCTGTGAGGGAGTCGACGATGAACTCGTTTTCCAGGTCTTCCTCGGTTATGGTGCCATCGGCCAGATAGCCGTCCAGGATAGCCTGCTTCTCTTCCTCGGTCTTGCGCGAGACGGTCTGCTGATCGCCAATAGGGCCCTCCACCTGGCCCTGGGCGATGATCGTCGTGCCATCGAGCGGCACGTCCATGTTGAGGCGCCCCGCATAGGTGGTCGTGTCGGGCTGGACTGCCATCTGGCCCGTCGCCGCGTTGCTGGATGCCTCGGCCGCAGCGTCGGCAGGAGCCGGGTCGGCGTAGGCGGGCATCACCTCGGAAAGCGGGAACGTGGGCATGAGCAGCGCCCCCGTGAGCAACACGGAAATGGCAAAGCGCCCGGTGCTGTGCATTGTCGGCTTCGTTTTTTCGAGCACCCCGGCTGTCCTCCCTTTTGCGTAGCAGAAGAAGCTGATGTGATTCGGATTATTATACCGGCTGAAGCAACGGTTCGGCAACGCTGAAAGCCCTGCTTTGCAGGGCATTCATCGGGAAAGATATGCTTTCGGCAAGATTGCGGGCGCGGGCACGAACCAGGGCATTCCAGGGCATTCCGCGCGCCCCTTCCCGAATCGAAGCATCCGAAGGAGCACCATGGCCGCATCGCACAAAGAGATAACCGCCGCCGAGGTGAGGGCGGCCGTCGAGAGCGCATACGAGAAGGTGCGCGGCGCCACGGGCGGAAAGAACGCCGATTACATCCCCTACCTGGCGTCGGTCGACCCGAGCCTGTTCGGCATAAGCGTGTGCCTGCTCGACGGCACCGTCATATCTGCGGGTGACGCCCGCTGCACCTTCGGCATCGAGTCGGTGTCCAAGGTGCCCACTGCCATCCTGGCCATGCGCGAGTACGGGGCGCTGGGCGTGCTGGAGAAGGTGGGCGCCGACGCCACCGGGCTGCCGTTCAACTCCATCATGGCGCTGCTGCTGGAGAAGGACCGGCCGTCCACGCCGCTCGTGAACGCGGGCGCCATCGCGGCGTGCTCGCTGGTGGAGCCAGTGGGCGATGCCGAGGGGAAGTGGGCCACCATCGTGGGCAACATCGCCGAGTTGACCGGGGCCGAGCCGCAGATCATCCCCGAGCTGTACGCGTCGGAATCGGCCAACGACTTCAACAACCGCTCCATCGCGTGGCTGTTGAGAAGCTACGGGCGCATCTACGACGACCCCGACATGTCGCTCGACCTGTACACCCGCCAATGCTCGCTGGGCACTACGGCCGAGCAGCTGGCGGTGATGGGCGCCACCATCGCCAATGACGGCTACAACCCCGTCACCAACAGGCAGGTGTTCGACGCCGAGCTGGCACCGCGCATCACGTCGCTCATAACCACCGTGGGGTTCTACGAGCGCACGGGCGACTGGCTGTACAAGTCGGGCATACCCGCCAAATCGGGCGTGGGCGGCGGCGTGCTGGGCGTCATGCCCGGCATGTTCGGCATCGCCGCGTTCTCGCCGCCGCTGGATGAGGCGGGCAATTCCGTGAAGGCCCAGCTGGCCATCCGCGAGGTCATGCACGAGCTGGGCCTGAACATCTTCGCCGCCAGTCGCCTGTGCATCTGCGAGTGCCGCCCCACCGAGGAGCGCAGCTGACGGCACGGCACCAGCCGGGCGACAGGGGCGCGCTAGGCTCCTTCCTTCCCGAAGCCCTTTATCGCTAGCGTGGCGATGCCGCACAGCAGGCCGCCGATAGGCCACGGCAGCCAGAACACGGTGATGAGGCCGTGGGAGTAGTCGTCGATGCCGGCCGCGGTGGCGCCGAACAGCATCAGCAGCGCGATGACGGTGGCCGTTATCATGATGATGCCGCATGTTGCGCCGATGCGCTTCGCCTCGCGCTGCGAGGACAGCATCGCGGCCTTCTGCTCGGGCGACATGGCCGACGATGCTATCTCGCGAGCGTCCAGCACCTCGGCGGCCGTCTTGTTGTACTCGTCTACGTTCACGCGGCCCAGCGTCATGCTGCCATGCACGATGAACCGCACGCCCACGGCGATGCACGCCAGCATGACCGGCAGGCCCACCATCTCCTCGTACGCAGTGTCGGCGAACGCGATCATCACGCAGACGCCTGCGAAGATGGCCACGATGCCGCCGATGAGCTCGAAGCTGAACTGGCTGCGAGCGCTGGCCTTTTGCTCGGGGGTGTAGAAGTCCTCTATATAAGGATGCGCGCGCACGAATGCAGAATGCTGCATTCCTGCCGGTATGAAGAGCGCAAGCGCAATGGCCACGCCAGCCAAGATGCACATGGTTCCCAGCGCAGCGCCCAGGTTTTCGGAAAGCGCCGGAAGGTCAGCGAGCGAGCGCAGCGCGCCTAGGGAACCATGAGCCGATTCCACCGAGCCGAAGAACAGCATGGATGCCGCCACGGCCAAGATGACCGTCATGGCGCCACCCGATATGCGGTTGGCGAAGCGGCGCATGTGCTCATCGTAGCCGAACACGTCGGCCGGGAACGTACCAGGGGCAACGCTGGCAGCCGGGTCGGGCTGGCGGTTGGTCAGGTCGCCCTGCACCAGCTCGTCCAAGGTGCAATCGAACACCTGGCATAGCTTGAGCAGCTTGTCCATTTCGGGGTACGACCGCTCCGATTCCCACTTGGTGACGGATTGGCGGCTGACGCCCAGCATCATGGCCAGCTGCTCTTGGGTCATGTTGCGCGAGGCACGTAGATGCAAAAGGTTGTCTCTGAAGCTCATGGGATGCCTTTCTGGATGGTTCGGGGCTGCGCGCTTGCGTCGCGAGCGGCTTGGCGCGAAGCCTGGTATTCTTGTTAGCCGGCGCCTCCTACTTTAAGCCACAGAGCGGTGCCGCTCTACCAACCTGCGGCAGCAATCCGCTTTTTCTCGGAGCACCCGATGGTTGCAAACCCCAGTTCAAGGCTTTGCAAGCCAAATTGGCTGTCAGCCGAGGGGGCAATTGCTCTCGGGCACCACCGGGCGACGCGGCTTGCCGCCCTCGGGCAGCTTGTGGGCGTCCAAGCACTGCGCGAGCTCGCCTACCGTGGCGGGGAACCACACCTTCTCGCAGTCGGCGTCGTCCAAGAATGCGGCGTCGCGCATGGATCCTAGCAGCTGGCGCAGGCCGTCATAGAATCCGTTGAGGTTGAGCAGGTAGCACGGGCCCGGCTCCATGCCCAAGCGCATGAGCGACATGACCTCTGATATCTCTTCGAGCGTGCCCACGCCGCCAGGCAGCGCCACGAACACGTCGGCCAGCTCTATCATCTTGGCTTTGCGCTCGCCCATGGTGTCCACCACGATGAGCTCGGTAAGGTCGTGCTGAGCCACGCCAGCCTCGATGAAGAAGCCGGGCTCGACGCCTATGGCCTCGCCACCCGCGTCCAGCGCAGCGCGCGATACCGCGCCCATGAGCCCGATGGAGCTGCCGCCGTACACGAGCCGATGGCCGTTGGCGCCGATCCATCGGCCCAACTGGCTGGCGGCTTCGATGTAGCAGGGAGTGGCTTGCGGGCTAGACCCGCAATACACGGCTATGTTCATGATGCTCCTTCGTCGGGTGCCCACGATTCTACCCGAAAGCGCAGGTGCGCGGCGGGGCGGGCAAGGCCGGACGAGAGCATCTCGGCCAGGCAGGCCGCGCAGCAGCGCGTCTGAGGCCCGACGGCTTCGCCCATGCGGCCTGCAGAGCGCGTCTCCATCTGCCGGTTTGCAGCCTTTGTGAACCAGTTGTGACGGTTTGCCATCGGTTAGATTCTGGGGTGCAGCGCGGGGCGGCGGCGCTGCACAATGGCAAAGTGCGGGTTCGGCCCTTGTGTCGCTGCGCCCGGCCCTTCCGCAGCCGCGCGAAGGGCAGCTTCCGACCCAGCGGAGACGATGCTTTGACCGAGACCGACGAAAGACCCGAACGCAAAAGGCGCCTGTTCGAGGACGTCTCGGCAGTGCAGGTAGTGGCAACGGCGGCGGCCGCGGTCACGTCGATGCTGCTGTCGTCGTACATCGGCATCGCCGGCTCCATCATCGGCGTTGCGGTAGCTTCGGTGGTGTCCACCCTGGCCGCCTCGCTTTACAAGAAGTTCCTAGCCGACTCGGCCGAGAAGATAAAGGAGCTGCCCGTAGTGGCCAACCCGAGCAGCGCCTTGGCGCACGTGCTGCCCGGTCACCGCGAATGCCAGGCCGAAGACGACAGCATCAAGGCATGCGATGAAGCTGAGCCTGCTGCTGACGAACGGGCGAGCAGCCAGCCCACCGAGGCATTGGCAGCAGGAGCCGGGGGCTCGACGCTCGTTGCGGCTGACGGCGGCGCGACCAGGGGCAGCGCCCTGAGCACGGAAGAGACCCAGTCGCTCGACCATGAGGCCGTGCGGGCTGGCAGCCCGGCTGCCGGTGCCGAGCCGGACCCAGCAGCGCTTCACCGCCAGCGCAAGCTCGTGCGCGGTCTCATCGTGGTATGCATCGTGTCGGCGCTGCTGGCCGTGGCCGCATCAGGCGCTGTGGTGTACTTCGCCACCATGGGTGCCGGCCTGGGGCAGAAGCCCGCCCCCATCTACCTGAGCGCGCCATTCACTCCCATCGAGGATGACGATGACGCGACGAACACCGTGCCATCGAGCGCGTCGTCAGCGTCGGGCAGCGCCGACAGCAACACCTCGGAACCGAGCGACAGCTCCGACGGCAACACCACGCCTGGCGCCGGCGATGGCAACACCGGCGACGGCGGAGATTCGGGCGGCGGCTCGGATCCAGGGACAGGCCCTGGTTCGAGCGAGAACCCCGACCCCTCCAACCCGGGGGACGGCTCGGGCTCTGGCGATGCTGCGCCTGGCGGGCCAACAGGTGGCGCAGGCGGCAGCGACAAGCCGTCTTCCGGTACGAAGCCGATAGCGTAAGAGCTTTCCGCGGGCCCTTCTCCGCACAACCCTTGCCGTCCTCCCCTCTTCCGCAGGTCGCGTCGTGCCCCTTTCCCGTGTTGCCCCCGTTTCCTAACGGAAAAGTTGTCAGCGGGTTTCGAGACGGCAACGGTCGCACGGCGGGCCGTCGCACGCGGGCCGTCGCTCCTAGAATGCAGGGAAAGGGGTTGGCCTTGCGCCCGAGGAGAACCAGCGTCGCTGCGATTCCCAACGCGGGCACCCTGCCGGATCGCGACGAAAGGAACACCGATGAAAGGCGACAAGAAGCTCATCGATAAGCTGAACTACCTGCTCGAAGGCGAGCTGACCGCTATCAACCAGTACATGCTGCACGCCGAGATGTGCGAGGACTGGGGCTACACGAAGCTGCACGAGAACTTCGAGAAACGTGCCATAACCGAGATGCGCCACGCCGAGAAGCTGATGGGCCGTATCCTGTTCCTGGGCGGCAAGCCCATCGTGTCCAAGCTGGATGCGATGACCATTGGCGAGACCGTGCCGCAGCAGGTGGAGAACGACCACGAGCTTGAGGTCAAGACGGTCAAGGACTACAACGACGCCATGAAGCTGGCGGCCGAAGTGGGCGACAACGCCACTCGCGACGTGCTGAAAGAGATCCTGATGGACGAGGATGCGCACGTGGACGAGCTCGAGGAGCTGCAAGACCAGATGGATCAGATGTCGCTGCAGATCTTCCTGTCGACGCAGGTGTAAGCTGCGTTGGCGGCGGCTGCACCGCCGCACCTTGGCTTTGCCCGACCCTGCCGCGTGCCTCTTGCGCATCGGCGGGGTCGGCGCCTTTGTGGGGGCGTTGCCGCTCACGCCGCGCTGGCTCTTGCGCGGTTCATTCCCGCCTGCCTCGCCCTGCCCTGTTCACCCTGCCCGCTCTTGCCCGCCCTGCCCGCCCCGTTCGCTCCTGGAAGATAGGCCCGCCGTGTCGATGCTCCGGCTACATAGGATGACCGAGAACGACCAGATCGGGTACTTCGCGCCGCAGACCTGGCAGTTCTGGCGCGCGCTCATCGTGTGCTTCTGCATGTTCAGCATCGTGGGGCATTGGCTTGAGATCCCGTACTGCTTCTTCATGGACCGCTTCTTCGGCATCGTGGCCGACGACTACGCCGTGCTGAGCGACCCGTGGTACCACCCCTATTGGGTCTACGGCATCGGCGCGGTGGCCATGACGCTGGCCATCGAACCGCTGAAGGAGCATTTCATCATGGCGAGCCGCACGCTGTGGGGCGCGCTGGCCAAGTCGTTCGTGGCCGTGGTGCTCATCGCGCTGGCCATGGAGCTGGTCATCGGACTGCTGGTGAACCAACCCGACGCCGCCGGCGAGTACCCGTACTGGGACAACTCGCAGCTGCCCCTGAACGTGATGGGGCAGGCGTGGCTGGTGAACGACCTGTTCATCGGCGCTGTGGCCATGCTGTACGTGTGGCTGCTGTACCCGCTCATCTGCTGGGGGTTCATGCGGTTGCGGCCGCGCGTCGCCAACGGAGTGTTCGCGGCTGTCGTGGTGGGGTTCGCGCTGTGCTGCGTGGTGTCATACGCCCAGGTGGTGCCCAGCTGGGACGCCTAAGCCAGTGCGAACCGCAGCACCACCGGGTTGTGGTCGGAGAAGGCGAAGTCGAGGTCAAGCGTTTCGCAGCTGAGCGCCTTCACGTTGTCTGAGTAGATGAACGTGTCCATCACCCACCGGTCGTTCGTGCCGTCATAGGAGCGTCCCGCATCGCGACAGGTGGCCGCCGAGGCGAAGGTGCCGGCTTCAAGCTGGGCTTTCGGGGCCACGGTGAAGCCCTGCGGCACGCTGGCGAAGTCGAAGGGCTTGGCCCAGCTGGCTTCGGTGGCGGTCTGGTTGCCGTAGACCTCGTTGGACGTGCCCAGCATGTCGTGGTTGAAGTCGCCGCCCACGATGACGTAGTTGCCCGCGTCACGCTCGCGCTGCATGTCGTCGAACAGCATGCCGCGCTGGGCCTCCATGACCGAGGCGTCAGCACCGTAGGCCGAAAGGTGCACGTTGAAAAGCACCAGGTCGGGGCCTGCGGGCGAGCCTGGAGCCGCGCCGGTGGTCGTGCGCACGCGACAGATGGAATAGCAGCGGTCGAGGTCGAGGAACTTACTCATGCCCTCCGATATGGGCAGGCTGCGGCGCAGCGTTTCAGCTATCTGGTAATCGGAGAAGGTGACGAGCCCCGCCTTGTTCGCGCCGTGGGGCGCGTGCGGCGGCCACGCCAGGAATGGCGAGTCGTAGTTCTGGGCGAAGGCCGATTCGTGGCCCAGGAAGCCGGCTTGAAGCAGGCCCCACTGGTCCACATGGTGGCTGCGCGTGCCATCGATGTCCACCTCTTGGAACAGGATGAAGTCGGGGCGCTGGGCGGCGATGGCTTCCGCCGAGCCGTTGATGTTGTCGGTGGCTGCCTGGGCGCTTTCGGCCACCGAGCCCGTGCCGCCATCCATGAAGAAGTCGAAATCGGGCCCGTAGGCGCCGAAGCCCAGGTTGGCCGTGACAGCTGCGAGCTCGGGTGACGCGGCCAGGTCGATGGCTTCGGGCAGCACGTACGAGGTGATGCGCTGGCCTTCTTCGAGCGGCAGGTTGTCGTCGAGCCGGTAGTAGCTCAGCATGACATAGGCCGCATAAGCGCCCACCAGCGCCACGAGCGCCGCCATCACGATTCCCGCCCACTTCAGCACCATCTTCGCCATAGGAGTCCTTTCTACAGGCTGCCCACCTGCATGGTAGCCTGCTTTGCGCTGGCTACGCCGCGTCGGCGCGGTTGAGCTTGTCGGCGCAACGGCGCAGTCGAACGATAAGCTGCTCATCGATGGAGAGCGTTGCTGACCCTTCGCAGCCTGCAACCGCTTCGACCGCCGCATTGCCGCTAGCTTCGACGGGTGCCCCAACAGCCTTGCCCGCATCGCGCAATGCACGCTGGCTTTCTTCCGCCTCCAAGCATTCCCGCAGGAAGGCGACGTCATCTGCCGTCAGCATGCCAGCCTCGGCCGCCACGCCCAAGCACGCTTCGATGTCCGTCGAATCGCCGATGCGCCAAAGCAGCAGCCGCACGAGCTGCGCCTGGCCCATGAATTGCCGCTGCAGCGAAATCTCCGCCATCGCGCCACCCTTCTCGCGTATCTTGCATAGTGGAAGTATAAGCCCCTCGCACATCCTGCGGGCACAGCAGCCACGCGGCCTTTTCCGCATTCCCGCCGTGCGTGCTCGGCCCCGTGGCGCATTCCGTCTCATCCGCCGTGCTTGACCTTCCAGCCACGTGAAGGTTCATACTGTACCCATCGGAGGTGAACCATGCAGGAGCCGCAAGCAACGCGCAAGCCCAAGACCATCGGCCAGCTAGCCGAGCAATCGGGCACGAGCGCCCGCACGCTGCGTTACTACGAGGACCTGGGCATCCTCGCGCCGCAACGCGGGCCGAACGGCTACCGGCTGTACGGCCCGCGCGACGAGCGGCGGCTCGCCCAGGTCATGGCCATGCGGGCGTGCGGGCTTCCGCTGGGCACCATCGCCCGCTTGCTGCAGGACCCTGACGCAAGCGTGCACGCGGCCCTGCTCGATCACCTCCGCACCTTACGCGCGCAAGGGAAATCGCTGGAGGCCGCCCTGCAACGGACGCAAGCGGCCATCGACGCTTTGGAAAGGATAGACACCATGAAGACAGAAGACGCCTTCGAGGAGCTGAAACGACAGGGCCTCGAAGGATTCGAGCGAGAATACGGGCAAGAGGCGCGGGCGCGCTACGGCAGCGATGCCATCGAGGAGGCGAACGCGCGCATGATGGCACTCACCAGGGACGAATGGGATGCCAAGGAGCTGCTGGAAGAGTCCATCAAGGTGCAGCTGCGCCTTGCGATGGCCACGGGCGACGCCGGGTCGCCGGAATCGCAGGAGCTCGCCCGCATGCACGAGCGCTGGATCGGCATCCACTGGGGAGAAGGCTACGCCGAGAATGCCTATCTGGGGCTGGTGCGCGGCTATCTGGACGACCCGCGCTTCGTCAGCTATTACGATGGCGCCGCAGGTGAAGGCGCCACCGCATTCTTGGTGCAAGCCGTGGAAGCCCAGCACAGGGCCTAAACTGGCGAGTAGGCTCGCCAGCGCTGTCGAGGCGTCGGCGCAAGGCTGGCCCATCACGGCCAGCCAAGTTCGCGCCTCGACGGCGACCCCTGCTGCGGAAGCTCCGTCCGACTGGGGCCCGCGTCAGCTCGCATCGGCTCGCAATCCCAGTCGGACCGACACGGGACGGCACGCCGGCGCAGCGGCAAAACGCTGCGCCAATGCCCCGGTCCCGCCTATCAGCCAGCCCGCATCAGCCTGCTACGTTGCCCGGCTCGCCTTCGAGCAGTTCCCTCGCATGGGCGATCGCCTCGTCGATATGGCCGCAGAAGTTCTCTTCCCCCACCAGCTCGACGAAGCCAGCATGGCGCATGGTCCTCATCGGCTGCTCGTTCACATGGGAGAAGATGAGGCCCACATCGTGGGCGCTGCAGTAGGCATGCAGGTTCTCCAGCGCGTTCATGCCCGTGGCGTCGAGCGACGGCACGCCACGCATGCGAATGATAAGGTACTTGGTGAACTCCTTCACGGAGATGTCGGCGATGCGCTCGGTCATGCCGAAGAACATCGGGCCGTTGATCTCGTAGACGCGCACGCTCTTCGGCAACTCGCGCAAGTGTGTGACCTCGGAGTTCTCATCGCAGTAGTACCGCCAGCCCCTCACCTCGGTCTCGTTGCTCATGTCCTTCAGGAACAGCACCACGCTGATGGTCATGCCCACGCCGATGGCCACCACCAGATCGAACACAATGGTCAGCCCGAAGGTGAGCACCAGGATGCCCACGGCGGGCCTCGACGCCGTCTTGCACAGGTGCACGAAGTTGCGCCAGCCGGACATGTTGTAGGCAACGTAGAACAGGATGGCGGCGATAGTCGGCATGGGGATGAGCGCCGCATAGGGCATCAGGAACGCCAGCACGGCGACGAGCACCAGCGCGTGCACCATGCCGGCGACGGGGGTGCGGCCGCCAGCCTTGACGTTCGCAGCCGTGCGCGCGATGGCACCCGTTGCCGGAATGCCGCCGAAGAGCACCGAGGCGATGTTGCCCACGCCCTGGGCCACTAGCTCGGTGTTGGCGCGATGATGCGCGCTGATCATGGAGTCGGCCACCACGCAGGAGAGCAGCGATTCGATGGCGGCCAGGATGGCGATGGTGGCGCCGTTGGCCAGCTGGTCGCGAAAGAGGGCGAAGTCGAGCTGCGGCAGGTGAAAGGCAGGCAGGCTGCCGTCGATGGCGTACAGGTCGCCGATGGTTCGCACATCGAGGCCGAGGCCGCTCACGAGCGCGATGCCCACGAGGAGCGTCACCAGCGAGCTTGGGATGCGCTCACCCGCCCGCGGCACACGCGCCCATAGGAACAGGACCGCCAGGCATACGACGCCCACGATGCACGCCTGCGCATTCACCGTCGCGATATTGTGAGCCAACGCCCCCACCTTCTCCACGGTCTCCACGGTGGCAGTCCCCTCCGGGTAGGTCAGCCCGAGAAAGTCCTTCATCTGCCCGATGGTGAGCGTGACGGCGATGCCCGCCGTGAAGCCGGTGGTGATGGTGTAGGGGACGAAGCGGACGATGGCCCCGAGCTTGAGGAAGCCCATCAGCATGAGCAGGATGCCCGCGATGATGGTGGCGGCGACCAAGCCTTCCATGCCGTCGGTGGCCACGATTCCTGCCACGATGGTGGCGAACGCCGCGGTCGGCCCCGATATCTGCACGCGACTGCCCCCGAGGAAGGCGATGAGGAACCCGGCGATGATGGCAGTGTAGAGCCCCTGCTCGGGCGTGACGCCCGAGGCGATGCCGAGCGCGATGGACAGCGGCAGCGCCACGATGGCGACGACGATGCCCGCCACGATGTCCTTGGGAAGCTGCCTCCTGAGCTCTTCGGAGGTCGAATGCTTGATGATGCTGAAGAGGATTGGCTTGATCTTGTCGCGTTGCTGCATGGGCCTGCTTCTCTGGTCTTCGGGCGTGGTTGGGCATGTTGGCGCGCCTTGCCGCACGCACGGCGAAGCCACGCCCCGAGCCGGGCTCGGGTGCGGCGCTGATGCTTATGAGGTGCTTGGCTTGCGAAAAGACGCGAGTTGGCATTGTACTCCCAGCCAAGCGCCCAGGGCAAGGCCAGGAAACGGTCGAGCCGGTGGGCGCATCGCCGAAGGCGCCGTGAGGGCTCACGCCATCACGCGACGGGGCGCGGCGCCATCCATGAGGACGCGTCGCTGCTGCGGAAGCAGCAGGCGACGGAGCATGCCAACGGGGTGGTGGCCGGCGGCTTGCTATGCCCCGATTAGGCAGTTTCCAGGTTCTAGCTGGATTTCGGTTTGCAGCACAGCCATATCCCGACTGCGTCGCTACTGCTCACGCAGCGGCTTTCCCAGCTCGTCGGCCAGCTGCGGCAGCAGCTCCGCGAAGGTCTGGTCGATGGCCTTCTTCTTGAGCTGGCACTCCCACAGGACGTGGACCTTCCAGCCGGCCGCCTCGAGCGCACGGATGTTGCGCTGGTCACGCTCCTGGTTGTGCTCGAACTTGACGACCCAGTACTCGACGTTGCTCTTGGGCGTTGGCAGCTGGCAATGCGGGCAGCGGTGCCAGAAGCACCCGTTGACGAAGATTGCCACCTTCTTGCCCGGCCACGCGACATCCGGTCGCCCGGGAACCTTCCATTGCAGGCGATACCCGGTGAGCCCCGCCTCGCGCAAGCGCTGGCGCACGAGCAGCTCGGGCTTCGTGTCCTTGCGCTTGTTAGCCTTCATGACCTTGGTCGTGGCCTCCGAGCTCGCCGCCGGCGGCCGCGGCACCTTCAGGGTGGCAAGCCCCCTATCGCTTTGCTTGCTCGGCATGGCGCTTCGCAATCTCCTTGCCGATCATGTGCGGTATGCGGACCACCAGGGCATTGCCCATGCAAAAGGCCCGCTGCCCGTCGGTCATGCCGATGGCGGTCCAGCCCTTCGGGAACTCCTGCAGCTGATCCAGCTCATCTGGGACCAGGCGCCGGAAGCGGCCATCAACCTCGATCACATGCTTGAACCGAGACGCGCCCGAGCCGCCTTCCCCGGTCAAGATCGTGCGCGAGGGTCTATCCAGCGAATCAGGGAATGCCATCGCGCCTTCAGAGTAATGGTACGTGAAGCCTGTGCGCTTGTTCGTTCGCTCCTCGCTCTTAGACCCCTTGAGGTAGGCCCATTTTTGCAGCTTGCTGCCGTCGATGTAGAACTCCTCGGGCACGTCCGCTTCGGGCACGATGACATCACTGAGGCTGCCCATCTCGCCATCGTATGCTGCCTCGACGTCAGCGGTGAGCACCTTGCAGTCCTGCATGATGCCAGCATTGAGGAAAGGCGACTTCTTGCCGCCCTTGTTGAAGGAGCGGGTGATCTTGTACGGGTCTTCCGCAACCTTGAGCTCGGCGAAATCTTGTGGCTTTCCCATGAGTAGCGCGCTGGCCAAGACGCCATCCTCCATGCGCTCTTCGAGGCCCCAATCCTCGGGCGTCTTCTCTGCATAGATGTACACGCGCTTGCGCCTCTGCGGAGCGCCGTATTCCGCGCTGTTGATGACACGCCACTCGACAGAATAGCCAAGGTCCGCGAAGCACGACAGCATGATTGCGAAGTCCCTCCCGCGCTGGCTTGCCGGACTCTTGAGCAGCCTATCCACGTTTTCCAGGAGAACATACCGCGGCTCCTTCAAGTGCAGGAACCGATAGATGTCCCACCAGAGGATGCCCTTCTTGCCCTCGATACCGCCAGCTTGCGCAAGCGGTCTCGCGACCGAGTAATCCTGGCACGGGAAGCCCCCGACCACCATATCGACGTCGGGGATATCGACCTTGCCAGCTTCGTAGTCGTCGAGGACGGCATTGATGTCCTTGTTGACGCAACTGCCGGCGCCGAAGCGCTTCTCGTAGCAGCGCCAGGCGAATTGCTTCGCGCTCGACCCAGGAGGCTCCCACTGGTTGGCCCAGATGGTCTTGAATGGGCCGGCTGGAGCCCTTTTGAACTCTGGATGCTCTTGGCTTTCGTAGCCCTCAAGGCCAAGACGAAAGCCACCGACGCCCGCGAAGAGCTCGGCTACGGTGATATTCTGCATGGCACGTTTCTCCTTAGCTGCTGTGCCTTTGCTGTGAAAGCATTTTAACCGATCCAAGATAGAAGAGGAAGATCCTTACTTGGTACACCGCACTGCTAACGGCCTTAGCGGCAGATACTCAGCTAAATGCCCCCCGTTTTGCCCTGCAAGAGGGTAAGATGGCAGAAACCGGTTTCGCGCTAAGCGCGCAGCCCTCCAGTCAGGGGGCCTCACGTGATGGGAGCAAGATGAAGTACCGCATCCATGGTCACCGACATGCCGATTTCCTATTTCCAGAGCTACCAGAGTACAAGCAACTGTGGGCTGAGATCCGTGAGTCACTCGATGCCATTACAGAGCAGATGATCATCGACGAATTCGAGGGCGAGGCGCGCAAGGCCAAGTCGATCAGCCAAGCGATCAACCGGCTCATCAAAAGAGAGATGGTCACCCGCGGATGGAACGAGGAGAGCTACATCTTCGCAGACGCAGCCTATGGAAGGATGGCGAAGGGAACGTGGCGGCTTGATTTTGCCAAGGGGGAGCTGAGCGTCGAGGTGGCCTTCAACCATCGATCGGACATCTCGTGGAACCTTATCAAGCCGACGTTGGCAAGCGAGTTGAACCATGTAACGAAGGCGATTCAAACAAGCGGCGGCGTCATCGTGACAGCAACGCAGGCGATGAAAGCAGCTGGTGGTTTCGATAGTGCCATTGGGACCTTTGAGGACTACGTCCAGTACCTGAAACCGATGGCGGGCATGTTGCCAGCGCCCTTGTTGATTGTCGGCCTAGAGGCGCCCGAGACGTTCTCGGTCACCCAGTTGCCTACCGGCGTTGGCAACAACAAGATGGGCGCTGTGAACCAGCGGATCATCGCGACGCTCGACGGCCTTATGGCCTGCCCTAAATGCGGAAGCGTCATCGATGACGAAGCGGATGCCTGCCCGTTCTGTAGCAGGCGGCTCATAAGATAGACGTGGCACGCTGAACTCTAGTAGCGCTAGGGTGAGACAAATCACCCGACCCTGTCACACCGTCACACGGAGGACGCCTGTATGAGCTTTTTGAAAAAACTACGGGATTCCCTTGAATCAAATGGCAAGCCAGGCTGTGAATCGGGTCGCGAATCGAACGACCAACCGAAAGATGCGCCAGACCGTAAAGCGAATAGCCACGAACATTATCCTTACTTGGGCAGATGCCGAGCTATCTGGAAGAGGTTCGTTCCTCCTAGGGGCCAATCGAACACCCTTCAAGGAGAGCTCCTTCGGGAAACCGAGGCGCTGCGATATGAGGCTCAGAACAATGGAAACTTCAATTGGGATGAATACTTTTCGTATTTCTGCGACTTCATTAAGGAGACCCTGAACGAACAGGAAGCACTGCCGGAAGACATGAGGGCAGCAGCATGCGATGCCGCCGATCACATTAAGGCATGCGGGGAATATGGCAGAAGATTCAACGATGGGCTGATTCCTGACGATGAACTCGATACCGACATGATCGCCTGCGTTGATGACGCGCCGTACGACGTCATCGAAAATGCAATCGGATGCATGGATGCGCTCGTTGGAGGCGCGGCCATTCCTCATGCGCCCAACCCAGCGATCCCGCGATAGGACATGCGGCCCAAGAGATAAGGCCCTAAAGAGGGACCCACCGAGACAAATCACCCGACCCCGTCACGACATCTCGCACGCCCGAGCGCGCTGCTCTTCGGGCAGAGCGCAGAACGCCGCGTAGGAGCGCTCTTCTCCGTGCGAGGTCAGCTTGCGTTCGCTCTGCTCTTTGCGCGGTCTGTAATCGACCCGCCGTCGGAAGTCCATGGGCGACATGGAGAAGTAGCCGCGCTCGGCCCAGCGGTAGAGGGTGGAGGGCGCAAGCCCCAGATGCGGCTTGGCCAGGCAGATCTGCTCGGGAGACTTGCCATCCAGGATGGCCGAGCGGATCTCGAAGGCGATCCTTTCGAAGTCCTCCTCGCGACGGTTGACGCCACGCCTGGATTCCGATCGCGTCTTCTCGGAAGCGGCCTGCGCTAGGGCCGCCTTGTACTCCATGCGCTGCCTGCGTCCGCACTTCCTGGTATAGGCCATGCAGCCGTTGCAGGTCCAGGGCCAACGCAACAGATGAGAGCAGGAGACGTCTTCCGGATCCGCCGACACGATCTCGCCGCGGCGCTCTCCGTCCTTCCAGGTGCGATGACGCTTCACTTCTTCGGTCACGGCCGCGGACGAGCGTCCGATCGACCTCGCTATCTCGCGGCAGCCCTTTCGCTTGTCCAACCCGTTCTGAATGGCCTCCCGGTCGGCCTTGTCGATGCGGCAGTAAGCCCTGTTATCGCCATCCATGATGGCCCCTTCCTGCAGGCTGGATCCGCACTGCATCCCCATGCCGCAGCGGCGGTCCTGCAAGGGCCATTCTCATACTCAGCTGAACTGTTCAGCTGAGTATGGTGGCAACCATGCTCAAAAGGGGTGGTGTTCAGCTAACCTCGCAAATTAACAATTCTAAGACGAGAATGAGGACAGTTGCGTTGTTCGTGGAGTATACCTTCGAGCGCTTGAAGAGATTAGGTGGTTCTGAGAGAATGCTCTAAAAAGAAAATGATGGATAGAATTCGGGAAGGAGAGATTATGGAGTACACCAAGCCTGTGGTTCTGAAGCCCGAAACGGTTAACATGGCCAAGTGCGGTGACGGTCCTTGCGGAAGGCCCTGCAGCGCAAACAAGGCTTAGTCCAGATTGAACACAAGGTATCGCGGGGCGCAGGGTTTCTTCTCTGCGTCTTTCTTTTTGTGGTCGACTTTTCTACGGCGTCTAATTCGGGGTTTCCAGATGTTCTATAAAATACGTAATGATATTTTATTCAGGCAATATGATCACCATGGCTACATTACGGATAATTCCGATTACGGATATCGCTTTCTTGACGATTCGAGTTCCCGTCCTGGCGAGACTTTTGTATCTGAGAGCGGCGCGATCATGCTTTCGACGTTGGGCAAAAGCCCCAGAAACATCGAGAACATAGCAGATGACTTGATGCGGATATTTAGGGGTGTTGGTCGAGAAGACCTGAAGTCCGATGTTGTCGATTTTTTTCGCACTCTTGTCGAAAAGGGATACTTGAGCGAAGGCTTAACTGCTTTATCTTGCATCGACCGTAATCCGCCTTCCTTGTCTGAGTCATCCTATGGGGAGAGAGCCCCAATCGTGCCGATGGAAGATTGTGCGGGAGGAGTGATGGGTCCCAATGACTTCCTCAGGAGCATACATTTTGATGTCGCAGGTGCATGCAACGAGCACTGCGTCCATTGCTATATTCCGGACGAATGCAAGAAAAAAACAATTAAGACGAGCTTATTTTTGAGGATTCTTGAAGAGGCAAGAAACCTTAACGCCATCCACGTGACCCTGTCTGGCGGCGAGCCTCTTCTCCATAAGAACTTCAACGGCCTCCTAGAACGCTGCAGGGAACTCGACCTTTCAGTCAATGTCCTGTCAAACCTGACCTTACTAAGCGACGACCACGTTTCGGAAATGGCGAAGAATCCGCTCCTCTCTGTTCAGGCCTCGCTCTACTCGATGGACCCTTTGGTACACGACTCAACCACTGGCCTGACCGGCAGCTTCAATAAGACAGTTAATGGGATTTTAAGGTTGATTGAAGCTGGAATTCCAGTGCAGATCTCTTGTCCTGTAATGAAGCAAAACAAGGATAGCTTCCTTGATGTCGTCGTATGGGGAAGAGATCATAATGTCGCTGTGGCCATAAATCCCGTGATATTCGCTTCATATGATCATTCCGGGAGCAATCTGGATAACCGCATATCACTAGATGAACTTGACACCGTGCTAGATAAGGAGATGTCGGAGGGATATGCGTCCGTCATGCAAGAGGCGGCATCGGAGAAAGAGCTTCTGACAGGAAAGGACCCTGTCTGTTCTGTGTGCAGGTACAGTCTTTGCGTCTCGGTTGAGGGGAACGTCTTTCCGTGCGCTGGGTGGCAATCGAACGTTGTCGGGAACCTCAACGTGAGCACTTTGAAGGAAGTGTGGGAGGAGTCGGAAAAGATCAGATGGCTGCGAGGCATCAAAAGGGAAGCTTTCCCTAAATGCGTTAACTGCGAAAACCGAGGCTATTGCACCGTTTGCATGATGACTAACGCCAACGAGGATCCAGACGGCAATCCGTTTTTCATCGACAAATTCCACTGCGCGGTTGCCTCCAAGACTCGACGCAAGGTGTTGGATTTCCTCGAATCCCAACAGGGGACGAGATCGGACCCTCAAAGTGCTGTTGAAGAAGTCAGCGCGAGCGACGCGAAGGACTAGATGGGAGCCGCGCAAGTATGGAAAAGCTGACTATAAGAGATGCTCATGAGCACAATCTGAAGCATATCGATTTGGATATCCCTCTCGATTCTTTCACCTGCGTCACTGGTTGCTCTGGATGCGGCAAATCTTCCCTGGTGTTCGATACCATCTATGCAGAGAGCCAGCGAGGCTTCCTCGAGGGCATGACAGGGAACCTCTACGGCCAAAAGCTGATGAACAAGCCTAAGGTTGGATCCATTGAAAATCTTCACCCAGCCTTGAATGTTTCTCAGAACTACTACAACGTAAATCCTAGATCCACGGTAGGAACCGTTACGGAGATCGCCTATTATCTTCGCTCCATCTTTGCGATCGTAAATAGTAGTAAATCTCAGGACGTTACCGAAAGCACCTTCTCGTCAAACAACCCGAAGTCTGCATGCCCAAATTGTTCTGGCCTGGGCATAGAAAGCGCTGTGTCCGAATCTCTCTTAATTCCCGATCACGAGGTAACGCTGAGAAATGGAGGGATTCTCTTCTTTAAGGGTTCCCCCGAGAGTAAAGAGCAGAAATACCTTGAGGCTCTGTGCGAGCACTACGGAATAGACGTTGAAAAAAAGGTGTCCGAATTATCCGAGCGTGAGCTTGATCTTCTTCTCCACGCAGATGAGGGAATACGCTATCAGCTTTCATATAAAGAGGGAAAGCGGAAGAAGCGTCACTACATACGCCTAGAGGGCGCCCTTCCTGCCATTATGAAGCGCATGTCAGATTGCGAATCGTCTTCGGAGCGGTTATCTGCATTTGGTCGGTTCACGGAAGAGAGGCCGTGTTCTACTTGCGGGGGAGCGAAGCTTCGCCCTGATGTCCTAGCCTATAAGGTGGATGGGGTGAACTATGGCGAGGCGGAGCATATGGAACTAACTTTACTTCGCTCATGGCTTTGCGAGATAAAGAATCGCAAAGCTTCTATGCCCCGCGATGAGGCCATTGCCCAACTTGTAGACGGCGCGATTTGCAAGCTGAATGCCCTGATTAAGCTCAACGCTGGCTACCTTTCTCTCGCCAGGACCGTCCCCTCTCTTTCTGACGGAGAGCGACAGCGGGTTCGAATAGCGACGCAACTTACATGCTCTCTAAGAGGTTTGCTCTACATCTTTGACGAACCTTGCAAGGGGCTACACGCCAGAGATATCGGCAAAATAACGCGAGCAACGAAAGAACTAGTCAATCGAGGCAATACTGTCATCGCTATCGAACATAACAAGCAGTACATATCCTCTGCGGAAAACATTGTCGAACTGGGGCCAGTCGGTGGACCAGAGGGGGGCTATCTAACAGATGGAACTCCGCATTATGCCGAAAGCCAGCCGCTGTCTTTCAAAGCCCCCTTTGAGGCAGGTCGGTTTTTCGAGGTCGGTGGAATTTCCTTCCGCAACATAAAGGGGCAGACGGCCCGGTTCCCCGTAGGGGGAATTACCTGCATCACCGGCGTTTCCGGTTCCGGAAAATCAACACTGGCAACGGCAATCGCCAAGTGCTTTGCCTCGATCAACGGAGGTTGTTGCGAGTATTTCCGCGGTTGCGACTCCGTCAAACAGGTTATCCGGGTGAATCAAGCTCCCGTGGGGAAAACCCCTAGGTCGACCGTCGTTTCCTACTTGGGAATCTTCGACGACGTGCGCTCTCTATTCGCGAGAACGGATTCGGCAAAGAAGCTTAAGCTTGGGACGTCCCAATTCAGCATGAACGTCAAGGGTGGACGTTGTGAGTGCTGCCAGGGCACCGGTCTGCAAAAAATCGAATTGGATTATCTACCTAACTCTTACATAACTTGCCCAGAGTGCGGCGGAAAGAGGTTTAACGACAAAGTCCTGTCCGTTACGTATCGAGGTATGACCATATTGGATGTCCTCGATACCCCAGTTGCGGATATGGTCGATGTTTTCAACAACTCGAAGAAGATAAGCTCTGCTCTTACAAGCATGGTGCAACTCGGTCTCGGCTATCTGAGGCTCGGCCAGATGTCCATGAGCCTTTCTGGCGGCGAGGCGCAGAGGATTAAGCTGGCAAGAGCTCTCGGCGTTCCCTCCCATGGGAAGAACCTATACATACTGGATGAGCCAACATCTGGTTTGAGCGATATCGACATAGAGAGATTCATGAAAGTTCTTTTCTCTCTGCAGGAAAAGGGCGACACCATTCTGGCTATCGAACATAACGTTGAGTTTATCGCCGCTGTCTCTGATTACATCATCGATTTTGGCCTTGCCGGCGGGGAGGCGGGCGGGACAATCGTCAGCCAGGGTTTGCCAACTACCGTGTTTGCAGACGCGTCATCATCGCTCCATGGGCTTGACAGCATGGTTTAGCCTTCAGCGGCTATTCCATTTGCTACTAACCACAAGCGACTACTTGAAAGATGGATGAGGAAACGATGACCATCAACGATGAGAGCAGATTGAAGCAATGCGAAATCATTTTGACGCAAGGCTGTAATCTGCGTTGTGATTTTTGCTTCGAAAAAGAGGTCGGTTACCGATCAAGCGACCAGCTTAAATTCGAGGATCTAAGGCGCTTGGTTGACCTTTGCGGGGAGGCCGGGGTTCGCTATCTGTTCCTTACAGGAGGCGAACCTCTCCTGTATCCGAATCTTATCGAAATCCTCCAATATGTAAGTGAGAACCATCCCTCTATCACACCCACGATAGCAACGAACGGCATGCTGCTTGCCGACATCAACTTTTGCCGGCTTTTGCTCGATGCGGGGCTCAAATATCTTGATGTATCAATGAAGGGGGCAAGCTCCGAAAGCTGGATCCGTTCAACCGGTTGCGATGGCTTTTCCAAGCAAATGAAGGCTATTCGCAATCTCTCTTCAACGCCAATCGAATTCACCTGCTCTATGGTTGTCACACACGATAACGTCGCTGAGGTTTGCGATGCAGCACAGATGGCCTACGACAACGGAGCCAAGCAATTCTCTTTCACCTTCTACATTGACAATTCTCATCTCCAGGAGAAGGATCGAGCTTATCTGGTGAAGAACAATCCGATCTCATTGATTGAGGCTTTCATTTCTCAAACAGAGCGTTTGTGCTCCATAACGGATGACTGGTGGGTTGAATACAGTTATCCGTTATGCATATTCACCAAAGAGCAATTGAGGATACTGGAAGGAAGACTAGCTGGCCCGTGTCAAATACATCTAGGAAATGCGATAACGGTAAACACGCACATGGAGTTAATGCCTTGCGATATGTACATCGACACCAATCTGGGCAGATTTGGGAAGGAGTTCTCCACTTCTCGCGAATTGAAGAAGCTATTAGAGAGCCGCGATGTTCAAGGTGCGTTGAGGGATATTCGCAGGCTACCGTCTCCGAAATGCGTGTCATGTGAATATCTGGAGCATTGCTACGGCGGATGCCCTGTAACGTGGAAGAATTACTCCTTTGACTCGCTAATGAGCTTCAAGGAAGAGGCGTTCGGCTCCTTTTGATTCTCCATTCCATTGAAATAGATAGGTTGTACTGGTCAAGCTTCGCAGACGCTTTTTTCATCTTTCCTAGAATTCAGTGGACGCCGAAGCTGTTTTTTCCAGACGGCACGTAGACGGCAGCATCGAAGTAAAGCGCGTCACTCGTCCCAATTCCACACCTTAAGTCTGATGATCGCGTATGAACTGCAGGACACCCACAAAAACGCTCCTTAAAAGAAACGGGCGCCTCCTCAGAAGAAGCGCCCGACTAGAACGACAAACGGAGCAGATTATTCTATTCCCACTCAATCGTAGCCGGGGGTTTGCTGGTGATGTCATAAGCCACGCGGTTGATGCCGGGAACCTCGGCCACGATTCGCGACGAGATGCGCGCGAGCACGTCGTAGGGCAGCTTTGCCCAGTCCGCCGTCATGGCATCGCTCGATTCCACAGCGCGAAGGATGATCGGATGGCCATAGGTGCGCTCGTCGCCCATCACGCCAACGCTCTTGATGTCGGGCAGCACCGCGAAGTACTGCCACACCGGCCGCTCGACCTCCGGGCCGCCAGCCGCGCTGCGCACCAGCTCTATCTCGCTGGTCGGCGCCGCAGAAACAGCCGCAACCTGTTCCGCCGCAGCGCCAGCCGCACCCTCAGCTCCCACGCCAATCGCCGCGCCGCCTTCCACGCTCGCAGCAGCCTCCGCCGCCAGCGCCGCGTTGTACGCATCCAGCTCCTCGCGCACGATGGCGTCGGCCTCCTTCAGCAGCGCCAGCTTCTCAGGCGTCACCTCGCCGATGATCCGGATGGCAAGCCCCGGCCCTGGGAACGGCTGGCGGTGCACAATGTGCCCCGGCAGCCCCAGCGCGGTGCCCAGCGCGCGCACCTCGTCCTTGAAGAAATGGTCCAGCGGCTCGATGAGCTCGAACGACACCCCGTCCGGGAACGGGATCAGGTTGTGGTGGCTCTTGATGGTCGACGCCTTGCCGCCGGTCTTGCGCGCGCCGCTCTCGATGATGTCAGGGTAAATCGTGCCCTGCGCCAGGAAGCGCACTGGACGGCCGTCCTCGGCCAGCTCCTCGGCCACCGCGAAGAACTCCTTCCAGAACTGCTCGCCGATGATGCGCCGCTTCTCCTCGGGCTCGGTCACGTCGGCCAGCAGCGCCGCGTAGCGGTCCTCGGCATGCACGTGCACGAAGTCGACGTCGAACTGCTTCGTGAACACTTCCTCGACTTCTTCGGGCTCGCCCTTGCGCAGCAGGCCGTGATTCACGAACACGCAGGTCAGCTGCCGTCCGATAGCCTGCGCGCACAGCGCCGCCACCACGCTGGAGTCCACGCCGCCCGAAAGCCCCAAGATCACGCGGTCGCCGCCCACCTGCTCGCGGATAGTCGCCACCGCCTCGTCGATGATGGAGTCCATCGTCCACGACGGCTCAAGCCCGCACACCCCGAACAGGAAGTTCGCGAGCATCTGCTGGCCAAACGGCGTATGGCGCACCTCGGGGTGGAATTGCGTGGCGTACAGCCGCCGCTCGGCGCACTCCATCGACGCTACCGGGCACACTGCCGTGCTCGACGTGGCCACGAACCCCTCGGGCACGCGGCTCACCGCGTCACGATGGCTCATCCACACCGTCTGCTCGCAGGGCGTGCCCGCAAACAGCTTCGACTCAGGCACCGCAGCGTCAAGCTCGTCAGTTGCACCCGCGTCGACCGCCTGGCCGCACGCGCCGTCAAGTCGCACCAGCTCGGCCGGCCCATACTCGCCCGACTCCGTGCGCCCGACCACGCCGCCGAGCGCCGCCGCCATCACCTGCTGCCCATAGCAGAAGCCCAGCACTGGTATGCCCAAATCGAAGATGCGCGGGTCCACCGACGGCGCATCATGGGCATACACGCTGGCCGGGCCGCCCGACAGGATGATGGCCGCTGGTGCCATCTCGCGCACCTCCTCAGCCGTTACATCGCACGGCACGATCTCGGAGTACACGTGCAGGTCGCGCACGCGCCGGGCAATCAGCTGCCCGTACTGCGCGCCGAAGTCGACGACGATGACCTTCTGGTCAGGAGTTGTGGAAGACGAAGCCATGGGCTGCCCTTTCGGCTCTCTGCGGTCGGGGGATATCCCAGCATTATACCGCCGCGACAACGCCTGGGGCAGTGACCGAGCGTCTTCGGCAATCGTGCTATATTCGAGCGGAAGACACGCGGAATCCTCCTCGACCGCACCGACCCATCGCGAAGGACCTTGACCATGACCGCCGACCACGACCGCAACCTCCACGCCAACCCTACCGCACCCGCGCCCTTCGCCGAGCCCACGGCCATCCAGGTGCGCGGCGCCCGCGTCCACAACCTGCGCGACATCGACGTCGACGTGCCCCTGCACCAGCTCACCGGCATCGCCGGCGTGTCCGGCTCGGGCAAGAGCTCGCTGGCCCTGGGCGTGCTCTACGCCGAGGGCAGCCGCCGTTACCTCGAGGCGCTCAGCACCTACACGCGCCGCCGCATCGGCCAGACCGCCCGCGCCCAGGTCGACGAGGTGCTGCACGTGCCCGCGGCCATCGCGCTGCGCCAGCGCCCCGGCGTGCCCGACGTGCATTCCACCTTCGGCACCGCCACCGAGCTGCTCAACTACCTGCGCCTCATGTTCTCGCGCCTGGGCAGCCACCGCTGCCCGAACGGCCACCAGGTGCCGCCGAGCCTGAACGTCGCCGTCGAGAAGCCGCTCACCTGCCCCATCTGCAACGCGAGCTTCTACGGCCCTTCCGCCGAGGACCTGGCCTTCAACAGCGCAGGCGCCTGCCCCACCTGCGGGGGCACCGGCACCGTGCGCGAGGTAGACGAATCCACCCTCATCCCCGACCCCACGCTCACCCTCGACGAGGGCGCCGTGGCCCCGTGGCGCCAGCTCATGTGGTCGCTCATGGCCCAGGTGGCCGACGAGATGGGCGTGCGCACCGACGTGCCCTACCAAGACCTCACCCCGCGCGAGCAGGACATCGTGCTGCACGGCCCCATGGAGAAGCGCCACATCCTCTACGTGCCCAAGGGCAAGGACAACGCCACCGAGCTGGACTTCACCTATTACAGCGCCGTGAACACGGTGAAGAACGCGCTTGCCAAGGTGAAGGACGACAAGGGCCTGGCCCGCGTGGCCAAGTTCCTGCGCGAGGAGCCCTGCCCTGATTGCCGCGGCAGCCGCCTGTCGGCCCAGGCGCGCGCAAGCCTGCTCGACGGACGCAACCTGGCTGAGGCCACGGCGCTCACCTTGGACGAGCTGCGCGACTGGCTGCCCGGCATCGCCGCCACGCTGCCCGACGAGATGCGGCCCATGGCCCAGGCCATCGTCGCCGAGACCGCCGAGCCCATCGCGCGCCTGGAGCAGCTGGGGCTCGGGTACCTGGCCCTCGACCGCGCCAGCCTCACGCTTTCCAATGGCGAGCGCCAGCGCGTCCAGCTGGCCCGAGCCGTGCGCAACCGCACCACTGGTGCGCTCTACGTGCTGGACGAGCCCTCCATCGGGCTGCACCCCTCCAACGTCGAGGGGTTGCTCGGCGTCATGGACGACCTGCTTGCCGACGGCAACACCGTGGTGTTCGTCGACCACGACGTGCGCGTGCTGCGTCATGCGGGCCACGTCATCGAAATCGGTCCCGGCTCGGGCGAAAGCGGCGGCCGCGTCATCGCCCAAGGCACCGTGACCCAGGTGGAGGCCGACCCCGCCTCGCGCATCGGATCCTTCCTCGCCGGCCGCGCCAAGGTGCGCACCCGCGCCCGTGCCGACGAGCGCACGCTGTTCGACCAGGGCGCCATCGCCCTTGCCACCGATCCCATCCACACGGTGAAGCCGCTCGAGGCGCGCTTCCCCCACGGGCGCCTGACCGCGGTCACCGGCGCATCCGGCTCGGGCAAGACCACGCTCGTGCTGGAGAGCCTCGTGCCCGCCTTGCGCGCCGCCATCGCCAGCGATCCGCTGCCATCCCACGTCCGCTCCGTCGATGCTGCTGGCATCCAGCGGGTCGACCTCGTGGACTCCACCCCCATCGGCGCCAACGTGCGCTCCACCGTGGCCACCTACTCCGGCGTGCTCGACGACCTGCGCCGCATCTTCGCCAAGACCGCCGACGCCAAGGAGCGCGGCCTCAAGGCGGCTGACTTCTCCTACAACACCGGCAGCCTGCGCTGCCCCACCTGCGAGGGCACGGGCCAGATATCGCTCGACGTCCAGTTCCTGCCCGACGTGGACATCCCCTGCCCCGACTGCCAAGGGTCGCGCTATGCAAGCGAGGCCTACCAGGTGCGCCTGCCCCTTGAGCGCGCAGGCGAGGAGGCGCCCGGTGACGAGCCGAGCCCAGCAGAGCTGACCGGCGCGACAGCCGATAGCGCCGCACACGCCGAGGAAGCTCCCATCGCCGACCTGTCGCTGCCCGAGCTGCTGTCGCTGACCGTGGACGAGGCCCTGGCCTACGAGCCCAGCCTGCCCAAGGCGGCACGGAAGCTGCACACCCTGCACGACCTGGGGCTCGGCTACCTGACGCTCGGCGAGGCGACGCCAGCGCTCTCGGGCGGCGAGGCCCAGCGCCTGAAGCTCGCCAGCGAGCTTCAGCGCAGCCAAGAGGGCACGCTGTTCGTGTTCGACGAGCCCACCATCGGGCTGCACCCCCTCGATGTGGAGACGCTGCTGCACGTGCTCCAGCGCCTCATCGACCATGGGGCCACCGTGGTGGTCATCGAGCATGACCTGGACATGATTGCCAACGCCGACTACGTGGTGGACCTGGGGCCTGGAGGCGGGGAGGCGGGCGGGCGCATCGTGGCCGAGGGCACGCCGGAGGCCGTCGCCGCCACGCCGGCAAGCATCACCGGGCGCTACCTAGCCGAGGAGCTGGGCTGAGAGCGACCCGGGCAACGCGTCGGCTCATGCGACGCGTCAGTTCTTCCAGCGTATCAGCCCATGCGGCACGTCGACCCATGCGACACGTCAGCTCGTCCAGCGCGTCGGCCCATCTGGCTCGTCGGCTCATCCGACGAGCCGGCCCAAGCCTGCGCTCGCGCCCTCAGGCTCGCACCTCCGCGCTGGCCATCATGGCATCGCCGTAAGCCGCCTCATCCACCAGGTATAGCTCACGCAGCGCCTCCTGCTCGTCAGCCCCGAAGCCCAGCCCCTCGGCCACATAGTGGTCGATGCTGCCGTACTCCGCCTCTACCAGGCTCACCGCCCGGCACAGGAAATCGCGGTTCGCGTAGAACAGCGCTGCCACATCGGCATCCAGCTGCACCAACAACTTATGGCGCGCCAGCTCGTCCAGCATGCGCTCGGCCCACGTCTGCACGAACAGGTTGGTAGCCAGATAATCGCGCATGATATCCTCGCGCGGCACGCCCAGCACGTGCTCCACCAGCGCCGATGCCAGCCCCGCCCGGTCCTTGCCCTCGGTGCAATGCCACAGCGTGGCCCCCTCGGGCGAGCTCAGCAGCAGCTCCAGGAACTCCCGGTACGCCTTGCGTCCCGGTGCGCCCATCACCGCCTCGCCGTACATGGCCTCCATGGTCTCGTAGGGCTTCGACAGGTACTCGCGTATAATCTTCAGCTGCTCGAGCTTGCCCGGCTTCTGCCCCTCGCTTGCGCCAGTCATCTCGGCCGGCGACAGCACCGGCAGCTCGTGGAACTCGACCCCAGGCATGAGCTGCCTGTCGTCGGGCTTGGCATCGCGCTCGAAGCTCGTGCGGAAGTCCACGACCCGCCGCACCCCATGCCACGAGCACAGCAGCTCGGCGTCGTCCTTGGTCAGCTCATGCAGCGCCCCCGAGCGCACCAGCCTGCGCGGCTGCACCATGCGCCCATCGCGCGCCCGCAAACCGCCCAGGTCGCGCGTGTTCGGCGCACCTTCGAGCGTAATATGCCCGAAGCCTTCGAAGCCTGCCATCTCGCTATCAGGCAGCTCGATGGTGCCCGGCTCGCCTGCAAGATCCTTCGCCATGATATCCCCGTTCCGTCGGGCCTATCGCAACAGCAACGGCCCCGTCCGCCAAGGCGACGCCGGAAGCGCCCGCATAGACCGCATCTCCTACATGCCTTCCACCATAGCGCCTCGCCCGGCACCGCACGCCACGAAGCGCCATCTGATACCCCCTTGACAGAATCATCGCAGTTCCTATACTTATGAGCAAATGTTCATATGTTTGAGCGATGCAAGCCGTGCCCATCCTCAAGAAACGAAGGAGCCCCACCATGACCAACCCTCTCAACGAAGCGGAAGCCGTCGTAGACCGCGCCCGCGCCCAGCTGACCGACTGCCCCTGCGGCTGCAACCGCGACGCCACGGCCCACCTGTTCGAGACGCTGCCTGACGAGGAGCTGCTCTACGACGTGGCCGACCTGTTCAAGGCCTTCGCCGACACCACGCGCATCAAGATACTGTTCGCGCTCATGGAGCACGGGCTGTGCGTGGCCGACATCGCGTCAGCCATCGGCGCCACCCAAAGTGCCGTCTCCCATCAGCTGCGCACGCTCAAGCAGGCACGCCTCGTGCGCCCCCAACGCGACGGCAAAAACGTCATCTACTCCCTGTCCGACGACCATGTGTTCACCATGCTGGCCCAGGCCATGACCCACGTTTGCGAGTAGCCTGGCTCAAGTCCGTCAGCTCCAGCACCACCAAGCCGCAAGCATCGCACCCGCCCCAAGAGGAAGGACCCGCTCATGAAGAAGACCTACAAGCTCCAGGACCTCGACTGCGCCAACTGCGCCGCCAAGATGGAAGATGCCATCGGCCGCCTGGACGGCGTCTCCAGCGCTCGCGTGAACTTCATGACCCAGAAGCTCACCATCGAAGCCGAACCCAGCAACCTGGACAGCGTGCTCGACGAGGCCCAGCGCATCTGCTCCGGCATCGAGCCCGACTGCGTCATCGTCCGTTAGCGCACCGCACCCAGCCATCCCCTGCCCGTACTGCCTTCATATAAGGAGACCCTGCCATGACCCCCAAGCAGAAGCGCTGGCGCAACCGCATCGTCGTCGCGCTCGCCCTGTTCTTCGCCATCTTGGCCTGCGAGGCCACCGGCCTTATCGAACGCATCTTCGGCGACCAGGCCCTCTATGCCGAATTCGTGCTGTTCCTCGTGCCTTACCTCATCGCCGGCTACGACGTGCTGGCCGAAGCCGCCAAGAAGCTCGCCCGAGGCCATGCGCTGGACGAGAGCTTCCTCATGACAGTGGCCACGTTGGGCGCCTTCGCCCTCATATTGTTCCCCCACACCGAGCCGCACATGGCCGAAGGCGCTGCCGTGATGCTGTTCTACCAGGTAGGCGAGCTGTTCCAGAGCTACGCCGTGGGCAAGTCGCGCAAGTCCATCGCCGCCATGATGGACATCGCCCCCGAGTTCGCCAACATCATGGAGGGCGACGAGCTGGTGCAGGTCGACCCCTCTAACGTCAAGCCCGGCCAACAGATCGTCGTGCAGCCCGGCGAGCGCATCCCGCTTGACGGCGTGGTGGTCAGCGGCGACTCCCAAGTGGACACCGCCGCCCTCACCGGCGAATCGGCGCCGCGCCACGCCGAGCCCGGCGAAGAGGTCATATCGGGCTGCATCAACCTCACCGGCGCGCTCACCGTGCGCGTGACCAAGCCCTACGCCGACTCCACCGTGGCGCGCATCCTCGATCTGGTGGAGAACGCCTCGGAGAAGAAGGCGCGCACCGAGAGCTTCATCACCCGCTTCGCCCGCGTTTACACCCCGGTGGTGGTGGGGCTGGCCGCCGCGCTGGCCGTGCTGCCCCCACTCGCCATCGGTCTGGCCACCGGCGCCCTGGCCTCCAGCGCCCTGTGGGCCGACTGGATCTTGCGCGGGCTGACGTTCCTCGTGGTATCGTGCCCCTGCGCGCTGGTCATATCGGTGCCGCTATCGTTCTTCGGCGGCATTGGCGGCGCGTCGCGCCTGGGCATCCTGGTCAAAGGCTCCAACTACCTCGAGGCCCTGGCCAAGGCCGATACCGTGGTGTTCGACAAGACCGGCACCCTCACAGTCGGCACCTTCAGCGTGACTGCCATCCATGGCGAAGGCGCCACCACCGAGGAAGAGCTGCTGCGCATCGCCGCCCACGCCGAGGCCTTCTCCACCCATCCCATCGCCACCAGCGTGCGCGAGGCCTATGCCGGCCCCATCGACCGCGCCTGCATCCGCGAGGTGGAGGAAGTGGGCGGCCATGGCATCAAGGCCATCGTCGACGAGCACGAGGTGCTCGTGGGCAACGACAAGCTCATGGGCGCCCACGACGTGGACTGCAAGGAATGCCAGCTCGTGGGCACCATCATCCACGTGGCCGTGGACGGCGTCTACGCGGGTCACATCGTCATCGCCGACATGGTGAAGCCCGCCGCGCGCCAGGCCATTGCCGACCTGCACCGCGCAGGCGTGCGCCGCACCGTCATGCTCACGGGCGACCGCGCCGATGTGGCGAAGGCCGTCGCATCCGACCTGGCAATCGACGAGCTCCACGCCGAGCTGCTGCCCGCCGACAAGGTGGGGTGCGTCGAGGCCATGATGAGGGACCGTGGCGAAGACGCACGCGGCAAGCTGGCCTTCGTGGGCGACGGCATCAACGACGCGCCGGTGCTCATGCGCGCCGACATCGGCATCGCCATGGGGGCGCTCGGCTCCGACGCCGCCATCGAGGCCGCTGACGTGGTGCTCATGGATGACGACCCCACCTCCATCGCCCGCGCCATGGGCGTGGCCCGCAAGACCATGGCCATCGTGTGGCAGAACATCGTGTTCGCCTTGGGCGTGAAGTTCGCCGTGCTGGTGCTGGCCGCCTTCGGCATCGCCAACATGTGGATGGCCGTGTTCGCCGACGTAGGCGTGGCGGTCATCGCCATCCTGAACGCCATGCGCGCCATGCACGTGCGCCGGCGCTAGCCCCACCGGCAGCCGCAGCGACCAGAACGCTAGCCCAACCGGCAGCCGCGCTAAACTTGCACCGGCACATCGGCCGCCCAGCGCTTGGAAGAGGCCATGCGGTCCGGCCTGCACGCAATGCCCTGCGCGCATTTCAACCCTCCGTCAACAAAGGCCCTGGTAGCTGCTACCGGGGCCTTTGCCGCAGTAAGCTAGGGTCATCTATCGGACCATTGGAGGTACACCATGAAAGAAGCCGATAACATGCTGCGCGACAGCGTCAACGAGATAAGCGCCGTAAGGGACAGCATCCAGGTGGTCGATGGCTTCGACCCCAAGCTCTACCAGCACGCTCAGCCACCCTACGTGTCCATCTACCTGCCCGTGGCCCACGAGCATCGCCAGCGCCGCCGCGACGACTGGACAGCCGACGAGTT
This sequence comes from uncultured Eggerthellaceae bacterium, assembly GCA_910588095.1. Lineage (GTDB taxonomy): Bacteria > Actinomycetota > Coriobacteriia > Coriobacteriales > Eggerthellaceae > D16-63. The sequence continues at coordinate 70,565 of CAJUQH010000008.1, forward strand.
CAAGGACCTGTGCAAGGAAACCCTGCGCCGCCTGGCCGAAAGCCATGACGACGGCGCCTTCGCCGGCATCCGCGAACGCGTGGACTACCTGCAGGACCACCCCGACGATCCGGTGTGGCTCAACGCCGGCAAGGGTCTGGCATTCCTCATGAGCAACGCAGGCGTGCAGGTGTTCAATCTGGAGTTCGAGCCGCCCGCCACCGTCACCGTGGGCGACGAGTACTACATCAAGCCGCTGCTGCGCCAGCAGGCCTGCCACGCGAGCTACTACCTGCTGTTGCTGAACTCCGACCGCTTCGGCCTGCTGCACGGCGACGAGAACGGCGTCACCTACCTGCCGCTGCTGCCCAGCGTGCACAAGGAATTCGCCGAGGAGTTCGCCACCTACGACGGCACCGAGGCCGCCCTGGACTACTACTCCCTCGAAGGCCACATGTCGCCCTACCACGACCACAAGTCGCGCAAGGAAGTAGCCAAGGAAGAAGCCGAGAAGTTCTTCCGCTCCGTGGACAAGTTCATGAGCGGCACCGTGGTGAAGACCGACACCACCCCGGTCATCTTAGTGACGCTGCCCGAGCACGCCGCGATGTTCCGCCGCATCTGCACCTTCGGCACGCTGCTGCCCGAAGGCATCGAGAAGGACGCGCGCACGCTTTCTGGCGACCAGCTGCGCGATGGCGCCATGGCTATCATGAACGGCCGCCGCAAGGCCACGCTGGAGAAGCTGACCGAGCGCTACCAGCTCGACGCATCGAAGGGCCGCGCCTCCGACGACCTGGCCAAGATCGGGTTCGCCCTGGCCGAACGCAACGTCGAGGCGCTGTTCGTCGAGCAGGGCAAGGGCCTGCCGGGCACGTTCGATGCTACCAGCGGCACGGTCGAGTACGACCCGAACCGCAACCCGGCAGACGACAAGGCCATCGACCCGGCCGACCCCGACATAGCCGATGCCATGGTGCAGGCAGCGCTCAAGCAGGATGCTGCCATCTACGTGCTCGCTTCCGATGAGATGCCGACGCGAAACGGCATCGCCGCCCTGTTCCGCCACGAGTAGGCGCGTCGGCCGAGCGATAGCGCAACGCCCAGCATCACGAGCCCTCTCGGTCCAGCCGAGAGGGCTCTTCTCATCGCAGCAAGTCGCGTATCACCCAGCTGGCCAGCATCTGACCTGCTATCGGCGGCATGTAGGAATAGGTGCCCAGCTCGGTGCGCTCGCGGCGGTGGGCCCCTTCGGCCGGCGCCACCTTCTGCGGGCGCTCCTTGGAATACAGCACCTGCACGGCGCTTATGCCGCGGTCTCGCGCTATCTTGCGCATCTCGCGGCAGAAGGGGCAGCCCTCGGTGGCGAACAGGTCAGCGAAGGCCAGCTTCGTGGGGTCGCTGCGGTTGGCCATGCCCATGGACCCTATGAAGGGGATGCCGCGCTCGGCCGCATAGCGCGCGAGCGCCGCCTTGGCCGTGAGCGTGTCCACGGCGTCAACCAGGTAGTCCGGCCGCGGCAGCGCATCGAGCTCGCCCGCCAGCGTCTCCTCGGTCAGGAACGCATCGAGGGTCGTCACCCGGGCGGCCGGGTTGATGTCGGCCACCATGGCGGCCATGACGTCCACCTTGCGCTGACCCACCGTGCTCACGAAGGCGATGGCCTGGCGGTTGATGTTGCTCGGCTCCACCGCATCGCGGTCGGCCAGCACGAAGCTGCCGATGCCGCCGCGCACCAGCGCCTCGGCGCAGCTGGCGCCCACGCCGCCCAAGCCCACCACGGCCACCCGCGCCGCATCGAGGCGTGCCAGGCCCTCATCGCCCACCACGCGCCGCAACCGGCTCTTCGCGTCGTCCATCGAACCTCCTCCATGAGAAAGGCGCACCCCGCAGGGCACGCCTTGCAGATAGCTCGCCGCCCTATGCTCTGGCAGCGAGAAGGCCCGGCGCACGCCAACGGCGCGCATCCGGGCCTTCCCAGCGTCAAATAATCCGTCTGTCGCGTCAGCGCAGACGGAGGCAACTACTTGACGGTGACCGCAGCGCCAGCCTCCTCGAGCTGACCCTTGACCTCGTCGGCGCGCTCCTTGTTGACGCCCTCAACGATGGGGGTCGGGGCACCCTCGACAGCCTCCTTGGCCTCCTTCAGGCCCAGGCCGGTGATGTCGCGGACAGCCTTGATGACGCCGATCTTGTTGTCGCCGAAGCCCTCGAGCACAACGTCGAACTCAGACTTCTCGTCGGCACCGCCGGCAGCCTCGCCGCCGGCAGCCGGAGCGGCAGCCACAGCCACGGGGGCAGCAGCGGAAACGCCAAAGGTCTCCTCGATGTCCTTCACCAGCTCGGAAGCCTCCAGCAGGGACATCTCCTTCAGGGCCTCAAGAATCTCTTCACGGGTAACAGCCATGTTAGTTTCCTTTCAAAAGCGCCGGGCCTCTGCCCAGCTGTTTTCCTTGTTCACGCGGCGCATCTCACGCCGCTCTCGCCGCGGTTAAGCGGCCTTCTGGTCGGCCACGGCCTTCGTAGCTTGGGCCAGCCCACGCGGCACGCCGTTGATGGCGGTCGCCAGGCCACGGGCAACGCCGGAGATAGCACCAGCGATCTGGGCCATGAGCTGCTCGCGGGACGGCAGCGAAGCGATAGCTTCCACCTCGGCAGCGCTCAGCGCAACCGCGTCCATCAAGCCACCCTTGATCTCCAGGTTCTCGTTGCTCTTGGCGAAGTCCTTGACGGCCTTCGCAGCAGCAGCGGCATCCTCGCCGGCGAACACGAAAGCGCTCGGGCCGGCCAGCATGTCGTCGAGCGTCGGCATCTCCGCCTGCTCAAGCGCTATGTGCATGATGGTGTTCTTGTACACCTTCATCACGGCGCCAGCCTCGCGGATGCTGCGGCGCAGGTTCTGGATGTCCTTCACGGTCAGGCCGCGGTAGTCCACCACCCACATCGCGCTCGAACCCTCGAGGTCGCCCTTGATCTGGGCAAGCATCTCAACGTTCTCAGCATTCGGCATGTATTTCACCTCGCTTCCCTCAAAAACGCAGGTTCCGCCGCTGATCTGTGGCGTCGCGTTTCCAAGAGAACCTTGAAAATCAAACGACCCCCACGCACTTACGACATGGGGGCCGAGCAAGCTCTTGCTTGGTACCACCTCGGCGGGCCGCTTTCGCGATTAAACGGGAACCCCGTGCCTGCTGTCTTAAGTAGCGGAACTATGTGGTTAGGTCGCTGCCGCAGAACGGCAGCCTGTTTATTCTCGCGGAAGCATCTGCCCGCGTCAAGGGTTTATTTGTGCGGAAAGCCGACAGCTGCGCCCTGGCGCCCCGCCCAACGGGTATCATCAAGGGGGCTCGAACGAGCCCACCCGACAATGCGGCGCGACGCGCCCGGGCCTTCTGCCCTACTTTTATATAAGGAGCCTTCCCCTTCATGGAACCCAAGCAATCCCCCGACAACCGATTCGCCCTGCTCATCGACGCGGACAACGTGTCCTCGCGCTACGTCAAGCCCATCCTCGACGAGCTGTCGAAGTACGGCGATGTCACCATCAAGCGCATCTACGGCGACTGGACCCTCAACCTGCACGCCAAGTGGAAGCAGGTGCTGCTCGATAACTCCATCACGCCCATGCAGCAATTCGGCTACACCCAAGGCAAGAACTCCACCGACTCGGCCATGATCATCGACGCCATGGACATCCTCTACAGCGACTCCGTCGATGGCTTCTGCATCGTGTCGAGCGATTCCGACTTCACGCGCTTGGCCAGCCGCCTACGCGAGAGCGGCCGCATGGTCATCGGCATGGGCGAGAAGAAGACGCCAGTGCCGTTCCGCCGCGCGTGCGACGTGTTCACCGCGCTGGAGCTGCTGGCCAGCAACGGCAAGCAGGGCCGCGGCAACGGGTCGCAAGCGGCCGAGGGCAGCAGCGCCATGTCGAAGCGTGAGGTGGAGAAGGCCGTGGTGAACATCATCACCGACAACCAGAACCGCGGCAAGACCACGGGCCTGGGCGAGATCGGCAGCCGCCTGTTGAAGCGCTACCCCGATTTCGACGTGCGCAACTACGGCACGAGCCTGCTTTCGCGCCTGCTCGACGAGTTCAAGAGCGTGCGCATCATCAAGGACCGCAGCTCGGTGACCGTCGAGCTCACCGACGCTGCCGACGCCTCGGACGCAGAAGCCCCCACGGCCGATTCGCCTGCGGAAGGCGCTGGCGAGAAGGCGGGCAACGGCCGGCGCTCGCGACGCGGAGGCCGCCGTCGCCGAGGCGGGAAGCGCGAGCAGCCCAGCACGCCGCAGGACTACATCCGCCAGCTCGTGCGCGAGGCGGGGCCCGAGGGCATCACGCTCGCGCAGATAGGCGATGCGGTGCGCAGCGCTTACAAGGACTTCAAAGTGCGCGACCTGGGCTTCCCGCAGATGCGCCAGTACGTGGCCAGCATCGACGACTTCGCCATAGAGAAGGTCGGCCGCGACTCGGTGGTGCGCCTGGCGGAATAGGCGGCGGAGCTACCAAGCGGTCACCCACCCGACCTGGCGCACTCATGCTCACAGAACCAACCGGCCAGCTAGGCCCTTCGGTTCTGCTGCAGCAGCGCATCGCGCAGCTGGGAAGCTTCCCAGCTCGTCCACACGCACTTGCATACTACCCGCGTGCCGTCCTGGTAGACGATGGTTATATCGTTGCCCCAGCTGCCATCGAGATGCAACCGCTCGGGTTCGGCAGCGCGCATCGCATCATAGCGCTCAGACTGCACCTGCACCGTTTCCAGGCAGGTATCGCCGCTGCGGTACGTCGCGCGGAAGGTCGCAAGATCACGCGGGCCAGCAGCCACCAGGTACGCCTTCTCCACGCGCCCCCGTGCTGCTTGCTCCTTGCTGTTCAAGGGCTCTTTGGGCAACGGCTCTTGCTTCTGCTGGCGCCGTTGCCCCAGCACCACGAACACGATGAGCACCGCGAAGATGACGATGATTGCGATTATGCGGAAGTCCATGGAGCACCTTCCTCGAAACCGCCCGCATGGGGCGTTGCCGTCCTAGCGTAGCAGCGCTCGCCAGAGCAAATCAGCGCTGCTTAGGGAATCTCACCGCGAAAGCGCATACCGCACACGCGGCCACGATAGCCCCTGAGATCAGGTACGCCGGCACCAAGCTGCCGCTGCCATCGTAGATGACCCCCGAGAACAGGGGTATCGAGGAAGCCACGAGAGTGGTCACCAGCAAACCCGTCCCCAAGTTACGCGCCTGGGCCGTCTGGCCAAAGTAGTTGGCGATAGCCGTGGGAAACGTCACGGTCACCGAGCCGAAGGCCAGGCCCGTCACCGCATAGTAGAAGTACACCATGGCCACGTTGCTGGCGAATGCCGCCGTCACGATGGCCACCACGAGGGCCACCAGGCATATGCCGATGAGCCGCACCGGCTCCACGCGGTCAGACACTGCACCGACGCCCAATGTTCCCACCAGGCCCACAGCGCCCATAACCGCCACTGCTCCCACGACCGATTCCTGCGAGAAGCCCAAAGCGGTGAAGTGGAGCACGCCCTCAGAAACGGCCAGGGTATAGGCAGCGAAGCCGCCCGTGCCCGCCAACGCGATAAGCCAGAAGGCCGGCATCGCAAGCACCTTCTTGAAGGGGATGCGATCGGTGGTCTTGTATACCGGTTGCCGCCCGCCCTTCGCAGGAGCTGCCTGGGCAGACCCGTGCACAGCGGGCCGTCCTTCGGCTGACTCGGAAGCGTCGCCAGCAGGGCGGTCCTTCACGAACACCAGTGCGAGTGGCATCACCACGATACAGCAAACCGCCACGAAGCCCCATGCTATCTGCCATGAGCCGGTCGCACCTATGAGGAAGTGCACCAGCGGCGGCACGAAGATGGCACCTGAGCCGCCCAACAGCATCATGACCGTCATCGCACGACCACGGTTGTCGAAGAACCATTCCCCCACGAAGTTCTGGCAAGAAAGCTGCCCCGCCATGACCGAGCCCACGCTCATGAGCACGCCGAAGCACAGGACGTACTGCCACGGCTCGCTCACCAGCAACGCCATGGCGGTCGCACCCACCAGCATGATGGCGGCGCCCAGGCACATGGCGAACCGCGTGCCCTTTCGCGCGATGATCGTCCCGATAAGCGGACCCGGTATGCCTTGGCACAACACGAACACCGAGAAACCAGCGCTGAGCAAGGTTGCGCTCAATCCCAGGTCGGGGTCGGCCAGCATAAGAGGGTTGGCTATCGTGGCGGTTGCTAGCACGCAGCCTGTCGAGCAAAGGTAGATGATGCCCGCCAGCAGTGCGAGACGGAACTCCGCAAAGAACCTGAGAGGTCCCATGGGGCCTCCTTAACAGCACGAGGGGAAACAGGAAAACAGGCGAGGCCGGGTGGGGACGTGGAAGCCCGGCCTCGCCAAAGGATCGCCGATCAGGCAGCTGCTAGGCGAACAGCCCCGATATCAGCGGGATCCACAAAGACATGAGCACCACCAAGCAGATGGCAGGCCCTATGCCGAACTTGACCATCTCGCCGGCCTTGTAGTAGCCCTGGCCGAAGGTAAGGGCAACAGTCGGATTGAATGGCAAGAGGAAGTTGCCCGCCACGCAGATGGCGATAGCCACCGTGGGCACCACAGCGCTCACGCCGATAGCAGCGAACAGCGGGATGGTGATGGGCACGAAGATGGCGATGATGGCCGCACCAATGGGGAAGAACGTGTGCAGCAAATAGATGAACGCGAAGATGAACAGGCACATGGGAATGACATCCCAGCCCGTCAAGCCAGTCGCCATGAGCACCTCGGCCATAGCCTTGGCCGCGCCGGTTTGCATGACCACCATGCCCAGCGAGATGATGGTGCCGATGATGATGACGATATCCCACGGAACCTGCTGCTGGACTTCCTTGAAATTGATGAGATCGAGGCCCGGCAGCATCATGAGGGCCAACGCGATGATGGTCACCATAGTGGGATCGAGAACGGGAACGAAGCTCGATACAACCCAGGCGATGAGCGTCAGGATGATGACAACGCCAGCTTTGACATCGAAACCATCGATATCCTTTGCGGCAGCCGCCTCTTCGCGAATCTCAGTGAGGAAGCGGTCCTCGATGGGCTCAGGCTTGAAGGCCAGGGTCAGGAAGAACCACGCGATGGGCACCATGACAGCAGCGATGGGCAACCCGATGGCCATCCACTCGAGGAAGGAGACGCCAGTGCCGGTAGCCTGCTCCATGGTAGAGATGGCCAGGATGTTGAAGTTGCCGCCTACCGGAGTGGCCATACCGCCGATGACCGCCGCCACCGGGATGCCTATCATGAGGCACTTGCCCAGGTTGGAATGAGCCGGATCGGCATTGGCTGCCTTCAGAATGGTGAGGGCGAAGCCGTAGAAGATAATGGTCACGCAGAAGTCGGAAAGCACCGTTGAGAGCAGCGCGCACGTAATCATGAACAGCAGGATGAGCTTGCGCGAATTCTCATGCACCCGCTCAACAAGCCATCCAACCAAGCGAATGCCCCACTTCGTCTTCATGACCACCACGGGAAGGCAGAAGATAGCCACGGCGAAGAACACCGCGTTATTCGCGAAGCCTCCTGTGGCCCCCGCCCAGTTAGGCGCGATGCCCAACAGCAGCATAAGCACGAGTATGAGCAGGCCGGTAGCGCCCAGAGGGATAGGGGTGGTGATCCACATGACCGCTAGGGTGAGCAACAAGCCGATAGATAGCCAGCCTTGATGGGTGAAGCTGCCAGAATCAGGCAGCAGTGCGAACGTGATGAGCACGGCACAGGCGATTATCAAGCCTATGACCCGTGTCGGTAGTTTCGTTGTAGACATTTTCATCCCTTTCTAGGAAACCCTACGCTGCCTGCACTCCCAGCTCAGCAGCGTAGGGGAGGGCAGCGGCCCTATGCCGCGAACACCTCGATGGGCCCCATGTTGCGGTCCTCGTCCTTCGTCGAGG
>CAJUQH010000009.1 GCA_910588095.1 uncultured Eggerthellaceae bacterium
TGAGCAACAAGGTGGGCGACTCCGAGACCCCCAACCACGGCCTCGTCACCCCAGGCAGCGTGAACGAGGGCGACCGCACCCCCATCGCTGCGGTGTCCTACGAGTTCGCCGTGGCCGATGACGAGGTGCGCCAGAGCTTCCCCTACGACCCGCTGTGCTTCTGGACCGAAGACGACGACGGGTCGGTGATGGACATCGACGCCATCGCGGCCGAGGCCAAGAAGGTGGCCGCAGGAGACTCCGCAGCCGTGAGCAAGTACACCGCCTGGATGAACGCCGACCACCGCTTCTACGTGAAGTGGTACGACCAAGGCGTGCTCGAGCCCGAAGGCGGCCTGCTCAAGAACGCCTACTCCACCTACGAGGTGCGCATCATCGGCATCAACCACGACACCGTGCCGTCCTCCTACGGCGGCGGCAAGGCGGGCCTCACGTTCCAGTTCGTGGACCTGCTGAAGGACAAGTACCGCATGAACGCGACCGCCACGAATGCTGGCGGCTGGCGCGATTCGGAGCTGCGGGCCCGCATGAACAACGGCAACCAGTCGCCGCCCTACGGCACCGACGATAACGCCATTTGGAACCAGATACCGCTGCCATTGCAGAACTCGGCGAAGGTTGTCGCGAAGACTTCTCTTTCGAACGCCACAACGGGAGCAACGGCGCCCACCTGGGAGCGGGTCTTCATTGCCGGCTACTCTGAGCTGGCTACCATCAACTATCCTCCGTCAGAAATCTTGGAAGGATCTGTGTCTCAGGAAGGGCCCACCTATGCCTATTACAAGAGATTCAACACGGACGGCTCCAGCGGTGCCGGCCAGGATCACAACAATCCCTCGCTGGTGAAGCGGCGCTTGGGCTCGGCTGACTATTGGTGGGAACGCACCCTAGCCATCACGAACCGAAGCGACTTTTTTTGGACTGTCAACGGCGAAGGTCGCCCGATGTTCAACTCGGGCGTAGCCAACACGACCGACCGCGGCGGCGTGGCCCCTTGCTTCTGCCTATGATGAGCAGAACAGAGCTCTATCAGCAGTTTTACGTGACAGTAGGCCCATCTTAGAAGCTTCGGAAAGGAAAGGAATGGTGCCGCGGTTCCAGAAACGTCTCCCTTGACGGATTCGTGCGGGGCGTGTAAGAATACGCGGTACCAGGCGGCCGACAGGCGCGCTGGCGACCTTGGGGGTGCGAGCCTGAGGTCGCCGACATGAAGCGCATCTGGCAGGTTCGCCCTCAGACCGGGAAAGAGAACGCCCCTTCGACGAGAAGGGCGCGCAGCGAGCGCGCAGGCGAGGGCCCATGCGAGGGGCCTCGAGACTGCGACGCGAGCATCGCATGGTCCATGCCTTTGGCGAAGGCGCCTTCCCCGGTCGCAAGACAACAGGATTTGCTCCACCGGGAAGGAAGCAACCGCCATGGATACCGCTAAGCTGCTGCGAAGCGCAGCCAAGCCTGCACTCGGCATGGCCTTGGCCCTCATGCTGGGCGCAGGCGCCCTGCCCATCCAGTCTCTCGCCCAGGATTTTGAGGGGGGGGTAGCCTCCTAAGCCAATCTGAGCCAGATCCTGGTTCAAAAGGCCTTGCAGCTTCAGAAGGCCCTGCGGAAGGATCGCCTTCCGCCATTCTGGGCGAAGGGGCCGAAGGCCCCGAAGTCGAAGGACCCAACACAAGGCCGCTGACTTTGGCCTCGGGGTTGGCCGGCAAGCCCTCGGCCTTCGTCAGCTCCGACGTGGCCTTCGATGGCGAGCCTATCGTCGGCTCCTTCACAGTCGACGGTCTGACCTTTGCTGTCATCGACGCATCCCGCGTTGAGCTCGTCGGCGTCGCCCCTTCCGTCGCCCTGAGCGGAGGCAGCGAAGCCGGCGTAGTCGAAGGGCCCGATGAGGGCCATGCCAGCCTGATCCTCCCCGAATCCGTTACCTACGAGGGCGCCACCTACGCCCTCGCCTCCATAGGCGCCTTCGCCTTCTACCTCTCGGGCGTGGAATCCGTCACGCTTCCCGCATCCGTCTCCCACGTCGACGAGCGCGCTTTCCGCTCGAGCGACGTGGCCCGCGCAGACGTCGACCAGGCGAACCCTGCCCTCTCTTCCTACGACGGCGCGCTCTACAGCGCCGATACGACCCGCATCCTGCTCGTTCCCGAGGGCAGGAGCGGGCAGCTCCGCATCCCTTCGCGAGCGGCATCGCTTCTCCCAGAGGCTTTTTCGCATTGTGCCTCTCTGGAGGGCTTTGCCGTGGATGCGGGCTGCCCGGCATTCTCCTCGGGCGACGGTATCCTTTACGACGGCTCCGGCGAGACGCTCCTGCGCGTGGCGCCAGGGGCCGCCGAAGCGACCATCCGCGAGGGCTGCACGACCATAGCTGCCGGCGCCCTTGAAGCCTGCGCGAAGCTGACCACCATCAACGCACCTGCGAGTGTGACCTCCATCAGCCCTGATATCTTCCATGCAGTGCCCACTGTGAGCCTGCCTGCTGCATCCGCCATCCTGAGCGAAGGCAACGAAGCTGCCGGAGCCGAAGGATCCGAAGCCGAAGGGTTCAATGAGGGCCCAACCAGCGCAGCCAGCACCCAACTCTCCGCCATGGTGGCGCTGTCTTCAACAGATGATGGGCTCTTTGCAATCAATCCCTCAACCGTTGTGGTTAGGCTACCGGAAAATGCTGACCAGCATATATGGTCGTTACTAGGGTTAAAAATCCTTCTTGAAGATATAAGCATTGCTACGGCAGCAACCTACGCTGCCAGTTCATCTTTCATCAATGGAGGAGGCGGAGCTCTGTCCGTTTTTCGCCAAGTAGGGCTTGATGCGACAAGCATGACCGCTATTGCAAACGGTTTATCGCAGTGGACGGCATCATGGACGCACGCAACTTCGATATTTGCCGATACTCCCGTTGTGCACTATTGGCAAGACGATTATTTCTTTGAGGTTAAGGTGTCGAGAGCGCATTATAGCTTTGCTGGTTGGAATGTGAACGGGGCAAAGCTTCCCAACACAACACCTCTAGTGGCGGGGGCTACTGTTACGGCACTTTGGACGCCATCTGCCTATTCGATTTCTTGTAATTATGGAGGCGGCAGTGTAAGCACGCCCAACAAGACGAGTTACCACATCGAAACCAGCACGTTCAACCTGATCAATCCGACCAGGCAAGGCTACACCTTCATTGGCTGGTCGGGTACGGGTCTTTCCGGCTCTGCCAACAAGACAGTTACTATCTCGCAGGGCTCGACGGGGAATCGTTCCTATGTGGCTCATTGGGCGCCCGCTTTGTCAGCCGATATACCCGTCGAGGTGGAGGCGCGGGTAGACGTGCTCGGGATGGAAGAACAGGAGCCGGCAGCGGGTTACATCGAGTCGCGTTGCGGCGAGCCGCTTAAGGTGGCCGAGGTGTCCATGGAACCGCTGACAGGGGCGACCGAGCTGTTCGGCGCAGGCAACGAATCCCAGGTGCAGCTGCAAGCGCTCGCAGGCCAGGGCGCCGTGTGGCAGCCCGGTGGCGCCAACGCGAGCTTCGCGTTCCCGCTGGGGTCTTCCGCGACCGAAGCCGACCCAGCAAAGCTCGCGCCCTTGTGCATGGCGAAGTACGGCGACCGCGTGCCCGTGAGCTACCGCTTCTCCATCCCGGAGGCGCTGCTCGCGACCTTGACCGAAACCGCCAAGCCAGTCTGCTCGGTGGCCTACACGGTAGCGTTGGCGTGATAACGGCTCCTGAAGGCTTTCACGGGTTTGCAAAATACCAAAAATGGGCATCAAAACGGTGTGCAAAGTACGCATTTTATCCCCATTAATGGTTTGCAAAATACGCAAAATTGTGTGAAAATTGGTTTGCAAAATCCATTATAGGGGTGAATATGCTACGAAGGAAGGCCGAAAAGGCCCTGGCGGAGTGGAAAGCCTCCGGAGCGAACGAGGCGGTGCTGGTTACGGGCGCTCGCCAGGTGGGGAAGTCTTATCTGGTAGAGGAGTTTGCCCGGCAAAACTATTCCCATGTGGTGAAGTTCGACCTGATTGACCAGGCCGATGTCCGCGACGCGATGAATGGCGTTCGCAATGCGCAAGAGCTTTTCATGGTGCTATCTGCCTTTGCGGGAACGCAGTTCGTTCCTGGCGAGACGGCCGTCATCATCGATGAGATTCAAGAATGCGACCAGGCCATCACTCTTATCAAGTATCTTGTCCAACGCCAAGATTTCGACTACCTCCTTTCAGGCTCTCTCTTGGGCGTGGAATTGAATGATGTGCGCTCTGTGCCAGTTGGGTATTTGCGCATAGTGGAGATGTTTCCCCTGGATTTCCAGGAGTTCTGCTGGGCCAATGGGGTAGGTGAAGATGCATGGCTGGAGATAGAGAAGGCATTCCAGCATAGACGGCCGGTGCAGACAGCCGTGCATGAGCGCTTTCTCACATTGTTCCATTGGTACCTTGTAGTGGGCGGCATGCCACGGGCGGTAGGCGAATTCGTGAAAACAAGCGACATAGCAGCCGTGAACGCGATCCAGAAAGACATTCTTGCCCTCTACCGCATCGATATCTCAAAGTACGCTGAACGTGGCAAGAGGCTGGCTATCCGCGAGATATTCGACCAGCTGCCTTCGCAGCTCGATTCCCAATCGAAGCGCTTTAACTTTTCTGCATTGGCCCCACGGGGAACTTACGAGCGTTATACGACGGATTTCGTCTGGATGGTTGATGCGAGTGTGGTTATCGTGGTGCGCAACGTAAAGGAGCCAAAACGGCCGCTGCGTCTGATGGAAGATAGGAGCTTCTTCAAGCTATTCATGAACGATGTGGGGTTGCTGAGCGCAGCTTGCGGAATGGATGCAGTTCGTAGTTTGGTCTCGGATGATTTCGCGGTGGCATATGGCGCCATCTACGAGAACGCTGTGGCGCAGGAGCTTCACGCACACGGCGTGGGTGGCTTTTTCTTCCGCAATCGCAAGCAAGGTGAGATAGATTTTTTGGTGGGGACGTCCTCGAAGGTTCTGCCAATCGAGGTTAAATCGGGCAAGGATTATAAACGCCACAATGCGCTGCGTAACGTTCTTGCGGTTCCGAATTATGGCATCGATGAGGGGATCGTCTTGTGCGAGAAGAACCTGCATGTTGATGGGCAGGTTATCTATTGTCCCGCTTACATGGTGGCGCTCATCTAATCACGGCAGAGTGTCGGGCTTGCCCCTTTGATTGAAGCTGCCAAGCCCGTCTGCTCGGTGGCTTATACGGTGACGTTGGCGTGAGCCTTCTACTGCCCATAAGCTAGCCCGTCGCATATTCCATGATGCGGCGGGCGGTGTTGCGGCTGACTTTCGAGACGTCGCCTTTGCCGAGGTAGGCGTAGACGTTCCCCAGGTTGAGACCAAGTGTCTTGCATACGCGGTAAGCCGTCAGTCGCCGGCGCTCCATGGCATCGAGCGTTGCCTTGCGCATGAGCTCGATGATGCCCCCCCCCCTTGCGCGTTCGTGCCGAGGCGTGCTAGAGTTCGTGCCAACCTGAAAGGGATGCTTATGCGAGGCTCCCGAGTAGGGCGTCTCATCGGGAAAATGGGATTTGCTTTCGAATCGGGAAGGAAGCAACCGCAATGGATAACCTCACGCAGGCAAGCTGTGCGCTTGCGCGCATCGCGCGCAGGGCGAGCTGCGCCCTCGTATCGGGCCTTCTGGCCGCAAGCCTCGTCCCAGCCCCTGCCTTCGCGCAGAATGCTGAGGGGGGGGTAGCCTCCTAAGCCAAAACATATCCGCTGACGGGTCGGATGGCCCTTCAGCTCACGCACAGCCCGGCAATGATGCCGACGTAGACGGCGCGGGTGCCGTTGCAGCCCAAGCGGCCGACGGTCTCGCAGCGCCGGTGCTGGCCGCTTCGATAGCCGTGCCTTACGAAGGGCGCGTGAGCGCCGATATGGCGTTGGGGCCAGATGAGTCGGCACCGCTTGCTGTCGGCTCCTTCACCGTCGACGGCCTCTCCTTCCAGGTGCGCGCTGATGGCTCGGCTGAGTTGGTGGCGGTCAATTCCCCGGCTGACGCTTACCTTGCGCCGGCTCCCTTCAAGATGCCCGGCGGCTCTCCAGTGGTCACGTTGGAAGTGCCCGCTGCGGTGACCTACTACGATGTCGAGTACCCAGTGACTGCGCTCGGCGCCCATGCGTTCTACCTATCGGGCGTGCTGCGAGTCGTGCTGCCTGTCTCCATCGCCTCGGTTGACGAGCGGGCCTTCCGCTCGTCCGATGTCGCTTGGGTCGATGTCGACCCCCTCAACCTCGCCTATTCCTCTCATGACGGCGTTCTCTACGACGCCGATCTCGTTAGCCTCCTGCTCATTCCCGGGGGCAGGGGAGGGGCTGTCCGAGTCCCCGACACGGCTACCTCGGTGCCGGCATCTGCGTTCTCGCATTGCGCAGGGGTCAGCGCCATAGCCGTCGATGAGGGCAGCCCCGCATTCTCCTCCTGGGAAGGACTCCTATACGATGCCGACGGCACGACGCTTTTGCGCGTGCCCGCAGGCGCAACCGAGGTCACCATCCGCGAGGGCTGCACCTCAATAGCCGCTGGCGCCCTTGAGGCCTGCGCGAAGCTCGAGCGCATCAACGCGCCAGCGAGCGTGACTTCGATATCGCCTGATGTGCTTGCTTCTATCCCCACAGTCTCCTTGCCCGTCGCTTCTGCTTTGGATGGCTCACAGTTGGCCACAGAGGATGATGTTCTGGAGGATGCACACATAGCCCAGACACTTGCATCAGGGCCCGCCGATGGTTCCAGCAGGGCCGATGGGAGCGAGACGGCGTCCAACCCAGAAGCTTTCGATGCAGGGCAAGCTCCTTCAGAGACGGCTTCGCCCCAGTCTTCTCGCACTTCTCCTTCCGAAGCCTCCAGCCCTGCCAATGCGCAGCTCGCCTCGCTCGTAGCGTTGTCTTCCACGGAGGCTGATGCGACGCCTCAGGTTGATGCTGCTTTCATATCGGTGTGGTTGCCAGAAGGGGCGGTTAAAGCGCTATGGGAAACGGCAGGATTTGCGGTTTCCAAAGAAACGGCAGCCGTGGCTCCCGGTAGTGACTCCCAGGAGGAAGGGCCGACTGCTGCTATCGAGGGGTCAATGGCCTATGCCGCCCAATACAACCTTACCAGCTATGCCAACGGCACGATGTATATCGGCTCGTGGACATCCTCCGCCTCCCCTTCTGGCTCAATCAACTCTACGCGATCTGCAGGATCAGGCTATTACTTTCCCGACAAATGGATAGCGTTCAGTGCTTCTAATGCTTGTGTCACCCATTGGAACGATGAATTGCAGCCAGCGCAGCCTTATTGGTACACTGGCATCGGGTCGGTGACGGGCGGCGTGAAGTACGCGACGCTCAACGGGGCATCCTTCAGCGGATCGACGTATCTTTCGGGCGCGGCTACCTTATGGATGTACAACGAGACTTCGCCTGTCACCATCACATGGAATGCCAGCTGGACAGGGGGCACTGTGTCCCCTGCATCGAGCCGGCCTGCGTTGGGAAGCACGCTCAACGCTCCGCTCCCCACGAAGACAGGCCATGACTTCACGGGCTGGTATACCGCCTCGACCGGTGGCTCCAAGGTGTGTGGCAGCGCTTCATCTGGGGGTACGACGCCAGCAATCCGCAACAGCGCCACCTACTATGCCCGCTTCACGCCCCATACCTACACGGTCACTCTTGATGCTAAGGGGGGTACGGGTGCTGGCGGCCCGGTCAAGGCGACATACGGCTCGGCGCTTGCAAAGGTGGCAATCCCCCTCAAGGCTGGGGAGGTGTTCGCCGGCTATTACACCGAAGCAGATGGCGCAGGTACGCGCATCTACGACGAGCAGGGGAATCCTGCGGTCAGCACATGGAGCATCGCCAAGGACACCACCCTGCATGCCCAGTGGACGGCTATCGACTTCGATTTGGATTCGGAGCCAAAGGACGAGGACTACGTCGGCTCTTGGAAAGGCGAAAGCCCCGATGTGACCTTAGAGGAGGGTACGGGCGATCAGGTGATAGCCAATCCCCAGCGTCCGGGCTATGTGTTCATCGGCTGGGTGTCCGACAATGACCCGAACGATAAGGGGCTGGTCTCGTCGGTTGGAGAAGGCGATGACAAGAAATGGGTCATCGACTCGGATAAGCTGTTGGATTATACGGGAGAGGATGGCCGGGTGCACCTCACCGCTCGCTGGACCTCCGTCATATCGGTCGACGTGCCGAGCTCCGTCACGTTCTACGCCGACGCGGTCACCCAAGGAAACGAGAGCCGAGAGGGCTTGGCATCGAGCGCCTTCGGCCAGAGCAAGGTGGCTAGCCAATCCGAGGTCGACCTTCGCATAGTGGGCCTCGAGTCCAAGCAAGTCAAAGGCAACGGCTCGACGAGTCTCGGTGCTTCTGACATACTCAAGAAGAAGGATGGCGGCACCGTATCCGGCACAGCTGACAAGCTGTTCAGCTTGTACCCGGCAACTGGCGAGCTCAAAGAAGACGACCTCAAGGACCCCGACCGCACATCTGCCAAGCCAGCCGACGCGGTCGACTTCTCCCTCGATGACATCCTGCTCGAGAAGTCCTTTGCCGCAGACGAGTTCACCATCCCAGCCGGAGACACCCTCTCCCTCGGCTACCGCTTGAACCTCCAAGAAACGGGTACCGAGCTCGACTACGACAAGCTCTCCACCCTCAGCGAGGGCGCTTCCGCCTTCATTGCGAACATCAGCTATTGCTTCGCTGCGGACGCGCTGCCGTCGGACTGGGGCGAGCCGCTCTGGATCGAGAACCCAGACCAATCTACGAACCCAGCTAAGTACCTCTTGCTCAAAGACATCAAGGCAGCCGCTGATGACCTCTCCGCCAACGGAACATCCTCGACCTATTACTCCATGTACAAGAGCATGCTCGACAGCCAAGTGACGAATAACGGCAACGCGGGGCGAGGTCCTTACTTCCAATTGAAGGTCGGCAACGCTTACATCGACCTGCAGCTTATCGGGATATGCCAAGACACCAAATCTGCAGGCGGCAAGGCGGGCCTCACGTTCCAGACGAGGGATATCTACGCCTACGGCAGCATCAAGAGCATCGCAGCCGGTGGAGGCGCGTTCAGCACCTACATGAACTTCACCAACACCAATGTGGGCGGTTGGGCCTCGTCTGCCATGCACTCTACCCTGATATCCACCTTCTGGAGTACGCTGCCTGTCGAGACCCAGGCTGCCATCGTGGGCGTGGACAAGCACCAGCAGCTGCCCTCAGGCACCACGGCCTCCTACTTGCAGAAGACCACGGGTGAGACCGTCTGGCTTCCCTCCGTGCGTGAGGTCTTCGGGGCGGCTTTCGCCGACTACAACGAATCAGAGGCCTTGACCACCGTAGCTGGCTACGTTCCCTTCCAGTACATGGCCTATCAGCCCGGCGGCACGTCCACCCCCAACACCCGTGCCATCAAGACCTACAACGGGTCCGCTTGCATTTGGTGGTTGCGTTCGGCTTGTCGGTACAACACCAACCTTTTCTGTCTTGTGCACTCGAACGGCGACCGCAATAACATCACTGCGAACAGCACCATTGGGGCGGCCCCCTGCTTCTGCTTATAGCTCAAGCGGCGGGAAAGGCAAGGGCCGAGGCCGTCTCGCGCAGCACTGTGAACAGTACTTTACGTCTGTTTGTGATAAGCGCCACCAGCCATGGGCGCGAGGGTGACTCGTGACAGTGCCCCTGCTTCCAGCGAGCGTATATGAAAGCTGAAACGAGCGAACGCAGCGGCCCGCAAGCAGAGCGTGGAGGCTGAGCACCCATGGCTGGTGCCGCACCCGATAGAAGGTGTCGCGGAACAGTAGGCGTCTTGTGTCCCGCTCAGAATGACGGGGTGGCACCTATATCCCACCACAAAAAAGGACAACGGGGCATTTCCCGTTGTCCTTCGGCCTTGCGTTGCGCACCCTGCCCAAGGCAGCCCTGGCCACCTACGCCCCATCGGCGCCCTGGAACAAAGCGCCTACGCACAGCGCCATGGCCGCATTGCGCGAACGGTGCGGCTTCTCATCGTGATGGCGGAACCTGAACAGTCATTCCTCCACCATCGAGAACGCGCTCTTGGGGGCGCCGCACTCGGGGCACGTCCAATCGTCAGGCAGCTCCTCGAAGGGGGTGCCGGGATCGATGCCGTTGTCGGGGTCGCCGATGGCGGGGTCGTAGATCCAACCGCAGATGTCGCATTCGTACTTAGCCATAAGGTCCTCCTCGGTAGGGGTGCGTGGGGCGCTGCATTCCGAGTTAGCAGAGAAGCAGCGCCAACTGCTGGGGGTTATTGTACGCAGGCCGCTCCTGGCTCGATGCCGCACCGCGTCGCCGTTACCGCCCGTTCATCATTCTGTAAGGTGCCGCCGCGCATGCCCTTGCGCCTCGCCGCCGCGCCTTCGGAAACCGTGGCCGCCTTCTCTATATAATGGGGCTGAGCCGTCGGGCTGCTTGCATATATAAAGAAGCCCTCGCCAAAAGAGGGGCCGCTCGTCCAAGGCAAGCGAACAACCCGCCCGGCAAAGCTCGCCACCCAGCAGGCCCGCGGAAAGGAAGGAGGACGCGCCATGCTCGAACCGCTCGTGCGGGAATACCTGGCCTACCTGCGCATCGAGCGCGGCTGCTCGCCCCTTACCAGCGAAGCCTACGGGCGCGACCTGGCCGGCTACGCCGCCTTCCTCGAAGGATGCGGCATCGCCGAGCCGGCCGGCATCGACCGCGCCGTGCTGGTGGACTACGAGGCATCGCTGGTCGAGCAGGGCTTCGCGCCCACCACGGTGAAGCGCCGCGTGTCGGTGCTGAAGGGCTTCCACCGCTACCTGGTGCGCGAGGGCTACACCTCCAAGAACCCTGCCGACGCCGTGAGCCTGCCGAAGGTGCCCGAGCGCCTGCCCGACGTGCTGAGCATCGACGAGGTGGGCCGCATGCTGGACGCTCACATAGACCCCAGCCCCACGGGCCTGCGCGACCGCGCGCTGCTGGAAGTGCTCTACGGTTGCGGCCTGCGCGTGAGCGAAGCAGCCGGGCTCGACACGGGCGACGTGTTCATGGAGGAAGGCTTCGTGCGCGTGCTGGGCAAGGGCAGCAAAGAGCGCATCGCCCCCATCGCAGGGAAGGCCGCTGAGTGCCTGAGCGCCTACCTGGCCGAGGCGCGGCCGCCGCTCAGCCGCAAGGCGACCAAGGTGAAGCCGGCCGATGTGTCGGCCGTGTTCCTGAACGCGCGCGGCGGGCGCCTGACGCGCCAGAGCATCCACGCCATCGTGGCGAAGGCGGGCACCGCCATCGGCCGCGAGGGCCTGCACCCCCACACGCTGCGCCACTCATTCGCCACGCACATGCTCGAAGGCGGCGCCGACCTGCGCGTCATCCAGGAGATGCTGGGCCATTCCGACATATCCACCACCCAGATATACACCCACATCGATCGCAGCCACCTGCAAGCGGAATACGTGAGCGCCCACCCCCGCGCCAAGCGATAAGGGCTTTGCCCCTCCCCCTCGGCGAAGCGCCAGCTTCGCGCGTGTCGAACGCCCAAGCGGCAGGGAAGGCCGAAGGCCGCCTCGCACGGCTCCCGCGCCCCCTTCCATCGCTTCCCGAACGAACCTCTCCGGCGAGCGCCTCGCGGGCGCAGCCCTCGGGCTCGGGCGCAAAAGCCGAGCATATGCCGCCCAGACCACATCCACCCCAAAATACCGAACACGCGTTCTCTAACTGGGCATTTGTGGGGCCTTTTTGCGCAAAAGTGGCGCGTTGGTGTTGCTGGGTGGGGGAAAGTGGGGTAATATGCATCACGGACACCTTGCTGGAGTTTTGAAACGCACCACATACCAAAACCAAAACCAAAACACTCCAGTGAACGCAGCTTGAGGAAGGGAGTGAATGGCGTGGCTTTGGCGATCACCGAAGTAGAATCTACCGTCGATGCGCCGCAGCGCGCTGTTGATCTCAACGGTGAATTCCACTTCAAAGTGGACGCTAAAGGCCGTGTCGCCCTTCCCGCAAAATTCCGCAAGGTGCTCTCGAAGGACCTCGTGGTCACCACGGATCCCAAGGCGGAATGCATCTACGTGTTCCAGGTGGATGACTTCAACGCATGGGTCGAGCAGCTGTTCGCCGACAAGTTCGACGGCTACAACGCCACCGACCCCGTGCACGTTGCCCTCCGGCGCAAGCTGAAGGCCAGCGCGCGCGACGTGGAAGTGGACGCCCAGGGCCGCATCATGCTGGCGCCTGAGATTCGCGAGCGGGCCGCCATCGACCGCGAAGTGGCGGTCATCGGCAACACGGGGCGCTTCGAGATATGGGATGCGAAGCGTTACGAGCAGATGGACGAGGAAGTCGATCTGTCGCTGTTCTACAGCTAGGCCGCAGGCCCGGCAGGACGGCTCATCGTAAGACGTGAGCGAAGTGACAAGCGAATATCGGCATATTCCGGTCTTGCAGGCCGAGTGCCTCGAACAACTGCAGCTCAAACCTAACTCGACGTTCGTGGATGCAACACTCGGCTTTGCAGGACATTCTTTTCAAGCGGCCCAACAACTCGGCTTAGACGGGCTGCTCATCGGAATCGATCAGGACACCGAGGCACTCGCCGCGGCCCAGCGCAAGCTGGCCGCCCTGCCCGAGCCCGGCGGCCCGCGCATCAAGCTGCTGCATGGCAACTTCGGCGCACTGGACGACCTGCTCGTGGGATGCACCATCCCCGGCATCGACGCCATCTTGTTCGACCTGGGGGTCTCCTCAGTCCAGATCGACACGCCAGAGAGGGGCTTCGCCTTCAAGGAGAAGGCCCCCTTGGACATGCGCATGGATCCGAGCACACAGACACTAACCGCAGCAGAGGTCGTCAACACCTACAACGCAGCAGACCTCGCTCGGATCATACGCGCCTATTCCGACGAAAAGTGGGCAAGCAGGATAGCTGACTTCATCGTGAGCGCCCGGCAGGAGCGGCCCTTCGCCACCAGCGATCAGCTGGTAGAGGTGGTGAAGGCGGCCATACCCGCCTCGGCGCGCCGGGCCGGCGGCCACCCCGCGAAGCGCACGTTCCAAGCGTTGCGCATAGAGGTGAACGCCGAGCTGGACGTGCTCAGGCGCGGGCTCGACGCGGCCATACGCTGGCTGAACCCCGGCGGCCGCATCGTGGTGATGAGCTATCACTCGCTGGAGGACCGCATCGTGAAAGACGCCTTCCAGCGCATGTCCGACCGTTGCACCTGCCCGCCGGACCTTCCGGTGTGCACGTGCGGGAAGCAGCCGGTACTCGACTTGGTCACGCGCAAGCCGCTCATGGCCAGCCCAGAGGAGGTCGAACGCAACCCTCGCGCCCGCAGCGCCAAGCTGCGCGTGGCGCAGAAGCGCTGACGGAGGCCGCGCCCTGCGCGCCAGGCTGCCCGAGGCGCCTTGCAAGATAGAACAGAACGGGCCGACGCACGATAAACGAACCCAGGAAGGCCGCACCTATGTCCGCCGCACCTGCTTTTGACTACTCATACTTCCAGCCCGCCCCGGCTTCGATGCCGGCGCCTTCGCGCGGGCTGCGCCCCGATGTGCGCTTCAACGCCAACCCCGACGCGCGGCCGGGCACGAGTCCGCTCGTGGTGGGCGCCCGCATCGCAGCGGTGGTGCTAGTGCTCATGGCGGCGCTGTGCATGGCGCGGCTGGCCCTCACCTCGGCGACCGTGGCCACAGCCATCGAGAACCAGCAGATATCCAACAGCATCGACGCTGCCCGCACCGAGGGCAGCTCGCTCGAGATCAACCAGAGCAAGCTCTCTGCCCCGGCGCGCATCAAGGACACCGCCACCGAGATGGGCATGGCGGCGCCGAGCCGCGTCATGATGATCGACCTTTCCGGCGACGTGGTGGTCACCGATCAGGCGGGGAATCTGTCTTTATCGGGGAGCGTGGCCGCCGTAGCGCAGAACGCCTAGGCGAAGGGGCTACACTGGTCCCATGGCGCAAGGCGACGGCAAAAAGCAAGGCAGCAACGTAGGCGGGGCCTTCCGCAAGGCGGCGCAGCCCGTGGTCGATGGCGTGTCGTCGGTGCTCACGTTCGTGGGCGACGGCCGCATCAAGGTGCTGTGCGGCGTGTTCCTGGCCGTCGCGGCCATCTTCTTGGCGCGCTTGCTGTTCTTGCAGGTGATCATGGCCGACACCTATTCCGCCATGGCCGAGGAGTCGCGCACCATTAGCTTCACCACCACGCCGCGCCGCGGCACCATCTACGACCGCAACGGGCTCGTGCTGGCCACGAGCGTGGAGGCCAAGACCATCTACGCCAACCCCGCCGAGGTGACCGATGCCGACGCGGCGGCCCAGAAGCTGGCCGACATCCTGGGCGGCGAGAAGGAAGACTACAAGAAGAAGCTCACGCTGGACGAGACCACCTTCGTCTACCTCAGGCGCCAGGCCGACCTCGAGCTGGCCAATCGCGTCAAGGACCAGCAGATAGACGGCGTGTACTTCATCGACGACACGCGCCGCGAGTACCCCAACGGCGCCATAGGCGGCCAGGTCATCGGCTTCTGCAACGTCGACGGCGAGGGCATAACCGGCCTCGAGCTGCAATACGACGAGATACTGAAGGGAACGCCCGGCGTCTACGTGGCCGAGCGCGGCGAGACGGGCACCCCCATCCCCGGCGGCGTGCGCGAGCAGACCCCCGCCCAAGATGGCGAGGACATCGTGATATCGCTGGACGTGAAGCTGCAGGAGGTGGTGGAGAACCGCCTGAAGGAAGAGGCCGAGCGCCTTTCCACCGAAAGCGGCAGCGCCGTGGTCATGGACGGCGCCAACGGCGAGATCTACGCCATCTGCTCGCTGCCCTACATGGATCCCACCAACATGGAGGAGAGTGAGAAGGGCTCTGACCAGGTGGCCGCCATCACGCAGGTGATGGAGCCGGGCTCGGTGTTCAAGACGGTCACGGCGCTTTCGGTGCGCGAGCACGACGTGATGAGCACCGAGGACGTGCTGTTCTGCCCCGCCACGCTGAAGGCGAACGACTACGAGGTGAGCGACGCCCGCGAGCGCGGCGACACCGAATACAGCCTGCGCGAGATCATCGCGAAGTCGTCGAACGTGGGCATATCGCTGGCGGCTGAGAAGCTGGGCTTCTCGAACCTGTACGAGGCCATCCTGAAGTACAACCTCACCGAGCGCACGGGCGTGGACTACCCCGGCGAGATGGCCGGCTACCTGCAGGACTTCAACAACTGGGGCCGCATCGTGGGCTACAACGTGAGCTTCGGCCAGGGCATATCGGTGACGCCCTTGCAGATGGTGCGCTTCTACGGCGCGCTGGCCAACGGCGGCATAGAGGTGACGCCGCATTTCCTCATGTACAAGCCGCAGTCCGACGAGCGCCCCGTGTACGCCGTCGAGCGCGTGTGCTTCGACGAGCAGGCCATGGAAGACACCATATCCATGCTGCGCAGCGTGGTGACCGACGGTACGGGCAAGGCGGCCGACGTGCCGAACTACGAGGTGGTGGGCAAGACCTCCACGGCCGAGATCGCTTCGTCGGGCACGTACCTGGAAGACACCTACAACCTGTGCTTCGCGGGGTTCATAGCCCATTCGTCGAGCAAGCTGGTCACGTTCATGTCGGCCAACAACGTGGGCATCGACTCGTCGGTGACCGGCGCGGTGGGCGATATAATGTCGCATATAGTCGAGCAGTACAACGTCGTGCAGTACGACGTGGGCCAGCTGTAGCCGAGAAGCCGCGGCGGGCATTCGAGAGGGGCGGGAGCGCATGACCAAGACCTGTGGCGAGCTGTTTGAGGGCTACGAGGCCACCATACTGGGCGATGCGGCCGAGCCGGTGCGCGGGTTGGCCTATCGCAGCGACTGCGTGGAGCCGGGCGACCTGTTCTTCTGCATCGTGGGGCTGGTGGCCGACGGCCATACCTTCGCCCAAGACGCCATCGACCACGGCGCCAAGACCCTGGTGGTGGAGCGCGTGCCGCACCTGGCCGATTCCACCGACGTGACCGAGGTGGTGGTGGCCGACAGCCGCCGGGCCATGGCCTACGCCTCGGCGCGCTTCTACGACAACCCCTCCGATGCCTTCAAGCTGGTGGGCATCACGGGCACCAACGGCAAGACCACCACCACGTACCTGGTGGAGCACATCGCACGGGCGGCGGGCGACCTCACCGGCGTCATAGGCACCGTGGGCGTGCAGATCGGCGACGAGCGCGTGGCCAGCAGCCACACCACCCCCGAATCGCCTGACCTGCAGGCCATCATGGCGCGCATGCGCGATGCGGGCTGCAACGTGGTGGCCATGGAGGTGAGCTCGCACGCTCTTGACCTCGAGCGCGTGTGGGGGCTCAGCTTCGCCGTGACGGCGTTCACCAACCTCACCCAGGACCACCTGGACTACCACAAGACCTTCGACGCCTACTTCGAGGCCAAGGCGCTGCTGTTCGGCGAGGACTACCCGGCGCGGCGCGTGGTGAGCATCGAGGACGAATGGGGCCGCAGCCTGGCGCGCCGCTGCGCCGAGGCGGGCGACGAGGTGCTGACCACCGGCTTCTCGCCCGAGGCCGACATCCACCCGTTGGGCGTGGATTACGGCGCCACCGCCACCACGGTGCAGCTGGCCGTGGGGCCGGCCGGGCGCACGCTGGAGATAACGTACCCCCTGGTGGGGCGCTTCAACGTGGAGAACGTCATGACCGCCTTCGCCTGCGGGATGCAGCTGGGCATCGAGCCCGACGCCATCGCCGCGGCCCTGGCCGACGTGCCGCCGGTGCCGGGGCGCCTGCAGCGGGTGGGCGGCGAGGGCGACGTGCCCGTGTACGTTGACTACGCCCACACCCCCGACGCCCTGGAGAAGGCCATCGCCTCGGTGCGTGCGCTGGGGCAGGGGCGCACGCTGGTGGTGTTCGGCTGCGGCGGCAACCGCGACCGCGGCAAGCGCCCGCTCATGGGCGCGGCGGCGCTGACCGCCGACTACGCCGTGGTGACGAGCGACAACCCGCGGGACGAGGCGCCCGAGGCCATCATCGAGGACATCGTGGGCGGCATGGCCGACGAGGGCCGCTACGAGGTGGTGCCCGACCGCCGGGCCGCCATCGAGCGCGCCATAGCCCTGGCCGGCCCCGGCGATTTCGTGCTCATAGCGGGCAAGGGCCACGAGGACTACCAGGTGCTGAACGGCCAGACCATCCACTTCGACGACTGCGAGGTGGCGGCCGAGGCCCTGCGGAAGGCGGCGAGCTGACCTGTGCTGCTGAACTCAAAGCAGGTATGCGAATACACGGGCGGCCAGTTCCTGGCGCGGCCCATAGACCCTTCGGCGCTGTTCACGGGCATAAGCTGGGACTCGCGCGACATCCAGCCCGACTGGCTGTACGTGGCGCTGCCCGGCGAGCGGGCGGACGGCCATGACTTCGTCGTGGCGGCCCTGCGCAAGGGGGCTCGCGGCGCGCTGGTGACCGAAGCGCCCGACGCGGCCTGCATGACGCTGGCCCGCGAGCTGGGGGCGGCCATCATCGAGGTGCCCAACACCGCCCACGCCCTCACCGACCTGGCGCGCGCCTGGCGCAGCCACCTGAAGTGCACGGTGGTGGGCCTGACCGGCTCGACGGGCAAGACCACGACGAAGAACCTGCTGCGCGACGTGCTGGGCGCCCGCTTCTCGGTGGTGGCCACGCGCGCGAACCAGAACAACGAGCTGGGCGTGCCCAACACGCTGCTGGCGGCCGACCCCTCCACCGAAGTGGTGGTGGTGGAGATGGGCATGCGCGGCGCGGGCCAGATAGCCGAGCTGTGCGCCATGGTGCGCCCCGATGTGGGCGTGGTCACCAACGTGGGCGAGTCGCACATCGAGCTGCTGGGCAGCCGCGAGGCCATCGCCCGCGCGAAGGGCGAGCTGTTCGAGGCGCTGCCGGCGGGCACGGGCCGGGCGGTGGTGAACGCCGCCGACCCCATGAGCCTGACCGCTGCGGAAGGGGCCAGCCTGGCCGCCCGCGGCGTGACCACGGTGCTCTACGACGGCTCGGGCCAGGCCAGCGCCGACGATGCGCCGGTCGCTGCGGCCCTGGGCGCTTCCGAGCACGTGTGGGCCGAGGACGTGCGGCTCGACGAGGAGGGCCGCCCGTCGTTCACGCTGTGCGCCGTGGGCTTCGACGAGGAGTCGAACGGCCGCACCGCTGCGCAGGAGACGCTGTTCGACCGCATACCCGAGCGCTGTCCTTGCACGGTGGGGCTCCAGGGGCTGCATAACGTGGCCAACGCCTGCGCCGCTGCCTCGGTGGCTCGCAGCCTGGGCATGCCGCTGCCCCAGATAGCCGCCGCCTTGGCCGAGGCGCTGCCCGAGAGCGGCCGCCAGGAGGTGCTGCGCGCGCGCAATGGCGCCACGGTTGTCAACGACGCCTACAACGCCAACCCTGATTCCATGCGGGCCTCACTGGCCACGTTCTGCGCTCGCCAGGTGCGCGGGGCGCGCTACGCGGTGCTGGGCGACATGGGCGAGCTGGGCAGCTATGCCGACGCCTGCCATCGGGCCGTGGGAGCCTACGCCGCCTCTTGCGGGCTCGATTGGCTCGTATGCGTGGGCGAGCTGGCGGCGCTCATCGCCGAAGGGGCGCGCCAAGGGGGCTTCCCCCACGATAGAATACTGTCGGCGCAGACAGTCGCCGACGTGCTGGAGATCCTGGATGCGCGTTTGGAGCCCGACGATGCGGTGCTGGTGAAGGCATCGCACTTCATGGGCCTGACGCGCGTGGTCGAGGGGTTGGTCAACTGATATGTTCGCAGGTTTCGCCCAATATCCCACCTTCTTGGTGTTCTTGGCGGTGTTGCTCTCGCTCGTGCTGACGGTGGCGCTCATGCCCCCGTTCATCAAGCTGCTGCGCCGCGCTCAGATAGGCCAGCAGGTTCGCGATGACGGCCCTCAGACCCACCTGGTCAAGCAGGGCACGCCCACCATGGGCGGCGTGGTCATGCTGCTGGCGGTGGCCATCACGGCGCTGCTCGTGGGCGTGCCGGTGCCCGAGACGTACCTTCTGCTGGCGGCCATCGTGCTCACCGGGGCGCTCGGGTTGTTCGACGACGTGTCCAAGGTGGCGCACGAGCGCTCGCTGGGGCTGACCCCCAAGGCCAAGCTGGTAGGCCAGACGCTCATCGCCGGCGCCTTCGTGCTGGTGGCGGTGAACGTGCTGGGCGTGCCGCCCACGGTGGAGATCCCCTTCGTCTACACCTTCGACCTGGGCGTGCTCACCACGGTGCTGCCCATAGGCGACGGCTTCAGCATCCCGTGGCTGTACTTGGTGTTCTGCCTGGTGTTGCTGGTGGGCCTGTGCAACGCGGTGAACCTCACCGATGGCCTGGACGGCCTGGCGGCGGGCACGGTCATGATAGTCATGGTGGTCATGGCGGCCATCGCCTACCGCTCCGATGCCATCGAGCCCGCCATCATCGCGGCGGCCATCGCCGGCGCCTGCATCGGCTTTTTGTGGTTCAACTCGTTCCCGGCTGACATATTCATGGGCGACACCGGCTCGCTGGCCTTGGGCATGGCGCTCGGGTGCCTGGCAGTGCTGACCAAGACCGAGTTCGTGGTCATCATCATAGGCGGCCTGTTCGTGGCCGAGGCGCTCTCGGTCATGCTGCAGGTGTTCTACTACAAGCGCACCAAGAAGCGCATATTCCTCATGGCCCCGTTGCACCATCACTTCGAGAAGAAGGGCTGGAGCGAGACGAAGGTGGTCGTGCGGTTCTGGATCATATCGGGCATGCTGGCGTCTCTGGGCTTCGTGCTGTACTTCGCCGAGTCCATGGCAGCCGTGGCCTAGGGGAAAGGGAAGGGGGCGCCCATGGACCGGCCTGACGGCACGGCATACCTGGCTGATCGCAAGCTCGCACCGCGCTCCCTGGGGCGCGTGCTGGTCTTAGGGCTGGGCAAGAGCGGGAGGGCCTGCGTGGAATACCTGCGCGCGCTGCTGGGCACCCGCGTGGAGGCGCTGGCTGTGGCCGCCGGCGCGTCGACCCCCGAGGCGCAGGCGTGGGCCGAAGGGCAGGCGTGCGAGGGCCTGCGCGTGGCCTTCGATCATGAGGACATAGAGGGCAGCTACGACCTGTGCATAGCCAGCCCGGGCATATCGGAGCGGTCGGCCTTCTACCGCAGCGCGGCGGCCCACAGCGCCGAGGTGGTGAGCGAGGTGGAGTTCGCCTGGCGCGAGAGCGCGGCCGATGCGGTGTGGGTGGCCATCACCGGCACCAACGGCAAGACCACCACCACGGCCCTGACCGCCCACTTGCTGAAGGAGGCAGGGTTCGCGGCGGACGCCGTGGGCAACATCGGCGACTGCTGCATCGAGGCGGTGGCGGCAGGGCGCACCCAGGTGTACGTGGCCGAGGTGTCGTCGTACCAGCTGGCTTCCACGCGGCGCTTCGCGCCCCAGGCGGCGGTGATGCTCAACATAACCCCCGACCACCTGAGCTGGCACGGCAGCCATGAGGCCTACGTGGCCGCCAAGCAGAAGCTGCTGGCCAACCTGGGCAGCGTGCCGGGCGCGGTGGCGGTGCTCGATGCGGTGGACGGCACCGTGCGGGGCATGGTGCGCGCGCTGAAGGCGCTGCCTGATGCCGAGCGCGGCTTCGCCTACGTGCCCGTGGGGGCGAAGGGAGGCATCGGATGTGACATGCGGGCGATGTGCGGCAGCGCGAACGCGGCGTTCCTCGACGAGGAGGCGCCGGACGGCGGCATGCTGCACGTGGCCTTGGGCGGCTGCGACCATGCGCTGGTGAGCGCGGCCGATCTGGCCATCAAGGGGGCCCACAACGTGGGCAACGCCCTGGCGGCCGCTGCGGCGGCGTTGGCCGTGGGCGCGTCTCCCGATGCCGTGCGCGCGGGCCTGCGCAGCTTCGCGGCGCTCGAGCATCGCATCGAGCCGGCGGGAGCCGTGGGCGGCGTGGAATGCTACAACGACTCCAAGGCCACCAACGTCGACGCGGTGCTGGTGGCCCTGCGCGCCTTCGTGCCGCGCAAGCCCATCGTGCTGCTGGGCGGCCGCGACAAGGGCACCGATTTGGCGCCGCTCGTGGCGGCGTGCGAGGCCGACGCAGCGGCGGTGGTGCTGTTCGGCGAATCCCATGACCGCTTCTCCGAGGCGTTCTGCGGCACGTCGCCTTGCGCCTGCGGGGCCTGCCCCCCCATCCTGCACGCCGCGCATCTGGCCGACGCCCTCGACGCGGCCCTGGGCATCGCGGCCCCTGGCGACGTGGTGCTGCTCTCGCCTGCGTGCGCCTCGTTCGACGAGTTCTCCAGCTTCGAGGAGCGTGGCTGCGCCTTCAAGGCCCTCGTGGCCGAGCGCGCAGCCTCTGCCCCCGGGAAGCGGGCCTGAGCCATGGCCCGCATGCATCACGCATCCTCTGCCTCGAGCACGCAGCTGCCCCGCATGGCCCTCATCCTGGCCGTGCTGGCGCTGCTGCTCATCGGCCTGGTCATGGTGTATTCGGCCAGCTCGGTGAACGCCCTTTCCGAGGGCGGCTCGGCCATGGGCGGCTTCGTCAGCCAGGTGGTCTACGCGGTGCTGGGCATCGCGGCGGCCTTCGTGGTGTGGCAGATCATCCCGTACCACGCCTGGGTGGGCCGGTTCGTGTGGGTGGTGTGGGGCGTGTCCATGGGGCTGCTCGTGCTCACCGCCATCATGGGCTCCACCGGCTACGGCGCCCAGCGCTGGCTCGAACTGGGCCCAGTGCGCTTCCAGCCTTCGGAGTTCGTCAAGATCGCCCTTGTGCTGGTGGCCGTGCGCGTGTTCTTCGACATCCGCGG
This sequence comes from uncultured Eggerthellaceae bacterium, assembly GCA_910588095.1. Classification (GTDB taxonomy): domain Bacteria; phylum Actinomycetota; class Coriobacteriia; order Coriobacteriales; family Eggerthellaceae; genus D16-63. The sequence continues at coordinate 21,809 of CAJUQH010000009.1, forward strand.
CGGCACGGCCGAGGCCCGCATGTCGGTCATCCGCGTGCTGCTGTTCATCGTGGTACCGCTGTTCTTCCTGTACCAGACCCAGTCCGACCTGGGCACCACCCTCATCTGCATCGTGGGCATATTGGCGGTCATGTGGCTGGGCGGCGTGAAGCCCTACATCCTCATAACCGTGGTGGTGCTCGGCGTGGCGTTCATGGTGTTCGCCGTGTTCGGCACCGGCTACCGCAGCGGGCGCTTGGTGTACCTCGACCCCTGGAACGACGGCCAGGGCGGCTACGGCACCGGCTACAACATCATCCGGTCGTATTACGCCTTCGCCGAGGGCGGGCTGTTCGGCGTGGGGCTGGGCAACTCGCACGAGAAGTACCAGTACCTGTTCGCCTCTGACTCCGACTTCATCTTCGCCGTGGTGGGCGAGGAGCTGGGGCTCGTGGGGGCCCTCACGGTCATAATCCTGTTCCTGGTGATGCTCGTTGCAGGGCTGCGCATATCCAGCATGTGCCCGGATGCCATGGGCAGCGTCATCGCCGGCGCCTTCACCACCATGCTGGTGTTCCAGGCGTTCCTCAACATCGGGTGCACCATCGGGGTGTTCCCCACCACGGGCAAGCCGCTGCCCTTCATATCGTCGGGCGGCTCGTCGATGATCGCCAGCTTGGCTATGGTCGGCTTCATCCTATCGGTTTCCAAGGGCGACGACCCGGCTACGCGGCGCGGCAACCTGCGCGCGGTGCGCGTGGGCGCGGGGCCGCGGCCCTAAAGGCGGAAGGAGCGGGAATGGTCGTGGTTCTTTCGGGCGGCGGGACGGCGGGGCACATCAACCCCGCGCTGGCCCTGGCCGAGGAGCTTCAGGCGCGCGGCGCCGAGGTGCATTTCGCCGGCACGCCTGCGGGGCTCGAGGCGCGGCTCGTGCCCGAAGCGGGCATAGCGTACCAGGCGTTCGAGGCCAGCGGGTTCGACCGCAAGCACCCGCTTTCGCTGTTCAAGGGCATCGCCAAGATAGAGCGCAGCGCCCATAAGGCGAAGAAGTGGTTCTGCCAGATAGACCCTGACGTTGTGGTGGGCTTCGGCGGGTACGTGTCGATACCCGTGGCCCATGCGGCCGAGTCGATGGGAATACCGGTGGTGGTGCACGAGCAGAACTCCGTCATGGGCCTGGCCAACAAGTACCTGGCGAAGAAGGCCACGGCCATCTGTCTCACCTACGGGCATGCCGCCTGCGCGCTGGACAAGGCCGCGGCCGGCCGGGTGGAGCTCACCGGCAACCCGGTGCGCCGCCAGGTGCTCGAGGCCACGCGGGCCCAGGGGCGCGAGCTGCTGGGCGTGCCCGACGACGCCGAGCTGCTGGTGGTGTTCGGCGGCAGCCTGGGCGCGCGCCACATCAACGAGGCGGTGGCAGGGCTGAAGGGCGAGCTGTTGGCGCGGCCGAACCTGCACGTGCTGCATGTGACCGGCCCCAAGGAGCTCGACCAGGTGACCGAGGCGCTGGCGCTGACCGCTGACGAGGCCCAGCGCTGGCACGTGATGGGCTATTTGGACCAGATGGGCGCGGCGCTGGCGGCGGCCGATGCCGTGGTGTCGCGGGCGGGAGCCACGTCGTTGGCCGAGATATCGGCCCGGGCGGTGCCGGCGCTGCTGGTGCCCTTCCCCCATGCCACCGAAGACCACCAGACCACCAACGCGCGCGCCTACGTGGAGGACGGCTGCGCGACCATGCTGGCCGACGCCGAGCTGACCGGGCCTGACGGCGCGCCTTCCGCGGCCTTCCGCGAGCGCGTGCTGGCGCTGGTGGACGACGCCGACGCCCGTGCGGCCATGGCCGAGGCGGCTCGCGCCCAGAAGGCCAGCCACGCCGCCGAGAACTTGGCGGATGTTGTGTGCAGGGTGGCCTGACCCGGCGGCTTCTCGTTTACAATAGGTTCCGATGATGCGCGCGAGGGCCTGGCCTGCTGCGCGCCTGCAACTGCAACGGAAACGCACAACGAAATGGGAGCATCCATGGATCCTCGCACCCTACACTTCATCGGCATAGGCGGCGTGGGCATGAGCGGCATCGCTCGCGTGGCCCATGACCAGGGCTTCACCGTGAGCGGGTCCGACCTGCGCGAGAGCCGCTACACCAAGCAGCTGGCCGACGAGGGCATAACGGTGTTCATCGGCCAGGATGCGTCCCACGTGCCGGAGGGCGACCCCATCGTGGTGGTGTCCACGGCCATCTTGGACAACAACCCCGAGCTCGTGGAGGCGAAGCGCCGCGGCCTGACCATCCGCCACCGCGCCGAGGCGCTGGCGGCGCTGGGCAAGGGGCTCAAGACCTTGGGCGTGGCGGGCACCCACGGCAAGACCACTACCAGCTCCATGCTGGCGTCCACCATGGACGCCATGGGCCTCGACCCCACGTTCCTGGTGGGCGGCATCGTGCGCGCCTACAGCAGCAACGCCCATTCGGGCAGTGGGGAATGCTACGTGGTGGAGGCTGACGAGTCGGACAAGTCGTTCACGTTCCTGGACCCGTTCGGCGTCATCGTGACCAACATCGAGGCCGACCACCTGGACCACTACGACGACCTGGCCGAGATATACGCGAAGTTCCGCGAGTTCATCGCCAGCGTGCCGCCCGAGGGCGTCGTGGTGGTGTGCGGCGACGACGCGAAGCTCGCCGACCTGGCGCGCCAGGCGGCCGTGGCGCCGGTGGTCACCTATGGGCTCTCGGAAGGCTGCGACGCGCGCGTGACCGCCTACGAGGCCAAGGGCGCAGGCTCGCGCTTCACGCTGGCGCTGCCCGACGGGCGCGAGGTGAAAAGCGCCATCAAGCAGAACCCGGGCATCCACAACGTGCAGAACGGCGCGGCGGTGCTCGTGCTGCTGGACGCGCTGGGCTACGACGTGGAGGCTGCGGCCGAGCAGCTGGCGCAGTTCGCTGGCGTGCGGCGCCGCTTCGACGTGGTGGGCGAGGCCCGGGGCGTCACCGTGGTGGATGACTACGCGCACCATCCCACCGAGATAGCTGCCACGCTGCGCGCCGCCAAGGAGCTGGACTTCGGGCGCGTGCACGTGCTGTTCCAGCCGCACCGCTACTCGCGGGCCGGGCTGTTCACCGACGTGCTGCACGACGAGTTCGGGCGCGCGTTCGACCAGGCCGACACCGTGACGTTCATGGACGTGTACCCCGCGGGCGAGACGCCCGTTCCCGGCATAACGGGCCAGACCTTCCTGAACGTGGTGCTCGACCACGAGGGGCACCCCGCGGCTACCAGCTACGTGCCGCGGCGCATCGACGTGGTGCCGCACCTCATGGACGTGGCGCGCGAGGGCGACCTGGTCATAACCATGGGTGCCGGCGACGTGACCTCCATCGGGCCGGTGCTGGTCAACGAGCTGGCCCAGCAGGAGGCGGGCGCCTAGCCATGGCAGGGCATCAGGCACAGGGCCGGGGCACCGGCCAGGGCAGCGCTGCCCCTTGCGCCGGCCGCAGCAGGGCTGGCCGCGTGGCCGCCCATGCGGCGCCGTTGGAGGCGCTGCTGGTGGGCAAGGGCTTCGACGGCGACGTGCGTCCGAACGAGCCCATGGCGCGGCACACCACCTACCGCATCGGCGGGCCAGCGCGCTTCTTCGTGAACGTGCACTCGCTCGGCGCGCTTGGCCAGTTGGTGGGCGTGTGCCAGGCCGAGGGCGTGCCCTGGGTGGTGGTAGGCCGCGGCTCGAACCTGCTCGTGGCCGACGAGGGCTTCCCCGGCGTGGTGATCACGCTCGGGCGCGACTTCCGCAACCTGCGCATGGACGCCCAAGCTGCCCGTTGCGTCGCGGGCGCCGGCGCGCTGCTGGCCACCGTGGTGCAGGAGGCGTTCCGGGCGGCGTGCTCGGGGCTTGAGTTCGCAGTGGGCACGCCGGGCACCATCGGCGGGGCGCTGCGCATGAACGCCGGCACGCGTGACGAGGGCATCGGCGCGCGGGTGGCCAGCGTGGCAGTGCTCGAGCCGAGCGGCGCCATGGTGCGCAAGGCCGGGTCGGACATCGAATGGGGCTACCGCACCACGTCCTTCGCGCCCGACGAGACCATCCTCGAATGCGAGCTGGCGCTTGAGCCGGGCGACGCGCTGGCCATGCAACGGGCCATGGAGTCGAAGATGACGCGGCGCAAGTCCACCCAGCCCTTGGGCAAGCCCAGCTGCGGCAGCGTGTTCCGCAATCCCGAAGGCGCCAGCGTGGGCGCGCTCATCGACGGGCTGGGGCTCAAGGGTGCCAGCGTGGGCGGCGCGCGCGTGTCCGACGTGCACGCCAACTTCATCGTGAACGAGGGCGGCGCCACCGCGGCCGACGTGCGGGCGCTCATCGACCTTGTGCGGGGCAAGGTGAGCAAGGCCCATGGCATCGAGCTCGTGCCGGAGGTGAGGTTCCTTGGCTTCGACGCATAGGCGCAACCCAGCCGGCGGTCGCAGCCAGGTGCAGCGCGCGGCACGAAGCAACGCCCGGGCGTCGGCACGGGCCCGCAGCAGCGCCACGGCGCGGCCGAGCTCGCGGTCGCTGCGGGGCGAGCGGCGCAGCGCTTCGCTGGGCAGCGGCGTCGCGGGCGGCCAGGGACGCAACGTCACCTCGGTACGCCTGGGCGACGTGCAGCGCCAAGCCAAGAGGGACCGCAAACGCCCCGCGCGGCGGCGCACGGCCATCGTGGTGGCTGCGGTGCTGGCCGTGCTGGTGGCGCTGGCCGTGGGGGTCATCGCGCTCATGCGGGCACCGGTGTTCGTCATAGAGAACCTGGACGTGCAGGGTGCCGACCACCTTACCGGCGACGAGATATCGCACCTGGTCAACGTGCCCGAGGGCACGACGCTGCTCAGCGTGGACGCCGACGGCATAGCCAACAGCCTGAAGCGCGACGCCTGGGTGGAGGAAGTGCAGGTGAACCGCCAGTTCCCCTCGACGCTGCAGGTGGTGGTCACCGAGCGCCAGGTGGGCGCCATCATCGAGGTGCCTACGGGCTCGACCCAGCTCATGCAGATATGGGCCATGTCCACCGATGGCATGTGGCTCATGCCCATTCCCGCGCGCGATTCCGACGTGGGCAAGAACATCAGCCAGAAGATATACGAGGACGCCGACTCGGCCATGCGCATCGTGGGGCTGCCTGCGGGCATCAAGCCCGAGATAGGCACCTATTGCACCGACGACGCCGTGAACGACGCGCTGTCCATCGTGGACGGCATGACCACCGAGCTGGCCAGCCAGGTGCGCACCGTGTCGGCCGCCGACCCGTCCTCGACCCTCATAACGCTTACCAACGGCGTCGAGATAGCCTTCGGCGATGCGCAGAACATCCGCGAGAAGGAGCGCATCTGCCTGGAGATACTGAGCAAGAACGAAGGGAAGGTGGCGTACATCAACGTGCGCGTGCCCGAGCGCCCGACGTATCGGGCGGCTTAGGCGGTGCGCCGTGGCGGCGCTTCGAGAAAGGAAAGAACGATGAAGGCACTCATACCTGCGGCAGGGCTCGGCACCCGGTTCCTGCCCGCCACCAAGGCCGTCCCCAAGGAGATGCTGCTGGTGGTGGACCGTCCCGCCATCCAGTACGTGGTGGAGGAAGGGCTGGCCTCGGCGGCTGACGAGGTGGTCATCATCAACAGCCCCGAGAAGACCGCCATCGAGGCGCACTTCACGCCCGACCCCGACTTCGTGGCGCTGCTGCGCGAGCGCGGGAAGGACGCGTACGCCGACGCGGTGGAGTACGTGGGCAACCTGAACGTGAGCTACGTGTACCAGCGCGAGGCCTTGGGGCTCGGGCACGCCGTGCGCTGCGCGGCCGAGAAGACCGGCGGCGAGCCGTTCTACGTGTTGTTGGGCGACGTGCTGGTGCCGGGCAACCAGATGCTGCCGGCTATGCAGGCCGTGAGCGATGCCCACGACGGGGCCAGCGTCATCGCCGTCATGCCCGTGCCCGACGACCAGGTGAGCCGCTTCGGCGTCATCGCCGGGGCCGAGGTGGAGCCGGGCGTGTGGAAGGTGGACAGTCTGGTGGAGAAGCCGGCGCTGGAGGATGCGCCCTCGAACCTGGCCGTGTTCGGCCGCTACCTGCTCAGCCCGCGGGTGATGGAGCTGCTGGCCGACGTCGAGCCCGGCGTGGGCGGCGAGATCCAGCTCACCGACGCGCTGGACGCGGTGCTGCGCGAGGAGGAGATGTACGCGCTAGTGGTCGACCCGGCCGACGGATTCGACACCGGCACCGTCGAGAGCTGGCTCGAGACGAACAACACGCTGTTCGCGCGCCGCTAGCGCGATTCTGTAGAGTGGACGCAACAGGGGCCTTTCGGGGCCCCTGTTCTGTTTGCGAGGTGGCGGTTTCGTAGTGCTCGGCCGCCTTGGGTCGCGTCCTCGGTTTCTTCATGTTGAGTGAGAGTTGCCAGCTCGTTGGGCCTTTTTCCGGGCGGAATCTGCTGGCAGTATCGTTGGATAACGGCACCTGCCTTGCGCAAAGTCGCGCGGCTTTGATACACTCCAAGGTGCTAAACAACGGTCCTCTGCATAGAGGAATCGCAAACAAACGAATATCAGCTTCTTTGAGCAATGGATTCTTCTTTCCATCGAACAAGGTATAAAGAGGGCATCTGCCTATCAAGACACCTTGCTTGCTGGAAACATCCAGTTTGTTTGCGATCTTGTTGTTTAGCGACTGTGGTGGATGCCCTCCTTATCCATCGGTCGCTGAGCAAGCAACCTGACCATAAGGGTCTCCTCCGCAGTGTGGTAAACGACCGCACCACGGGAAGGAGCCGGTTGCAATGCGAGCACCTGCTGTTTCTTTCGCACACAAGATCGCTGCTGCCACCCTGGCGGCTTTGCTGACGTTCACCCTCGTGCCTTTCGCCCATGCAGATGGGGAAGGGATTGGGGCCGAGGGGTCCGAGGGGGCATTCGGCTCAAGGGGTTCCGAAGCGAAGCAAGTACCTTTAGGTGCAACTTCGCTTCAACCCCCATCGGACCCCTCGACTGAGGCTGCTGATCCTTCCGTCACCCTGAGCGGAACCGCCGAAGGCGGCGAAGTCGAAGGATCCGATACAAAACCACTGACTTTGGCATCGGGGTTGGTCGGCACTCCCTCTAACTTCATCAACTCCGACGTTGCCCTCGACAGCGAGCCCGTCATCGGTTCCTTCACGGTCGACGGCCTCACTTTCGCTGTTGCGGAAGGCTCGACCGTAGAGTTGGTAGGGGTCGCCGGGGCCGAGGGGGCATTCGGCTCAGAGGTTCCAACTTCGCCTCAACCCCCATCGGCCCCGACGCCCGAAGCTGTGAACCTTGTTCTTCCAGAAACCGTCGCTTACGAGGGCTCGGAATATACCCTCGCCTCCATAGCTCCCTACGCCTTATACCTCTCGGGCGTGACTGACGTCACGTTGCCTGCGAGCGTATCCGACGTGGACGACCGCGCATTCCGCTCAAGCGATGTGGCGAGCGTCACGGTTGCTGAAGGCAACCCAGCCTATTCCTCTTCCGACGGCGCCTTGTATGACGCCGACCAACTCAGCCTCTTGCTCATTCCCGAGGGCAAGCAGGGCACTGTCCGCATCCCGAAGACCGCAGAGGTGGCAGAGGCCAGCGTGTTCTCGCATTGCCCGCTGGCGGATTCCATCTCTGTGGATGCGGGCAGTGCAGCATTCGCCTCGGAGAATGGTCTTTTATACACGTCCGACCTCACGACCCTGCTCCGTGTACCAGCCGGTGCGACCGAGATAACTATCCGAGAGGGCTGCACGACCATAGCTGCCGGCGCCATGGAAGCTTGTGCTAACCTCACGACCATCAACGCACCCGCGACCGTTACTTCAATCAGTCCTGATGTCTTCCACGCGATACCGACTGTGAGTCTGCCGGCTGCTTCTGTCATTCTGAGCGAAGCCGCTGAAGGCGGCGAAGCCGAAGAGCCCAATGAAAACCAAGCCAGCAAAGTTGGCGACCAACTTACCGCCATGGTCGCTCTGTCCTCGACTGATGATGACCTGTTGGAGGTTAGACCCTTTGCAATCGAAGTTGAGTTGCCTGAGGGGGTCGACACGGCCGTCTGGCAGCATCGGGAATTTCTTATAAATGAAACCTCTTTTGAAGATAATGGACAACCTGTTGAAGCCGCCTTGGAAAGAGAGCTTCAGACATCAGAAACATATGCTGCTGGCACCTATACCCTTATCGTGTACTCGGGTAGCTATGGAGGTACCATCAGCGGCTCGGAAGCAGGGTCAGGAAATCCGCTAACAATAACCGGAGTTACGCGCTTCACAGCATACGGGCCAAGTTCTGCTGGAAGGGGGTCTCTTCAGTATTTAAAAAATGGGTCGCTGTATCAAGTTACCGCAGCGCGGGGCAGCTCTGTTTCTTTGATTGGATGGAACGTAATGGGCGTGGGCTGGGCTCGGGATTCAGGGGATGTTACGATGCAGTCTCCACAGAATTCCATGGAAGTTACTGTTGCGGCAATTTGGAGTGATTTCACTTATAGGGTGAACTATAACCTCAATGGGGGTATCCAAAATTACTGGAATGGGTGGGCCTATCATCCTGGCGAAAGGATAACCTTCGCTACTCCTACTAAGCTGGGTTATGACTTTGGCGGCTGGTATAACAACGCTGCTCTCTCTGGAAGTCGAATCGAATCAGTGACAAGCGTGGCGGGAGGGTCGCTGTCTCTTTGGGCAAAATGGATCCCCAAGACTTATCAGTTGAGCTATAGCCTCGACAATGGATCCTGGGTCGGCCCGATTCCCGCAAGAGACACCTACACCATCGAGACGCCTACGTTCGTGCTGCCGTCTGTGGAGAGGAAAGGCTATGCCTTCTCTGGTTGGTCAGGAACAGGCCTCACCGGTTCTGCCAACAAGACGGTCACCATCGCAAATGGCTCTACCGGTAATCGCTCCTATACAGCTCACTGGACCCCCAACTCCTATACCGTCCAGTACCGCAACAAAGCAGACACGGCCACTCTGTCTACTGATGCAGGCTTCAAGTACGATACGGCAAGAGCTCTTGCAGCCAAGCCGACGAGCGGCGTCAGCGCAGGCTATACCGCAGTGGGCTGGGCAACGGCGAAGGACCAATCGAGCGCGACGTATGCGTTTGGCAGCTCTCAGAAGAACCTCGCGACCTCAGGCACGAGGAAGCTCTACCTAGCCGAGAAGGCCAACCCCTACGCCATCGCCTTCGATTCCCAAGGCGGCCCAGAAGTGCCCTCCATCGGCGCCACCTACGACCAGGACGTGACGCTGCCAGCGCCAGGTGCCCGCAACGGGTACCGGTTCCTAGGATGGAACACGAAAGCCGACGGCAGCGGGACGGCCTATCAAGCAGGTGTGGTCCTCGCCAAGCCCAACCTCGCCACGAGCGGCACGGCCACGCTCTTCGCCCAGTGGGATGCGGTCATATCGGCGGTGGTCCCCCTTGAGGTGCAAGCCCAAGTCGACGTGCTCGGGCTGGAAGCGCCCAAGGAGGCGCAAGGCTGCATCGAGTCGCGCTGCGGCGAGCCTCTTAAGGTGGCAAGGGTGGACCTCACCCCGCTTGACGGCGCAGCCGAGCTGTTCGGCGAGGGCAACGTATCTGACGTGTTCCTCGAGGTGCTGGCAGAAGGCAGCACCTCTCCCAACGCCCGCTTCTCCTTGGGCTCTTCCGCAACCGAATCCGACGCATCCAAGCTCCAAGCCTTCACCATGGCAAGCTACGGCACGCGGATGCCCATAAGCTACCGGTTCGCCATGCCGTCTGACGTGCAGACCTCGCTTCTCGAGCATGCCGACCCGAAGCCGGTCTGCACGGTGGCGTATACGGTGGCTTTGGCGTAGCTCTCGCAGCGGCTGCTTCGTGCAGGGCGACGGCGTGACGAATCGCGAGTTGGGCGTTGGATAAGAGTCGGGCCGGTGAGAAGGGGAATCTCACCGGCCCATAAGGAGGGGATGATGCGGTTCCCTAAGAACCGCTTCTGCTTTATGTAAGCAGGCGATCAAGAGAGAGGAGGGAGTAAACTCTTGCTCGCTGGTGCTCAGTATAGCGACCACCCTTGAATAACTCATGAACCGGTCATGGTGGAATTGTGAATTTCTGCTCATAACAAAACATTTGTTCGCATTATGAATCAGTGCTAACATACGGTTCCATGGACACCCTCTTCACAGAGATCGAGAACGAAGAGCGCCTGAAGGTGGCGCCCCTCGCCGTGCGCATGCGCCCGCGCAGCCTTGACGAGTTGGTGGGGCAGCAGGCCGCGGTGGGCGAGGGCAGCTGGCTGCGCACCGCCATCGACAACGATTCCCTTAGCTCGGTCATCCTGTTCGGCCCTGCGGGCACCGGCAAGACCTCGCTCGCCCATATAATCGCCGAGCGCACCGAATCGGAGTTCGTGGAGGTGTCGGCCATCGGCGGCACCGTGGCCGACTTGCGTCGCGAGATAGACGCGGCTCAGCAACGGCTCCTGGCCAGCGGCCGCACCACCATCCTGTTCGTCGACGAGATACACCGCTTCAATCGCAGCCAGCAGGACGCGCTGCTCCATGCGGTCGAGAACCGGCTCGTGGTGCTGGTAGGTGCCACTACTGAGAACCCCTTCTTCGAGGTGAACAGCGCTCTCATCTCGCGCTCGCGCGTGGTGGAGCTGCACGGCCTTTCCGACGACGACATAGCCGAGCTGGTGGGTAGGGCCGCTGCCGACGAGCGCGGGCTGGGCGGCCGCTACGTCATCGCCGATGATGCGCGCGAGGCCCTGGTCATGCTGTCGGGGGGCGATGGTCGCGCATCCCTCACCACCTTGGAGCTGGCGGCGGGTATGGTGGAGCCGGGCACCCCTGAGGCGCCAGCCACCATCACCGAAGCCACGGTGCGTGCCGCCAACCCGCATCGGGCGCTGCCCTACGACAAGAACAAGGACATGCACTACGACGTCATATCGGCGTTCATCAAGTCCATGCGCGGCAGCGACCCCGACGCTGCGGTGTACTGGCTCGCCCGCATGATAGACGGCGGCGAAGACCCGAAGTTCATCGCCCGGCGCATGTACATAGCTGCTTCCGAGGACATCGGCAACGCCGACCCCAACGCGCTTCTGGTGGCTGCTGCCGCCTTCCGCGCGGCTGAGGTCATCGGCTACCCGGAATGCCGCATCAACCTGGCCCAGGCCGCCATCTACCTGGCGCTGGCCCCCAAGTCCAACGCGGCCGAAGCCGCCATCGACGCGGCGCTGCAAGAGGTGCGCCATGGCCCGGCCCGCAACGTGCCCGACCACCTGCGCGACCGCCACCGCCCCGGCTCGGAGGACTACGGCACCTACAAGTACCCCCATGCCTACCCCGGCGGCTGGGTGGACCAGCGTTACCTTCCCGAAGGGCTCGACCGCGGCTGCTTCTACCAGCCCAGCGAGCGCGGCTGGGAGGCCTATCGCGTCGATGCGGCCGCTCGTGACCGCGCCGATGCTACCAACGAATAACGGTTCAATAACCCCTGGGATATGACCCCGGGCGACAGCGTGCGCTTCGGGCATACTTTCGCTACGAACTCAGCCGGGCCCGGCAAGCGTGGGCGCGGCGTAGTGCTATAGTAACCAGCGGCTGAACAAGGAGGCGCACCATGGTCATCGAGGACATCCTTTCCATCATCACGCCCATCGTATTCATCGTCGTCGGCGCGGGCTTGGTGTGGCTCGTCATAGAGCTTGCCCTTACCGTGCGCAAGGCGCGCGGCACCGTGGATGACGTCAAGAAGCAGCTCGACCCCACCCTGGAGTCGGTGCAGAAGATAACGGCCTCCATCGAGCCCATCGTCACCAAGGTCGATCCGCTCATGGACCGCGTGTCGCTCACCGTGGACGCTGCGAACCTCGAGATAATGCGCGTCGACCAGATACTCGAGGACGTCTCGCAGATAACCGCGACCACCACCAAGACCATGGATGCCGTGGGCAGCATCACCAACGCCCCACTCGACCTGGTCAATTCCGTCACTGACAAGGTACGCTCGAAGTTCAAGAAGCGCGATGCCAGCAACGTGTCGGTGCAGCTGGGCACCGCCGAGGGCACAGAAGGCTCCAACCAGGGCACCGTGAAGAACTTCGTCGATGCGAGCGTCGACATCGCCTCTGCCGCTGTCACCGAGCAGAAGGACAAGATGGCCCAGCACAAGGCCGAGCGCGCTGAGAAGGCCGCCGCCCAGCAGGAGGCCACCGACAAGATGAACGCGACGGCGGCCACGCTGTCCGACGCCATGTTCGAGAAGGCCGACGAGGACGCTGCCTCCGGCACGCCGGTGCCGGGCGTCGCGAAATAGCAGGCTGCCATGGCTGAGGTGACCGCAACCGCAACGAACGCGAGCCCGGAAGCCCCTGGCAGCAAGCCGGGCTCGGGCTCGTCCAGCAAGCTGCGCAACGCCTTCATGGGCGTTTGGACCGCCGTGGGCGTCATCCTGCTCACCGGGGTGGCCGTCTACCTGCTCAACATCCTCTCGCTGCCGGTATCCATCCTCATATGGACCGCGGTGTTCGTGTTCTGCCTGCGCGGCATGGTGAACAAGCTCGAGCGCCGCGGCGTGAACCGCGTGCTGGGCACCACGCTGGCCTATGTGGCCATGTTCGTAGTGGTGGGCATCATCGGGTTGCTTCTGTTCTCGCCCATGTTCGGCCTGAACGACCAGTTCCGCTCGCTCATAGAGAGCGTGCCCCATTACGTCGACGGCATCATGGCCTGGGGCAACGACCTGTATAGCCGCTACTCCAACATCCTGGGCGACGAGCAGCTGAAGCACCTGTTCGACAGCGTGCAGGGCTCGTTCGGGGAATGGGCCTCGTCGTTGGCCTCCATGAGCGCCAGCGGCTTGGTGAACGTGGGCGCGAGCGCGGCCAACGCCGTGACTGCCGTGGGCTTCGCGCTGGTCATCGCGTTCTGGATCCTCATGGCGCTGCCGTCGCTCGGCCGTGAGGTCAAGCGCTTGGCCGGCAGCAAGCATGCTGAGGACCTGGCGTTCCTGCACTTCACCTTCACGCGCGTCATGGGCGGCTACATCAAGGGCACGCTCATCCAGTGCCTCATCATCGGCGTGGTGTGCGGCATCCTGTTCACCATCATCGGCGTGCCCAACGCGGCGGCCATTGGCGGCATCACCGGCGTGCTGAACATCCTGCCCATCATCGGCCCATGGCTCGGCGGCGGCGCAGCGGCTATCATGGCGCTGTTCGTGAGCCCGTTGTCGGCCATCATCGCGCTGGCGGGCACCATCATCATCCAGCAAGCGGTCTACACGTTCATATCCCCCAAGATAATGGGCGACTCGGTGGAGATCCATCCGGCGCTCATGATATTCGCCCTCATGTGCGGCAGCGCCATCGGCATGGCCATGAGCGGCATGCTGGGCGCGCTGGTGGGCATGCTGGTGTCCATCCCTGCGGTGGCGGTGCTCAAGGCCTGTTTCGCCTATTGGTTCGAGAAGCACACGGGCCGCGGCCTCGTAGCGGCTGACGGCGTGTTCTTCCAGGGTGACCCGGCCAAGACCCACAAGGCGTTCATGGAGATGGAGCACGAAAGCGTTGCGGACGACGTGCCTGCAGATGACGCGCCTGCATCCGATGCGCACGGCAAGGAGCCCGAGCCTTCATCGAGCAAGAGTTCTGGCAGGTAACCGCCGCAGAACCGACTATAATAGGGAAAACTTCCGGCGCCCGCCATGGGCGCCTTCGTCATGCCGTCATCCTACGAAAGGCCGAAGACCGCTATGGAGTACATGACCACTGCCGAGATACGCGAGAAGTACCTGCGTTACTTCGAGGAGAAGGGCTGCAAGCGCATGCCGTCCAGCTCGCTCATCCCCGACGACCCGTCGTTGCTGCTGACGAGCGCCGGCATGGTGCAGTTCAAGCCCTACTTCCTGCAGCAGAAGCAGCTCGAGGCCCCCTACATCGGCACGACCACCGTGCAGAAGTGCGTGCGCACCAACGACATCGACATAATCGGCACCACCGGCCGCCATCTGAGCTTCTTCGAGATGCTGGGCAACTTCAGCTTCGGCGCCTACTTCAAGAAGGAGATGTGCGCCTGGGCCTACGACTTCTCGGTCAACGTGCTGGGCCTGCCGCCCGAGAAGCTGTACTTCACCGTGTTCGAGGACGACGACGAGACCATCGGGATATGGAAGGACCTGGGCGTTCCCGAGGACCACATCTCGCGCTTGGGCGAGGATGACAACTTCTGGCGCGCCGGCCCCACCGGCCCGTGCGGCCCGTGCTCCGAGCTGTACTTCGACCAGGGTCCCGAGTTCGGCTGCGGCAGCCCCGACTGCGCGCCGGGTTGCGACTGCGACCGCTTCCTCGAGTACTGGAACTGCGTCTTCACCCAGTATGACGGCCAGGAGGACGGCACGCTGGAGCCGCTGCCCAAGAAGAACATCGACACCGGCATGGGCCTCGAGCGCATCGCGGCCATCATGCAGGGCGTGCAATCCAACTACGAGACCGACGTGCTGCGCAGCTTGGTGGCGGTGGGCGAGCGCCTGGCCGGCGTCACCTACGGCGACGACCCCGACACCGACCTGAGCCTGCGCATCATGGCCGACCACAGCCGCGCGGTGACGTTCATGATCGCCGACGGCATCCTGCCCTCGAACGAAGGCCGCGGCTACGTGCTGCGCCGCCTGCTGCGCCGTGCCATCATGAAGGCGCACCTCATCGGCATCGAGGGCCCCTTCCTCAACGAGTACGTGGACGAGATCGTGCGCCTCATGGGCGACGTCTATCCCGAGATCGTGGAGAACCGCGAGCTGGAGCGCAAGCTCATCTTGGCCGAGGAGGAGCGCTTCGGCGCCACCCTCAAGACCGGCCAAGCCTACCTGGCCGATGAGCTGGACGCCCTGGAGGGCACCGAGCTTTCCGGCGAGGCGGCCTTCACGCTGCATGACACCTACGGCTTTCCCGTGGAGATAACGGCCGAGATAGCCGAGGGCCGTGGTTTCACCGTGGACATGGACGGCTTCGCCCGCGCCATGGAAGCCCAGCGCGAGCGCGCTCGCGCTGCCGGCGCCAAGGACGCGGAAGCTGCCTGGTCGACCTACGGCGGCATCTACGCCGACACGTTGTCAGAGGTGGGCGCCACTCGCTTCGTGGGCTACGGCTCGCTGGAAGCGGAAGCCACCGTGGCCGCGCTCATCGTGCGCGGCGAGCGCGTGGAGCGCATCGAGGACGGGCAGCAGGGCGAAGCCGTGCTGGACACGACCCCCTTCTATGCCGAGATGGGCGGCGAGGTGGGCGACACCGGCGAGCTGCTGAACGGCGAGGCGCGCGCCTACGTCACCGACACCACCACGCCCGAGGCGGGGCTGTACGTGCATGCCGTCACCGTGGAGGGCGCGCCATTGAGCGTGGGCGACAAGGTGGTCGCGCGCGTGGCCCGCAACCGCCGCGCCGCCATCGAGCGCAACCACACTGCCACCCATATACTGCACGCCGCGCTGCGCACCGTGCTGGGCGACCACGTGAAGCAGGCTGGCTCCTACGTGGGGCCCGATCGCCTGCGCTTCGACTTCACCCATTTCGAGGCCATGACGCCCGAGCAGATCGCCGAGGTGGAGCGCGTCGCCAACAACCAGGTGATGGAGGCGGTGCCCACCACCACCTACACCACGTCGCTCGACGATGCGCGGGCCAAGGGCGTCACGGCGCTGTTCGGCGAGAAGTACGGCGAGGAAGTGCGCGTGGTGGAAGCTGGCGGCTTCTCGCGCGAGCTGTGCGGCGGCTGCCATGTGTCCAACACGGCCGAGATAGGCTTCGTGAAGATAACGAGCGAGTCCAGCGTGGGCGCCAACCTGCGCCGCATCGAGGCGGTGACCAGCTACGGCGCGCTGGAGTACATGAACCGCATCGAGGCCGAACTGCGCGAGACGGCAGCCGAGCTGAAGGTGCCGCTGTTCGATGTGAGCGAGCGCACGGCTGCCAACATCAAGACGCTCAAAGAGGTTCAGCAGGCAGCCAAGCGCGGCAAGGAAGCGGTCTCCGACGACGGCATCAACAAGCTGCTGGGCCTGGTGGTGCAGGCGCCAGCTGGCTACCCGGTCATCATTGCCGAGGCGCCGGCCCAGCAGTCGGGCGGCCAGCGCCACCTGTGGGACGTGGTGCGGGCGCGCATGGGCGAGCCGGGCGCCATGGTCATCGCTGGCGAGTCCGACGGCAAGGCCGTGCTCATGGCCGCTGGCACCGATGAGGCGGTGGCCAAGGGCTTCGACGCGGCGGCGCTGATAAGGGCCATGGGTCCGGCCATCGGCGGCGGTGGCGGCGGCAAGCCCACCATGGCCCAGGCGGGCGGCAAGAACGCTGCGGGCATCGCCGAGGCGCTGGGCATCGCACGGGACATGCTGCTGTAGGGCGACGCGAGCCCTTCCAGTCAAGGCGCACCATGCGCATCATGGCGCTCGACATAGGCGAGAAGCGCACGGGCATCGCCATCAGCGACCCGGCCGAGCGCGTCGCCAGCCCGGTGTGCGTGCTGCCCACGGCCGAGGTAGTGGCTGGTGCCGCTCCCTTCCGCCGCGTGCTGGATGACTGGGAGCCCGAGCTGCTGGTGTGCGGGCTGCCGCTCACGCTGGCAGGCGAGGAAGGCCCGCAGGCCGCGCGCATCCGCGAGGCGGCTGTCGCCATAGGCCAAGCGGCGCAGCTCGCCTGCGAATTCTGCGACGAGCGCCTGAGCTCGGCCGAGGCGAAGCGCATCCTGCGCGAAAAGGGGTATACTGAGAAGACCATGCGCGGCAAAGTGGACATGATAGCCGCCAGTCTCTTCTTGCAGGCGTGGCTCGATGGCCGCGCACCACGCACCTGAAAGGCATTCCATGGCATTTCGCAACAAACGGGTCACCTATTCCGAGCACCCGACTCGCGCGGCGCGCATCGCCCATGCCAAGGGCGACTCGCAGTTCCGCAGCTACGACGTGAGCGCTATCCAGCCCAAGAAGAGGCCCTGGGGCAAGATCGCCGTGGCAGCGGTGGCCCTGGTGGCGGTCATCGTGGCAGCGGTGCTGCTGCTGACCGGCTGCGGCCCGCGTGACGTCGAGGTCATCCCCGCCGGCCAGACGGCCACCATCCAGGTGCAGTCCGGCGAAGGTGCGCGTGACGTGGCCGATTCGCTGCTGGAGGCGCGGCTCATCCCCAACACCAAGTCGTTCCTCGACGAGGTGGACCGCCAGAAGGCGTCGTCGAAGCTCATCCCCGGCACGTACCCGTTCGAGGGCGGCATGACGGTCAAGCAGATAGTCGAGGTGCTCACCATCGGCCCCGACTACTTCGCCGACACGCTCACCGTGCCCGAGGGCAGCACCCGCAAGGCGGTAGCCCAAGCGGTGGAGCAGGCCACCAACGGCCGCATAACCTCGCAGCAGTTCCTCGATGCCAGCAGTGATGCCAACGCCTACGCGGCCGATTACGGCTTCCTCGCCGAGGCGGGCACCGCCAGCTTGGAGGGCTTCCTGTTCCCCAAGACCTACAGCGTGCCCACCGATGCCACCGCGCAGAAGGTGGTGCGCATGATGCTCGACCAGTTCGCCACCGAGACCGCCGGCATCGACTGGAGCTACCCGCAGAGCCAGGGCCTCAGCCGCTACGAGGCGCTCATCCTGGCCTCCATCGTGGAGAAGGAAGGCCTGACCGACAACTACGACCGCGTGGCGTCGGTGTTCTACAACCGCTTGGCCGACAACATGCCCCTGCAGTCCGACGCCACTACCGCCTACGAGGTGGGCCACGACCCCACGGCCGAAGAGGTGCATGCCGACACGCCTTACGGCACCTACGCCAACTACGGCCTGCCGCCCACGCCCATCTGCAACCCGGGCCTGGCCACGCTGCAGGCGGTGTGCAAGCCGGCCCAGACCGACTACTATTACTTCTACTTCGTGCCCGACGGCAACGGCGGCATGAAGTACTACTTCAGCGAGACCTATGAGGACCACCAGGACGCCATCGCCGCTTCCTAGCGGCCAGGCGCGCTTGGCACGGGGCGGCCGGAAGGAGGCCTGAGGCATCGTGGCGCTTTTCGAACCCGACCGCTACTTCTCGCGCCTTTCGCACGTGGACATCAACCGCGACCTGCTCGGCTGCGGGCTCACCCACGTGCTGCTCGACATCGACAACACCATCCTCACGCGCGACACGCACGAGGTCCCGCGTGACGCGGGCCTGTGGCTCGGTCGCGCCCGTACCGCCGGCATAAGCTTCTGCCTGCTGTCCAACAACTGGCACCACGGCGTCTACGAGCTGGCGGGCCAGCTGGAGCTGCCGTTGGTGGCGAAGGCCATCAAGCCGCTGCCCCACGGGTTCCTGCGCGCCATGGGCAAGGCGGGCGGCACGCGGAAGGACACGGTGGTCATCGGCGACCAGCTGGTCACCGACGTGCTGGGCGCCCACTTCCTGGGGCTGCCGGCCTACATGCTGCAGCCGCTGGTGGAGGCCGACCTGCGGCACACGCTCATGCTGCGCCATTTCGAGCGCCTGGTCATGGGCAGCCGCCTGCCCGAGCCGGCGCCGAGCCCGGCCCAGGCCGAGGGCGTGGTGGCGGCGCAGGTTTCAAGGATGGCTCAGGAGGCGGTGGAATGAGCGCGCTGCGGGAAGGGGCCGCGGAGGCGGCAGGCGCAAACGGGGCTGCGAGAGCTGCGGCTGCCGTGCCCGCCAGTGGGCAGCAGGCCGCAGAAGCGCCCGGCACATCGGCCGAGCAGCAGCTCTACGTGCTGGGCCATCCGGTAAGCCACTCCAAGTCGCCCGCCATGTACAACGCGGCTTACGGTCAGCTGGGGCTGCCATGGCGCTATGGGCTCATGGACTGCCCGACGGCCGACGAGGCCGAGCGCTTCTTGGCTGCGCGCCGGTTCCTCTCCATCAACGTGACGACGCCCTACAAGCCCCTGGCAGCCGCCGAGGCCGATGCGCTGGCCCCCGAGGCCCAGCTGGCCCGCGGGGCCAACCTGCTGGTGCGCGAAGGCGCCACGCTGGTGGCCCACAACGTGGACGGCGCTGGGTGCGTGGGCTACCTGCTGCGCGAGGGCGTGGCCTTCGGCGGGGCGCTGGTGGCGGTGTGCGGCACCGGCCCCACGGCGCTGGCCATCATGCACGCGTGCCTGCTGGAAGGCGCGGCGCGGGTGACGCTGCTCGGCCGCGACGCGGCGCGGTCCCAGCAGGTGCTGGCGGGCTACCTGGCCACGGCCGAAGAGGTCATGCAGGCTGCGGAAGCGCCCGAGGCCGACCGCCTGCGCGCTGCCTACGGCCAGACGCTGCTGGAGGCATCGGCCTACGGCCAAGCAGCCGCGGCCCTGGCCGAAGCCGACATCATCATCGACGCCACGCCGCTGGGCATGGCGCCTGGCGACCCGGCTCCCTTCGACACGGCGCTGCTGCGCCCCGGGCAGACGGTGTTCGACGTGGTGTACGGCCATGGCACCACCGCGCTGGTGGCAGCCGCGCGCCAGGCGGGCGCCCGCGCCTTCGACGGGCGGGGCATGCTGGTGGCCCAGGCGGTGGCGACGCTGCGGCTCGTGTGCGCGGCGGCCCAGGTGGAATGCGTCGCCCCCTTCGACGAGCTGTTCGCCACCATGGCCCAGGCTGCCGGATTCGAGCTGGCCTGAGGCGCTTGAGGCACCGATCCGAGGGGCTTCCGGGCGCTTCCCTTTCCCGTTCCTGTGCGGCCTGCGAAGCCGTTTTCGGTGGCACGGCGCGCGCTGCTGGCCTAAAATAGCCCCAGAAGAAACAAGGAGCGAACCTATGCAATACATCACCGCTGGCGAGAGCCATGGCCCCTGCCTGACCGCCATCGTGTCGGGCGTGCCCGCAGGCGTGCCGCTTTCCGCCGAGCAGATAAACAGCGACCTGGCTCGACGCCAGTCGGGCTACGGCCGCGGAGGCCGGCAGACCATCGAGCGCGACCAGGTGCAGGTGACCTCGGGTGTGCGCTTCGGCAAGACGCTCGGCACGCCGGTTACGCTCACGGTAGCCAACCGCGACTGGCAGAACTGGACCGACCGCATGGCCGTGTTCGGCGAGGCTCCGGCCGACCTGGTGCGCGAGGTGACGCCGCGGCCAGGCCACGCCGATCTGGTGGGCGCGCTCAAGACCAATGTCGACGACTGCCGCAACATACTGGAGCGCGCGAGCGCCCGCGAGACCGCGGCGCGCGTGGCGGCGGCCGGCGTGGCGCGCGAGTTCCTGGCCGAGCTGGGCGTCGAGGTGTATTCCTATGTGACCTCCATCGGCGACGTGCGCCTGCCTGAGGACGACCCCATGGGCAGCGCCGCCGACTACACGCTGCTGGACATAGAGACTTCCGAGGTGCGCTGCCCGAGCCCCGCGGCCAGCAAGGCCATGATGGCCGCCATCGACAAGGCCAAGAAGGCAGGCGAGAGCCTGGGCGGCACCTTTCGCGTGGTGGCCACGGGCCTGGTGCCGGGCTTGGGCGGCTACGCCAGCGCGGCCGAGCGCCTGACCAGCCAGCTGGGGGCGGCGGTGCTGTCCATACCGGCCATCAAGGGCGTCGAGCTGGGCCTTGGCTTCGAGGCGGCTGTGCGGCCGGGCTCGCGCGTGCACGATCCCATCGCGCTGGACGGCGGCGAGTTCGTGCGCACGAGCAACAACGCCGGCGGCCTGGAAGGCGGCATGACCAACGGCATGCCCCTGGTGGTGACCGCGGCCATGAAGCCCATCCCCACGCTCATGCAGCCTCTGGGCACCGTTGACCTGGACACGCTCGAGCCCGCCGAGGCATCGCGCGAGCGCAGCGACGTGTGCGCCGTGCCTGCGGCGGCCGTGGTGGCCGAAGGCGAGGTGGCCTTCGTGCTGGCCAACGCCTACCTGGCGGCCTTCGGCAGCACCTGCCTGGCCGACATCAAGGCCAACCTGCGCCAGTACAAGCAGCGGCTGCGGGGGTTCGCGCGCTGATGGATCGCTATGAGCTCAAGCGCCCCGTGTTCCTCATCGGCTTCATGGGAGCAGGCAAGACGTCCGTGGCACGACGGCTGGCCCGCACGTGCGGCATCGCCTCGGTGGACATGGACACCTACCTCGAGCGGAGCGCCGGCCGCTCGGTCAAGGAGATATTCGCCGAAGACGGCGAGGCAGGCTTCCGCGACATCGAGACCGGCGTGCTGCGCGAGCTGGCTGGCAAGGACGACCCGCTGCTCATATCGTGCGGCGGCGGCATCGTCGAGCGGCCCGAGAACCGCGAGCTCATGGTCGAGGCCGGCGTGGTGGTGCACCTGCGCGTGACCGTGGACGAGGCCGAGTCGCGCATATCCAACAAGGAGAGCCGCCCGCTGTTCGGCGACCTGGAAGCGGCCGAGGCCCTGCGCGAGCGCCGCATGCCGCTCTACGAGCAAGCGGCTGATCACTCCATCGACACAGCTGGCAGATCCATCCCGCAGATAGCCCATGATGTGCGGCGTCTGCTCGAAGAAGGAGGCGTGCTATGCCCGCTACCCGCGTGAGCGTGGCCATCCCTGACGAGTCGCCCTACGACGTGCGCATAGGCGCCCATGTGCTGGACGAGCTGGGCGAGAGCCTGCGCGCCGTACCCGCCCTGGCTCGCACCCGGCAGCTGCTGGTGCTCACCGACAGCAACGTGGAGCCGCTGTACCTGGGCCAGGCCCAGCAATCGCTCACGGCGGCGGGCTTCACGGTGGACAGCATAACGGTGCCGGCGGGCGAAGGCTCCAAGTCGCTGGCGGTGGCCGGCGAGGTGTGGGAGGCCATGGCCCAGCTGGGCCTCGGGCGCGATTGTGCCGTGGTGGCCCTGGGCGGGGGCGTCGTGGGCGACCTGGCCGGCTTCGCGGGCAGCACCTACATGCGTGGCGTGGCCGTGGTGCAGGCGCCCACCACGCTGCTGGCGATGGTGGACTCGTCGGTGGGGGGCAAGACCGGCGTGAACCTCGAAGCGGGGAAGAACCTGGTGGGCACGTTCAACCAGCCGGTGTTCGTAGGGGCCTCCACCGCAGCGCTGGCCACGCTGCCGCCCCGCGAGTGGGCCTGCGGCTGCGCCGAGGTGGCCAAGTCGGCCGTCATCGACGGCGATGGGTTCTTCTTCTGGCTGGTGGACAACGCGGCGGCGCTGGCCGCCCGCGAAGAAGCCGTGGTCGCCGAGGCCATCGCGCGCTGCGTGGTGTTCAAGGCCGGCGTGGTTGCATCCGACAAGACCGAGAGCCGCGGCGTGCGCGAGTGCTTGAACTACGGCCACACGCTGGGCCACGCCATCGAGACGCTGGCTGGCTACGGCACGTTCAGCCACGGTGCCGCCGTCGCCGAGGGCATGCGCTTTGCCGCGCGGCTGGGCGGGCAGCTGGCGGGCACGCCAGACGAGCTGGTGAAGGCCCAGGACGAGTTGCTGGACGCGCTCGGCTGCCCGGCGCTCGAGTGGCGCGCCCCGGCGGCGGCCATGCTGGATGCCATGAAGCGCGACAAGAAGGCCCGCAGCGGCGCGGTGCGCTTCGTGCTGCCGCGTGACGTGGGCGATTGGGAAGTGGTGCCGGTGGACGACGCGGTGCTGCTGGAGGCGCTGGAAGCGTGGGAAGGGGGCACCCTATGTTGAGGATGCTGCTGCTGAACGGCCCGAACCTTAACATGCTGGGCGTGCGCGACCCGGCCATATACGGCACCGATACGCTGGAGGCCATCGAGCAGATGGTGGTCGACCATGGCGCCGAGCGCGGCGTGCAGGTGGACTGCTTCCAGTCGAACCACGAAGGGGCCCTGGTCGATCGCCTGCACCAGGCGCACGGCCGCTACGACGGCATCGTGTACAACCCCGGCGCCCATACCCACTACTCCTATGCCCTGCATGACGCCGTCGAATGCATCGACGTGCCGGTGGTGGAGGTGCACATATCCGACATCTCGAAGCGCGAGGAGTTCCGGCGCCACTCGGTCATCGCGTCGGCGTGCGTCGCCCAGGTGAAGGGCAAGGGCAAGGCAGGCTACCTCGATGCGCTCGACCTGCTTGTGGACCGGGCGGCGGAAAGCGACGAGGCGTGAGCGCAGAAGCGGCCGCTGAGCGGCTCGCCCAGCTGCGGGAGGCCAGCGCGCGCTTGGGCGCGGGGGCCTTCCTCGTGCGCGACACTTCGAACATCGTGTGGCTGACCGCCTTCGACGACGTGTTCGACGACGAGCCGGCCCATGCTCTGTATGTGTGTCCCCAGCACGCGTGGCTGCATACCGATTCGCGCTACTCCGGTGCCTGCGAGGCAGCCGCTGTGGGCGGTCCCGTGCAGGTGAGCACGCGCAAGGGAGGCCATGCCGCCTTCGCGGCGCACCAGTGGGCAGGTCGCCCGGTTCATGCTGCCGATGCGCGGCTGGGCATCGAGGATGCCATCGCGCTTTCCGAGTACCGGGCGCTGCAGCGGGCCTTCGCTGCGGAAGGCGTGGCCCACGAGGCGGGACGGCAGGCTGCGAGCACGGCCGATGGCGCTGGTGATGCCGCTGTGGCTTCCGCGGGTCCGACGGCTGACGGCCCGTTCATCGAGACCGATGGCGTGGTGCTGCGGCTGCGAGCGGTGAAGGATGCCGGCGAGCTGGAGCGCATGCGTGCCGCTCAAGCCATCACCGATGCCGCCTTCGCCCACATCATAGGGTTCATGGCGCCGGGCATGACCGAACGCCAGGTGCAGCTGGAGCTCGACGACTTCATGCTCAAGCACGGCGCCGACGGGCTCGCGTTCCCGAGCATCGTGGCCACGGGCCCCAACGGTGCGAACCCCCATGCCATCCCTAGCAGCACGGTGCTGGAAGCAGGCCAGTGCGTCGTGATGGACTTCGGCGCGCGGGCGCGCGGCTACTGCTCGGACATGACGCGCACTGTGTTCCTGGGTACCCCCGAGGGCGACATGCTGCGGGCGTGGGAGACGCTGCGGCGTGCCAACGAGCAGGTGCAGGAGAGCATTCGCCCGGGCGTGACGGGGAAAGAATGCCACGAGCTGGCCGAGCGCATCCTGGCCGAAGGCGGCTTTGCGGGCGCTATGGGCCACGGGCTGGGCCATGGAGTAGGCATCGACATCCACGAGCTGCCGGTGCTCAACCCGCGCAACGACCAGCCGCTTCAGGCAGGCAACGTGGTCACCGTGGAGCCGGGCATCTATCTGGCTGATCGCTTCGGCATGAGGCTGGAGGACTGCGGCGTGGTGACCGAGCGCGGCTTCGACCGCTTCACCCAGTCCACCCACGACATGGTGGTGCTGTAAGCCGCGCATCGCCCTTGGTGCCCCACTCCCTAACCAGGCAGGTTTGCTGCAAATCCTATTCCGCGCCCTCTATCAGGCAAAATCACGGAATTATACGTTTTTTCGCTCATTTCATCACGAAATTATGTAATATTCCGTGGTTATCACCACGGAATTATGTAAAAATTCGTGATATGAGGACTAGGCTACGATGAAAGGGCTTCCCATGAGAAGGCATATAACTGCGAAGCTCGAAGAGTGGAAGCGCTCGCCGCGGAGGAAGCCGCTGCTGCTTCGGGGAGCTCGGCAAGTAGGGAAGACCTGGGCTCTCACTGAGTTCGGGCGTGCTTCCTATGAGAACCTGGCTTACTTCAACTTCGACCTCAACGCGGAATACAGGCAGTTCTTTCAGCTGACCAAAGACCCGCATCGTATCATGGAGAATCTGGCTGCCGCCAGCGCTCAACCTATCTTCCCCGAGAAGACCTTGATCGTGTTCGACGAGGTGCAGGCGTGTCCCGAGGCCATCGCGTCGCTCAAGTACTTCTGCGAGCAGGCACCGGACTATCACATTGCTTGCGCTGGGTCGCTGCTCGGGGTGGCTCTGTCGCATCCGGCATCTTTTCCTGTGGGCAAGGTGGACGTGATGGATATGCACCCTATGACCTTCGAGGAGTTCTTGGCTGCAGGCGACGGGGCAATCTTGGCGGCGTATCTTAGGGGGGTTGATGCTCTTGAGCCCCTACCTGATGCGTTCTTCAACCCGCTGTTGGAGAAGCTGCGTCTCTACTTCCTGACCGGCGGCATGCCCGAAGCGGTGCTCGTGTGGCTTGAGACCCGCGATGTGGGGGCGTTGCAAGCCACGCTGAGCAACTTGCTCGACCTTTACGCGCTTGATTTCCAGAAGCACGCGCCGGAATCGCTTTTCGCGAAGATAGAGCTCGTGTGGCGGTCGATGCCCTCGCAGCTTGCGCGCGAGAACAAGAAGTTCCTCTATAGCTTGGTACGGGAAAGCGCCCGTGCCCGCGAGTACGAGGATGCTATCGAATGGCTGGTCAAGGCCGAGCTGCTGACCAAGGTGACGCGCTGCGCGAAGCCCGCCCTTCCGCTGAGCGCCTATGACGAGCCGCAGGCGTTCAAGCTGTACCTGCTCGATGTGGGTCTGCTGCGGCGGTTTTCGTCGTTGGCTCCCTCGGCCATAACGGAGGGCAACCGCCTGTTCACGGAATTCAAAGGGGCATTGACGGAGAACTTCGTGCTACAGGAGCTGCTGCCTCAGTTCGATGCGCGCCCACGCTACTGGGTTATGGATAACCCGCGATACGAAGTGGACTTCATGGTGCAATCGGACAACGACATCGTTCCCATTGAGGTCAAGGCGGGCGAGAACGTGAAGGCGAAAAGCCTACGGAAGTATCGCGAGAAGTACGAGGCCGCAACGCCGCTGGCGGTGCGCTTCTCGCTGCGCAACCTGACGTGCGAAGGGGGCGTGCTCAATGTGCCGCTTTTCATGGCTGGCCAAACCGAGCGCTTGCTGCAGCTTGCCAAAGAAGGACCCTGCCGTCGCTAAGGCTCAGACGCTTGACCAGGCAGGTTTGCGCTTTCTCTCGAAGGTGTGCTAGAGTGCGCATCACTTGGCGGCTTCGAGCTTCACCTGTTGCAATGCGAGCGCAGGGGCAGCAAGGACGCTGAGCAAAACGGGAACATACTTTGCTTTCGCATCGGGAAGGAAGCAAGACGAAATGCGAATCGGTAACGCCTTGCGGCATGCTGCCGCATCATCTTTCGGCATAGCCTTGTCTATCATGTTGGCTTCAAGCCTGCTGCCCGCTGACGCCTTGGCAGAAGGCGTGGGGGGGGTAGCCCTCTAAGCCAAAGCGAACCAGATCCTGGTTCGGAGGTCCCTTCAGCCTCTGAAGAAGCTGCGGAAGGCGCCGCTGCGGATGGCGGTGCAGGCGCTGATGCGGAAGGCGGGCCTTCCGTCACCCTGAGCGAAGGGGCCGCAGGCCCCGCAGTCGAAGAATCCAGTTCAAAACTACAAACCTTGGCCTCTGCCCTTGCGGGCAAGCCCGCCGCGTTCGTCAACGCCGATGTCGCCCTCGATGGTGAGCCTATTGTGGGCTCCTTCACCGTCGATGGTTTGACCTTCGCGGTCACAGGGGAATCCCACGTCGAGCTCGTCGGGGTTGCCCCTTCCGTCACCTTGAGCGGAGCTGCCGAAGGCGGCGAAGCCGAAGGGCCCGATGAAGGCCACGCCAGCGAAGCTAGCGTCGCCAACCTCACCCTCCCCGGATCCGTCACCTACTCCGACACTGACTACGCCCTCGCCTCCATTGGCGCCTACGCGTTCTACCTCTCGGGCGTGGCCGATGTCATGCTGCCCGCAAGCGTGAACGATGTTGATGACCGTGCGTTCCGCTCGAGCGACGTCGCCAACGTCACCGTCGCCGACGGCAACCCCAGCTTCTCCTCCTACGACGGCGTCCTCTACGACGCCACCCGATCAAGCCTCCTGCTCATTCCCGGGGGCAGGCAGGGCGCTGTCCGCATCTCCGACAAGGCCGAGGAGGTGGACGCGTCGGCCTTCTCGCATTGTGCTGGCGTGGATTCGATCTCGGTCGATGCGGGCAGCGCGCACCTCTCCTCCTGGGAAGGACTCCTATACGATGCCGATGGCACGACGCTCCTGCGCGTGCCGGCAGGCGCCACCGACATCACCATACGAGAGGGCTGCACGACCATAGCCGCCGGCGCCATGGAGGGCTGCGCGAGCCTTGAGCGCATCAACGCACCATCGACCGTGACCTCCATCAGCCCGGATGTGTTCCATGCGCTGCCAACAGTGAGCCTGCCAGCCGCCGCTTTTGCAAAGGAGGCAACGCAGCTCACGGCCATGGTTGCCTTGTCCGCTACCGGGGAGGATTCCCCACGAATAGACCCGAGCACCATTTTCGTCACAGTGCCTTCTGAGGCCAATGCGATGCTATGGCGCAAGGTTGGGCTCGTGCTTGCATCAAACGCCTTGGTTGATGCAGATGAGCCAGCTGCCCAATCGCCAGCTCTATTTGGAGCACCGCGTGTTGCCGGCTATGATTCGACTGCGAATTTCAGCAGTGTTTTGGGTGGTGGAAATGCTCAATGGTCTTTCAATTCCTCTAGTGGCAATCTGACGATTTGCTGCCATGTCATGGGTGGCCGTCCTTCGATCATCGATGATCAATTCAAGTACACTGTCGGCTCTGGTGACCGAGTCAATTACTCAGCTGTCCCTTGGTATAGCTTCAAGGATGAGATAAAGAGCATCACATTCATCGACTTCGACGCAACGGACACGACGGCATGGTTTGCGGGCTGCCGCAACCTTGAGAGCATAAGGTTCGTTGCGCAGAACACGGCAAAGCCGCCGCTATCGTCGGTCGTTTCGACATCTCGCATGTTCGAGAGCTGTGGAAAGCTTAAGGCCATTCCCTCGAACTTTACGTTGGAGGCTTCGACGGAGCTCGTGTCGACCAATCATATGTTCACCGATTGCGTAAGCTTGTCGGGCAGCATCCCCGCGGGTATGACGCTCACAGCAAGCGGGAAAAAGCTCGTCCAAGTGGCATGCATGTTCGCCAATTGCGTGAAGCTATCTGGCGAGATTCCTTTTACGCTAGAGAATTATGCTGGCACGGGTTTCGACTATATGTTCGCATCTTGCCGGAAGATAACCAACATACCGTCTCGTTTCACGATGCCGTCTGGCGCAACCGTGACATCTGCTTTCAAGGTGACGATGGACGCGGCCGCGATTCGTGCTGGACAAGGCGATGGAAGCATCGATTTAAACGGCAAGCTGGTGACCACTTATGCGGGAACGAATAGCGTTGTCAAAGGGCTGAACTGGGACCTATGGGAACGGTCGCTTGGAACTCAGAGATATGAGATTGTGTTCAACACGAACGGGGGAAGCGGGGAATTCTACCAGACAAGGGTGGGCGCCGTTTATGGGTCGCAGCTCCTCTATAGCACTCCGGTTTACCGTCTGCCCTCTCCCGCGTTGGAGAAGACGGGGTATGGCAATTGCGACGGATGGATTCTCGGCAAAGCCACAGGCGATAAAACCCATGGGCTCGGCGCGGAGGTCTCTAACCTTACGGCTACGCCGAATGGCACCGTAACGTTCTACGCGCACTATACTCCGAACGACTATGCGATCTCGTTCGATGTCAACGGAGGCA
Source organism: uncultured Eggerthellaceae bacterium (assembly GCA_910588095.1). Lineage (GTDB taxonomy): Bacteria > Actinomycetota > Coriobacteriia > Coriobacteriales > Eggerthellaceae > D16-63. The sequence goes on from CAJUQH010000009.1 coordinate 50,212, forward strand.
AGGATGCTCCCAACAACAAGCCGGTCGATGCGACCGCCACATTCGATGCTGCGTTGCCGGCCATCGGCGCCAACAAGCCAGTGCGGGATGGTTACGCTTTCAGCGGGTGGTATGACACCAGCGCCGCCACAGGCGGGAACATGTACTACGATGCGGAGAATAGGGCAGTACCGGGGAAGGCTTGGGACAAGGCCGACAATACGACCCTGTATGCGCGTTGGACGCCCAACAGCTACACCATCGCCTTCGACTCCCAGGGCGGGCCGGAGGTGGCATCCATGCAAGCGACCTATGACTCCGATGTGACGCTGCCCCAGCCTGGTGGGCGCGAAGGCTATGCGTTCGGGAGCTGGAATACCGAAGCTGACGGAAGCGGGGCGGCTTATCAAGCCGGCATCGCTCTTGCGAAGCCCAACTTGACGACAAGCGGCACGGTTCCGCTTTATGCCCAATGGGTCGCGATCGAAGAAGCAGTCGTGCCCCTTGAGGTGACCGCGCGGGTGGACGTGCTCGGCATCGAGGACCAGACGCCAGCAACGGGCTACATCGAGTCACGCTGCGGCGAGCCGCTGAAGGTGGCCTCTGTTGAGATCACCTCGCTGCCTGGCGCGACCGAGCTGTTCGGCGCGGGCAACGAATCCCAAGTGCAGCTTCAAGCGCTCGCAGGGGAAGGCGCCGCATGGCAGCCTGGCGGTGCCAACGCCAGCTTCTCGTTCCCGCTGGGGGCTTCCGCGACCGAATCGGACGCAGGCAAGCTGGCTGCCCTCACCATGCAAGCCTACGAGGATCGCGTCCCGATAAGCTACCGCTTCGCGATACCCGAGGCGCTGCTGTCCAGCCTAGCCGAAACCACCAAGCCTGTCTGCTCGGTGGCCTACACGGTGGCGCTGGTGAGCTAAAATCGCTTTAGCGCAGGCTCACGCCCAGGAAGTCCACGCCGTCGGTGGTGAGCGGCTCGAACCCGCGCAGGTCGCTGGCGCGCCAGGTGGTGCCGGCATCGAGGAACGCCACCGGCCACAGCGGCGCCTGCTCGGCGATGATGGCGAAGCACTCCTCCCACAGCTTGCGCTGCGCGCTCTCGTCGGCAGCCTCGCGCGCCTGTCGCATGAGCGATCGCGCCTCATCGGCTGCTTCGCCGCTCCAGCGGCCCAGCCGCTCGGGCGCCACCTCGCCGCCGTAGCGCCAGGTGAGTATCAAGTCCACGTCGAAGCCCAGCAGGGTGGGGTCGTCGAAGCACAGCGCCACGTCGAAATCCGACACGCTGCCGGCCAGGGTGCCGGGCTGCTCGCTCACCGTGGCCTTGACGCCCGCTTGCACCCAGTCGGCGCAGATGCGGTCGGCCAGCGGCCGCAGGCTCTCGTCTTGCAGGTCGAGCGCCACCGAAAGGTCTTGGGCGCCAGCCTTCTCCAGCAGCTGCCGCGCGCGCTCGGGGTCGTGGCTGTAGGCTGCCTCGGCCCGCATGTAGCCGGTGTGGGTGATGGGCAGCACGCCGGTGGGCACGGTGGCTCGGCCGCCGAGCACCTCGCTCACGGCCAGGTCGTAGTCGATGGCGTACAGCAGCGCCTGGCGCACCCGCACGTCGTCGAAGGGGGCCTTGGCGCAGTCGAACAGCACATAGGGCGATGCGAACCCGGGCACGTACTCGGTGGTCAGTCCCTCTTGGCCCACGCCCTCGCCGTCGGCAGGCATCACATCATCGGCCACCAGCACCTCGCCTGCGGCGGCAGCGCCCAGCCGCGCCGCGCCTTCCGCCATGAAGCGCCACTCCATGGCCGAGCAGGTGGGCGGCTCGCTGCCATTGTAGTAGCCGTTGGGCAGGAACGCCATGCGGCCCTCCTCGGCCGAGAGCTCGCTTAGCAGCCAGGGACCCGTGCCCGCACCGGCCGCTGCCGCGCCCTCGGCTCCTTCGCTGGGCGGCAGCGTCACCGGCACTAGGGCCAGGCGCTCGCGCAGCAGCAAGGGCAGGGGGTAGGCCAGCGTCACGCGCACCGTGGTGTCGTCCATGGCGGCGACGGACTTGATGGGCGCCAGCAGCACGCCATAGGTGGCGTTGCTGGAGCGCAGCCGCTCGAACGCGGCGGCCACGGCCTCGGCTGTGACGGGCGCGCCGTTGCCGAACGCCGCATCGGCGCGCAGGGCCACGTCGTACACGGTGGGCGACACCTGCGTCGGCGCGCCGGCAGCCAGGCCCTCCACGGGCTTGAAGCTGTGGGGGTCGATGTCGTAGAGCCCCTGGGCCGTGTGCCGCAGCAGCGAGAGCGCGCCGGGCGTGATGGTCCCTTCGGGCGGCAGGGCGGGCAGGGGGTAGGGAAGCGCGGCCGAAAGGCTGGTGGGCGCTGCGGGTTCGGCGGGGCCTTCTGCAGCTTGGCCGGCGCATCCAGCGATCCCAGTAGCGGCCAGCAGCGCGCCTGCGCCGGCGGCTGCCGCCACGAACTGCCGGCGGGTAAGCGGAATGGGCTGTGCCTCGTGCTTTTCCATGGGGGCTATTCTACCGCAACGGGCTGCCATTGGCCGTCGACCGCTCGGCCCCCCATATGCCGCCGTTCGCTTGGGGCGGCTCGCCGGGCCCTTCCCACTTACCGAGCCGCACGGCCCGCGCCCTTGCCGCGGCCCCGGCAGCGCGGCGGCTCGGGGCAGCGCGGCTGGTATCATGCCAAGTGTTCTTTAGTCTTATATCTCATGAGTCTTTAAAGGGCATCCCCATGGCATTTGACCAGAAAGAGAGGAAGGTATGTCCCAGCTGATTGAGATCCGTTGGCACGCTCGTGCCGGCCAGGGCGCTGTGACCGCCGCCAAGCTGGTGGCCGACACCGCGCTGATGGACGGCGCTTACGTCCAGGCCATGCCCGAGTACGGCCCCGAGCGCACCGGTGCCCCCCTGAAGGCGTACACGCGCGTATGCTCCGAGCCCATCGAGGTGCACAACAACATCACCAACCCTGGCATCGTGGTCGTGCTCGACGACACGCTGCTCGACACGGTGGATGTGGCCGAGGGCATCGCCGATGATGGCGTGGTCATCCTGAACACCGAGCTGTCGGCGCCCGAGGCCCGCGCCAAGCTGGGCGTGGCCGACACCGTGAAGGTGGCCGTGGTGGACGCTTCCGGCATCGCGCTGGACACCATCAAGCGCGACATCCCCAACACCCCCATCGTGGGCGCGCTGTCCAAGGTGACCGGCGTCGTGCCCGTGGACCAGGTGAAGGAGCGCCTGCGCATCACGTTCGGCAAGAAGTTCTCCCAAGAGATGATCGACGCCAACCTTTCCTCCGTCGACCGCGCTTACGAAGAGGTGGTGTGCGCATGAAGATGACCGAGATCGAGCAGTTCGACAGCTGGGCCCCCGAGCAGATCCCCGAGGGCTTCGTGTGCGAGGCCGGCACGTCCGAGCTCTACATCACCGGCGGCTGGCGCTCCATGCGCCCCGTGTGGGACCAGGACAAGTGCACGAGCTGCATGCTGTGCTGGATCGCCTGCCCCGATTCGTCCATCCAGGTGTCCGACGGCGCCATGGTGGGCATCGACTACGACCACTGCAAGGGCTGCGGCGTGTGCGTGCACGAGTGCCGCTTCGGCGCCCTTGAGCTCATCCGCGAAGACGAAGCAGAGGAGGCGTAAGGGTTATGAGCAACAAGGCCTTTTCCGCTACCGGCAACCAGATGATCGCCGAGGCCATGCGCCAGGTCGACCCTGACGTCATGGCGGCGTACCCCATCACCCCGCAGACCACCATCGTCGAGAACTACGCCAAGTACGTGGCCAACGGCCAGGTGCACACCGAGTTCGTCACGGTGGAGAGCGAGCATTCGGCCCTTTCCGCCTGCATCGGCGCCTCGGCCGCCGGCGCTCGCGTGGCCACGGCCACCGCATCGCAGGGCCTGGCCCTCATGTGGGAGGAGCTCTACATCGCCGCCGGCATGCGCACCCCCATCGTCATGGCCAACGCCAACCGCGCGCTTTCGGCCCCCATCAACATCCACGGCGACCACTCCGACGTCATGGGCGCCCGCGACACCGGCTGGATCATCCTGTTCGCCGAGACGGCGCAGGAAGCCTACGACAACACGGTCATCTCGTTCAAGATAGCCGAGGACTCCCAGGTGCTGCTGCCCGTGATGACCACGCTCGATGGCTTCATCACCAGCCACGCCATGGAGCGCTGCGAGATGGAGGAAGACGCCACGGTGCAGCAGTTCGTGGGCGACTACCATCCCAAGTACGCGCTGCTCGACACCGACGAGCCCGTGGCCCACGGCATGTTCGCCAACGGCGACTCCTACATGAAGACGCGCCTGGCCACCCGCAACGCCAACATGGGCTCGCTGCCCATCATCGAGAAGTACGGCAAGGCCTGGGCTGACGTGACCGGCCGCCCCTACGACCTGGTCGACTGCTACGAGACCGACGATGCCGACTACATCGTGGTGGTGCTGGGCTCGGCCGCCGGCAACGTGCGCCACATCGCGCGCCAGCTGCGCGCCGAGGGCAAGAAGGTGGGCGTCGTACGCCCCCGCGTGTACCGCCCGTTCCCCGAGGAGCAGATCGTCGAGGCGTGCAAGGGCGCCAAGGCCGTGGCCGTGCTCGACCGCTCCGATTCGCTGGGCGCCACCCACGCGCCGCTGGGCGCCGACGTCATGAGCGCCTTCTACGCCGCGGGCCTGAGCATTCCCGCGAAGAACTACGTGTACGGCCTCGGCGGCGCCGATGTGACCAACGTGGTGGTGCAGGGTGTGTTCGACGACCTCGAGAAGGTGGCCGACGGCACGCTGGACTGCGACCTGCGCTACATCGGCATCTAAGGCATGAGGAAGGAAACGAGCAATGGCTAACATCAAAGAACTGTCTCGCCGCCCCGAATGCCTGGCCCCGGGCCATCGCCTCTGCGGCGGCTGCGGCGCATCCATGGCGGTGCGCCAGGTGCTGATGGGCGTGCCCGAGGACGCAGTGCCCGTGGTGGGCTGCGCCACCGGCTGCCTTGAGGTGTCGACGACCATCTACCCCTACGACGCATGGAACGTGCCGTTCATCCACAACGCGTTCGAGAACTCGGCCGCGACGGTGTCGGGCGTCGAGGCGGCCTTCAAGGGCCTGCAGCGCGCCGGCAAGATACCGGCCGACAAGAAGGTGAAGTTCGTGGCCTTCGGCGGCGACGGCGGCACCTACGACATCGGCCTGCAGTCGCTGTCGGGCGCCATGGAGCGCGGCCACGACATGGTGTACGTGTGCTACGACAACGGCGCCTACATGAACACCGGCATCCAGCGCTCGTCGGCCACGCCGAAGGGCTCGTGGGCCACGACGGCCGAGGTCGGCAAGGACCAGCAGGGCAAGACCCAGCGCCGCAAGGATCTGGCCTCCATCATCGCCGCTCACGGCGTGCCCTACGTGGGGCAGTCCACCGTAGGCCACTGGAAGGACCTGGTGTCCAAGGCCGAGAAGGCATTCGCTGCGGACGGCCCGGCATTCCTGAACGTGCTCGCGCCGTGCCCGCGCGGCTGGCGCATCGGCTCCGACGAGACCATGCTCATTTCGCGCCTGGCGGTGGACACCAAGTTCTGGCCGCTGTTCGAGGTCGAGAACGGCAAGTGGACGCTCACGCCGGTCAAGGAGAAGAACCTCAAGCCGCTCGAGGACTTCCTGAAGCCCCAGGGCCGCTTCAAGCACCTGTTGAAGCCGGAGAACGCCGAGCTGCTGCAGGAGCTGAAGGACGACGTCGAGGACTACTGGAAGTACCTCGAGGGCCGCGTGGAGGGCTCGAAGGACCTGTAGGGCCAAAAGCCCGCAGGCCTCAGGCGAGGCATGCCCAGCACGCCACCTTCGCGTTCCAAGCGCACTTATCTCGTGGCACGAAGGCCACTCGAGTGCGCTTCCACGCGAATCTGACGCACTGGCTGCACCTTCATATAGGCGAGCAAGCAAAGGGAGGGCCTTGCCCCTCCCTTTCGTCGTTTTTGGGCAAGATTCACCGTTGACGCAGGCAAGTGCTGACCATATACTTGAAAAGTTCGCTTTCAAAAGCCCCGTAAACGCAGAGCGGGTCGAAGGCGCGCGCACGATGGGGAGTCCAGAACCCGGTCGAGCGCGTCGAGCGCGGCGTAGGAAACCGCGCGGGCTTTCGCCATCTGCACTTTTGAAAACAAACCGGTGCGCATCGGGCGCCCCGCAAGGGCACGCTTCAACCCGGGTGCCGCACACCATAGGAGGAAGTAAGAGTGAAGACGTATTACGCAAAGCCGCAGGAGGTGGAGCGCGAGTGGGTCCTGATCGACGCTGAGGATCAGGTGCTCGGCCGCGTGGCCACCAAGGCAGCCACCATCTTGAAGGGCAAGCACAAGCCGCAGTACACCCCGCACGTCGACACGGGCGACTTCGTTGTCGTCGTGAATGCCGACAAGATCCGCGTGACCGGCGCCAAGACCACCGACAAGGTGTATTCCCGCCACAGCGGTTTCCCGGGCGGCCTCAAGCAGGAGACCTTCGAGGAGGCCATGGCCAAGCACCCCGAGCGCGTCATCGAGCACGCGGTGAAGGGCATGCTGCCCAAGAACACGCTCGGCCGCGCCATGGGCAAGAAGCTGAAGGTGTATGCCGGCCCCGACCATCCGCATACCGCACAGAATCCGCGCAAGATCGAGATGGAGGGTTAATCATGGCAGGTGAAGCTCTGTATTACGGCACCGGCCGCCGCAAGAACGCCGTGGCGCGCGTGCGCCTGGTGCCCGGCACCGGCAAGGTGACCGTCAACGGCCGCGAGGGCGTCGACTACTTCGGCCGCGAGTCGCTGGTCGACTACGCCAAGGCCCCGTTCAAGGTGACCGACACCATGGGCCATTTCGACGTGCTGGCCAACATCAAGGGCGGCGGCATCTCGGGTCAGGCCGGCGCGCTGCGCCATGGCATCTCCCGTGCGCTGCTCGAGGCTGGCGATTACCGCGCCGAGCTGAAGAAGGCCGGTTTCCTGACGCGCGACTCCCGTATGGTCGAGCGCAAGAAGTACGGCCTGAAGAAGGCCCGCAAGCGCCCGCAGTTCTCCAAGCGCTAAGGCCCAGCCCTCACAGCGTTGCAGGTTCTGCGACCGAGCCCCCTGGCTTCACTGCCGGGGGGCTTTTTCGTTGCGCGGGATTCGCGGCTCTGCCTTCGGCGGCCACCTGCGGCTTCGCAGGATGTGCGCGCTCTATAGATAGAGCGCCTAATCGGGGAAAGCCCGCGCGCAACGGGCGGCCTTTCGGTTAATATGGGAAGGATGGAACGCAAGGCGCGAAGCTTGGAGGAGATTCCCCTTATGGCTGATGGATACAAGTATGACCGCGTGCTGCTGAAGCTGTCGGGCGAGGCCCTGGCTGGCGACCAGGGCTACGGCATCGACCCGAAGGTGGTCGACCGCCTTTCCGAGGAGATAGCCGAGATCGTGCGCGACGGCGTGCAGCTGGCCGTGGTGGTGGGCGGCGGCAACATCTTCCGCGGGCTCGCCGGCTCGGCCGAGGGCATGGACCGCGCCCAGGCCGACTACATCGGCATGCTGGCCACGGTGATGAACGCCCTGGCCCTGCAGGATTCCTTCGAGCGCCACGGGGTGTTCAGCCGCGTGCAGAGCGCCATCAACATGCAAGAGGTGTCCGAGCCCTACATCCGCCGCCGCGCCCTGCGCCACCTGGAGAAGGGCCGCGTGGTCATCCTGGCTGCGGGCACGGGCAACCCCTACTTCACCACCGACACCACCGCTGCGCTGCGCGCCTGCGAGCTGGACGTGGACTGCCTCATGAAGGCCACCAAGGTCGACGGCGTCTATGACAGCGACCCGGCCAAGAACCCCGAGGCGAAGCGCTTCGATCGCATCACCTACATGGACGTGCTCAACCGCGGGCTGAACGTCATGGATGCCACGGCCACCTCGCTGTGCATGGACAACGACGTGCCCATGATAGTGTTCGACCTGACCAAGCAGGGCAACATCCAGGCGGCGCTGAAAGGCGCCGACGTCGGCACGGTGGTGGAGTAGCCGCGCCGCAACGACCGCACGATTAGAGGAACCTGAAAGAGGAGGAGGGCGCAAGCCATGGCAGAGGTAGACGAGATCCTGACGAAGGCGGAAGGCCGCATGGGCAAGGCGCTCGAGGCGCTGCATGACAACTTCACCGGCGTGCGCACCGGCCGCGCGACGCCCATGGTGCTCGACCGCATCAAGGTTGACTACTACGGCACCCCCACCCCCATCAACCAGATGGCGGGCGTGAAGACCCCCGATGCCCACATGCTGGTCATCGAGCCGTGGGACAAGTCGGTGCTGGGCGCCATCGAGAAGGCCATCCTCGAGAGCGACCTGGGCGTGACCCCCAACAACGACGGCGCCGTGCTGCGCCTGCCGTTCCCCCAGCTTACCGAGGAGCGCCGTCGCGAGCTGGTGAAGCAGTGCAAGGCTTACGCCGAGGAGGCCCGCGTGGCCGTGCGCAACGCGCGCCGCGACGCCAACGACGCCATCGGCAAGGCGCAGAAGAACGACGGCCTGCCTGAGGACGAGGCCAAGCGCGCCGAGGAAGCCGTGCAGAAGCTTACCGACAAGTTCGTGAAGGACGTCGAGGAAGCCACCAAGAAGAAGGAAGCGGAAGTGATGGAGATCTAGGCTTTCCCGCGAAGCGGGGAAGCCTCGCTTCGACGAGCTTCGCCTATGGTGGTAAATGAACAAGCCCCTCGACTACATATTCCCCGATGTGCCGGCCGACATCGATTTGTCGGCCTTGCGCGCCGATGCCATCCCGCAGCACATCGCCATCATCATGGATGGCAACGGCCGCTGGGCCAAGAAGCGGGCGCTCAACCGCCTGCGCGGCCACAAGGCGGGCATCGAGGCGGTGCGGGAGGCTATCCGCTGCGCGTCTGACCTGGGCGTGCGCTACCTGACCATCTACTCGTTCTCCACCGAGAACTGGAAGCGCCCCGAAGACGAGGTCGTGGGGCTCATGGACCTGTTCGCCAAGACCATGCTGGCCGAAGTGGACGAGCTGCACGACGAGCACGTGCGCGTGATGACCATCGGCGACCTTTCGCCCTTGCCGCCCGAGACGCGCGCGGCGTTCGACGAGGCGTGGGAGAAGACGCGCCGCAACGACGGCATGACGCTGGTGGTGGCGCTCAACTACGGCGGCCGGCAAGAGCTCTTGCACGCTGCCCAGGAATGCGTGCGGCGCTGCATGCTGCGCGCCGAGGCCGGCGGCGGGGCGCCCGAGGTGACCGAGGACCTGCTGGAGCAAGGCCTGTTCACCTACGGCATACCCGACCCGGAGGTCATCGTGCGCACGAGCGGCGAGATGCGCCTCTCGAACTTCCTTCTGTGGCAGGCGGCCTATGCCGAGTTCGTCTCGTCGCCGGTGCTGTGGCCCGACTTCGACCGCTACGAGCTGCTGCGCTGCCTGCTGGAGTACCAGCGGCGCGACCGCCGGTTCGGCGGGGTAGGCGCATGACGGCCGGCGGCCAGCTGACCGAGAAGCAGCGCGCCGCCCGGGCGCGCCTGCGCGAGCGCACCGACGAGCTGTGCCGCCAGGCCGATGGGCACCCGTGCCGCCCCACCACGCGCGACCTGGTGCTCGAGGAGGAGCTGGACGTGGTGCTCGACGCCGTGCCAGCCGGCCCCCCATGGCACTACGACATGACGCCGAGCGAGCAGGCGAAGCGCCAGCAGAAGCGCGACCGCCGCGCCCAGACCAAGGAGAAGGTCAAGGAGAAGGCGCTCGACAAGGCCCCTGAGAAGCTGAAGAACCCCACGAGCCTTCAGGTGCGCTTCCGCACGGGCGTGGTGTACACCGCGGTCACCGTGCTGTCGGTGCTGGCCGGAGGCCTGCCCATGCTGGTCATGCTCATGGTGGTGGCCGGCATCTGCGCGGGCGAGTTCTACTACATGCTGCGCCAAGACGCCAAGCTGCCCAACGAGATGCTGGGCATCATCGCGGCGGTGCTCTACCTGCCCGCCGTGTACTTCTTCGGGGCCATGGGGGCGCTGGCAGTGAGCCTGGCGTTGCTGCTGGCGCTGCTGGTGTGGTACGTGTTCTGGCTGCGCAGCCGCATCCCCGATGTGTGCGAGAGCTTCTTCGGCGCATCGTACACGGGCCTGCTGCTGTGCGGGCTGGTGGTCATCCAGCAGGCGCTTCCGTACCCGTGGGGCAGCATCGTGGTGCTGCTGCTGTTCCTGAGCGTGTGGGCCAACGACTCGTTCGCCTACCTGGTGGGCAGCAAGTTCGGCAAGCACAAGCTGGCGCCGCGCACGAGCCCCAAGAAGAGCTGGGAGGGCTTCCTGGCGGGCATCGTGGGTTCGGCGGCGTTCTGGGTGGCCATCGCGTTCGTGCCGGGGGTGCAGCTGCCGGTGTGGCTGGCGGTGCTGTTCGGCGTGGTGTGCGCCCTGGCTGAGGTGCTGGGCGACCTGGTGGAGAGCCGCATCAAGCGCAATTCCGGCTTCAAGGACTCGGGCACCATCATGCCGGGCCACGGGGGGCTGCTCGACCGTTGCGATTCGCTGTTCCTGGCGTCGGCGGTGGCGGCCATCCTGCTGGTGGGCTTCGGCTGCATACCCTCGGTGCTGTAGCAGTGCAGCCGCGCCCGCTTCGCCGGGGGCGCGGGCATGCGGAAAGGTTGGCAGATATGGGCACGCGCAAGCGCATCGTGGTGTTGGGCTCCACCGGCTCCATCGGAAGGCAGACCCTCGACGTGGTGTGCCAGCACTCGGACAAGCTGGAAGTGGTGGCCTTGGCGGCCCATGGCAGCGTGGACGCGCTGCTGGCCCAGGCGCGGGCGTTCGGCGTGCGGCACGTGGCGCTGGGCGACCCGGCTGCGGCGGCGAGCCCTTCCTTCGAGGCGCTCGAGCGCACGGTGTTCGACGGGCCGCCGACGGGCGATGTGGTGATGCCCGAGGCGCCGGGTGGCGGGGGCACGGAGCCTTCGGTTGGCCTGGGGCCTGAGGCGGTGGCGGCCCTGGCTGCGCTGCCCGAGGCCGATATCGTGGTGAACGCCCTGGTGGGTGCCGCGGGCATGCGGGCCAGCTACGACACGCTGCGGGCCGGCAAGGTGCTGGCGCTGGCCAACAAGGAGTCGCTGGTGGTGGCGGGCGACCTGATCATGCCGCTGGCGCGGCAGCTGGACGCGGCGGCGGGACGCCAGCACGCGCTCATGCCCATCGATTCCGAGCACGGCGCCATCTACCAGTGCCTGCTGGGGGAAGATGCGCGCGAGGTCGCGCGGCTGTGGGTGACCGCTTCCGGCGGCCCCTTTCGCGGGCGCACTGCCGACGAGCTGCGCGGCATAGCGCCCGAGCAGGCCCTGGCGCACCCTACCTGGAACATGGGCGCCAAGATAACCATCGACTCATCCACGCTCATGAACAAGGGACTCGAGGTCATCGAGGCGCATCACCTGTTCACGATGGATTATGGCCGCATCGAGGTGGTGGTGCAGCCCCAGAGCGCCATCCATTCCATGGTGGAGTTCGCCGACGGCAGCGTGAAGGCGCACCTGGGCACCACCGACATGCGCATTCCCATCCAGTTCGCGCTGAGCTACCCCGAGCGCTGGGACGCGCCGGTGGAGCCGCTCGACTTCCGCACGCTGGGCACGTTGGAGTTCGCGGCGCCCGACATCGACACGTTCCGCTGCCTGGCGCTGGCGCGTTACGCGGGGGAATGCGGCGGCACGCTGCCGTGCGCCATGAATGCGGCCAACGAGGTGGCCGTAGCGGCGTTCTTGGCTGGGCGCGGGAGCTACCTGGGCATCGCGGGCACGGTCGAGGCGGTCATGGAGGCGCACGAGCGCGAAGGCGTCCAGGAGGTAACGAGCCTTGAACAACTGGAGGCTGTGGACGCGTGGGCGCGCCGGTTCGCGGAGAATCATCTGATGTGACGTGCGAGGCGCTGGCGCGGGGCGTCGGCCTGGGCGGCCGGGCGCTATGCGGGCGGCTTCGTGCGGGCGCGTGATGTGTCGTGCGGCTTGTGCGCGTAATGGCGTGCGCGGCTGCGCGGCGCGTTGTGGAGACGAGAGGAAGGCCTTGAGATGGCATACTTGAGCAACCTGACCCTGTATTACAAGCCCACCTGCCCCTTCTGCATCAAGGTGCTGGATTACATGGAGCAGCAGGACATCGCCTGCGAGATGCGCGATACGCTGCAGCCGGGCGTGCGCGGCGAACTGGTGGCGATCGGGGGCAAGGGCCAGGTGCCGTGCCTGATCATCGACGGGGCGCCGCTGTACGAGTCGGACGACATCATCGCGTACCTGCATGGCCTGGTGGCTGCTGACGAGCTGGGCTAGGGAAGGGGCGCGGCCATGAAGATAGTGAGCGAGTTCCGCGAGTTCATCGAGCGCGGCAATGTCATGGACATGGCCGTGGGCATCATCGTCGGCGCGGCGTTCACCGCTATCGTCACGTCGCTGGTGGACAACATCATCACGCCGTTCATCACGCTGGTGACCGGCGGCAACGGCACCGAGGTGAAGGGGCTTTCGATTCCTGTGCCGGGCACCGAGAACGGCATCGACTTCGGGGCGTTCATTGGGGCGGTCATCAACTTCCTCATCATCGCGTTCGTGGTGTTCCTCATGGTGAAGGCCATGAACAAGCTGCGCGACAAGGGCGCGAAGGTGCTCGGCAAGAACGGCGAGGAGCTGCAAGAGAAGGCGCCGGCGTGCCCCTATTGCCTGGAGAACGTGCTGGAGGGGGCCACGCGCTGCCCGCATTGTGCGGCTGAGCTGCCCGCACCTGCCGCGCCTACCGTGGTGGCGGCTGAGGGATAGGATTCCCTGCGCCGACGCCTGGCCTACGAGGAGCGGATGTCGCCTGGGGCCATTCAGGCGGCTCCTTGGCCTTCTCGTGGCCTGTGGGGCGGTCGCTGGGCGAGCTGCCGTTCGAGCTTGCTGCCGCCCGATTGCTGACGCGTTGCGCCTAAGCCTCCTTCTTCGAGCAGAGCAGCAGGATGCCCGAGACTATGTTCACGAAGATGAGCGTGCATACGCCCAGGGCCACGGTGTTGGGCTTCGTGCCTTTGTAGATGCCCCAGGTGCGCACTGTCATGGGTATCATCCAGGCCAGCGGGATGATGAGCCAGCAGCATCCGGCGATGGTGATGAGGTTCAGGATGAAGGCGATGAGCCGCAGCGTGCGGTCGGTGTCGGTCATGGTGTAGACGACCGGAACCGTGGTGCCGGCGGGTGCGGACTGCTGGACGTTGACGGTCACCGTGGGCTGGGGCGCTTGGGCGGCTGCGGCGGTCGTGGCGGCCTGGGTGGCGTCAGCGGCGGGTTGCGCAGCGGCTGCGGCGGGCTGGGCGTCAGCGGTTGCGGCATGATGGTCGCTGGCTGGCTGGGCGTTGGCAGCCGTGGTGGGCTGCGCGGCGGCTGCGGCGGTCGTGGCGGCCGGTTGCCCCTGGGCGGGCGCGTAGTGGTCGGTCCATGCGGCGCCGTCCCAGTAGCGCAGCTTCGTCGTGTCGCCCATCGGGTCCGGATACCAACCTGCTTCTGCCGCCATGAGCCTCTCCTTAAGTCTCAACTTCTCTCTCGCAACCAGTATAGGGCATCACCGGTGGGGGGTTCTGTACTATCGGCGATACATACGCAACGCGTCATACCAAGAGAGCCTTTGGTGGGCAATATGGTTAATATGTATCGTTTAATCTGCCTTTTCTTGGAATAAGGAGCTGGTTCTTTTGTGCTTAGATGCTTGAAGATTATGGCATAAGTGCATTCAGGCATGATTCAAGGGTGGTATCACGCTTTGCAATTGCCATGTCCCATAGGGTTGACTTGTGAGAAGCCCAACATTCAATCCTGTAACGTATTCAGCAGAGGTAGGGCCACAGCGGAACTCGGGATTGCGTTCTCGTTTGAGAATCAAAGCAGACGAGGAGCTGAGGGGAAAATAAATCATTTCCGGATTGTCTGCAGATTCATCAGCCCACGCTATTGTTAAAGAAAAAGAGGCTCTTAGAAATTCCGAATCCCTTCAAATGCCGCCCCTAATATCAATCCCAGCAAGAAAGTAATGATTCCAAACCACCATCGACCATTAAGCAGCTCATAGATACCCTGAGGATGCAAGCCGTAAACTTCTATTAAAGAGCTAGCGATTTTCAATCGATTCTCGCAAGCCATGCTTATGATATTGGAAATTTCATTCACTTTTCGAAGCGTGGACTGATGAAGCTTGACATATTCTTGTGCATCGAATGCAATGGCCTCTCCTTCTCCTGATAGCAATTCTTTGCGACCCATATCGTTTAGCTCTAAGAGTTTTTGCATGCGGGGATGGCCACCTGCGTATCCTTCTCCGTAACAATCCTTTAGTACCCGAGCGATATCGATGAGTTTGCTATCATCTATCCTGTGGGGAACGCCGTTTAACACTTCGTAGCGATGGTAAATCGCAGGGAAACCATAATTGATGTCTCTCATATTCCAATGAACCCATTTGGATTTTGTAGATTTCTGAATAAAGTCCATAAGCTCATCAAGCATGGCCTTTTCGAGCTCATCGTATTTATCGCTGATTGCGGCAAGCGGCACTCCCTGTTTTTCGGCAATTTTATGAATCGAAAAGGAGTGCGTTTGACCGGAATCAAGCTCCCTTACAGCAATAGAAGTAATTCGTGGGGTTCTCCCATCATGAATATCATAGAAGCTTTCGCATGAGTAATGGATTACCAGATAATCTCTTGGCGATTCTTCAATTTCTTTTAAGGTCTTCCTAGCCTGTTTGTGTCTCTTATAACGCACGTCTATTCCTCAAAATCTAGCCATTTGTTGGGAATTAGCTTTTCTCCATCAGTTTCCCAATGCTCTACTTCATAAATCGACCGAAACTCTCCCCAGATATCTTTGCCTGCGTGCTCAGTGACAATGATTTGGAAATCGAAATCATCTTCTTTTAGGAATTTATCAAACGAAGCAAAGATTTTTTTAACCGCTGCACGATCCCTGTCTGCTTCTATGTTTTCTGAATCCGCATGTCCAATATTTTCATTTATCTCATGTGCGTGTGGAAAATATACTTGGCTCGGCTGATCATAAAAAATGAAGCTCGGAATACTAAGAGGCGAGTTTGCTTGAAGGTATTTTTGCAATGCTAAAGAGAAGGCTATATGATAAGAAAGCCAGTTTGAGGCGCTTCCAATTTCACTGAGCAGCCTAATTGATCCTTCGTTATCGATAATCTCAAGAGAAAGATTTTTGTAATCAAAGACTGTCTTCCAGTCATCATGCTCAACATCCAGACTTTTTAGTCCAAATTTTGTATATGCTGCAATATCTTCAATTGCTTGATGAAGTTTTTGAGCCGTGTTTGCAGCGCTGAGGAGAGTTTCGAGCTCGTTCTGCCTCTTTAGCAAAGCTTCAATCTTTGATTCCGCTTCAGTATCCCGGAAAATGGCTTTAAATTGCTTTAGAGAAGCCCGTAATTCTCCGATGAATCGCTCGATTTCCGATAACGTAAATCGTGTGCTGCTTTGCTCTTCTTCCAACGCTCTAAGTTCACTTGAAACGGCGTTTAATTCATCGCTGGCTGTTTGAATCTTGCTTAAGAGTGTTTTTCTTTCCTTGTCGAATCCAAGTTTAATTTGAGATGCAGAAGCTTCACTATTGATTTCGAGGGATAAGGCTTGAAGACTCTCTAGCTCCTTATGGCCCTCACGTAATTGCTGACCGCATATTGGGCACGCCTCTTCTTCGGATACTCTGTGAAGCAACCATTCTGTTATGCCGATGTAATCTGTTAACGAATCTAGCGTTTCTTCCATTTGATCATAAGACAGCAGTGCTTTATCTATTTTCTCTAATCGTCGAATGAGGTCTGCCTTCTCCATCGAGAGATCTGCTTCGATTGAGCTCAACTGAGCGATCTTTTCTGAAGCGGCCCCAGCTTCACTTACGGTTTCTAAAATATCGGAATGATTTAATTGGCTGATGCGCTCGATTTCTTTAAGCAAATCATCAAAGTCCTCTGTAAGGTCAGGGTCGAATGTACTAACTCCCAATTCGCAAGCTCGTGTAATTTTTCCTTTTGCTGACATCTTCCAGCTTGCCGAAACGTTTTTAAGAGCCTTCACTTCGTTCTGAAGTCTCGCAAGTCGTTTTTTAACCTCTTCTAGTTCCAACTCATTAACTAAGTCTCGCGAGGTTATGGCTCCGGCAAGATAAGGGAATATGCTCGCAAGTTTTTGTTTATGCTCCAGTTTATCCAGCTTATAGAACAAAGCTTCAGGGTTTGCGATGATATTTTGCGGTTGATATAAAAAGGCGGCTATATCACGAAATGACGGCCTTTCGGTTTTCCAGGCCCCTTGGTCAGCTATTGGAAGGTCCGTGAAGCCGAATTGCTGATTAAGAAGGTCTTTTATATTTTCGGAAGTAGTATTTTCAGTAATGAATTTGGGTATTGTGAGCTTTTTCCCAACGGCATAGTACATATGGGATGTCTGCTTGTTTTTGCCTGCTTCGGCTCGGCATAGCAGTATTTCGTTTTTATCGCAGTGTAGTAGTACGCCATACCATTCGGTATTATCGCGAATGATATCTACTGGGACGCGATAATCGCTAGAGCAAAGGCAATAGTCAATTATTGGAATAAGTGCGGATTTTCCGGTTCGCGAGTCACCGTAAACCACATTAATTCTGTTATTTTCGAAAGCTATGATTCGTGGATTAAAATCATGATTTTTGGGCCATAAAATAACCTTCTCAATCCATATATTCATGTTAAAACCTTACTCCCAAACTGGCAAATATTTCGCTTCTGGTCATCTGAGCCATCTGTTTCCCGAGTCGTTTGGCCGCTAGTCGGTAGTCTCTTTCAGTGTCAGATGGCTTGACACTGGATGGGATGTTCATAATTACAGGAACGAATTTAAGCAATCCGTTTTCTTGTTTGATAAGTTTGCTAGAAGTTGCGATCTTTATGGATTGACCAGATAATTCATACATTAAAGGAGTTATTCCAGCAGCATTCAAAAGTGCGTTATTACTGCAGCTTTTTGATAATTTTGCACGGTATGATAAAAGCCCTCCGGTTGTATGACAAATCACTTCTCTGATTTCGGGAGTTGAAACAATAGGAATCACAGTGAACAAATAGTCAATTGGAGTTGCCTTCTTATCTTCATGATAGAAGCCAACAACAAATTGCCATATCGTCAAAGCCCCGATAGAGGGATTTTGAATTAGCTGAATAAGATTACCTGCATTCATTCTTCATCCGTATCGTCACTTATGCGTTTAATTAGCTCACTTTCGTAATTTGGATGCCAGCCAATACGGGGTACCCCAGTGTGTCTTTCCGGTTCATCGGCCAATCCATGTAATTGTCCATATGCTGTATCTCTAGGCGGTTCAAATCCCTGTAGGTGGTTACGTTTTATTTCTTTACGTGTTGCGATATATATTTGCTGACCGAGAGAGATATCATCTGTATTTGCCGCAAGCAGTTTATCTCGGCGTATATCTTCCCAATCGGAAATCATGTTATCTCTGTAGAGCTCGAAGCTTTCCAATGAGATAACTCCATCTTTAGCAAGAATTGCTACGTGCCGGTCTGATTTTAGTTTTTCAGTAATCGCCTTTGTGCTGCGCTCATCACATACGTCATCTTGCGCCATGTCAATGAGCTGTAACTGTCTTAAGTAATTTGGCAGCTTCTGTTTTTCCGCTTCTATGTCCTTGGGTGTAGGGTTGTCTATTGGTTGCGATAGAGGGTTTTCACGCAAGCGTTGAGATTCGGATGCGAGTTTGTCTCGATAGGATCTGCGAAGTATGCATGCTGGATTTCCGTTCTCCGTAAACGGAGCAGATTGGGTTCGTATCCATCCGCACATTGTTTCAAATAGACTTTTTTCCAGATTCGGAGTTACAGAACTTGTCTCATGAAAAAGTTGCCTGAGCTCTTTCATGAATTCAGAATGATACTCATACGAAAACGCTCTCACTACATTGATTGCACAAGCTCTATTTTCCAGTGCAAAGAAATTATCGACGAAAGGTTTTATACTTGATGTCGGCACTTTTATAATAGATTGCGTTTCCTGAAGAGCATCTTTGGCATCTCTCTCCGAGATTGCGTCACGAAAAGAAGTCACAATTCTTCCTACAGTAAAGGCATGAGGACTGCTTACCGAATATCGGCACCTACATATGTTGATTTCGCTAGCGATCTCAGCGTCTTTGAGTTTATCTACCCAATTTGAGAGTGATTTCCACAATTTAACAGATCTATCCGTAAGTGGATTATTATCACCTGTTGCAGATTTGAGCTGAATGCACTCTATGTCGGTGCCTTTTTGGACAGAAACGTCATCGTATTTTTCAATCCAGACTTTTACATCATCATCCGTATTCCTCATTAGTTCGTAAAAAGCCTGTTTTTCTTGCGCCGAGAAGCCTTCGAGGCTTCCAGGCACCTCTGTCTTCCCCATTACTCACCTGCCTTCCAGGCAAATGGCCAGTCGGCTGGTTGCGGCAGCTCGTTCAACGAGGGCAGCATATTTATGATTTCCAGCGTGTCCATAGCTACGGTCACCAAGCGCGGAATGAGTCCGCTGATATAGGTGGGGTCGTCGCTATAGTCATTTGGATCATTCACGATTCCAGATGCCTTGTCTGTCTTTATCTGATAGCGGTCTATCATCCACTCAAGCGGACTGCGTCCATTCACCTTGTACTCATTAGCGGCTTCTGGGATGTCCGAGAATGTCAGGTTTTCGTTATAGATGAGCGTCGTATAGTCATCGACCTTCTTGCCGGTCTCCGGGTCTTTGCGCTTGCCCCATTTCATCTTCTGAACACGTCCTGGATTTTCCGCATCGCCACGAACGACCAACGGATATGGCTCTGCATTCTCGTAATTGAGGTGAAGCTGCGCAAGCCGCCTTCCCGCCAAAGAGAAAGCCTTAAAGTCCTTGGCTAGCGGGATGCGGGGTAGCTCTTTCTTGAGATTCGCCTCGAAACGCTGGCGATACTCCGGCGAGTGCAGGATGCCGTAGATGTAGTAGAAGATGTCCTCTTTGGTTAGCTCTGGCCCTCCTTCTTTCTTCGCGCGTGCTGACGATTTCCCGTGCGCATCGAAAACATGCGGATAAGCCTTTCTGAAGACTTCCAGCGCTTCGTCGGTTATTGCATCATGGCGAATGTATTCTTCCGATTCTTCCGCGAACAAGCCACCGAAGGATTCTTTTTTCTCGTACCAATAAAGTGGGAAACATTGGGAGTCGCCAACATAATGGAGATCTGGAACCAAGTTTGAAATCAATTGACTCGCTTTGTCGCTAGTCGTGAAAGCAATGTAGACATTCTCATGCTCTACTGTAGGGAATAATTTAGATAGTTGATAATGGCTCCAATTAATCTTGTCATCGTAGTACAACCATTCTTTGCAAAATGGGCGGTATGTCGAATGTGTGACACCTGCCTGTTCCACTACTATTTTTTCAGCATCATAAACACGATCATAAAGCTTCTTGTCCCATTTGATTTTCATGGGGTCTTTATCAACCACGCTCTCAGCTTCATCCTTATGCGTAATGTTAGGGCGATGTTTCTCAATCTGCTTATTAAAATAGTCAGCCAATGTCTTCACTTGGCTTTCAAGCGCAGAACGGGAAAACGAATACATCCACGTATCTCGATGCGTGATCACACCTGATGACCATATTTCGAATATCCCGAATGGTGACTTCAATTTCGATAGTCCCATGGGTGCAAACTCATACCAGCTTTCGTCGCGCTGGTTGAGCCAATCTCCATGCTTATCTGGTCGCAGCAAATCCCATTCGAACGGCTCACCATCTATGGCCGACGCAACGATGGCCAGCTTCGCCTCACGGTCTAGATAATCTCCGATGTCGTGATAATGAATGACTCCGCGCTCTTCGGAGGAAGGGTTCTTCACGAGCATGGTTATGCAGATTGGTGTTCGTGTTCCTTGACCGAACACGTTGTCCTTTTCCTTGCGACGCTGCTCGCCTTGCGTTCTTGCATTACCTCTTAGATTGAAAACGTAGATAGAATTGAACTCCTCGACGAGGCACTTTCGGAAGCCGTCCATTGCTTGAGCGTCAAGCCAGCCGCCGTTGGTAACGAAAGCTACAACGCCTTTTTCTCCTATTCGATCCGACGCCCAGCGAAAGGCTTCGATATATGAATCATAGAGTGCCATTTTCTTGGAACCATTGCTTGATCTCGCAGCATAGGTGTTCTGAATCTTTTTTATCAAAGTTGGATATTGGGTGTTCTGGTTGCTGTCATTCGCATTCTTCTGCCCAGCAGAATAAGGTGGATTGCCAACAATCACATGAATGGGAGTCTCCATTTCACGCAGGATGCGCTCCGTGTTGTCCATGAACATCTCGACATCGAGCGAGTCGCCCGCCTCATGCATCTGAAAGGTGTCCGTCAGCACCGCCCCTTCGAATGGCACGTACTCATTGGGCATGCGCGAATGGTAGGCGTACTCGATGTTGATGGTGGCGATGTAATAGGCGAGTAGCAGGATCTCGTTGCACCAGATCTCGCCCCGGTACTTCGTCGGCAGCTTGTCCGCAGGCATCAACTCTTCGTCTTGCAGCAGGTTCACGATGAACGTACCAGTTCCCGTGAATGGGTCAAGGATGTTCACGCCAGGGTCTGAGAGTTGCTGTCCGAATTCCTTCTGCAGCAGTCGGTTCGTTGCGTGCAGGATGTAGTTCACCACTTCATCCGGCGTGTAGACGATGCCCATCTTATCGGAGGTCGCCTTGAACGCTACTTTGAAGAATTTCTCGTAGAGATCGCGAATAAGCTGCTGCTTGGCGGCATCGGAACTCACCATAGCCGCACGGCGGCGCACGCTCGCATACACGTCTTCCAGCACTTCGGCGTCAGACGCCTCGTCCAGCTCGCGACCTTGCAAAGATGATAAGAAGGCATTGATGGTGATGGATACCGGGTTCGATTCAGCGAATTCGTATTCTCCGAAGAGCGCCTCGAATACCGGCATGGTGATGATATGCTGGGCGATCATCTGCACGGCCTCGTCGTCGGTGATCCCAGGGTTGAGCGAGTCACGCAATCCCTTCAGGAATATCTCGAATTGCTCCCTGACACCAGCATCGTCCCTGATAAGCGATCCTATCCGCTCTATATGGCGCTCGGCGATCCTTGCGACGTCTTCCGCCCATTCGTCCCAATAGATACGCGTGCCGCATTTCTTGACGAGCTGCGTCTTGACGGCCTTCTCCCAACGCTCAACCGGATAGAGCGAGAGGCGCATCTGCACGCCTTCTGCGATTTCGGCGGCTTTTCGCTGCTCAGCCTCTTTTCGGCTCTCTAAGCCCTCGTCCCATCCCTTGTGGTTGGCAGCTCCCTGGTACTTGTTCTTCGCTGCAGCCTGATGGAGTGCGAGCGCGTTGACCTTGGCCTCGACGCGCTCATCGTGGGAGCGGAGCGCCTGAAGGATGCTCCACACGTTCGCGAACACCTTGGAATCGTCCAGGGCCTCCTCCGGCGTCATTCCCGCCGGTACGAAGATGGGCAGGATGATATAGCCGTAGTCTTTGCCCTCCGCGCGTCGCATGACGCGCCCGACGGCTTGCACCACATCCACCGTGGAGTTCTTAGCATTGAAGAATATGACCGCATCCAGGTTCGGCACGTCGATGCCCTCGGCCAGGCATCGGGCATTCGTCAGGATGCGGCACTCGTCGTCTTCCACGTTCTCGCCAAGCCAGGCGATATTCCGCGCGCGGCGGTCTGCTGGCATGTTGCCGTCCACGTGCCTCAGGTCGCATTTGAGGGGCAGGCTCTCAGGTGCGTCGCCAGCGTAATCATCGATGATCTGAGAGAACGCTTCGCATATGGTCTTCGATGCGTCGATGGTGGAGCAGAAGCCCACCGCGCGATGAAGAGGAGCCGCATTGACATCGACCTGTCCCATGTCATCCACTACGAGCATCTCGCCCAAGCCGGTTGCGTCTTCAGGGACTCCCTCGCCATGATCGATGAGGCCTTTCCAGCACCCGATTATCTTTCCTATGTCCGAAGGCTCAAGCGTGCGCGCGTTGACGCCCTGGTCGCTTTCGAGCGAAGGCAGTCGGTCCGACAGCGCATCCTCTTGAACGGTCAGCACGACCACCTTATAGTCGGTGAGCAGCTTCTTCTCCACCGCCTCGCCGAACTTGATCTGATAGGCGGTGGTCCCATAGATCGCCTCATCGTCCATCGAGGCGATCGTGTAGTCCTCTTCTGCTCCCTTGCGCTTGGCCGTCTCGCCGTAAATGCGCGGCGTCGCGGTCATATACAGGCGCTTCTTAGCGCGCACATTCTCGTCGTAATGCACCTTCATGAAAGCCGATGCCTCGGTGGTGGATACGCCGGGCAATGCGTTTCCCGTCGTCCGGTGCGCCTCGTCGCAGACGATGAGGTCGAATTCGGGAAGACCCAGCTCTTGAGCCTGATGTATGACATCGATTGACTGATAGGTTGAGAAGACGACCACCATGCCGTCCGGGTTAGACCTGCGGTGAGCCTCGTAGGATCGCATGAGGCTTTCCGGGTTGGTGGTCGCCGGATATTCGAAATCCGCAAGCGTCATGGGCATGCTGTCCTCGCCGCCGCGGCGCGACGCCTTGGCGTCAGAGCAGACGACGAGCGGGCTGATGGGGATGCGCGCCTGCGCCATCCACTCCCGCATGGACTGACCGACCAGAGAAATCGACGGGGCACAGAACAGCACGACACCGGGCTGTCCGTTCAGCCACTCTTCCGTGAGCCGTAGCGACATGAGAGTTTTTCCAGTGCCGCACGCCATGATCGCCTTGCAGCGATCCTGTTCGCCGAATGCAGAAAGGATGGAGTCGATCGCTTCCCTTTGATGTGGTCGTGGGTCGTAAGTCATCCGCTCTTCGGGCGGAAGACCCTCGATGAAATGCGACCAATCGAGGCCGGAGGCCGCCATCTTCGCCGTATCGATGAAGCGGCTGAGATCGCCCGACATCTGCTGTTCGAGATTTCTGCCCGGACCTCCTGCGCTTGTCATGATGAGCCAATCGGCGAAATCATGGTTGTTCATCAGTGCGGCGAAGAACGAGTCGCATACCCCTTTGGGGAGCGGCTTTTCGGAATCGTAGCACTTGCACTGGATCGCGTGCCACTCGCCGCTGGCGGCCGTCTGCGCGAAAAGGTCGATGCCGATATCTTGGTTCTGCCCATAGACAGGACTGTCTGGCCAAGCTGCAGCCTGCTCCAACGTTCCTATGCGGCTGTAGAACTTCGACCAAAACGGATCAGCTTTCAGGTAGTACGCGCATAGCGCTTCGTATTTGGTTCCTTGTTCTTTGGCCGTTTGGCTTTCGGTCAGGATAGGAGTTAGCGCCTCATAGACGGTTTTGAAGTGATTATTCGCGGAGTTTAGCTTCGCGGTCTCTTTGTCTTCTGAAGCCATAACTGCAGTCCCTTCTTGAGTTCTTTAATCAAGCACATTCTAGCGAACACGCAGAATCCCATGCTCCGCATGCCGGCCGCCTTCCTTGCTGCATCCTGAAGGTTGCGAGGCGTGCAACCCGCGATGGCTGTCTCGTCACTTTCTGCGAGGCGCTCCTGTGTATCGGTCGGGCATATGCCGTTCTGTGCGAGCTGAAGGGTAGAGCGCGCCGCTTCGTATAGCATTTCGAACGGTTAGTTATTACCTATAATCTATACAAACTATTATCAATCATGTCATCGAGACGAACAAATCTCTCATGAATGAGCGAGGTGAGTTCTTCGTGAGGATAGCCGACTTTTTTCAGGATGTAATAGTCCAAGAGGGTGCTGACTAGTGCGTTGATGGCGGGCAATTCATCGGGTTTGAATGCTCGGTTCTCCTTCTTGGGGTTGTAATGGGTGTAGTAGTTTCTGGAATCAACGAGCTTTTGGATGAATGAGTCAAGACCGCACTTACTTGCAGGCGGTACGTATAGAAATCTCTCAATAGCGAAGAGAAAGCGAAGGCGAGCTTTGAGCGTTATGGATGAAGCGGAGTCGTTTTCTTTTAGATAGGACCGATAGCTTTCTCTATGTTGGTCGTCATAAAACTTCAGGTCTTCATCAATGAAGCGATCAATGATATCAGGGTATTTCTTCAGTTTGTCACATATAAATCTTGCATGATAGGTTTCTAATGCCTGCATCAGATTCAAAAAGATAACCTCGGGTGGAGAATCGGGGTGCAGAAAGACAAGAAAGCGCAAGTCGATAATTGGCTTCATCTTCGCATAGCTATCCATCCATGCTTTGTAGATTTCGGGATGTTCCTTGATCGCACTGAAGTTGAATAAATGATTTAAGAAATGGGTATCGCTGGTTTTTTCGGCTCGAATATAATTGATGTGCAGAGACCGCTCTGTAGGCCAATGTTCGTCGTTATTTAGGTGTTGACTATCTTCGGGCTGAAGGAAGCGAAGCTCGTTGAGAGTAGTTTTTCGTTGAATGCTTAGCATTATAAGTGATTTGACGCGGTCGACCATTTCTATGAACCATGTGAGGGGCTTTTCGGATGTTGGACGCAGTTCGAATATGACTGTCTGAGAAAGACAGATTTTCCTTGATGGGATGAACGACATAAATCCATAACGGCGTGGAGACACGGTAAGGGTATGGTCGCTACATTCAAAGATCACTTCCGGCTCTTGCTCCCATTCGACGTTGTCGCCACGATAGTGAAAATGACACATACCTGACCAGTGAACAATATCGTCAAAATCAAAGGCCAGATACCCTAGTTCCACCGCCTCGGAATCTGTTCGAATTCCCTCTAGGATATAC
>CAJUQH010000010.1 GCA_910588095.1 uncultured Eggerthellaceae bacterium
TAGAGACTCCTTAAGGCGCAATACGCCACTGTTCTTCGCAAAGGCAACAATGATGGTTAGCTTGTTATACTTCGAGTCTTCTAAGCAGTCCTTGATATAATTGCCCACTTGTCCACCAAGGGGCTGATTTAGCAATCGAATTGAGCTCATAATCAAATCCTATATCGCAGTTTTTTGCTTATTATATCCGCGTCATCCAATATGGCCTAATGCACAAACCACGGTGACGAAGCAAATTAAAACTTCTCAAGGTTAAACAGGTATAGGGTAAGAACTCGTCCTAACTCCCACAATATTTTGCTGGGTACGAAATGAGTACAAAAGTTGTGAAACGATTGGGCTGTCAAGAAGTGCGTGAGTACAAAGTTGATGGACTTCGCGTGATGCAAGCTTGAGCTCACATTATCGTGATGATTTGATCTCACTCATAATGCCTATGAATCCATTAAGCATTGGTTGACTATAAGAAATGCTCTCTCAGTAGTCACTAAGAGAGCATGTTCGGAAACGATGGTTCAAGTGGCTTGGAGGCAACTGCGGCGTACATTAATGCATCAAATCACGCCAAAACTCACTCAATTCAAACCTCACGATAATGTGCGCGATTATTCCCACTCGATGGTGCCGATGGGCTTGGGGGTCAGATCGTAGGCCACGCGGCAGATGCCAGGCACCTCGGCCAGGATGCGCTCGGTGATGCGCTTCAGCACGGGCCACTCCACCTCGGGCACCTCGGCGGTCATGGCATCCACGGTGTTCACCGCGCGGATGATGGCCGGCCACTCGTAGGCGCGCACGCCGTCGCGCACGCCGGTGGCGCGCATGTCGGGCACCGCCACGAAGTACTGCCACACCTTGCCCGCCAGCCCCGCGTTGGCGAACTCCTCGCGCAGGATGGCGTCGGCCTCGCGCAGCGCTTCCAGGCGGTCGCGCGTGATGGCGCCCAGGCAGCGCACGCCCAGGCCAGGGCCCGGGAACGGCTGGCGCTCCACCATGCCCTCGGGCAGCCCCAGCGCGCGGCCCACTTCGCGCACCTCGTCCTTGTACAGCAGCTTCACGGGCTCGACCAGGTCGAACTGCAGATCGTCCGGCAGGCCGCCCACGTTGTGGTGCGCCTTCACGCCGTCGGACTCTATGATGTCGGGGTAGATGGTGCCCTGGGCCAGGAAGTCCACCTCGTCGCCCACCTTGCGGGCCTCCTCCTCGAACACGCGGATGAACTCCGCGCCGATGATCTTGCGCTTCTTCTCGGGCTCGTCCACGCCGGCCAGCAGGTCGAGGAAACGGTCGGTGGCGTCGACATACACCAGGTTCGCGTCCATCTGGTTCTTGAACATGTCGATGACCTGCTCGGACTCGCCCTTGCGCATGAGGCCGTGGTTCACGTGCACGCAGATGAGGTTCTCGCCGATAGCGCGGTCGATGAGCGCCGCCACGACCGAGCTGTCCACGCCGCCCGAAAGCGCCAGCAGCACCTTGCCGTTGCCCACCTGGTCGCGGATGGCCTGCACCTGCTCGTCGATGAAGGCGTTGGCGAGTTCGGGGTTGTTGATGCGCTGCATGTCGGCGGGGCGGGTGTTCTGGTCCATCGGGGCCTCCTCGTAAGGGTTCGACGTGGGCTTTTCGATGGCCTGATTATAGCGAAAGCGGCGTATGGTAACAGTGCGGAAACGGCGCGAGATTCTTGGCTTTTCCCGTTGACAAAGCGCGCGGCAAAGGTAGAATAGTCAATGCTCCAAAAGCGTGCGCCTTTACCTCAGCTGGATAGAGGGACTGACTACGAATCAGTACGTCGGGGGTTCGAATCCCTCAAGGCGCACCACTTAGAACCTGAAGGCCCCGTCATCGCGACGGGGCTTTTTTGTCTGTGGCCCCGTACACCAGCCGGTGTATATATGTGAGCGTGCTTGACGATTCCGTAGCACTCGCTCCGGCGCCGCCCCTGCCGTATTAGAATGGCTGAAAGCATGATGGCCAAGCCGCGCCAGCGCGCCGGCTCAAGACCTTGACCGCTAAGGAGCATCCATGACCGAGCAGAACACCCCCGCGACCCCGGGCGAGCAGTCGAGCGCCTACCAGGCTGCCTACGCCCAGCCCCAGCCTACGGCGCCCTTCGCCCCCGGCGCCCAGCATGCCGCCGCAGGCGCCGCACCCGTGCCCCCGGCCCACAAGCAGCACGGCAAGAAGGGCTCGGGCCCCAAGACGTTCCTCATCGCCTTCGCCGGCGCCCTGGCCGCGTGCTTGGTGGTGTTCGGCGTGGCGGGAGCCCTGTCGATGTTCGGTGGGGCCGACCTCGAGAGCCATAGCACCGAGAGCTTGGGCGCCCAGACCTCTACCGAGATAAAGGTGGACGAAAGCAGCGCATCGCTGGCCGAGGCAGTGGCGGCCAAGTGCCTGCCTTCCGTCGCGGCGGTGGACGTGTACGCGCGCAACGCCCAGATGGACGACCTGTACTCGTTCTTCTATGGCCAGGTGCCCCAGGGTTCCGACGAGCTGCAGCAGTCGGGCCTGGGCTCGGGCGTGGTGCTGTCCAACGACGGCTACATCGTGACCAACTACCACGTGGTCGAGGGCGGTGAGGCCTACGAGGTCACCGTCGGCGGCGAGACCTACGCGGCCGACCTGGTGGGCAGCGACCCGAGCTCTGACATCGCAGTGCTGAAGGCGCGTGACGCCAGCAACCTGACCGCCATGGAGATCGGCAACTCCGACGACCTGACCATCGGCGAATGGGTGATGACCATCGGCAGCCCGTTCGGGCTCGAGCAGTCGGTGGCCACGGGCATCCTATCAGCCACGAGCCGCTCCCAGATAATGGACAGCTCGAACGGCTCGGGCGAGACGACCGTCTACCCCAACATGATCCAGACCGATGCGGCCATCAACCCGGGCAACTCTGGCGGCGCGCTGGTCGACGCTAACGGCCAGCTCATCGGCATCAACACGCTCATAACGTCCTACTCGGGCAACTACTCGGGCGTGGGCTTCGCCATCCCCGTGAACTACGCCATCAAC
Source organism: uncultured Eggerthellaceae bacterium (assembly GCA_910588095.1). Classification (GTDB taxonomy): domain Bacteria; phylum Actinomycetota; class Coriobacteriia; order Coriobacteriales; family Eggerthellaceae; genus D16-63. Next base: position 3,016 of record CAJUQH010000010.1, read on the forward strand.
CTGGCCCAGCAGATAATCGACGGCAAGACCCCCAGCCACGCGCAGCTTGGCGTCACGCTGAATACCGTGAACAGCCAGATGGCCGCCCGCTACGGGCTGAGCGCTAACGAAGGCGCCTACATCGCCAGCGTGAGCGCGGGCAGCGGCGCCGCCGAGGCGGGGCTGACCGTAGGCGACATCGTGACGGCGTTCGACGGCCAGAAGGTGGAGTCGGCTAGCGACCTGATGCTGGACGTGCGCGGGAAGAACCCGGGCGACACCGTGACGCTCACCGTGGTGAACGGCGACGGGAAGCAGCGCGACGTGGAGGTGAAGCTGGGCTCCGACGAGGCGACCCAGGCTCGTACCACGCAGCAGAGCTCCAGCATCATGGATCTGCTGCAGCGCAACGGCGGCGGCCAAGGGGCCTAATCGCACGACCTCCTCGACCACGGGTCGCGAGCGAGAGAAGCATGGAAGGGGCTGCCCAGGCGGTCCCTTTTCTATGGCGTGAGCTGGGATGATGGAGGGTACGAACTCGCGCCTTGCATCCAAGGGCGCCTGCTTGCTATAGTAAGCGGTGCCAAAAACGACGATTCTCCTATACGGGGAATTGCAGAAAACTGAATATCTTTCTTCGGAGTACTCAATCCTGGAATACAAAGCGAAGAGGGCATCTGCCTTTACAAGACTTGTATTCTGGGAAACTCAGATTTCTGCAATCTTGTCGTTTTTGGCGAAACTGTGGTGGATGCCCTCCTCGTTTCGCCGATGCATTCGTGAACGCAAAGCAAGGCTCCTCCGCAGTGTGGGAATTGACCGCACCGCCAAAAGGAGCAGATTGCAATGCGAGCATCCGCTGTTTCTTTCGCACAGAAGATCGTTGCTGCCACCTTGGCAGCTTTGCTGACGTTCACCCTCGTGCCATTTGCCCATGCAGAGGGGGAAGGCTCCGGCTCAGTTGAGGATGAAGCCGCAGCGCCGGGCTTGCCCGACCAGCCAAATGACTCTGCCGACTCCGTCATTCTGAGCGAAGGGACCGAAGGTCCCAGCCCTTCCGTCACCCTGAGCGGAGCCGCTGAAGGCGGCGAAGTCGAAGGGTCCAACGAAAACTCGCTGACTTTGGCATCGGGGTTGGTTGGCAAGCCTTCCAGCTTCATCAACTCCGATGTGGCCCTTGATGGCGACCCGGTCATCGGCTCCTTCACGGCCGATGGCCTCACCTTCGCTGTTGCGGATGGCTCGACCGTAGAGTTGGTAGGGGTCACCGGGGCCGAGGGGGCATTCGGCTCAGAGGTCCCAGCTTCGCCTCAACCCCCATCGGCCCCGACGCCCGAAGCTGCAAACCTTGTTCTTCCAGAAACCGTCGCTTACGAGGGCACGGAATACGCCCTCGCCTCCATAGCCCCCTACGCCTTCTACCTCTCGGGCGTGACGTCCGTCACGTTGCCTAAGAGCGTGAGCGACGTGGACGACCGCGCGTTCCGCTCGAGCGACGTGGCGAGCGTCGCCGTTGCCGAAGGCAACCCGACCTATTCCTCTTTCGACGGCGCCCTGTACGACGCCGACCAACTTAGCCTCTTGCTCATTCCCGAGGGCAAGCAGGGCGCTGTCCGCATCCCTAAGACAGCAGAGGTGGTGAGCCCCAGCGTGTTCTCGCATTGCCCGCTGGTGGATGACATCTCTGTGGATGCGGGCAGTGCAGCATTCGCCTCGGAGAATGGTCTTTTATACAGCTCTGACCTCACGACCCTGCTCCGCGTCCCAGCAGGCGCCACCGAGGTGACCATCCGCGAGGGCTGCGCCACCATAGCCGCCGGCACCCTCGAAGCCTGCGCTAACCTCACGACCATCAACGCGCCAGCGACCGTGACCTCCATCAGCCCTGACATCTTCCACGCGATACCGACCGTGAGCCTACCTGCTGCTTCTGTCATCTTGAGCGAAGTCAGCGAAGCTGCTGAAGCTGAAGAATCCGACGAAGGCCAAGCCAGCGAAGCTGTCGCCCAGCTCAACACCATGGTGGCGCTGTCCTCTGCTGATGATGGCTTACAAGAAGTCGAACCTTCCGCCATTACGGCCCATCTTTCCGAGGGGGCTGACGCGAGCTTATGGGAGTCCGTCGGACTCTGCACAGAATGGGACTATGCGATTGACTCGACTTCTGTCGTGGGCTCTGCTGCAATCTACGGCGCGAATGTTCTTAGCATGGGAGTTTTAGCTAACAAATGCACGCAAACAGTGACTGATGTAAAAGTTGGCACCTCCTTCGCTGTGGGGGAAGCTAGGGCGGCTTTTAGCAGCAACAGCAACGGCCAAGCAGGATCGATAACGCTCTCGTATAACGGTGTATGGCGTCTGCAGATTTGGAGCGATGCCGCAAAGAAAAACCTGATGCATGATTACAGCTTCAAGGTAACGAGTAATTACGGATGCCGTTTCAAGGGCTGGTCAACGACCCTGACCGGAGATACTTTTGTCACCAAGACGGTCAACACTACTATGACGTCCAACAATCCTTACAAGGTTTACCCAAGATGGAGTGATGCCTTTACGGCAACGCTAGAGCCAAACGGCGGCACTCTTGGTGCTACAAAGTCGCTTACTTTCATATGCGGAGACCCTTTGCCAAGTGCGGCATCAGCTATCCCAAAACGAACAGGCTATACCTTTAGAGGCTGGTATGACAGTCCCATTGGTGGCGTTCGCTATTATGATCAGAATGGAGTCGCGAGAATTACGCGCTGGGAGCAGAATTCCAACATCACGCTCCATGCTCAATGGACAAAGATAAACTATAGTCTCGGGTTTGATACTGACTCTGAGCCGGGGGATGAGGGCTACGCAGGTGAAATTAGACCTGATGAGCCCCATAGTGTCGAAGATGGTCCGATTGAGGTAGAAGACCCCAAGCGGCCAGGGTATGTCTTCCAGGGTTGGGTCATCCCGGGGGTGGGTGGCGAGCATGCCCTTGATCAGAATCTTGTGTACGAAGGCGATGATGGCAAGTGGTATGTTGACGCGTCGAAGCTTCCCGATTACGCAGGGAGTGACGGGCGCGTAGAGCTTACGGCTCGCTGGACTTCTGTCATAAGCGTTGATGTGCCGAGCGTCGCCACCTTCTACTACGACCTTGTGACTGACCAGTCGGCGGAGGCCCACGAGGCGGCCCTCTCGGGCACGACCTCGTTCTCGTCTAAGAGCGCGGTGGATTTGCGGGTGTGTGGGCTGGAGTCCAGGAAGGCGGCTGGGGCTGACAGCTTGTTCTCGAAAGGCGCTGACGCCGATGGGCTCTTGTCGGTCTACCCAGCATCTGAGGGCAAAGCAGTGACTGTTGAGGGCGCCCAAGGGGCTGTGGGCGCTAAGCCGGCGGCTACCGCCGTGGACTTCGCTCTCGACGACATCGTGCTCGAAGCTGCCTTCACCAAGGCTGGTGCCGATGCTTATAAGGTGCCAGCCAATGGCAAACTCACGCTGACCTATCGTTTGAACCTAGGTGCCGACGCCAAGCTCGACTATGACAAGGTGCTTGCGATGGAGGAAGGCAAGCCGGCAGCCCTTGCCTCGCTCACCTATACCTTCGCTGCCAACTTGCCCGCCGGTCCATTCCCCACTGGCAACAAGGCAGATCCGCTCTGGGTCGAGAACACCGACTCCGACTTGGCGCCGGTGGGCATCTATGGCTTGGCCGACATCAAAACTGCTGCCAATGACATGGCTTCTTACGGCAAGCAGCCCCAAGAATCGTCTTACTATAAGCTCTATCGGGGGCTGCTCGACGAGGAAGCCGATTTCCAACTTAGGGTTGATGGCACCTACCACCCTGTGCGCCTGCTCGGCTTGTGCGTAGACGAGCTTTCCGATATCGACGGGAAGGCTGGGATGACCTTCGGGTTCCGGGATGTCTTCGCGGTCGACAACCTCACCAACAGTCTTGACGGCAGCCGTCCATTCGATACAGCTTTGCGCGACTCGAAGTCCAATGAAGGCAGCTGGGAGGCCACCTCGATGCGCTCGCAGCTCAACAGCCGGTTCGTGGCTATGCTCGAGCCGCAGATGCGCGAACGTGGCACTGGCATCGTGCCCGTATCCAAACACCAGCAGATTACCGGTGGCAACAGCTGGGATCACCTGCAGACGTCGCTTGATGAGCGCATCTGGATCCCGTCAGCCTACGAGGTATTCGGGCAGACCTTTCCTGACTACAACGCAGCCGAGGAGATCTTGGAGCAGTACCGTCATCCTTCCTATATGAACCTTGGCGCGAAGACGTTCGACGGCCAGCCTTGCGCCTATTGGCTTCGTGGAGCCGTGGTCACGAACCGCTTCAACTACTCTTTCGTGAGCGCGAGCGGCTCCATAGGTGGCGATGGGGCCGACCAAAGCCAGTATGGCATTCTGCCCTGCTTCTGTTTGTAGTGGGCGACATAGCTAACATGCAAGCGGGACGACCTCTGGCAGGGAGGAAACGTCAAGAGTCTTCAATCGATAGGTCGTTTCGAGATTGAGCCAGAACTGCGCCGTAGTGCCAAGCGCCTCTCCGAGCAGCCATGCCATCTCTGCTGTGATGGCACGTCGTCCATGGACGATATCCGATATGGCCGACTGGGGCTTGCCGATGGCTTTTGCCAGGCGATACTGGCTTATGCCCATTGGCTCGAGGAACTCCTCGACAAGAACCTGCCCAGGTGGAGCAATGTAATCATCGATGGTAGTCACAAAACTCCACTCCTTCCGCACCGCGCTCAGTCCAGGTGAAGCAAAGGCGCCACTGCTCGTTTACCCGAATGCTGTATTGGCCGGCACGGCTACCTCTTAGTGCTTCAAGCCGATTGCCTGGCGGAACGCGTAAGTCAACAAGAGCGTTCGCAGCATCAAGGAGCTGTAGCTTGCGGTAGAGAACCTTTCGAAGATTGGGAGGCACCCGCTTTGGAGGGAATGCAACCGGATCTATCCAGAATCGTTCTATATCTTGGTCTTTGAACCGCATGGCATCCAATGCTTCTGTGATACGGAATTATACTACCGCATTGCAGAAGTATCAATCGCTTAGGCAAACTACGAATGCGATGGCATAATGGTAGCGCTTATATTGACGCAGACTAGGTAATAAAATTGCGGTGTTTTCCCAGATAAAATCAGGAAATTAAGATATGTGGATTGGAGAATAGGTGATTAAAGCCCGGTTCGGGGCCGGTCATTTCCCGGCATTTATGCAAGTTGCCTGGGAAGGCGTTTAAGCGATGGTGCCGCCGGCGAGCAGCACGTCGTCGTCGTAGACCACGAGGGCCTGGCCGGGTGCGGCGGGGCGCTGGGGCTCGTCGAACTCGATCACGAGCGTGTCGGCATCGGGCTGGGTGGCGGTGGCGGGTTGCGGCACGTGGCGGTAATGGGTCTTGGCCATGACGCGGGTGGGGCCTTCGAGGGCCGTGGCGTCCACCATGGACACATCGTGCGCAGTCACGCGCGTGACCAGCGCTTCGTCGAGCGGGCCGACGGTCAGCGTGTTGCTCTTGGCATCTTTCCCGCACACATAGAGCGCTTGCGGCGCGGCCACGCCGATGCCCTTGCGTTGGCCGAGGGTGTAGCGGGCGATGCCCTGGTGGGTGCCCAGCAGCTTGCCGTCGTTGTCCACGATAGGGCCTGGCTTCAGCGTGCTAAGGTCGAACTCCCCATCGATGCTCGCAGCCCCGACGCCTTCCGCAAGCGTTTCCGGACGGCCATCGCCTAGCGCTCCGCCATCGTAGGCGCCAGCGTCGCAAGCGGCAGAGTAGCGCTCAATGAACGCCACGTAGTCGCCGTCGGGCACGAAGCAGATGTCCTGGCTGTCGGGCTTGCTCGCGCACGCGAACCCGCGCTCCTGCGCAAGGGCGCGCACCTGGGACTTGGTCAGCTCGCCCAGGGGCAGCAGCAGGTGGGCCAGGTCGTCCTGGGTCGCGCGGAACAGCACGTAGCTCTGGTCCTTCGCTTCGTCGAGCGCACGGCGCAGCACCCAGCGCCCGCGGACCTCATCGAAGCCCACGCGAGCGTAATGGCCGGTGGCCACCGCATCGAGCCCTAGCGTGCGGCGTTGTTGCTGCAGCGCGGCCAGCTTCAGGTGGCGGTTGCAATCGATGCAGGGGTTGGGGGTGCGGCCGTCCAGGTAGACACGGCAGAAGCGCTCGACCACCTGGCTGCGGAACGTGTCGGCCATGTTCGCGACGTGATGCTCGATGCCCAGGTTAGCGCAGAGCGCGCGGGCGTCTGCCGCCTCGCGTTGGGCCGCCGTCGCACCTTCCGCGGCCGCTGTGGCTACGGTGCCCTCCAGCAGGCTCATGGTGAGCCCCACGACCTCGTGGCCTTCGCCCTGCAATAGGGCGGCCATCACCGAGCTGTCGACCCCACCGCTCAGGGCGGCGAGCACCTTCACGCTGCGCCCTCCGTCGCGCCTTCGCTGCTGGCCGGGCCTTCCGTGAGGTTGCTGCTGCCACTGCCGTTGCCGTCGTGCCCGGCGCCCGCGCAGCCAGTGCGGCCCTCCCGCACGATGGAGATCGCCGCCGGGATCTGCTCCTCGCGCGGGGCTGCCTCGCTGCGGTCGGCTACGGTCAGCGTGGCGCATCCATCCACGCGGCGGCTGCTGGTGGCGGCGGCCATGCGCACGAGGGCCGAGAACAGGTGCCCCATGGGCTGCTTGTCGGCGAAGAACTCCGGGTGCCACTGCACGCCCACCATGAACGAGCGGTCGTACACCTCCAACGCCTCCACCAAGCCGTCAGGGCCGTAGGCAGTGGGCCGCAGCAGCGGCGCCACGTCGCGCACGCCTTGGTGGTGCATGGAATTGGTGGGCACGCTCTCCACTTCCAGGATGTCGCCGAGCTTCGACGGATGCACGACGCTCACCACATGGCCCGGCGTGTCCCACGAGCCCTCCTGCCAGTGGCACACGCCCGCACGCGGCCCAGGAGCCGCATCGGCGCTGGCTGCCCTCGACCCGGCGCCCGCCGCCGCAGCAGCAGCCGCGCCCGCCCCCGCACCCCCGCCGAACTGATCCGCCAGGTCGGTGTACAGCGTGCCGCCGAAATGCACGTTCATCATCTGCATGCCACGGCAGATTCCCAGCACCGGCACGTCGAAGCGGTAGGCGTACGACAGCACCAGGCACTCCACTTCCTCGCGCGTGGGCGTCAGGCGGCTGATGCCGTGCTGGATGGTGGGGTACGTGGCGCGGATGCGCTCCACGTCGGGGATGTACTGCTCGCCGTAGCGCTGGGAGTCTATGTCGTTGCCGCCGGTGAGGATGAACCCGTCGATCATGGGCAGCAGAGTCTCGTAGGTGGCGTCGTCGGGAGTCAGCGGCACCACGATGGGCACGCCTCCTGCCCCTACGATGGCATTCACGTAATGCTCGCGCACTGCTATGCTGCGCGTGTCGGGGCTATGGGAGGGCACGATGCCGATGATGGGTCGCATCAGCGGGGCTCCTTCGGCTTGCGCTTCCACCCGCGCTGCTTGCGGTGGCCCCATTCCTCTTTCAGCTCCTCCGCATGGCGCTCCATGTCCTTGATGCTGAACGGCCGGTCGAACGCGTCGCGCTTGGCGAACAGCCACACCACCAGCAGCAGGCTGGCCGCGCCCACGCGGATGGTGCCCTCGAACAGGAACTCGCTGCCGGCGATGAGCACCAGCAGCGTTATGGTGAGGGCCCACGCCGTGCGGAAGCGCAGGATGAGCCCGATGGCGCACACGATGAGCATCACCGAGCTTATGATGAGCGGCACGCCCACGAACAGCGCGCCGATGTTGATCCATTCCGTGAGCATGGTGAACGGCGTGAACACGCCCGGCACGAACACCAGCCCCACGTTCACCAGGCCGATTATGAGCACGAGCGTGCCCGATATCCAAGCGATGTCCTTGTGCTTCTGCAGCTGGGTGGCCGTCTTCTTCGACGCGAAGAACCCCGACTGCGACAGCAGCGCCGCGCCGATGCAGAACGGTATCCAGAACATGATGCCGCGGTACACCAGCGCGATGGCGGTGGCAGTGGCGAGCGAGCAGCCATAAGCGGTCAATATGGCGGCGATGGATGCCTCGACCACGCCCACGCCTTGCGGTGTCGGGCTGAGGATGACCGATATGGCCGACACGGCGAAGGCCGCGATGAGCGCGCCCACGTGCTCGAACCCGAAGGCGTAGCCGATGGCCACCAGGCACGACATGTTCAGGATGGCCGAGAACGACGCATAGGCCACCGTTATGAGCGTGCCCTTGGGGTTCTTCGCCAGGATGTGCGACGTGTTGATGAACGAGTGCGCCGTCTTGCGGCCCCAGCCCGCGCTCATGCTCTTGCGGATGACGCCCAGCACCTTGTTGAGCGCCGTCTCGATGCGCAGCATGATGCCGTACAGCACGCGCGGCTTGCGGTACCCGATGAAGAACAGGCTCGACAGGGCCACCATCGTGGCGCCCAGCGCCAGGCCGCCGGCGATGAACAGCCAGTTCACGCGCCCCGAAAGCAGCATGGTCAAGAACCCGATGATGGATATGACGAACACCGCGGCGAAGTAGCCTATCTGCGAGAGGATGGCGCCGCCGGTAGCTTGCCCCGCGTCGCACCCGCGGCGGTGGGCGTCGTCGATGATGAAGGCCACGCCCGTGGCGCCCGAGAACAGGCAGAACGTGTTGATGAACACGAGCGAGAAGATGAGCACCACGTTGTGCCAGAAGCCGGTGCGGTGCCCCACGGCGTCGAAGGCAGCATCGTAGCTGGCCGCTTGGACGAAGTGACGCCCCAGCATGAGCAGGATGGATACCACGATGGGTATGAGCGCGCCGGTGGCAAGGGTGTTCACGAAATCGGCCAGGTAGTCGATGTTGGCGAGCAGGAAGCAGACGGCGATGATGCCAAGCACTAAGAGCAGTGCCTTCTTCACGCTTCCTCCTCGGCCGGGGCCTCAATGAACGGGGCTATTATATCGCACCTGGAAAAGCCCCGCCCAGCCATGGGGCGTTGGCGCCCGCGCATGCCCCTATATAAAGGCAGGGAAACAAAAAGCCCCGCCTGAGGCGGGGCTTGCATTCAAGGGAAGAAGGTCTTGCAGTGCGGTGGGCGGCAGGCCGCCCGATAGCGCGTGCCAGGGCTTTAGGCGCGCTCGACCTTGCCGGCCTTCATGCAGCTCGTGCACACGCGGGCCTTGCGGACGCGGCCCTTGTCATCCTTGATGGTGATCTTCTGCACGTTCGGGTAGAACATGCGGTTGCTCACGCGGTGCGAGTGGCTGATGCTGCGGCCAGCGGAAGGCTGCTTACCGCAAATCTCACAGATCTTCGACATGGTTATCATCTCCCCTTATGAGGTCATTTCCGTACAGCCTTGCTACTATATCACAGGCCCAGACGCGCCAACAAGGGGGTAATTATGGCACGTTGCGCTTCAAGATGCGCAGGCACAGCAGCGCGGTGACGGGCACGGCGAAGGCCAGCACGGCCCCGAAGTCGAAGCTGGCCGCGGCGCCCCAGGTGTCCACGATGATGCCGCTGACCGAGGGCCCGAAGGCCATGCCGCAGGTCATGCCCGCGTTCATCCAGGTGATGGCCTCGGTTATGCGGTCGCCGGGCACCGCGCGCTCGCAGGTGGCGTTTGCGGTTATGAGCAGCGGTGCGTAGAACAGCGCGGCGATGAGGGACACGATGAACAGCGACGTGGCCGAATCGATCAGGAACATGCTGCCGTAGGCGCAGCCGATGGCCACGGCCGCCGCGATCAGCTGGGCGTACTGCGGCACCCGCAGGCGCAGCATGCCGAACATGAAGCCCGTCACCATGGAAACGCACGACGCCACGATGAGAACGATGCCGGCTATGTTGGGGTTGCCCAGCTCTTCGGCCAGGGCCACGGTGGTGGCGTCGAACACGCCGAAGAAAGCGCCCACGAAGAACATGATGGCGAACAGCACCCGCACTGCCGATGACGTGCGTATGATGGCGGCCCGCTTGGCAGGGCGCCCAGCGGGTTCGGCGCCTTCCGCATCCTTGGCACCTTCCGCATCAGCATTCCCGCGCAGCTGATGGCTGGCAGCCCAGCCCGGCTCCGGCTCGGTGCTGCGCGACAGCGTGAGCAGCGCGGTGCCCGCCACGAAGGTGATGCCGCCGGCCAGCAAGCCGGCGATGGGTGCGATGGCCGACGCCAGCGCGATGGATATGGATGGGCTGAACATGAACCCGATGTCGTCGAGCACGCCCTCGTAGGAGAACATGGTGCGCAGCTCGGGCGCGGCGCTGCCCAGGCGCCCTGAGCGTATGAGGTAGGTCCAGCGCGCGCGGGCGAGCGCTTCGGGGCGCGGCACGAAGCCCATGGGCACCGCGGCGGCGAGCAGCACCCACACCGGGCCGTGCAGCGACACGTTGGCCAGCATGATGGCGAGCCCCACCATGGTGACCGCGGCGGCTAGCGGCACCACCTTCGACTGGCCGCGCTCATCGACCTTCTTCGACACCCGCGGCGCGATGCAGAACGTGGAAAGCGCGATGACCGACGAGGTGAGGCCCGCGATGAAGAACGAGTACCCGGCCAGCGTGACCATGGTCACCGTGCCGATGTTCATCATGTAGGCGTAGAAGCGCATGAGGAAGCAGCCCGCATCGAATGCATAGGCCTGCCTCACGCGCAGCAGCGACGCGTACACCTTGGGGTCGAACTTCTGAGCCATGCCCTCATTATAGAGACTATGCGCACCCCGTTTCCAGGGGCGGCTCCCCTGATGGGGGCGCTCTGTTTGCGGTATACTTTCCCTTCGGTACTAGGAAGGAGCGCCTATGAGCTCGAACATCCCCGGAGACCTCCACGTTGCCAACGACGTGCTCGCCGACATGGTGGGCAACGCCGCCTTGGAATGCTACGGCGTGGTGGGCATGACCGCCGCCGACACCGACGGCGCCATGGCCAAGATACTGCCTGCCCATCGCCTGCGTCGCGGCGTGGTGGTGGAGAGCACCGAAGCGGGCGTGCACGTCGACCTGTACGTGGTCATCGAGTACGGCACGAACATCCTCACGGTGTCGCAGAACCTCATCGACCAGGTGAGCTTCGCGCTGACCGAGTACGCCCACGTGCCGCTGGCCGGCGTCGAGGTGCACGTGCAAGACATCAAGGTGCGCCGCTAGGCGCGACTCTATATAAGGAAACCACATGGCAACCACCTACACAGCCCTGGAGATGCTGGGCGCCATCGGCGCGGCGAGCCAGGCGCTTTCCAGCCGCAAGGACGAGATCAACCGCCTTAACGTGTTCCCGGTGCCCGACGGCGACACGGGCACCAACATGGCGCTGACCATCGAGAGCGTGGTGAAGAACCTGGGGCAGCTGACCCCGGCTTCCACCCCCGAGGACGTGCGCCGCGCCATAACCACCGGCGCGCTCATGGGCGCCCGCGGCAACTCGGGCGTCATCACGTCGCAGATACTGCGCGGCCTATGCGAGGGCATGGGCGACGCCGAGGAGCTGGACGTGCCCACGGTGGCTGCTGCGCTGGCCAAGGCCGAGGAAGTGGCGTTCCAGGCGGTGCGCAAGCCGGTGGAGGGCACCATTCTCACCGTGCTGCGCGACACCGCAGCCGCCGCCCACAAGGCCCGCAAGAAGAAGATGGGCCTGGAAGAGGCGCTGGAGCTCATCGTCGAGGCGGCTTACGAGTCGGTGCAGCGCACGCCTGAGCTGCTGCCGGTGCTGAAGGAGAACGGCGTGGTGGACGCCGGCGGCTTCGGCCTGGCCATCCTGTTCGACTCCTTCGTGGCGGCCCTGCTGGGCAAGGCGGGCACCTTGGGTGCCGATTTCTCCTTCGCCGGGGCCGAGCCCAAGGTGGAGATCGAGCACGTGAACGACTGGGAAGGCTCGCAGTACCGCTATTGCAACGAGTTCCTGGTGGATTCCGACACGCTCGACAAGGAGGCGGCCCTGGAGTTCCTGGCCACCATGGGCGACTGCGAGCTGTGCGTGGGCGAGGTGCCCAAGTTCAAGGTGCACGTGCATTCCGACCACCCCGACCAGGTGCTGGCCTACTTCCTCGAGCAGGGCCAGGTGTCCGAGGTGTTCATCCACAACATGCAGCTGCAAGCCGAGGAGCGCAGCGCCAAGCTGGCGGCCGAGCAGGCCGACGCCGCGCCCAAGCCGCTGGGCTTCGTGGCCGTGGCGGCGGGAGAGGGCAACGCCGAGATTCTGCGCAGCCTGGGCGTCGACGTGGTGGTGTCGGGCGGCCAGACCATGAACCCCTCCACGAAGGACCTCCTGGACGCCGCGCAGCAGGTGAACGCCGAGGCGGTCGTGCTGCTGCCCGACAACTCCAACATCATCATGGCGGCCCAGAGCGCCTGCGAGCTGGCTGAGAAGCCCTGCGGCGTGGTGCCCACCCGCAGCGTGCCCGAGGCGTTCGCCGCGCTGTTCGCCGTGGACCCGGAAGCCTCGCTCGAGCAGAACGTCGAGGCCATGACCGAGGCGCTGGCCGACGTGCGCACCGGCGAGGTGACCACTGCCATCAAGGACTCCAAGGACGCCCACGACAACCCTATCGTCGCAGGCGACGTCATCGGCATAGCCCAGGGCTCCATCGAGGTGGTGGCCCACAGCGTGGACGAGGCGGTCATGGGGCTGCTGGCGGCCATGGATGCCGACGACGCCGACACCTGCACGCTGCTGGCGGGCGAGGATATGGCCGAGGACGATTTCGAGGCGCTGGTGGAGGCGGTGGAGGCCGCCTACGAGGACCTGGACGTGGACGCGCACCGCGGCGGCCAGCCCCTGTACCCGGTCATCCTTTCCTTGGAATAGGGAAGGCCCTTGTCTGTCGGCGGGCATCATGCGGATCATGAGGAAAGCACGCCATGAAGAACGGTAGCGAAGCGCTTCCAGCCCGCGAAGCGGCCACGCTGGCGCTCGATGCGCCCGTGACCGCGGTCAAGGGCGTCAGCCCGGCGCGGGCCAAGGCGCTCGGCGCGCTGGGCATGGCCACCGTGCGCGACCTGGTGTGCCATTTCCCTCGCCGCTACATCGACCTTTCGGTGGTGTGCACCGTGGCCGACGCGCGCATAGGGTCGTCGTGCACCATCTGCGGCACCGTGCACGAGGTGAAGCTCAAGCGTCCGAAGCCGCGGCTCTCGCTCACCGAGATAACCCTCACCGATGCCACGGGCACCCTCATGGTGACGTGCTTCCGCCAGCCGTGGCTGGCCGACCAGCTCAAGCCCGGCATGGCCGTGGCGGTGGCGGGCAAGGTGGAGTTCGACTACGGGTTCAAGCGCATGACCAACCCGTTCTTGGAAGCGGTGGGCGATGGCGGCCGCGAAGGCGTGGCCGAGGGCATGATAATACCGGTGCACCCGGCTACCGAGAAGGTGTCGCCGGCGTGGATGCGCCGCTTGGTGGGCAACGCGCTGCAGAAGGCGCGCACGACCCTGGACCCGCTGCCGCTGGAGCTGCGGCGCAAGTACCGCCTGATGAGCCGCCAGGCGGCGTGGGCATCCATCCACTTCCCACAGTCGATGGACGAGGTGCGCGACGCGCGGCGGCGCCTGGCCTACGAGGAGCTGCTGCTGTTGCAGCTGCATCTCATGATGGAGCTGGAAGAGCGCACGGCCGGCGCCGAGCCGGTGGCCCATGTGGTGGACGGCCCGCGCATGCAGGCGCTGGCGGCGGCGCTGCCCTTCGAGCTGACCGACGAGCAGGCCCAGGCCCGCGACGAGCTGCTGGCCGCTCTGGCGGCGCCGCGCGTGGCCAACCACCTGCTGCTGGGCGACGTGGGCACGGGCAAGACCGCCGTGGCCGTGCACGCCCTGGCGGCTGCCGCCGATTCCGGCGGGCAGGCGCTGTTCATGGCGCCGACCGAGGTTCTGGCGCGGCAGCACGCCGAAGGGCTGGCGCCCCTGCTGGAAGGCGCGGGCCTGCGCTTCGCGCTGCTGACCGGCTCGACCCCGGCCATCGACCGGGCCGAGGCGCTGGCTGCCCTGGCCGCGGGCGAGCTGGACGTGCTCATAGGCACCCACGCGCTGCTGGAGCCCGACGTGGCCCCGGCGCGCATGACCCTGGCCATCATCGACGAGCAGCAGCGCTTCGGCGTGGAGCAGCGGGCGCGCCTGCTGGCGAAGGGCCCGGCGCCCGACGCGCTGTTCCTTACCGCCACGCCCATCCCGCGCAGCCTGGCGCTGGCGCTGTTCGGCAACTTCAGCCTGTCGTACCTGCGCCACGGCCCCACCCAGCAGGTGGGGCGCACCACCACCGTGGTGGAGAAGCGCTCCATCGGCCAGGCTTACGAGGCGGCGCGGGCGGCGCTCGAGCGCGGCGAGCAGGCGTACGTGGTGTGCCCGCTCATCGGCGTGGGGGCCGAGGCCCGCGACGAGGCGGCCGGCGCCAAGCGCAGCGTCGAGGACGAGGAGGCGTTCCACCCGCGCGTGGCCATCGAGTCCGATGCCGACCTGCCCACCGACAACGTGACCGCTGCCGAGACGGAAGCGGCCTACCTGCAGACCAAGATATTCGGCGAGCACCAGGTGGACCTGCTGCATGGCCAGATGAGCCCCGCCGAGAAGCAGGCGGCCATGGACCGCTTCCGCGCCGGCGAGACCGACGTGCTGGTGGCCACGACGGTCATCGAGGTAGGTGTCGACGTGCCCAACGCCACGGTGATGGTCATCCAGGATGCCGACCGCTTCGGCCTGAGCCAGCTGCATCAGCTGCGCGGGCGCGTGGGGCGCGGCGACAAGCCAGGCGAGGTGTTCTTGGTGTCGGCTTCGCAGCAGCCCGCGGCGCTCACGCGGCTCAAGGCCATGGAGACCACCGACGACGGCTACGAGCTGGCCACCTACGACCTCTCGCTGCGGCGCGAGGGCGACATCGTGGGCAACCGGCAGTCGGGCGCCAGCACGCTGAGGCTGGTGAACGTGGTGCGCGATGGCAAGATGATAGAGGCGGCCCATGGCGACGCACGGGCGCTGCTCGACGCCGACCCGGGGCTGCGCGAGCCGGCCCACCGGGCCCTGGCGCGCGAGGTGCGCCTGCAGTTCGGCCGGGGCCACGGGGCCATAGGGGGTTAGCATGCGCATCATCGCAGGGGAGCACCGGGGCCGCAAGCTGGCTGCGCCTAAAGGCGACGGCACGCGCCCCACCACCGACCGCGTGCGCGAGTCGCTCATGAGCGCGATAGCCAGCGCTCGAGGCGGCTTCGAGGGCGCCATGGTGCTCGATGCCTTCGCCGGGTCGGGCGCGCTGGCGTTCGAGGCGCTCTCACGCGGGGCCGCGGCGGCGGTGCTGGGCGAGCGCAACGGGGCGGCCCTGCGCGCCATCGAGGCCAACGCCGCGGCCCTGGGCTACGGCCGCGATCGCGCGCGCATCGCCCGGGGCGACGTGCTGGGCCACGGCTTCCCCGCGCCGCCGCAAGGGGCCGCCTTCGACCTGGTGTTCCTCGACCCGCCCTACGCCGTGGCCCCGGCTGACGTGCTGGGCCTGGCAGCCCGCGCCGCCGAGGGCGGACTGCTGGCGCCCGACGTGCTGGTAAGCTACGAGCACGATGCCGCGGCCAACGACGTCGTGGACGCCTGGCTGGCAGGCGACGCGGCCTCCTTCTCCCTGCGCAAGCGCCGCACCTTCGGCAGCACCGTCATAGACCTTATCGAGCGAGAGGAGCGCTGATATGCGCCGTGCCCTTACCCCTGGCACCTTCGACCCCATCACCTCCGGCCATCTGGACATCATCACCCGGGCGGCCCAGCTGTTCGACGAGGTGGTGGTGGCCGTGGCCCAATCGGCTGGCAAGCACCCGCTGTTCAGCCTGGACGAGCGCACGGCCCTCGTGCGCCAGGTGGTGGAGCCGCTGCCCAATGTGCGCGTGGAGCCCTTCGACTGCATGCTGGTGGACTTCGCCCGGCGCATGGACGCCCAGGCGGTCATCAAGGGGCTGCGGGCCATCACCGACTTCGAGTACGAGTTCCAGCAAGCCGCGCTCAACGACCAGCTGGACGGCAGCGTGGAGACCATGTTCATCATGAGCCCGCCGGAGTACATGTACCTGTCGTCGTCGGTGGTGCGCGAGATAGCCAGCCTGGGCGGCCCCGTCGGCCAGTTCGTGCCGCCGTGCGTGGAGAAAGCCCTGCGGGCGAAGTTTGCGTAACGGCCGGGGAGTGCTAGAATGAAACGACCCATGGGAACATGGGGCAAGCTGGCCTTTCCATGACGCGGAACGCAGTTTGATAGAGATAAGGAACATCATGGACGAAACTGGAGTCTTAGGGCTACTCGAGGAGCTTTCCATCCTGCTCGAGGATGCGAAACCCGTGTTCGGCAAGAACAACCTCCGCCAGGTGGATATCGCTGCTGCGTTCGAGATAATGGACGACATCCGCGACACGTTCCCCACGGAGTTCCAGCAGGCCCGCCAGATCGTGCGCGAGCGCCAGAGCCTGCTCGACGATGCCGAGGCGGAAGCCTCCCGCATGATCGAGGACGCGCGCAGCCAGGCCATGACCATCGCCAGCGAGCAGGAGATCGTGCGCATCTCGCAGCAGCAGGCCGACACCATCCTGGCCGATGCCCGCGAGCTGGAGCGCCAGACCCGCATGGGCGCCGAGGACTACGCCGACGGCGTGTTCGCCCACGTGGAGCAGAGCCTCGACACGCTCATCAACAACGTGCACCGCTGCCGCGAGCGCCTGAACAGCACTTCGCTGAACGTCCGCTAAGCCGCCAGCGCTCAACCAGAGCACCGAAGCCGTGGCCGTTGCGCTTGCGCAGCGGCCACGTTTGCATGAAGGGCCGCCCGACGAAGCGGCCGCACGCCCGATCGCAAGCCGACCCTTGGGAGGTACCACCATGGCTGACCCTACCCGCATACGCATACCCGAGCGCCTGTTCGCTCCGGCCGAGTTCGAGCACTTCGAGGGCACCTGCGAGCTGCCGGTGCTGAAGGCTGGCCCCGACCTGTACTCGTTCGCCGAACCGCTGCGCTGGGCGGTGGACGTGACCAACACCGGCGACGCCTTCCTGGTGTCGGGCACCGTCGAGGGCCAGGCGGCCACCGCGTGCGGCCGCTGCCTGAACGACGCGGTGTTCGACTTGCTGGGCGAGGTGGAGGGCTACTTCGTCATCGGCGAGGGCGAGGCCCCCGAGGACATGGACGACGACGAGTTCGACGTGCTGCCCGGCGACCGCACCATCGACCTGGTGCCGCTCATCCAAGCGGCGCTGCTGCTCGAGCTGCCCGTGCTGCCGCTGTGCCGCGACGACTGCAAGGGGCTGTGCCCCAGCTGCGGCAAGGACCTCAACGAGGGCCCCTGCGCGTGCGCCCCGGCTGCCCAAGATGGCTTCGAGGAGGCCCGCAACCCCTTCGCAAAGCTGGCCGACCTGGACCTGGGCTAGGCGGCCGCGCAGCGTGCAGCCAGCGGTTCTCGGCAAAGGGGGAAGAGGAGGCGCCATGGGAAGGCTCGACCTGACGTGCATCGGCGAGTTGGCGGCTTTGGGCGAGGCCGGCTTCGCCCAGGGGTGGCATGAGCGCAACGGCGGCAACGCCTCGTACCGGCTGCGTGCCGACGAGGCCCAGGCGGTCGAGGCTGCGTGCCCAGCTGACGCGCCGTGGCAGCCACTGGGCGTGCAGGCGCCCGGCTTGGGCGGCCAGCTGTTCCTGGTGACGGCTGCCGGATGCTACTTCCAAGACCTTGCCGCCGCGCCTGAGCGCAGCCTGGGCATCGTCGAGCTGGACGCGGCGGGCGCTGCGTATCGGCAGCGGTGGGGCTTCGCGGGCGGTGGTCGCCCTACCAGCGAGTTCGCGGGGCACATGCTCATCCACGAGGCGCGCGTCGCTGCGACCGGCGGCGCGGCGCGGGCCATCTACCACGGGCACCCGGCCTCGGTGGTGGCGCTGTCGAAGCTGGTCCCCCTTGAGCCGCGGGCCGTCACGCGGGTGCTGTGGCAGGCCATGACCGAGAGCATCATGGTGGTGCCCGAGGGCGTGGGCGCAGTGGGCTGCCTGGTGCCGGGCAGCTTGGACCTGGCCCGCGCGTCGGCCGAGCAGATGCGCGCCTTCGCGGCGGTGCTGTGGGCGAGCCACGGGCTGCTGGTCTCCGGCGATGGGCTGCTCGATGCGTTCGGGCGCATGCATGCCCTCGTGAAGGCCGCCGACATATATATGCGCGCCCGCGCGGCCAACGGCGGCAGTGATAGCTTTCCCAACGCGGTGCCCGACGAGGCGCTGCGCGCCATCGCCGACAGCCTGGGGCTGGCCCCCAACGAAGCGTTCCTGGGAAGCAGCGTGCGCTGATGGCGCTCGTGCTGCCTTATCGGGGCGAAGACCTGCTGACCCTTGCCGTTCTGGTGGCGGCGGCAGCGCTGCTGGCGGCCATCGCGCGCATCGATTGCCGCACGCGGCGCATCCCCAACCGCGCGGTGGGCGCCCTGGCGGGGCTATGGCTGCTGTGGAGGCTGGGCTTGGGCGCCTATGAGTGCTGGATGGAGCACGCGGGCTTCTACAGCTCGACGTTCCCGCTGGCATACCGGTTCCAATCGGGGGCCTGGGCCTCGCAGCCGCTCGGGCTGCCCTCGGCGCCGGAGGCCCTGGCGGCGGCCGCAGTGGTGGGCTTGGGGCTGCTGGCCTTCACGTTGGCCTACGAGGCGCTGGCGAAGAAGGAGGCCCTGGGTGGCGGCGACGTGAAGCTCATGGCCGCGCTGGCCTTGTTCCTGGGCCTTGGCCGCAGCGCCTTGTGCCTGCTCGTGGCTTGCGTGGTGGCGGTGGCGTGGGCGGCCTTGCGCCGCAGGCGCGCGGGGGGCAGCGGCAGCAGCGCTGGCTCCGACGCCAGCCCCGCCGATGCGGAAGGCACCTTCGCTTTCGGGCCAGCCTTGGCCATCGGGGCGGCGGTCGCCGTCGTGCCAGGGGTCGCAGCCGCGCTGATGTGGTGAATCGGGCCTGGTTGCCATGGACAACGCCGCCCGCGTCCTTTATCATCGGTAAGCGAGAAAGAACCTGCAAGGAGCGTTTGTGCAACTCATCCCAACTGAGATAACCATCGTCGAGATAGCCGTCATCGTCGTGCTGGCCGCGCTGGCCATCGTGGCGCTCGTGATAGCCATCCAGCAGAAGGGCCGCGTGGTCACCCTCGAGGCGACCTTGAACGAGGAGCGCCGCCGTATGGCCGAGCTCCACACCTTCCTCGAGCGCGTGAGCCGCACCAACACCACCCGCCCCGACATGGACATGGCCATGGGCGCCGACCCCTACGGCGCGAATCCCTACGCCGCGCAGGCCATGATGCCGGGCCAGCCCCAGCCGGGAGCTATGCCCGACTACAACCCCTATGCCGCCCCCATGGCCGACCCCGCCATGATGGCCGCGCCGCAGAGCGCGCCTTTCCCGGCCCAGAGCCAGGCGGCGGCTTACAGCCCCGAGGCCCTGCGCGCCCAAGAGCAGCAAGCGGCCAAGCAGCAGGCGCTCGAGTACGCCAAGTACCAAGAGCGCATGCAGCACCATGCCGAGCAGATGCAGCAGCAGGCCATGATGCCGGGCCAGCCCGGCGGCCGCCCCCAGCGCCAGACGCAACCCGTTCCGCCCCGATAATCGAGCAGAAGGTTATGGACAGCAACCCAGACAAACCCAAGCCCGGGCTCCTCGAGCGCCTGGGTCTCTCGCGCAGCACCACCGTTTCAGAAGAAGAGATAAAGGGCATCGTCGCCGACGCCGAAGAGCTCCTCGATGACGAGAAGCGCATGATCCATGACATCATGGACCTGGGCGACACCTCGGTGCGCGAGATTATGCAGCCTCGCGTGGACATGATGCTGGTCGAAGATGATGCCACCGTGCGCGCGGCCTTGGAGCGCATGCGCGGCACCGGCTACTCGCGGCTGCCCGTCTACCACGACGACATGGACAACATCGTGGGCATCGTGCACTACAAGGACCTCGTGCCGCCCCTCATGGACGGCAAGGACGACGAGCCGGTGACCAAGTTCATGTTCGAGCCGCTGTTCGTGCCCGAGTCCAAGGACGTCATGCCCCTGCTGGGCGAGATGCAGGCTGCGCGCCATCAGATGGCCATCGTGGTGGACGAGTACGGTGGCACCGATGGGCTCATAACCGTGGAGGACATCGTCGAGGAGATAGTGGGCGAGATAGTCGACGAGACCGACCTTGACCGCCCGCTCATAACGGTGCTCGACGGCGACGGTTGGCGCGTCGACGGGTCGTTCCCTGTGGAAGAGGCCCTTGGCCTGGGCTGGCCCGTGGTGGATTCCGATGACTACGAGACCGTGGCCGGCTGGCTCATGGACGCCTTCGACTCGGTGCCGCAGACCGGCGATGAGTTCGAGGTGGAGGGCTTCACCTTCAAGGTGGAGAAGATGCGCCGCTCGCGCATCTCCACCATACGCGTGCAGAAGCTCCCGCAGCATGGGGCAGAGGACCCATCTGGGGAAACGACAGGCGAGTAACGGCCGCGTGGACTTTCCTTGGCCGTTCGCTGCAAAAGGCTTCCCCGTGAGCATGGTTTAGGGTAAGATACTCTGACGTTGAAAATAACTGGTATCCGAATTCCGGGCAGCACATCCACCCACAACCCACTACGCTGCTTAACCACCATCGGTGGTCTTGGTCGATTGCGTAGAAGGGCTGGTAGTTGCCGAATCAGCAGAGCATAGCGATGAAGGGCCTGGCCGTGCGCTTGGTGGTGCTGGCTTGCGTGTGCGCCCTTGCTGTTGCGTTCATCGGCAGCGGCTTCGCGTCGGCTGGCGGCCACGGCAATGGCGCGGGCAGCTTCGGCTTGGCTGACGCGGTGAGCGTCCAGGTGCCCCAGACCGAGCAGGCAGCCCCCGTCGAGGAGGACGAGTCCACGGGCTCGGCCACCGAGTTCTCCGAGAGCTTCGTGCTGGAGACCACCGCCAAGCGCGACATATCGGCCAACGTCTCGCAGCTCGAGCAGCGCCTTGAGGCCGAGCGCATCGCCGCCGAGGAAGAGGCGCGCCGCCACGAGGCCGAGTGCATGGAGCGTTCCGTCGCTCGCCAGGCCGAGGCGGCAGCCCAGGGCTACCCCAACGTCTACGATGTGGACTTCACCATAGGCAAGAAGGCCTTCGTGGAGACCTGGGGCCAGCGCATCGATGCGTACCTGGCTGGGTTCCCGCTGGAGGGTTACGGCGCCGCCTTCGCCGAGGCCGCGTGGGAGAACAGCATCGACCCTCGCTGGTCGGCTGCCATCTCGAACACCGAGTCCACCCGCGGCACCAACTGCTTCCGCGCTTACAACGCCTGGGGCTGGATGGGCAATGGCTGGTCGAGCTGGACCGAGTCCATCAACGGCCATGCCGCCGGCCTTTCCGAGGGCTATGGCTATACCATCAGCCTGGCCAACGCCCAGAAGTATTGCCCGCCCACCTACCAGGACTGGTACCAGCGCACCATCACCGAGATGGTCAAGATCTAGGGCCATGAGCAACGTCATCATCGTGGGCTGCGGGCGCGTGGGCTCGCGATTGGCCAACATGCTGTCCGACAACGGCAACAACGTCTGCTGCATCGACAAGAACCCTGATGCCTTCGTCAACCTGGGCCGCAACTTCAACGGCTCGGTGATACAGGGCGTCGGCTTCGACGAGGAAGTGCTCGCGCAGGCTGGCATCGAGGAATGCGACGTGCTGGCTGCGGTGACGCAGTACGACCCCGCCAACCTCATGTGCGCCGAAGTGGCGAGCCGTCTGTACGGCGTGCCCCACGTCATCGCGCGCCTGTACAACCCCGACCATGAGCGCAGCTACATGCAGCTTGGCATCGACTACGTGTGCGGCACCACGCTGGTGGCCGAGGAGATGTTCTCCAAGGCGGTGGTGGGCCGCGGTTCGCACGTGGTCACCCTGGACGACATCGAGGTGCTGCGCTTCTCGCTCGACCTCTCGCGCGAGCAGAACACGCGCTCCATCCGCGTGTTCGAGCTGGAGCGCGACCACGAGGTGCGCATCATCGCCTTCGAGCGCGCCGACGGCTCGTCGGCCTCCATTCCCACGGGCGATTCGGTGCTCTACAACGGCGACACGGTGCTGGCCGCGGTGCGCCAAGACCTTATCGGCGCCTTCTCGAAGTTCATCCTGGATTAGGCGGAAAGGCGGCAGCGCGGCATGTACGTGGTCATCGCAGGGGGCGGCAAAGTGGGCTCGTACCTGGCCCAGGTCATGCTGTCCAGCGGCAACGAGGTTGCCATCATCGAGCAGACGCTTTCCGCGGCCGACCGGCTGTCGGTGCAGCTTGAGGGCAGCTACCTGGTCATCAACGGCGACTGCTGCGACTCGCGCTTCCAGGAGGACGCCGGCATCCGCCGCGCTGACGCGTTCGTGGCCTCTACCGGCCAGGACGACAGCAACCTGGTGGCATGCGAGATAGCCCAGCGCGTGTTCCATGTGCCGCGCTGCATCGCGCGCGTGAACAACCCGAAGAACCTGCGCATCTTCCGCGAGCTGGGCATCGAGTGCGTGTCGTCGACGACGCTCATAGCCAACCTCATCGAGGAGGAGACGCTGTCGGGCTCCATGTCGGTCATCAGCGCGCTGTCCCACGGCAACGTGCGGCTGCAGGAGGTGTCCATCGGGCGCTTCCGCCATGGGTCCGACGAGGAAGGCGTGCAGGTGGCCGACGTGCCGCTGCCCCTGGGGGCGCTGGTGGTGGCTGTGTCGTCCAAGGGCGACGTGGAGGTGGCCAACGAGGACACGCTGCTGCATCCTGGCGACACCGCCATCGTGGCGGCGGACAACGACGTGTTCGATGAGGTGCGCGAGGCTTTCCGCGCTTTATAAGAGAAAGGGGCTGGCATGATCGACCGCTACACGCGCCCGGAGATGGGCCGCATCTGGGAGCTTCAGAACAAGTTCGACATCTGGCGCGAGATCGAGGTGCTGGCCTGCGAGGCGCAGGCGCAGCTGGGCACGTGCGGCATCACGGCCGAGGAGGCCCAGTGGATCCGCGATCATGCGGGCTGCACCGCCGAGCGCATCGCTGAGATAGAGAAGGTGACGAACCACGACGTCATCGCCTTCACCACCAACATGGCCGAGTGCATCGACGCCGACGTGCCCGAGGGGCAGGAGAAGCCGAGCCGCTGGGTGCACTACGGCATGACGTCGTCCGACCTGGGAGACACGGCGCTGAGCTACCAGATCGTGCAGGCCATCGACGTGATACTGGCCGACGTCAAGGAGCTGGGCGCTACTTGCAAGCGCCGCGCCTTCGAGCTGCGCGACGCGCTGTGCGTAGGGCGCACCCACGGCATCCACGCCGAGCCCATGACCTTCGGCATGAAGTTCGGCAGCTGGGCCTACATGCTCAAGCGCTGCCAGGTGCGCATGGAGCAGGCGCGCGAGGTGGCCGCGACCGGCGCCATATCGGGCGCGGTGGGCACCTATTCGAGCATCGACCCAGCGGTGGAGCGCTACGTGTGCGAGAACCTAGGGCTCGCGCCCGATCCGCTGTCCACCCAGGTGCTGGCGCGCGACCGCCATGCCCAGGTGATGGCGGCGCTGGCCGTGACCGCGTCGACGCTGGAGGCCATCGCCATGCAGGTGCGCCTGCTGCAGCAGTCCGACGTGATAGAGGCCGAGGAGCCGTTCACCAAGGGGCAGAAGGGCTCGAGCGCCATGCCGCACAAGCGCAACCCCATCACCGCCGAGCGGGTGTGCGGCTTGGCCCGCGTGGTGAAGGCGAACGCGCAGGTGGCCTTCGACGACGTGGCGCTGTGGTACGAGCGCGACATCAGCCATTCGGGCGCCGAGCGCGTGGCGCTGGCCGACAGCTTCACCGCGCTGGACTACATGTTCGGCAAGATGCAGTGGATGCTGGACGGCTTGCAGGTGTACCCGGCCAAGATGGAGCACAACCTGTGGCGCACCCGCGGGCTCATCTTCAGCTCGAAGGTGCTGCTGGCCCTGGTGGACACGGGCATCACCCGCGAGGACGCCTACGTCATCGTGCAGCGCAACGCCATGAAGGTGTGGGAGGACATCCAGAACGCTGTGGATGGCCCGTCGTTCCGCGAGAACCTGGAGGCCGACCCCGACTGCACGCTGGGCGTCGCGCAGCTCGACAAGATATTCGACCCGTGGGATTTCCTGACGCGCATCGACGTGGTGTTCGAGCGGTTGGAGGAGCTGGAGTTCTAAGCTGCGAAAGCGTGGCGGGTAGGCAATAGGCTAGCGGGCGAAACCTAGACCGCTTCCCAGACGCGCACGAGGGTGTGCTTCTCGCGCTCGCCGTTGAGCGGCGTGTAATCGATGTTCGAGAAGGTGACCGCGCGGCTGCCGCTGCCCGTCGAGGCCAGCACGTCGCCGTAGTCGGTGGCGCCGTTCTCAAGGCTGAGCTGCACGTATTCCATGGTGGTCGGGTCGACCCCGCACACGGCGTTCGTCGAGCGCACCATGAGCCAGCGGCCGCACCAGGCCGGCGCGCTCACTGGCGTGCGCGTGAAGTGGAACCATTGCGCGCTGTCGTAGGCGACTGCGGCATCGAGCCCGGTCAGGTCGCTGCCGGGCAGGGCTATCGGCGTGTAGGTGCCCAGGTTGCGTATGCCCCCGCCGTAGTTGTAGATGCCGTCGAACGAGAAGGTGAAGCCCGCAGGGCCCCAGCCAGCGTCGAGCGGCTTCATGGACATGGGCAGCACGAGCGTGTCGGTGGTCTGGCCCGTCGCGGCGTCCAGGCGCGTGAGCTGGTGGTAGCTCTTGCCGCGCTCGGCCCGCGGCGTGATGACCACGCAGTCGCGGCCGGCGTAAGGCGCGGTTGCCATGGTGCCCTTGGACGAGTACAGCTTCTCGGCGGTGCCGCTGCCGAAGGGCGCGCGCATGAGCCGCGAGGGCTCGTCGGCCATGGGGCCTTCCTCCTGGGGCATCTCCTGCCAGAAGGCGTAGCCGCCCACGGCGGCCAGGGTGGGCATCTGCCAGGCGCCGTCGCCTTGGGCCACGAGAACGGGCGCGCCCAGGTCGGCCCCAGTGAGCGGGGCGGCCAGCACGCGCCAGAGGCCCTTCAGTATGTTGGCTTCCACCCATACCATGCCCGCCGTGGTGGCGCGCACGTCGAACACCTGGAAGCCCTCGCTGGCGCCCACGGCTTCCTTGAGCACGGTGGTCAGCGAGCCGTCGGCCAGCGACAGCACCCCCACTTGGGTGAGGGGCGACGCGCTTTCCGTAGGCAGCAGGCAGGCGGCCATCTCGTCGCTGCTGGCATGCACGATGGTGCCGAAGGGCAGCTTGCGCTGGGTGGCCACGCGCAGGACGGTGGAAGGGTCGTCGATGAGGGTGCAATCGTCGCTGGAGAGCACGGCGTCTTCCGGCACCGCCAGCACCTCGCTCACCTCGTCGTCGGCTATGAAGTGGTCGTAGACGTAACCGCCGCCGCCCAGCAGGGCGAGCGCCGCCACGCCCGCGGCCCCGTAGAGGAAGTGGCGGCGGGTGAGGGTGATGTCCTTGCCGTCCCACAGCGACATCGTCTTGCCCTGGGCAGGCGCAGACTGACCAGGGCCATTGGGGCGGATGGTGGGGCGGGCGGGGGGCTGGTGCGTAGGGCGACCATGCCTCGGCGCACCGGGGCGCTGTACGTTCCTCTTTTGTGGCATGAGTGAATTGTGCCATTTTATCTACGGGTGCGCAGCAGCTTGGGGCAAATGCTACAATAAACGCAAACATGCCCTGTACCAGGGTTTTTGCGGTATTCGATGCTTCAAGGAGCAAGGTTATGAGCAATGAGACGCGGCGCATTCTTCTGGTGGAGGATGAAAAGGCCATCCGCGACGCGGTGACCGCCTACCTCGAACGCGAGAATTATTGGGTCACTGCCGTGGGCGACGGCCAAGATGCGCTCGACGAGTTCCAGAAGCATCATTTCGACCTGGTCATACTCGACCTCATGCTGCCCAAGGTTACCGGCGAGCGCGTGTGCCGCGTCATCCGCGACAACTCTGATGTGCCCATCATCATGCTGACGGCCAAGGGCGAGGTGGAAGACCGCATCATCGGGCTCGAGCTGGGCGCCGACGACTACCTGGTCAAGCCGTTCAGCCCGCGCGAGCTGGTGGCCCGCGTGCGCGCCCTGCTGCGCCGCGTGCATTCCGACTCCGAGCCGCAACGCGAGGTGCTGGAGTTCGGCGAGCTGACCATCGACGTGTCGGGCCACAAGGTGCTGGTCAACGGCGAAGAGATAGACCTCACGGCCAGCGAGTTCAAGCTGCTCACCACGCTCTCGCGCTACCCGGGCCGCGTGTACTCGCGCATGGAGCTGGTGGAGAAGGTGCTCGGCTACGACTTCGAGGGCTACGAGCGCACCATCGATTCGCACGTGAAGAACCTGCGCGCCAAGATAGGCGACAACCCGCGCGACCCCAAGTGGCTGCACACGGTGCACGGCGTGGGCTACCGCTTCGAGGACCCGACCAAGGCGAAGGCCTAGGCGCGCTGGCGCACGGCTGCCCGCGGGCGGCCTGCGATGCGCGGCTTGGCAGGCATGGCTGGCCCTATGACCGACAACGAGAAGAACTCCCGATCGAGCAAGCTGTCCTTCGCGGCGCGGCTGACGCTGGCCTTCGCGCTGGTGGTGGTCATGACCGTGCTGGTGGCGCTGGGCATGCTGTCCTTCGTGTTCGACCACGACCTGCGCACCGACCCGCTGTTCGCCATCATCGTGGCGGCTGCGATAGCGCTGCTGCTGGCCATCTGCATCGGCTACCTGTTCGCACGGCGCATGGTCCGGCCGCTGAACCGCATAACCTCCACCGCGCGCGCCATCCAAGAGGGCGACCTGTCGGCCCGCACGCACCTGCGCGGCGAGGACGAGATATCGCGCCTAGGCGAGGCGTTCGACGCCATGGCGGCTTCCATCGAGAAGGACCGCATGCTCGAGAGGCGCTTGACCACCGACGTGGCCCACGAGCTGCGCACGCCCCTCATGGCCATCCAGGCTACGGTGGAGGCCATGGTCGACGGTGTCTACAAGGCCGACGAGGAGCATTTGCTCACGGTGAATTCCGAGGTGCAGCGCTTGTCGCGTCTGGTGGACGCGCTGCTGCGCTTGTCGCGGCTCGAGAACCGCACCACCCCCATGAAGGAAGAGATCGTCAACGTGGGCGAGCTCATCGGCGGCGTGGTGCTGGCCCACGAGGTGCTGGTCATCGACTCCGGCTTGATGATCCATTACTCCGCCCAGCCCAACGTCATCGTGAAGGGCGACCCTGACATGCTGCGCCAAGCGGTGGCGAACCTCATCTCCAACGCCGTGCGCTACACCCCCGAAGGCGGCCGGATAGCCGTGCGCGTGAAGGGCGGCGACATCATGGCCTCCATCAGCGTGGAGGATACCGGCATCGGCCTGACGCGCGACGAGGCCAAGATGGTGTTCTCGCGCTTCTGGCGTGCCGAGGGCGGCCGCAACCGCGAGACTGGCGGCTTGGGCGTGGGCTTGGCCGTGGTGAAGGAGATCGTCGACCGCCACGGCGGGTGGGTGCAGGTGGAAGGCGAGAAGGGCGTGGGCGCCACGTTCACCATCCATATACCGCTGTATGACGAGAAGCGTGCCGAGACGCGCGAGAAAGCCCGCGTGCGCGAGGCCCAGCGCTACGCCCGCGACGCCCAGCGCTACGCCCGCGACGCCCAGCGCTACGCCCGCGAGGCGCGCCAGTCCCAGCGGCTGAACAAGCGCAAGTAGCGGGGCTAGCCTGGTTGCGCTGACGGTTCAGCTTCTTGCTCGGATAGGCTGAGCAGTTCCTGTCGACAGTTCGGTGATCCTTATTCTGCCTTAGGCTCAAAGCTCTTATCTGGGGTTTCGAGTAGTGCGCGATTTTTCCCTAGCGCTTTTCTTGCAAGATTCGTGGGTGCTTGCTATAGTCGCAGGTGCCAGAAAGCGGCTTCCCGCAAGGGAAGGTGCGTACAACAGAATATCGTTTTCGGAATCCCAAGAAGGTTCTTCCGCTGGTAACCCAACATGAAGAGGGCATCTGCCTTTCAAGACTGTGGGTTTCTGCGGAAACCATCGGCATTTCGTGTATTCGAAGTTGTGCGCAATCTTGCTTTCTGGCGACTGTGGTGGATGCCCTCCTCGTTTTCGAGAACATCTTCAAGGATGAGAGCACCTTGAAGGGGCAACAGCGAGTCGCACGGGTCTCCTCCGCAGTATGACGGGAACATACATACTCGGGAGGAGCCGGCCGCATGGGAACGTCCGCCTCATTCGCGCTTGCACGCAAGATCACTGCCTGCATCATCGCAGCACTGCTTTCGCTTGCCCTCGTGCCTGCTTCTGCGCTTGCAGAAGATGGGCGCTCTGGGGCCGAGGGGTCCGAGGGGGCATTCGGCTCAGAGGTGCCAACTTCGCCTCAACCCCCATCGGACCCCTCGACCGAAGCTTCTGGCTCTGACGTCATCCTGAGCGGAGCCGCCGAAAGCGGCGAAGTCGAAGGGTCCGATACAAAGCCACTGACTTTGGCCTCTGGGCTGGTCGGCGCGCCTTCGAGCTTCATCAACTCCGATGTTGCCCTCGATGGCGAACCTGTCATCGGCTCCTTTACGGTCGACGGCCTCACATACGCCGTCATCGACGAATCGACCATCGAGCTCATCGGCGTTGCTCCTTCTGTCATTCTGAGCGAAGGCAGCGAATCTGCCGGGGTCGAAGAATCCAATTCAAATCAAGCCAGCGGAGCTGGCTTGGCTAACCTCGCTCTCCCCGAAACCATCACCTACGAGGGTGCCACCTACACCCTCGCATCCATTTCCCCCTACGCCTTCTACCTCTCAGGCGTGACGGACGTTATGTTGCCCGCGAGCGTGAGCGATGTGGACGACCGCGCGTTCCGCTCGAGCGACGTGGCGAACGTCACCGTCGCCGAGGACAACCAAACCTATTCCTCATTCGATGGCGCGCTCTACAGCGCCGACAAGACCCGCCTCCTGCTCATTCCCGAGGGCAGGGTGGGCGCCGTCCTCCTTCCTAGGGAAGCGGAGGTGGCAGACCCTGGCAAGTTCTCGCATTGCTCGCTGGTGGATGCCATCTCCGTGGAGGACGGCGCAGCATTCGCCTCGGAGAACGGTCTTCTCTATACATCCGACCTCACGACCCTGCTCCGCGTACCAGCAGGAGCAGAAGAGATAACCATTCGCGACGGCTGCACGACGATAGCCGCTGGCGCGATGGAAGCCTGCGCGAACCTTGCGACCATCAACGCGCCAGCGAGCGTCAACTCCATCAGCCCCGACGTCTTCCGCGCGATACCTACCGTGAGCTTGCCCGCTGCATCCGTCACTGATGATGGGAACGGGGGCAAGAGCGGTACCCAGTTGACTGTCCTCGTGGCCTTTTCTTCAGCCGATGATGACCTGCCGGAAGCTGAACCGGAAAACATCGAGGTGCGTCTTGCCGCTACTGGCTGTTTAGAGGTATGGCAGAACGTTGGGCTGTTTTTGCAGGGTGAGCGTGCGGCTATGGATTGTCCGGTTTCGTTGAATGATGCTGATTTAATGAGGGCAAGTGCAGCAAACCCGCGTGTTTACGGGAACGGTCATGCTTTGATCGCAAGACTTAAACGCACTACTGACTGGTCCGTCGCCTCGTCTAGCCAAATTGCAAAAGATGGGTCCATGGCTTTTTCGGGCAGTAGCTGGTATATCAATGAATTTGGATCCTTCGTCGTGAACACGGCAAACAATAACGCCTTACTTGTATACGATATTGTTTCAGGTACGGCCGGATGGACGGTAGTAGGGTGGTCGTATACTGCGGATACGAAGGCGCTTATATCTCAGGGTATTTGGCTGAGCACCTCGCCGAACATCTATCCAAAATGGCAGGCAAACAAGTACACCATCTCATTCGACGTCAACGGCGGCAAGAACGAGGCCAACAACAAGCCAGCCGACGTGACCGCCACCTTCGACAGTAAGCTACCTGCCATCAATGCCAACAAGCCGAAGCGGGATGGCTACACCTTCAAAGGATGGTACGACACGAGCGCGGCAACGGGTGGCACCATGTACTACGATGCGAGCAACAGGGCAGTGTCGGGGAAGGCATGGGACAAGGCCAAAGACACCAAGCTCTATGCTCGCTGGGCTGCCAACCCTTATACGGTTGAGTACTGGAACAAGGCAGGCACAACCAAGCTATCAAGTGATGCGAACTTCAAATACGACACCGCTCGCAACCTTGCTTCTGAGCCGAGTAGTGGAATAAGCACAGGATATTCCGCGGTCGGATGGGCCACAGCGAAAGGACAAACGGAGAAGACTTACGAGTTCGGAAGCTCTCAGAAGAACCTTGCAACTTCTGGCACTAAGACGCTCTATCTAGCGGAGACCCCTAACAAGTACACCGTCTCATTCAACATCAACGGCGGCAAGGACGAGGCCAACAGCAAGCCAGCCGATGCGACCGCCACCTTCGACAGCGCGCTGCCAGCCATCAACGCCAACAAGCCGAAGAAAGACGGCTATACCTTCAAGGGATGGTACGACACGAGCGCGGCAACGGGCGGCACCATGTACTACGATGCGAGCAACAAGGCAGTGTCGGGGAAGACATGGGACAAGGCCAAGAATACGACCCTCTATGCTCGCTGGGCTGCCAACCCTTATACGGTTGAGTACTGGAACAAGGCAGGCACAACCAAGCTATCAAGTGATGCGAACTTCAAATACGACACCGCTCGCAACCTTGCTTCTGAGCCGAGTAGTGGAATAAGCACAGGATATTCCGCGGTCGGATGGGCCACAGCGAAAGGACAAACGGAGAAGACTTACGAGTTCGGAAGCTCTCAGAAGAACCTTGCAACTTCTGGCACTAAGACGCTCTATCTAGCGGAGACCCCTAACAAGTACACCGTCTCATTCAACATCAACGGCGGCAAGGACGAGGCCAACAGCAAGCCAGCCGATGCGACCGCCACCTTCGACAGCGCGCTGCCAGCCATCAACGCCAACAAGCCGAAGAAAGACGGCTATACCTTCAAGGGATGGTACGACACGAGCGCGGCAACGGGCGGCACCATGTACTACGATGCGAGCAACAAGGCAGTGTCGGGGAAGACATGGGACAAGGCCAAGAATACGACCCTCTATGCTCGCTGGGCTGCCAGCCCCTACGCCATCGCCTTCGACACCCAAGGCGGGCCAGAAGTGCCCTCCATCAGCGCCACCTACGACCAGGACGTGACGCTGCCAGCGCCAGGGGCCCGCAACGGGTATCGGTTCCTAGGATGGAACACGAGAGCCGATGGCAGCGGGACGACTTATCAAGCAGGCATCGCCCTCGCCAAGCCCAACCTCGCCACGAGCGGCACGGCCACGCTCTTCGCCCAGTGGGATGCGACCATATCGGCGGTGGTCCCCCTTGAGGTAGAGGCCCAAGTCGACGTGCTCGGGCTGGAAGCGCCCAAGGAGGCGACGGGCTGCATCGAGTCGCGCTGCGGCGAGCCTCTTAAGGTGGCAGAGGTGGGCCTCACCCCGCTTGATGGCGCGAAGGAGCTCTTCGGCGCGGGCAACGTATCTGACGTGTTCCTCGAGGTGCTAGCGAACAACGGCGCCTCTCCCAACGCCCGCTTCTCCTTGGGCTCTTCCGCAACCGAATCCGACGCATCCAAGCTCCAAGCCCTCACCATGGCAAGCTACGGAGCCCGCGTGCCCATAAGCTACCGCTTCACCATGCCGCCCGAGGTGCAGACCTCGCTTGTCGAACATGCCGACCCGACGCCAGTTTGCTCGGTGTACTACACGGTGGCGTTGGCATAGGGCCGCGCTTGCTGAAGCCGCCCCCCTACAAGGACGGCTTCAGAAGGAACTCGGTGATGCTGCGGATGGCAATCCCATCGATGTTCCGCGGATACGAGCCTTGTCCGGTCACCACCATCTTGGGGTAAGCATCGCCTATGGCTCGCAGCGGCCGCAGCTCGCGGTCGAGGGTTGCCTCGTCTCGCATGTCCTCGCACACCTGGATGTAGAAGCGTTCGCTGTCACGCGTGGCGACGAAGTCGACCTCTCCTTGGCGTAGCTTTCCGACAGCCACCTCGTAGCCTGCATAAAGAAGCTGCAGGTAGACGATGTTCTCGAGTGTGCGCCCCGGGTCGGAGTTGCGATAACCGTCGAGGAAGCTCCGCAGTCCCGTGTCGACGATGTAATGCTTGCCGTTGGTCTTCAGCAGCTCTTTCCCTTTGATGTCATACCGCTTGGCAGGGTAGAAAAGGTACGCATCGCAAAGCGAACTGATGTAGGCGCCCACCGTGTCGCTCGATGCCTTCTCCGAGTTCGAGCGCAGGGCGTTGGCGATGCTGTGGGGCGAGTTCTCGTTGCCGATGTTGTCGGCCAAGAACCGGCAGATGCGCTCGAGCAAGCGCCCGTTGCGCGGCAAGCGCGCGCCCTTGCGCCGGTCGCGCTCAAGGATGTCTCGTATGACTACCGTGTCGTAGAGCGACTTGAGGTAGAGGCGGTGCTCGTCGCGGCTTGGCTCAGAGAAACTGAGGAAGGGGAAGCCTCCGTACTCGCGGAATTGCTCGAACAGCATCCCGAGGGAGACCGGCGAGCCGTCGCGGTCTTCTGCGATGGCCTGGGGGTCATGGGTGGCGGGAGCGGCGATTCCGCGGAAGGCCAGGTACTCGGAGAACACGAGCGGGAGCATCTCGACTTCGACGTAGCGCCCGGAAAGCAGCGTGGAAAGCTCGCTCGACAGCAGGTGGGCATTGGAGCCGGTGATGTAGATATCGCAGTCGCCGTCGGCGCGCAGGGAATTGATGGTGCGTTCCCAGCCTTCTACTTCTTGCAGCTCGTCGAAGAACAGGTAGGGGCGGGGTATGCTCTCTATGCGGCCCTTCACGGTTGCGTAGAGGCTTTGATAATCGCGGATGGCGTCGAACTCCATGGATTCCATCTGGAAGGAGATTATGCGATTCGCTTCGACGCCTTCTTGCCTCAGGCGCTCCTGCATGAGGGCAAGAAGCGATGATTTTCCGCACCTTCTTACGCCGGTAACTACCTTTATGAGGCCGGTGTCCTTGAAAAGAAGAAGCTGATTAAGATATTTTTCCCGTTCAATCATGATATTTTCCTAATCTAAAAAACTTGCATGATTGGAAAGTTTTTAACATAGTATTGCCTTGATTTGCGTTTGGCAAGGGTTGGGAGAAACGGCGACTTGCTTGTGGGCTGGGGCCGCAGGCGGGTGTTGCAAGCGGGTAAAATCGTGGGAAGAGTACCCGGCCTTTGGGGCGCCGGTGCTAGAATGAAACGGTTTCACTTATCTGCGTACAGCGCGTTTCGAGAAGGAGGCCCCGCCGTGGCACGACCTATGACCATGGCCGAGAAGATTCTGGCCGCACACGCGGGCTTGGACGAGGTCCAGCCCGGGCAGCTCATCGAGTGCGACCTTGACCTGGTGCTGGCCAATGACGTGACGGCGCCCATCGCCATTGCCAAGGTGAACGAGATAACCGGTCGCGTATTCGACCCTGAGCGCGTGGTGTTGGTGCCCGACCACTACGTTCCCAACAAGGACATCAAGAGCGCCGAGCAGGCCAAGATAGTGCGCGACTTCGCAAAGGCCCAGGGCGTGACCCACTACTACGAGGTGGGCTGCATGGGCGTTGAGCACGCGCTGCTGCCCGAGCAGGGCGTGGTGGGCGCGGGCGACCTGATGATAGGCGCCGACAGCCACACGTGCACCTATGGTGCGCTGGGGGCCTTCTCCACGGGCGTGGGCTCCACCGATGCCGGGGTGGGCATGGCCACGGGCAAGGCGTGGTTCAAGGTGCCCGAGACCATCAAGTTCGTGGTGGATGGAAAGCTGGCGCCGGGCGTGACGGGCAAGGACGTCATCCTGCACATCATCGGCATGATAGGGGTGGACGGCGCCCTGTACAAGGCCATGGAGTTCACCGGCAGCGCCATCGAGGCCCTGCCCATGGACGAGCGCCTGAGCATATCGAACATGGCCATCGAGGCGGGCGGCAAGGCGGGGCTCATTCCCGTGGACGACGTCACCCGCGCTTACATGGACGGGCGGGTGGAGCGCCCCTACACGGCCTACTATTCCGATGACGACGCGGAATTCGCCGACGTCGTTTCCATCGACGCGGCCGACATCGTGCCCACCGTGGCCTTCCCGCATCTGCCCAGCAACACGCGTCCGGTGGCTGAAGCGCGCGACGTGCGCATAGACCAGGCGGTCATCGGCAGCTGCACCAACGGGCGGCTCGACGACATGCGCCAGGCGGCCGCTGTGCTGCGCGGGCGCAAGGTGCACCCCGATGTGCGCTGCATCGTGATTCCGGCTACCCAGCAGGTGTACCGCGCGTGCATCGACGAGGGGCTGATGGATGTGTTCTTGGACGCCAACTGCGCGGTGTCCACGCCTACGTGCGGCCCCTGCCTGGGCGGCTATATGGGCATCTTGGCGGCGGGCGAGCGCGCCATAGCCACCACCAACCGCAACTTCGTCGGCCGCATGGGCGACCCGACCTCGGAGGTGTATCTGTCCAGCCCGGCTGTGGCGGCGGCCAGCGCGGTGCTGGGGCATATTGGCCTGCCGGAAGACTTGGGCTGAGAGCGCTTTATAGAGGAGATAGGAACGACATGAAGTACAAGGGAACCGCTCATCGCTACGGGCGCGACATCGACACCGACGTCATCATACCGGCGCGCTACCTGAACACGTCCGACCCGGCCGAGCTGGCCAAGCATTGCCTGGAAGACCTGGACACCGCGTTCGTCGAGCGCGTGCAGCCCGGCGACGTGATAGTGGCGGAGGAGAACTTCGGCTGCGGCAGCTCGCGCGAGCACGCCCCGATCGCCATCAAGGCAGCGGGCGTCGACGCGGTCATAGCCAAGAGCTTCGCGCGCATCTTCTACCGAAATGCCATCAACACGGGGCTGGCCATTTTGGAGTGCCCCGAGGCGGTGGACGCCATCAAGGCGGGCGATACCGTGAGCGTCGATACCGAGACGGGCACCATCACCGACGAGACGACGGGCGCCGTGTTCCAGGCGCAGCCGTTCCCGCCGTTCATCGCCGAGATAATCGAAGCAGGCGGCCTGGTGGCGCGCTGGCAGAAGAAGCTTGCGTGACGTGTTTTTATGTAGCGAATTAAAGAGTAAAATGGATTAGCGCTAGCGAAGTCCGCATGCGGGCGGTGCTCCCGAAAGGGGGTGACGCCTATGGACCTGTTCCGTGAAATCCTGAATGCTGTAGCAGCCTTTGCCACGGTTGCCGGGTTTATACTCGAAGTACTAAGGGAATATAAGCATCAACGGATGACGAGAGCTGAAAAGGGAAGGACCGGCGGCAACCGGTCCTAACCAATTCATATAGCTTGCGCCGCCCGCCCAGGATCACAACCTACGGGCTTCGCTAGCGCCCTTATTATAGCAGGAAGGATAGCAGATATGAACACCTACAACGTTTGCCTTTTGCCCGGTGATGGCATCGGGCCCGAGATAATCGCCGAGGGCTGCAAGGTGCTCGATGCGGTGGGCGCCAAGCACGGCATGGCGTTCGATTACACCGAGGCGCTCATAGGCGGCTGCGCCATCGATGCGTGCGGCGAGGCGCTGCCCGCGGCTACGCTTGATGCTGCCAAGGCAGCCGACGCGGTGCTGCTGGCCGCGGTGGGCGGCCCTCAGTGGGATACCACCGACCCCAACCGCCCGCGCCCCGAGCAGGGGCTGCTGGGCATCCGCAAGGAACTGGGCCTGTACACCAACCTGCGCCCCGTGCAGATATTCAGCGCTCTGGCCGATGCGTCCACGTTGAAGCCCCAGGTCATCGATGGCGTGGACCTCATGATAGTACGCGAGTTGACCGGCGGTCTGTACTTCGGCGAGCGCATGCGCTTCTACGACGAGGAAGGCGCCGGCCCCGGCGGCAGCAATGGCCAGCGGGCCTTCGACACGCTGGAGTACCGCGAGTACGAGATCGAGCGCATCGCGCGCAAGGCCTTCGAGGCGGCGTCCAAGCGCCGTGGCCGCGTGCACTCCATCGACAAGGCCAACGTGCTGGAGACGAGCCGCCTGTGGCGCGAGGTGGTCCACGCCGTGCACGACGCCGACTTCCCCGAGATAGAGCTGGTGGACATGCTGGTGGACAACGCCGCCATGCAGCTGATAAGCCGCCCGGCCGACTTCGACGTGGTGGTGACCGAGAACATGTTCGGCGACATACTGTCCGACGAGGCAGCTCAGATAACCGGCTCGCTGGGCATGCTGGCCAGCGCCAGCCTGGGCGACGGCACGGCGCTCTACGAGCCGAGCCACGGCAGCGCGCCCGACATAGCTGGCTTAGGCGTGGCGAACCCGCTGGCCCAGGTCCTTTCGGTGGAGATGATGCTGCGCTACAGCTTCGATGCGGAAGCGGCCGCCGATGACGTGCGCCGCGCCGTGACCACGGTGCTGGACGAGGGCTGGCGCACCGGCGACATAAAGGATGTGGGCACGCCCGCCGACAAGGTGGTAGGCTGCGCGGCCATGGGCGACTTGGTGGCGGAGCGCCTGTAGGGCCTTCCGCCTGGTCGCCCGCCCCAGATACCCGCTCCGGCGCTGTGCGGCGCTGGCCGTGCTCGGCCCCTGCGTGGTATGTTGATTCCAAGCAACGACTGAGCACGACCAAGGAGCTTCGATGGCTATAAACGCACCGGAAGGCACCCGCGACCTGCTGCCCGATGAGGCGCTGTTCTGGGAGCGGTTCAAGGGCACGGCGGCTGAGGTGTTCGGCCGCTACGGCTACCTGCCCATCGACACGCCCATCATCGAGCAGACCGAGCTGTTCGTGCGCGGCATCGGCGAGGCCACCGACGTGGTGTCCAAGGAGATGTTCACCGCCATATCGGGCGAGAACCTGCGCCGCTGGCTCGAGGAAGGGAAGGCTCCGAAGGCCAAGGGCCGCCTGAGCCTGCGCCCCGAGGGCACGGCTGGCACCGTGCGCGCCGTGGTGCAGCACGACTTGGTGCCCCAGGGCGCCGCACCGGCGAAGCTCATGTACGCCGGGCCGATGTTCCGCGCCGAGCGCCCGCAGAAGGGCCGCCAGCGCCAGTTCAACCAGATAGGAGTCGAGTGCCTGGGGGCCGAGGAGCCTACCATCGACGCCGAGGCCATCATCATGCTCATGCGCTTCTACGAGAAGGTGGGCATCCCGCGCGCCTCCATGCGCCTGCTGCTGAACTCCATGGGCTGCGAGCAGTGCCGGCCGCCCTATCGCGAGCTGGTGAAGGCCTACATGGACGAGCACGCGGCCGAGCTGTGCGAGACGTGCATGACCCGCGCCGAGCTGAACCCTCTGCGCGCCTTCGACTGCAAGAACGAGACGTGCGCGACGGTCATGGCTGATGCGCCGAAGATAACCGACCATCTGTGCGAGGGCTGCCGCGAGCACTACGATGCGGTGAAGGCGCTGCTCGATGGCGCGGGCATCGCCTACGAGGAGGATCCGGCCCTCGTGCGCGGGCTCGACTACTACACGCGCACCGTGTTCGAAGTGCAGGCCACCGACGGCATGGGGTCGCAGAACGCCATCGGCGGCGGCGGCCGCTATGACAAGCTGGCCGAGGAAGTGGGCGGCCGTCCCACGCCGGGGCTCGGCTTCGCGCTGGGCTTCGAGCGTTGCGTGCTGGCGCTGGAGGCGGCCGGCGTCGAGCTGCCGCGGGCCCAGCGCTGCGACCTGTTCGTGGCCTGCGTGGACGATGGGGTGCGCGCGCACGCCTTCACGCTGGTGCAGCAATGCCGCGACGCGGGCTACATCTGCGAGATGGACCACCAGCACCGCAGCCTGAAGAGCCAGTTCAAGCTGGCGGACAAGCTAGGTGCGGCGCGAGTGGCGGTGCTCGGCCCCGACGAGCTGGCCCGCGGCCAGGTGACCCTGCGCGACATGGCGTCGCATGAGGAGTTCCCGGTCGCGCTGGACAGCGTGGCCGCCGAGCTTTCGCAGGCGCTTCTGTGATAGGATAGGCGGACTGGCTTTTACCTGTTCCCGAGGGAGATTCAGAGCACTATGGCACAAGATTTCACCAACGAGTACTGCATGCACACGGCCACCGACGGGCAGCTGCGCCCCGCCGACATCGGCCGCGAGGTGACGCTGACCGGCTGGGCATGGCACACGCGCGACCACGGCGGCCTCATCTTCATAGACTTGCGCGACCGCACCGGCTACACCCAGGTGGTGGTCGACCCCGATTGCGTGACGCCCGAGGACTTCGCCACGGCCGAGCACCTGGGCCGCGAGTACGTGCTCAAGGTGACCGGCACCGTGCGCGCCCGCGCTGCCGAGGCGGTGAACCCCAACATGGAAACGGGCGAGATCGAGGTGCTGGCCAGCGCCGTCGAGGTGCTCAACACCAGCGTGACCCCGCCGTTCTCCATCGAAGACGGCATCGAGACCGACGAGACCACCCGCATGAAGTGGCGCTACCTGGACATCCGCCGCCCCGAGATGCTGTCGAGCTTGACGCTGCGCCACACGGTGGCCCAGGCCATGCGTCGGGCGCTGGACGAGCGCGGCTTCCTGGAGATCGAGACGCCCATTCTGGCGAACTCCACGCCCGAGGGCGCCCGAGACTACATCGTGCCCAGCCGCCCGAACCCGGGCAAGTTCTACGCGCTGCCCCAGAGCCCCCAGCAGTTCAAGCAGATGCTCATGTGCGCCGGCGTCGAGCGCTACTACCAGATAGCCCGCTGCTTCCGCGACGAAGACCTGCGCGCCGACCGCCAGCCGGAGTTCACCCAGGTGGACATCGAGATGAGCTTCGTGCAGGGCGACGACGTGATGAACATGATGGAAGGCGTCATGGCCGAGGTGCTGAAAGCTGCCGGCGTGGACGACGTGGCCTTCCCGCTGCAGCGCATGCCCTACGCCGAGTCGATGGAGCGCTTCGGCAACGACCGCCCCGACGTGCGCTTCGGCATGGAGCTGCACGACATAACCGACATAGTGAAGGACACCGGCTTCAAGGTGTTCAGCAGCGTGGCGCAGTCTGGCGGCGTGGTGAAGTCCATCAACGCCAAGGGCGCTGGTGACTGGAGCCGCGGCGACGTGGAGAAGCTGGCTACCATCGCCGAAGCGAACGGCGCGAAGGGCATGGCTTGGGTGGCGTTCACCACCGGCGGCGACGAGAAGAGCCCCATCAAGAAGTTCTTCACCGACGAGGAATGGGCCGCCCTCAAGTCTGCCATGGACGTGGAACCGGGCGACCTGCTGCTGTTCGCGGCTGACAAGCCCGAGATTGCCAACGCCGTGCTGAGCGCGCTGCGCCTGCACATGGCCGACGCGCTGGACGTGCCGCGACCGGGCCACAGCCTGTTGTGGGTGGTGGACTTCCCCATGTTCAAGTACGACGAGGACGAGAAGAAGTACGCTGCGGAGCATCACCCCTTCACGCACGTGCTCGACGACGACCTGGACAAGCTGGAGACGGCGCCGCTCGAGTGCGGCAGCTACTCCTACGACCTGGTCATGGACGGCTTCGAGGTGGGCGGCGGCACCATCCGCATCCACAACGCCGAGGAGCAGCGCCGCGTGCTGCGCGTGTGCGGCCTGACCGACGAGCAGATAGACGAGAAGTTCGGCCACCTTATCCACGCGCTGGAGCTGGGTGCCCCGCCCCACGGCGGCATCGCGCTGGGGCTCGATCGCCTGGTCATGCTGCTGGCCGGCAAGGACTCCATCCGCGACGTCATCGCCTTCCCCAAGACGAGCAGCGCGAGCGACCCCATGACCGGGGCGCCGGGCAGCGTGGCGGCGCGCCAGCTGAAGGAAGTGAACCTGCGCACGCTGTAGCTTCAGCGGCCGAGGAGTTTTTCTAGGGAACGACAGGGGCGGCTAGGGTTCGCTTGGCCGCCTTTGCTATACTTACGAAGTTCGACGTGAGTGCGTCGGATGGGTTTGGGCGGCGACAAGTTCCGAACCTGGTCAGGTCCGGGAGGAAGCAGCCATAAGGGACCGCTGACGAGCGCCCAAGCCTATCCGGCGCACTTGCACGTCGTATTGCGGAACGTCCGATGCGACGGCGCAGGCCAGGGGCTGCAAGCTGTGGCCGGGCGCCGTTCCCGATGAAAGGCTGCCCGTGGCCATCCTCGAGTTCTTCGTCAACCTGCTGCGCGACCCGCGCGGCTTCATCGCCAGCTGGATAATCGCGCTGGGGCCGGTGTGGGTGTACTCGCCGCTGTTCCTCATCGTGTTCGTGGAGACCGGCGTGGTGTTCTTCCCGTTCTTGCCGGGCGATTCGCTGCTGTTCGCAGTGGGCGTGTTCTCGGCTGACGGCGGCGGCCTCAACCTGGCGGCCAGCCTCATCGTGTTCTACGCGGCGGCCATCCTGGGCAACACGTCCAACTACTGGATAGCGCGCTTTTTGGGGCACCGCATCATCGACTCGGGCAAGGTGAAGGCGCTCACGCCCGAGCGCATGGCCAAGCTCGACCACTTCTTCGCCAAGTACGGCGGCCTGACCATCGTCATCACGCGCTTCATGCCGTTCTTCCGCACGTTCGCGCCGTTCATCGCGGGCACGGGGCACATGAACTTCGCCAAGTTCACGCTGTGGAACTGCATCGGCGGCGTGGCATGGGTGAGCTTGTTCGTGCTGACGGGCTACTTCTTCGGCGGCGTGCCGTTCGTGCA
Organism: uncultured Eggerthellaceae bacterium; assembly: GCA_910588095.1. Lineage (GTDB taxonomy): Bacteria > Actinomycetota > Coriobacteriia > Coriobacteriales > Eggerthellaceae > D16-63. The sequence goes on from CAJUQH010000010.1 coordinate 43,599, forward strand.
GGAGCACTTCGAGGTGATCGTGCTGGGCATCGTGGCCGTGTCGGTGGCGCCGGCCATCATCGGCGCCGTGAAGGGCGCTCTGAGCTCGCGCAAGAAGAAGGCCGACGGGCCGACGGAGGCGAACCATGGCTGAGGCGCTTTACCGCAAGTACCGCCCGCAGGTGTTCGAGGATGTGGTGGGCCAAGAGCACATCGAGCGCACCATAAAGAACGCCATCGCCACCGACAAGGTGAGCCACGCCTATCTGTTCACGGGGCCGCGCGGCACGGGCAAGACCACCACGGCGCGCCTGCTGGCCAAGGCGCTGCTGTGCGAGAAGGGCCCCACGGCCGAGCCTGACGGCACGTGCGACCAGTGCATGCAGATAGCCGAGGGCAGCCACCCCGACGTCTACGAGCTGGACGCCGCCAGCCGCACCGGCGTCGAGAACGTGCGCGAGGAGATAATCGGCCGTGTGAACTACGCGCCGACGCGGGGCCGCTACAAGGTGTACATCATCGACGAGGTGCACATGCTGTCCACCGCGGCGTTCAACGCGCTGCTCAAGACGCTGGAAGAGCCGCCCGGCCACGTGGTGTTCATCATGTGCACCACCGACCCGCACAAGGTGCTCGAGACCATCCAGAGCCGCTGCCAGCGGTTCGACTTCCGCCGCATCTCCAACGAGGAGATCGTGTCGCGACTGGGCGCCATCTGCATGGAAGAGGGCATCGAGTTCGAAGGCGATGCGCTGGAGCTGGTGGCGCAGCGGGCCGAAGGCGGCATGCGCGACGCGCTGACCTCGCTCGAGCAGCTGATAACCTTCGGCGAGGGAAAGGTGACGCGCGAGGCGGCCGAGCGCATGCTGGGCGCGCTGGACTCCACCGACCTGGCCGAGATCGTGCGCTTCATAGGCGCGCGCGACGTGGCGGCGTGCTTCCGCTGGACGGCCGACTACATGGAAACGGGTGCCGACCTAGCCCAGTTCGTGCACGACCTGGCCGAGCGCGTGCGCACCATGTACGTGATGTCACTGGCCGAGGGCCACGATGACCTGGTGGCCGACATGGGCGAGACGGCTCGGCGCGAGCTGACCGAGGAGCTGCCGCTGTTCGGCGCCGACCGGCTGGCGCGCATGCTGGGCGTGCTGGGTGACCTGACCGCCGAGCTGCGCGTGGCCACGAACCCGCGCCTGGCGTTCGAGATAGCCCTGACGCGCATGGTGCGCCCCGATTCCGACCTGACGCTGGAGGCGTTGGCCGAGCGCATCGAGGCCCTGGAGCAGGGGTATTCGGCGCGGGCGACAGGCTCGGCGGCCGCGGCAGCGCCGGTTGCCACGGCGGTGGCTGCGGATGCATCTGCGGCTACGGCGGCGGCTGCGCCTGCGACAACGGGGGCGGGCGCTGTTGCGTTCGAGCCGGCAGTGGAGGCTGCGCCTGCGCAAGCGGCAGCGGTCGCCCCGGTGGCAGCTCAGGTTGCGGAAGGTGCCGCGGCTGCGAGCGCGCCGGTTGCCGAAGCAGCTGCGGCTGCGGTAGCGGAAGCGCCGGCGGTCGAGCCGGCTACGGGCAGCCAGCCGGCGGCCGCGGCTGAGCCGGTGCCAGCCGCGGAGCCGTCAGTGGCGGCCAGCGAGGCGGCGCAAGGCCAGCCCGCGGCCCAGGCCAGCGCCCAGCCCGCAGCGGCTGGGGCGGGCGGCCCGTTGCCCGAGAAGCTCTGCGCCGACTTGCAGAACCCCGCAGCGCTCCAGCGCGTGTGGCAGCAGGTGATGACCACGCTCAAGAACAAGGCAGCCGCCCATGGCGTGCTGTTCCTGGGCACCAAGGCGGTGTTCGATGCCGCCACCAGCACCTTGAAGATAGAGTTCCCGGTTGAGAACGAGTTTGCGTTCTCGACGGCCAACAAGGCCAACGTGCAGGAGGAGCTGGCCGAGGCCATCCAGCATGTGTGCGGCACGCCCATGGCGTTCATGCTGACCAAGGGCGGCGCGGCGGCCGCGCCGGCAGCCCAAGCAGCTTCGACGGCCCAGCCAGCTGCTGCGCGCACCGAGCCGCAAGCGCAAGCCCAGCCTCAGGCGCGACCGCAGCCGACGTCGGAGCCGGCGCCGGACAACGCCGTGCCCTACGACGAGGTGCCGCTCGATGCCTACGACGACATCGCTCCGTGGGATGATGCCCCGGCGCCTTCCCCGTCCTATGAGGCAGCGCCCGCCGCGCAGGCCGCCCAGGCACCCGAGGCGGCACCCGCAGCGGAGCCCTCAGCCCAGCCAGCCTCGCAGCCTTCCGCGCAACCGGAACCCGCGGCCGCCGGTGCCGCCCCGGAGCCTTCCGCAACCGTGCTGCCCGACAACCCTGACCTGGACGCCACGCTGGCGGCGGCCTTCGGCGAGGGCGCGTTCTTCACCGAGGTGACCGAGTAGCCAGCAGCCGTTAAGGTAGAATCGACAGCGAACGCAACGCACGCGCGCCTTGTGCGCGACCAGCGACTAAGGAGACCGACCATGGACATGAAGAAGATGATGAAGCAGGCGCAGAAGATGCAGCGCGACGCTGCCCGCGCCCAGGAGGAAGTGGCCGCGATGGAGTTCGAGGCCAGCGCCGGCGGTGGCATGGTGAAGGTGGTGGCCCAGGGCGACATGACCATCAAGGCCGTGACCATCGACCCCGATGCCATCGACCCTGAGGACGTGGATATGCTGCAGGACATGGTGCTGGCGGCCGTGAACGAGGCGCTGCGCACCGCGGCCGAGGAAGCCAACAACCGCATGAACTCCGTCATGGGCGGGATGAACTTGCCGTTCTAAATGCAATCTGCCCCTTCCATACAGAAGCTGCTCGACGAGTTCGAGCGACTGCCCGGCGTGGGCCCCAAGTCAGCCCAGCGCATGGTGTACTACGTGCTGAACACCGACCGCGCGAGCGCCATGCGCCTGGCCGAGGCCATCAGCGAGGTGAAGGACACCGTGCGCTTCTGCGAGCGGTGCTTCAACTATGCCGAAGCCGACCTGTGCGAGATCTGCGCGAGCCCCAAGCGCGACCGCAGCGTCATCTGCGTGGTCAGCGAGCCGCGCGACATCCCGCCCATCGAGCGCACCGCCGTGTTCGATGGCGTGTACCATGTGCTGGGCGGCGAGCTGGCGCCCATGGAGGGCATCGGGCCCGACGAGCTGCGCATCGCCGAGCTCATGAAGCGCCTAGCCAGCAGCGATGTGTCCGAGGTGGTGCTGGCCACCAATCCCAACATCGAAGGCGAGACCACCGCGGCGTACCTAGCGCGCCTCATCAAGCCCTTGGACGTCAAGGTGACGCGGCCGGCTAGCGGCCTGCCCGTCGGCGGCGACCTGGAGTTCGCCGACGAGGTGACGCTCGGCCGCGCGTTCGAGGGCCGCGTGTCGCTGTAGGCGCTGGCAGCGGGCCGCTGGGGAGCGGGCAGCTGCCGTCGCAATTGGCAGCCGCAGCCGGCACAGCTGACGGCCGCAATTCCATTCCTGCTGGTCTTAGCCGCTCAACTGGCCTATACTCTTAATGCTGTGCCCGTTGCCGGGCGCGCACCTATGAACCGAGTGAAAGGAACGTACGTGAAGGTTCGAAAACCGAAGCCTCACAGTATGTAACTTTCGGCCCTCGCGCCTTTGCGCTGGCGGCCGGAAGAAGCTGCTAGCCCAAAGGACGTATACCCATGCTCTACCTGTCTCAAATGCTGGGGAAGCCCGTCGTCGACGCGCCGGGTGAGAAGATCGGCACCGTGTCCGACCTGGCCATATCCACTGGCGAGGTGTTCCCGCGCATAACCAGCCTGGCCTTCCAAGGGCCGGGGAAGGTGCCGTTCATGATCTCGTGGCGCAAGTACGTGGCGCAGTGCGACGACGACGGCATCGGCCTGGCCGTGGACGCCCACGACATCCGCTTCAGCTACCTGCAGCCCGACGAGGTGCTGCTGGCGCGCGACCTGCTCAACCACCAGATAGTCGACACCCAAGGCATGAAGGTGGTGCGGGTCAACGACCTGAAGCTGTCTCAATCGGGCCGTCAGCTGCGGCTGCTGGGCGCCGAGGTGGGCGCGCGCGGCATCCTGCGCGGGCTGCATCCCCTGGTGGAGCGCGCGGTGGTGGGTGGCGCCAAGCTGCTGCGCAAGCGCCTGGACGAGCAGATAATCCCCTGGAACTACATGGACCTGCTCGACCGCGACCTTTCCGAGGTGCAGCTTTCGGTGACCCATCGGCGCCTGGATGAGCTGCACCCTGCCGACGTGGCTGACATCTTGGAGCGGCTCGACCCGCAGCAGCGCGCCAGCGTGTTCGAGCACCTGGACGAGGCGCGGGCTACCGAGGCCGTGTCCGAGATGGAAGACGACAAGCAGGCCGAGTTCATCGACGACCTGGACGACGCGCGAGCGGCGCGGCTCATCGGCAACATGGACCCCGACGACGCCGCCGACATCGTGCGCGACCTGCCCTACGAGAAGGCCGAGACGCTGCTGCGCCTGATGGGCGTTGAGGACGCCGCCGAGATCCGCCAGCTGCTGGGCTACAAGGACGGCACGGCTGGTGGCATGATGACCACGCAGTTCGTGTCGGTGCGCTGCGACGACACGGTGCGCGAGGTGACCGAGGTGCTGCGCGAGCTGGACGACGACCACCCCACGGTGCATTACGTCTACGTGGCCGACGCCTACGGCAAGCTGGTGGGCGTGCTCTCGCTGCGCACGCTGGTGCTCAACGACGACGACAAGCCCATGAGCGCCATCATGTACGGCGACGTGCTGTCGGTGACCCCCGAGGTGACCGAGGAAGAAGTGGCCGCCGACATATTCAAGTACGACATTCCCGCCATGCCCGTGGTGGACGAAGCGGGCGAGATGATAGGCGTGGTGACCGTCGATGACGCATGGGACGTCATCGAGGACGACGTTTCCAGCGAGAAGAAGCGCGCCAACGGCCTGAAGGTGGCTGGCATCGTGCTGGCATCGGTGCTGTTCCTGGGGCTGTACACGCTCGTGCTGCTGCAGGTGGCCGGCGTGTCGGGCTTCAGCGGGTTCGCGGGGCTTTCGGCATGAAGTTCGGAAGGGTTCGAGCACTTGGCAAAAGGAGCGAGGGTTCGCAGGATGCCTTAGATTGCAGCGAAAGCGCGAGGACGCGTACCTCGGTACGCGACGAGGGCTTGGAGCTGCAAGATGAGGCGTCATGCGAAGCCGCAGCGTCAGCTGGTTCGCCTGTCGCGTCAGCGCAGGCGAAACCAAAAAAGCTGTGGCTCGTATTGGCGGCGATGGGCCCCGGCATCGTCACCGCCATGGCTGGCAACGACGCCGGTGGCATATCCACCTACTCCACCGCCGGTGCGAACTACGGCTTCGCCACGCTGTGGGTCATCCCGCTCATGTGCGTGCTGCTGGTCATCGTGGAGACCACCGCCGGGCGCATGGGCGCCGTCACGGGCAAGGGGTTCGCCGCGCTCATCCGCGAGCGGTTCGGCATACGGCTGACCGCCTTCGCCATGCTGGCGTTGCTGGTGGGCAACGTGGCCACCACGTTCTCGGAGTTCGCGGGCATCGCCAGCGGCATGGAGATGTTCGGCGTGCCCAAGTACGTGTCGGTGCCGGTGGCCGCCGGGGCCGTGTGGCTGCTCATCGTGGGCGGCTCGTACAAGAGGGTGCAGCGGGTGTTCCTGGTGCTTTCGCTCGTGTTCGTCACCTACGTGGTGGCGGCGTTCATGGCCCAGCCCGATTGGGGCGCGGCGCTGCACAGCACCGTGGTGCTCGAGGCGCAGGCGAGCCCCGGGTTCATCGCGCTGGTCATAGCCATGATAGGCACCACCATCGCGCCGTGGATGATGTTCTTCGCGCAGTCGAACGTGGTGGAGAAGGGCCTGACGCCCAAGGACCTGCTGCCGCAGCGCGCCGATGCGGTGTCGGGCACCATCGCGGCGTGCGTCATCGCGTGGTTCATCATCGTGACCACCGGCGCGGTGCTGCATCCGGCGGGCATCGCCATCGACAGCGCGGCCGACGCGGCGGCGGCCCTGGCGCCCTTCGCGGGGCAGTACGCCCAGGCGCTGTTCGCCATCGGGCTGGTGGCGGCGTCGTTCTTGGCGGCGTGCGTGCTGCCGCTGACCACGGCGTTCGTGGTGTGCGAGGCGTTCGGCTGGGAGGCGGGCGTGTCGTTCACGTGGAAGGAAGCCCCCACGTTCAAAGGCATATTCACGGTGGTCATCGTGGTGTCGGCCGTGGTGGTGCTGCTGCCCGACATCAACCTGCTGTCGGTCATGCTCACGGCGCAGCTGGTCAACGGCATCATCTTGCCGGTGCTGCTGGCGTTCATGGCCATCATCGCGGCGGACAAGCGCATCATGGGGGCGTACCGCTCGCGCCTGGTCTCGCGGGTGCTCGTGTGGGGCACCGTGGGCGTGGTGGCGGTGCTCACCGTGGCGCTGTTCGCCATGCAGCTGCTGGGCGTGGCGTAGGGCTTGCCGGATGGTGGGCTAGCTGTTCGTCGTATCGACGATGCGCCAGGTGCCGATCTTGTCGGAACCTTCCCGAGCGATCAAGCCGTTGTTGCGCAGTTGGGAGAAGTCGCGCCGGGCAGTGGCGTAGGAAACCTCAAGGGCCTCTGCCGCCTTCGCGTAGGTGATGCGCGGGTTGCGGGCGATGAGCGCGAGCAGCGCATCAAGCCGCGGATTTACCTGCTCATCGTTGAGCATCTTTTGAAGCACCTCCTGGACCATCTCGAGCATGAATTCGATGAACGCCGTGCTTTCGCCCTGGGCATCTGCCTTCGCCAGCGAGTCATAATAAGGTTGCTGGATGTTGGGGCTGGGGTGGGGGCCTGGCTTGGGGCGATGTCGGAATGATGGGTGGTCTACTGAAATCGTCTCTTGCGTGGTGGGGAATCGCTTGCTATAGTCGCAGTTGGCAAACAGCGACTTCCCGCGAGGGAAGGTGCGTACAATTGAATACCATTTCTGAGCTTAGCTATGTAGCGCCGTAGGGTAACCCGTATTAAAGAGGGCATCTGCCTTTCAAGAGTGCGGGTTTCTGACGAGGCTGCTCAAGTCTTTCAGTTTAATTGTGCGCAATCTTGCTGTTTGCCGACTGTGGTGGATGCCCTCCTTTTTTCACCCTGTCGGCAGTTGCAGACACAACCTGGGCTTCTTCCACAGTGCGTTATGGCCGCACCATGGGAAGGAGCTGGTTGCAATGCGAGCACCTGCTGTTTCTTCTATAAGCAAGATAGTCGCTGCTGCATTTGCGGCGCTGTTGATATTCGCCCTTGTTCCCACCGACGCATTTGCCGAAGGGGAAGGCGCTAGCGAAAGTGGCGTTGAAGCTGTAGCGTCGGGCTTGTCCGACCAGTCTAATGACTTCGCTGACTCCGTCATTCTGAGCGAAGATAACGAAGCTGCCAGCCCTTCCGTCACCCTGAGCGGAGCCTCCGGAGGCGGGGAAGTCGAAGGGTCCAATACAAAACCACTGACTTTGGCATCGGGAGTGGTTGGCAAGCCTTCCAACTTCATCAACTCCGATGTGGCCTTCGATGGCGAACCCGTCATTGGCTCCTTCATCGTCGATGGCCTCACCTTCGCCGTCATCGACGAATCCAACGTCGAGCTCGTCGGCGTTGCATCTTCCGTCACCCTGAGCGAAGCCGCCGAAGGCGGCGTAGTTGAAGGGTCCAATTCAAATCAAGCCAGCGAAGCTGGCTTGGCTAGCCTTGCTCTCCCCGAGTCTGTCACCTACGAGGGTGTCAGCTACACCCTCGCCTCCATAGCCCCTTACGCCTTCTACCTCTCAGGCATGACGTCCGTCATGTTGCCTGCGAGCGTGAACGACGTCGATGATCGAGCGTTCCGCTCGAGTGACGTCGCCTCGGTGCAGATTGCCGAAGGCAACCCGTTCTATTCCTCTTTCGATGGCGCCTTGTACGACGCCTCCCAATCAAGCCTCTTGCTCATTCCCGAGGGCAAGCAGGGCGCCGTCCTTCTCCCCAAGACTGCGGAGGTGGCAGAAGCCAGCGTGTTCTCGCATTGCCCGCTGGTGGATTCCATCTCCGTGGAGAAGGACGGCGCAGCATTCGCCTCGGAGAATGGTTTGCTATACACATCCGACCTCACGACCCTGCTCCGCGTACCAGCTGGAGCCACCGAGATCACCATCCGCGACGGCTGCACCACCATAGCCGCTGGCGCCCTCGAGGCCTGCGCGAAGCTGACGACCATCAATGCGCCAGCAAGCGCAACCTCCATCAGCCCATATGCTCTTAGCCGGGAGCCCGTTACTGTAGCGCCGGTTGCGTCGGTCGTTGCTGAGCCATCAACTGCTGAGACAGGGTCTATCGATGCTGGGGAACGGCAGATTTCGACCATGGTTGCCTTGACTGCGGTCGATAGGGCGCTCCCTGTTGTAGACACTTCCCGAATCGTGCTCAACCTTGGAGGAGGGGCAATTGCGTTGCCCTGGCAGTGTATCGGGTTCACGATAGAGGAGACTGCTGGCAGTGAAGAAGTGGGAGCGTCGTTAGTAGCTCAGAGTGAAGGCATGTCGCTTAGTGCAGATATGCAGTCGGCCTCTACGAATCGAGCGAGCGGGGGCTTCCCCTGTGTTTTGGTGTATTTGGCGCCAGGCTATAACCTCAAATATAAGGTTGACGCATGGAATATTCATCCAGGGATCGACTATGCTACCTGGGATCAGGCCTCTATCAACATGGATCCGAATGTGAGCCCGAATCAGGGCATCCCATTTATAGGCCTTCAGCCCTCTAGCGGATATGCTTGGACGCGTTATACGGACGATGGCACGAATAACTTTGTTACGAGCTATCATGTGCTTCTTGATGGCAGAGGTGCGTGGAACCCGATACAAAGCATACGTTTTCTTCAGCTGAGTTCAGCAGGTGCATACTCCTCTTATAAGATTACTCTCCAAGAGGCGACGGAGGCTCTTAATCAAGGGTTAATAGGGCCCAACGGGGGCTGGGGTTTTAGTTTTCCTGGCGATGGAAGCATCGCAAAAATCTTTGCCTATTATGATGAGTATTATCCGAATATTCGCTTCGATGCGAACGGAGGAGAGATAGATGAGGTGGGCACCAAAGATATAAAGGTCGATGACCTGAATCTCCTGACGACTCCTACACCTACACGTGCCGGGTATGACTTCCAAGGATGGTATACCGAGGCTTCTGATGGGACGAAGGTTTGCGATGCCAACAAGAGCCAAAGGTTCTTCTATGACACAACGCTTTACGCGCACTGGACTAAGAAAGCCAGCTATACGGTCACTTTCGAGAAGAATGGCGGCATTGGTGGTACCAGTAGCGCTTACTACTGGCCTGATAATGGCTATACAAGCAGCGAAACCTCTACCACGATAAAAAAAATCACCGCCCCAACCCTTACTGGTTGGTCTTTTAAGGGTTATACGGATAATTTCGGCACGAACTCCTATCTCTATGTGAAGTCCGATGGGTCCGCCACCACACGGCAGGTGACCAGCAACGATAGGAAGCTATATGCCAATTGGGCGAAGACAGTAACGCTGGATGCTAATGGGGGGACTGCGGGTTCGCTCAAATCGTTGACAGCCGGCATCGGCCGCCCTCTGGGCCAGAAATGCACGCAAGTAAAAGAAGATCATTCGGATTATCCGATACGAAGCTTGTTCAAAAAGGGAATCACGGACGACGAGGATTGGGCGCCTACGCGGACCGGATATACGTTCGGGGGCTATTACGACACTGCGGAGAGCACGGGTGGTACATGCTATATAAATGCTGCAGGCAAAGCTCAAGGGAAGGTTGATTCAGCGATACCGAGCACGCTCTATGCGAGATGGACCGCGAACGATATCACCCTAACCTGGTCGCTCGAATACCAGATAGGAACTCCGCCTTTGGCGTATTGGAGTGATGGAGATATCAACGATCGAGACGAGCGCACGACGAGCGCACAGTATTCTTCAACAGCAATAATAGGTACGGCTTTGCAGACAGTGGAGCCAAGGCATTCGCTAGCTGGCACCGATAAGCTCCAGTTCATGGGTTGGTATACCGCTCCGAGCTCGAGTACCGCGACGTTGCATGGCTCTGAAGGGCGCGTGGATGAGAACACCCCTTTGCCTTCATCGGATACGACTTACTATGCTCGGTTCACCGATAAGGTGGATGTGTTCTGGGATGCTAACGGGGGCTCGTGGCCTGGCAATGCGACCAAGCAAAGCGAGAAGAAGCTGAGCCAAGAAGAATATAATGCTTACGGTACTCCTCCTTCGCGACCAGGGTATAGTTTTGAAGGATGGGCTACGTCTCGGACTGGCACTGCGGTGAAGTTTCCCCGTTCCCTCTCGTCCCGCGAGGCGGCGTCTGAGACCCTCTATGCTATTTGGAGTGAGAAGCCTATCATGCTGACTTGGTCGTTCGCATACTACGTCGGCGGCCCGACGAATCTCGCCACTTGGGGGACGCCGGGGGATAGCAATCCCCGCACAACCACCAAGGCCTATGCTGCAGATGCGGTATTGGGGGACGCTTATCAAAAGACACGGCCTGTCCATATCCTTGGTGATGAGGTGGTGGCGTTCGATGGATGGTATGTGACACCAGATGGCGGGACTGACGCAACGCATGACCCTGCATTGAAGGTGAGCGAGAACACGCCGCTTCCAGCACAAGACACCACCTACTATGCCCGGTGGAGAGGCGTAAAGCAGGTCACCTGGGATGCAAATGGGGGCTCGTGGGACGATGGGGCTACCCAGCAGCAAGCAGGCGTTCCGTTCGGGGATATGACGGATAGGTACGACATCGCACCGAAGCGAAACGGCTACTTCTTCGATGGATGGAGCGCCACCAAAGATGGGGAACTGGCTTCCTTCCCGATAGAGATTAGGACAAATACGACATATTACGCTCGATGGAAATCGGTTGTGTCGGCTGACGCGCCCATGGACGCCACCGTGCGGGTGGACTTGCTGGGCATCGAGGATCAGGCGATGGAGCCGGGCAAGGAAGGCTACATCGAGTCGCGAAGCGGAGCCCCGCTCAAGGTGGAGAGCGTCGCCTTCACGCGCGAGGCCGGAGCCGAGCAGCTGTTCGGCAGCAGCTTCGGGCAGGTGTCGCTCCAAGCGCTTGCAGGCGACGACGCCTCCTGGGTCACAGGCACGCCTGCCTTCTCGTTCGCCCTCGATGCGGCAGGGGCCGATGCCGTCGAGGACGACGAGGCAAGGCTCGCTCCCTTCGCCATGTCGGGATACGAGGAGCGCATCCCCATAAGCTATCGCTTCGCCATACCTTCTGACGTGCTGGCGGCCATCGACCCGGCTTGCTTCGAGCAGGTGACCACGTCGGTCTGCTCGGTGGTCTACACGGTGGCGTTGCAGAACCCGCCGCAGGGCCCGTCGGCCTGAGCGCCGTGCGCATCGCATGACTGACGGCTTGCGACCTATGGAAGCGCCTGCGGGTTCCCGCGGGCGCTTCCCTTTTCAGCGTCTCGCTAGAATCAATGCCAAGCGTGCATTGAGCAATTGATGTTGCACTTTATCCATTTCGTCGCAAAATGGCGATTTCAGATTGCTCATTTCGTCGCAAAACGCGCATTTTACTTTCCCTATTCCGTCGCAAAGAGCGGCTGTCTTTAGTGTACGATGGCACTCGACCATCAGAGCGTGAGCACGCAGAAGGAGCTTCCATGGCGGAATTCATCTACACCATGAACGGGGCGCGCAAGGCCCACAACGACAAGGTCATACTCGACGACGTGACGCTGGCCTTCTACCCGGGCGCCAAGATAGGCGTGGTGGGCCCCAACGGCGCGGGCAAGTCGACGCTGCTCAAGGTGATGGCTGGCCTGGAAGAGGTCAGCAACGGCGAGGCGCGTCTGTCGCCGGGCTACACGGTGGGCATCCTGCAGCAGGAGCCGCCGCTGGATGAGGACGCCACGGTGCGCGAGAACATCGAGCAGGCCTTCGCCGACGTCATAGCCAAGGTGGCGCGCTTCAACGCCATCGGCGAGGAGATGGCCGACCCCGACGCCGACTACGACGCGCTCATGGAGGAGATGGGCAAGCTGCAAGACGAGATAGACGCGGCCGACGGCTGGGACCTGGACAGCCAGCTTTCCCAGGCCATGGATGCGCTGCAGTGCCCCGACCCCGATGCGCCGGTGAATGTCCTTTCGGGCGGCGAGCGGCGCCGCGTGGCCCTGTGCCGCCTGCTGCTCGAGGCGCCCGACTTGCTGCTGCTTGACGAGCCTACCAACCACCTGGACGCCGAGAGCGTGCTGTGGCTGGAGAAGTTCCTGAAGGACTACCCCGGCGCGGTGCTGGCCGTCACCCACGACCGCTACTTCCTAGATAACGTGGCCGAGTGGATATGCGAGGTGGACCGCGGCCAGCTGTTCCCCTACAAGGGCAACTACTCCACCTACCTCGAGACGAAGGCCGCGCGCCTGGCAGCCCAAGGCCAGCAGCAGGCCAAGCTGGCGAAGCGCATGGCGCGCGAGCTGGAATGGGTGCGCAGCAGCCCAAAGGCCCGCCAGTCCAAGTCGAAGGCGCGCCTGGAGCGCTTCGAGCAGATGGCGGCCGAAGCGCGCAACGCCGAGAAGCTGGACTTCACTGACATCCAGATCCCCGTGGGGCCGCGGTTGGGCGCGAAGGTGCTCGAGGCAGAGCACTTGGTCAAGTCGTTCGGCGACCGCGTGCTCATCGACGACTTGTCATTCAAGCTGCCGCAGGGCGGCATCGTGGGCGTCATCGGACCCAACGGCGTGGGCAAGTCGACCCTGTTCAAGATGATCATGGGGATCGAAGAGCCGACGAGCGGCGCGCTGACCGCGGGCGAGACGGTGAAGATATCCTACGTGGACCAGAACCGCGAGGGCATCGACGGCGACAAGACGCTGTTCGAGGTGGTGTCCGACGGGCTGGACTACATGAAGGTGGGCGACACCGAGATACCCAGCCGCGCCTACGTGGCCAGCTTCGGCTTCAAGGGGAGCGACCAGCAGAAGCCGGCGAAGGTGCTCTCGGGCGGCGAGCGCAACCGCCTGAACCTGGCGCTGACGCTCAAGCAGGGCGGCAACCTGCTGCTGCTGGACGAGCCGACGAACGACCTGGACGTGGAGACGCTGTCCAGCCTGGAGGAGGCGCTGCTGGCGTTCCCGGGCTGCTCGGTGGTGACCAGCCACGACCGCTTCTTCCTCGACCGCGTGGCCACGCACATACTGGCGTGGGAGGGCACCGACGACGAGCCGGGCCGTTGGTTCTGGTTCGAGGGCAACTTCGACGACTACCAGAAGAACCGCGTGGAGCGCTTGGGGCCCGAGGCCGCCAAGCCGCACCGGGTGCATCGCAAGCTGACGCGCGACTAGGTGCGCTGGGGCATATCGGCTGTTGGGAAGGGCTCCTTGCGGGGCCCTTTCTTCATGGAGTGGGCAGGGCTTGCCGGCGCTGGCGGGATGGCTGATCGCTCGGCTGCGCGGTCACTCGGTGCGCTGCAGCACCAGGTAGCGGTTGAGATTGCCGGGCTTTCCGTCAGCCGAGAAGCGGGCGACCTCGCGGGCTGTGAGGGCCGCGGGCAAGGGGCTCATGGCGCTGCTGGCGCTGGACGCCGTAGTGGGGTCGAGCTTGCTGTCGCTGGGCGCCCTGGTGGCGTCGGGCGAGGCGGCGACGGCTGCGGCTGCGAGCGCATCGACTTCTTCCTCGGCGAAGTGGTGGCAGTAGCGGAAGGCGTCGGCGTCATCCTGCCAGCCCATGAGGTAGTCGCCGGCGGGCAACGGCGGCAGGCCCAGCTGCGCGCGGCCGCGGGCGGTGGCCCGTTGGGCCTTGGCGCGCAGGCGTGGGTCGCAGGCGAACTGCCAGAGCGACACGGCGACGATGCCGCCAGGGCGCACGGCCGCCACGAGCGCCTGCATGAGGCGCTGCCGGGCGGCTGCGCCCGGTATGTGGTGGAACAGCCCGAAGGCCACGGCCAGGTCGGCCGGGGGCGCGCCGAATCGGGCGGCAAGGGCATCGGGCGCGGCGCCGTCTAGCAAGGCTCCTGCCAGGTCGAGCTCGACGAGGTGCGCAGCGAGGCGGCCCGCTGCGCCGCGTTCGGCCGCAGCGTGGGCGGCCCCTTCCGCCATGAGCGCGGGGCAGTTGTCGACGCCCCAGGCCTCTACCGGGCCTTCTGCGTGCTGGGCCAAGAAGCGCTCGAAGCGCAGGTTGCCGCAGCCCACGTCGAGCACGCGCAGGGGGCGGCCCAGGTCGTGCGGCTCGGCCAGGGGCGCGATGCGGCCCCATAGCTGCTCCCAGCCATCCCACGGCTGCTGGCGCGTGGCCGAGAACGACGGCGCCGTGCGGGCATAGAACTGCCGGGTGAGCGCTGCGAGCTGGCGGGCCAGGGTGTCGTCCATGGGGCGGCGGTTCCTTTCGAGGGCGCGTGGGGCGGGCTGACGTGAGGCAAGTTGACGCGGTGCGGCGCACGGCACAAGGCTCGATGTCGTGGCAGGCGGGCGCTTGCGGGGCGCGGGCAGCTCGCGCGCAGGGGCGCCGCTGCCGCTTTCAGTATAATGCCGACCATGGAAACCGCCATCGAGGAGATAGTCGCGCGCCTGAAGGCCAGCCCCGACGACCCGAGCCAGGAATGGCTCGACAAGCTGCTGCGCCGTCGCAACCGCGCTGCGCACGACCCCGCGCGCACCGTGGCGAAGAAGCGGCTGCTGCCGTTCTACCTGCAAGCGAAGGCCGAGCGGCCCGACCAGTGGCGCTCGTGGGGCATCGACGACGCCACCGAGGAGCGCCTGCTGCGCCTTCTGCGCGCCAAGCCGCGCCGCACGGCCAGCGGCGTGGCCACCATCACGGTGCTGACCAAGCCGCACCCCTGCTCGAGCGATTGCGCCTACTGCCCGAGCGACGTGCGCATGCCCAAGAGCTACCTGGCCGACGAGCCGGCTTGCCAGCGGGCCGAGCGCTGCTTCTTCGACCCGTACCTGCAGGTGGCGCTGCGGCTGCGGGCGCTCACGGCCATGGGGCACGCCACCGACAAGGTGGAGCTCATCGTGCTGGGCGGCACGTGGAGCGACTACGGCGAAGGCTACCAGGCGTGGTTCATGGCCGAGCTGTTCCGCGCGCTCAACGACGCGGGCACGCTGGGCATAGGCTCGCCAGCGGCGCTGCAGCAGGCGGCTGAGCGCGAGGCGAGCTACCGCCGGGCGGGCATCGCCAACGGGCGCGAGCAGCTGGCGGAAGCCACGGCCGAGGCGCAGCGCCAGGTGGATGCCGGTGCGCTGGGCTACAACCAGGCGGTGGCCCAGCTCTATGGCCAGCCTGGCTGCGGCTGGCAGCAGGCAGCCGCCTTCCAGCATGCGACGCTGGCCGACGTGGAGGCGCAGCACTGCGCCAACGAGCAAGCGACGCACCGCTGCGTGGGGCTGGTCATCGAGACGCGGCCCGACCTGGTGATGCCCGAGAGCCTGGCCCTCATGCGCCGCATGGGCTGCACGAAGGTGCAGATGGGCATCCAGAGCCTGGACGAAGCCGTGCTGGCGCGCAACGGCCGCGGCATCGGGCGCGCGACCATCGCGCGGGCCTTCCGCCTGCTGCGGGCCTACGGCTTCAAGGTGCACGTGCATTTCATGGTGAACCTGCTGGGCGCCACGCCCGCCACCGACCGGGCTGACTACGTGCGCCTGGTGACCGAGGCGCCCTTCCAGCCCGACGAGGTGAAGCTCTACCCCTGCGCGCTCGTGGCCAGCAGCCGGCTCATGGCGGCGTACCGCGCCGGCGACTGGGTGCCCTACGGCGAGGACGAGCTCACGGCGGTGCTGGCCGACGACGTGCGCGCCACGCCGTGCTTCACGCGCATATCGCGCATGATCCGCGACATATCGGCCCACGATATCGTGGCGGGCAGCAAGAAGGCCAACCTGCGCCAGGCGGTGGAGGCGCGCCTGGCCGCCGAGGGCGCCACGGTGCGCGAGATACGCTGCCGCGAGATAGCCACCGACGACGTGGACGCCGCGCAGCTGGCCCTGCGCGAGCACGCCTACGTAACGGAAGGCACCAGCGAGCGCTTCCTGGAATGGGTGACGCCGGAAGGGCGCATCGCGGGGTTCCTGCGGCTGTCGCTGCCCGAGCGCACGGTCGAGCAGGAGGCCCTTTCGCCGTGCGCGCCCGGCGAGGCCATGATACGCGAGGTGCACGTGTACGGCACGGCGGCGCGGCTGGGGAAGGCGGGCGAGGGTGCCCAGCACCAGGGGCTCGGGCGGCAGCTGGTCGAGCGGGCGTGCGCCATCGCCGCGGCCGAGGGCTACCGCGCGGCGAACGTCATCAGCGCGGTGGGCACGCGCGAATACTACCGGCGCTTGGGGTTCGAAGACGCGGGCCTGTACCAACGGCGCGCGCTGTAGGCGCGGCGGCTGGCTGGCAGCGGGCTGGTTAGCCGCCGCGGAAGGTGCGCGGGCATGCAGGCGCCCAGGCGTGCGGGTACGCCGCGGGCGCGGGTTCTCCGTGAGGCGCGCTTCTAGCGGAAGGCCACTACCTGCGCGCCCATGAGGGCCGCGTCGGCCTCGTCGTGGGTGGCCATGAGCAGCGTGCGGCCGTGGAGGTGCGCCTCGGCCAGGAGCGCCGTGCGCTCGCGCGTGGCGGCATCGAGCCCGGTGAAGGGCTCGTCGAGCAGCAGCACTGCAGAAGGATGGGCGAGTGCCCGGGCCAGCTCGACGCGGCGGCGCATGCCGCCAGAAAGCTGCGACACGGGCTTGGCCAGCGCCTCAGGGGCGCCTTCGAGCAGCTGGGCGAGCAAGCTCAGGCCGTAGGTGAGCTCGGGTGCGGTACGGGCCGTCAGCGCCAGGTTCTCGGGCGCGGTGAGCCCTTCGATCAGGCGCGCCTCCTGGAGCATGGCGCTCACGTGCGGCGTGCGTCCGAGCACCCCATAGTCATGATGGTCCAGCGCGCAGGCCAGTCGCAAGAGCGTGGTCTTGCCCGAACCCGAAGGCGCCATGAGGGCGGCGCGACCGCCGGGCGGCACCTCCAAGGTGAACCCCTCGATGACCGTGTTGCCGTCGAAGCCCTTGGCCACGTCTTCGAAGGACAGCTCTGCCGGCGCGGGCCAGGGCAGGCTGGCACCTTCGGCTGCGCAGGCGGCTTCCGCGCTTGCGGCGCTCGCGGGCTCGGCAGCGGCGGGGGCCGCTGCGGCGGCAGCGGCAGGCATCGCCGCTTCGGCCTGGCGCACCCGCCGAGCCAGCCAGCGCTGGGGCAGCCGCGCCCCTGCGTCCACGAGCGCTACCACGGCGCGTTCCGAAAGCCATCCCAGCACCACCACGGCGGCGGTCCACGCGATGATGGCGGGCGTGTCCAACGTGAGCTTGGCCAGGTATACCTGCTCGCCGATAGAGGCCGCCGGCAGGCCGATGATCTCGGCAGCCACCCCGGCCTTCCAGGCCATGCCCGCTGCGGTCTTGGCGGCGGCGCGCAGGAAGGGGGCCGCTTCGGGCCAGCGGAACAGGAGGACCCGTCGGGCGCGGCTCGCGCCCAGCACGCACAGCATCTCGCCCATCAGGCCGTTGCGCGCGGCTACCGCTTCCACGACGGCGGCATAGAAGGGGGGCGCTACCACCAGGGCCACCACCACCGAAGTGGCTTGCGCGGCCCCGGCCCACACCAGCAGCAGCGCGATGATGCACACCACCGGCGTGCTCTTCACCACATGCATGAGGGGCGCCAGCGCCTCGCGCACCAGCCCGAAGCGCGCAGCCAGCGCGCCTGCGGCCACACCGAAGGCCGCCGCTGCCACGAACCCGATGCCGATGCGCGCGAGCGACTGCCCCACGCATTCCCAGAACACCGCCGTGGGCACCAGCGCCACGAGGGCCTGGCCGGCTTCCATGGGGCCGCACAGCAGGAACCCGCTGCCCGCAGCCCAGGTGGCCGCTTGCCAGCAGGCCAGCCAGAACGCCGCTATGGCCAGGCGCTTGGCCCAGCGGGTAGCTCGGCGGCTCATCGCCCGGAAGCGCCGTCCCAGTAGAAGCCGTCGTCGGGCAGGGCGCCGCCAAGGGCCTGCGGGGCCAGCTCGAACAGGCGGCCCAGGTAGCCGCTCAACGCGGCCTTCATGTCGGAGCCGGTCAAGCATACGACGTTGCAGGCGGGTATGGCCTTCTCGGCCACGGGCACGCTGCCCACGATGCCCAGCTCCACCACCTCGGGCGCCACGGCGGCCGGGTCGTTGGCGGCCAGCGCCGCGGCGGCTTCGTGGTCGCGCAGGAACCGCCGCACGTCCTCGGGGTGCTCGTCCAGCACCTCGGCTCGCGCCACGGTCACGCCGGTGACGAACCGCCCCGCCTCTTGGCCGTCGGCTGCATCGGCGAAGGCGCGGTCCCACTGCTCGGTCAGGTCGAGCACGGCTTCCAGGTTGCCGTCCTTCGCGATGGCGGCGGTGGCGAAGGGCTGCGGCACGATGCCCACGGCGGTGGGATCGGCCTGGATGAGCGCGGCTACCTCGGCAGGCTCGGAGCGGAAGTCGAGGGTGACGCTGTCGGCCACGCCGGCCGCCTGCAGCAGGCACTCCACCGTGTACTGCGGCACGGTGCCCTTGCCGGTGAGGTACACAGTGCGCCCGGCCAGGTCGGCCATGGAAAGGTCGTCGGCGGCCTTGAGCTGCGCGTCGGCGGTGAGCGCGTACAGCACGCCCAGGGTGTTCACGTCGATGGCGCGCACCGCGCCGTTGGTGCGCTGGTACAGCGTGGCGGCCAGGTTGGCCGGTATCAGCGCGATGTCGCATTCGCCCGAGGCCAGCTTGGGGGCCACCTCGTCGGCTGTGGCCGCCATCTCGAAGAGGTAGGGGGCGTCGGCGTTGCCGGGTGCGGCATCGCCTTCCGCAGCATCAGCCGCAGCGCCGTCTTCCGCTTCCTGGGCAAGGCCGTTCTCGGCGATGAGCGACGCCAGGCCGATGGTGGTCGGGCCCTTCAGCGAGCATATGCGCAAGGGCTCTTGGGAGCTGCCGGCGCTTTCATGGTCGGGCGTGGGGGCGCAGCCGGCCAGCAGGCCAATGCTCAGCAGCAGCGCCATGGCTATGCCGCGGGCGGGGGTCAGGGCTCGAGCAAGGGCGTGGGGCATGGGGTCACCAGCTTCCGGGAAAGCTCGCAGGCTCGCCCGGCATGGGCTGCGCGCGAAACGGGTAAACTCGCGCAAGTATAGCATGGCGCATGGCCCAGCGAGCCGCTGCGTGGCTGCTCGAGCTGCCATCGGCCATGTTCCTTGGGCACCTACACCGGTTGAGGCCGCGCTGCCCTGCCGGATGGGGTAGCGGTGCCTATAGAATCAGCAGAGCGCTGCGCCGGTGCGCGCCCTGTGGGCACCGGGCCGCCCGCGCCGATGCGCCGATGGCCGAACTTGGCCGGGCGCGCATCCTATCCCTTTCCGGTTCTTCAAGGACGGGCTGAGCGCAGCCCCCTGCCGGCTTGCTGTTCGACGAAGGAGGAGGAGCGCTGTGGCTTTGATGGAGGTGCCCAGGCCCGCTGCGGCCCGGGCTGTGGTGGACGACGTTTGCGGCACGCTGGCAAGGCGCGCGCAGGCGGGCTCCATGGGCATGTGCCCGGTGGAGCTCACCGACGCATTCGTGACCTTGTGCGCCGCCCAGTCCTGCGGCAAGTGCGTGCCCTGCCGCGTCGGCTTGGCCAAGATGCATGGCATCATGGCCGCCCTGTTGGACGGCGCTGCCCGTCCGGCCGACCTGCCCACGCTCGAGCGCACGGCGCGCACGGCCTATGCCAGCGCCGATTGCGCCATAGGCTACGAGGCGGGCGCCATGGTGCTGCGGGCGCTCGAGGGCTTCCGCGACGATTTCCGATCCCATGCCGATCAGGGCCGCTGCACCGGCGGCCCGCGCGACGCGGTGCCCTGCGTGGCGGGCTGCCCGGCCCATGTGGACATCCCCGGCTACGTGGCCCTGGTCAACGCCGGCCGCTACGACGACGCGGTGCGACTCATCCGCAAGGACAACCCGTTCGCGCTGGCATGCGGCCTCATCTGCGAGCACCCCTGCGAGCTGGGCTGCCGCCGCGGCGTGGTGGACGACGCGGTGAACATCCGCGCGCTGAAGCGCTATGCGGTGGACCACGCGCCTGCCATGTTCGAGGTGTCGCCCGATGGCGCGCCTGCCCCGGCCAGCGCGCCGGCGCGCCACGAGGCCACGGGCAAGCGCATCGCCGTGGTGGGCGGCGGGCCGGCCGGCCTGACCGCGGCGTACTACCTGGCGCTCATGGGCCACAGCCCCGTGGTCTACGAGCAGCGCGAGCACTTGGGCGGCATGATGCGCTACGGCATACCTGCCTACCGCCTGCCGCGCGAAGAGCTCCAGCGCGAGATCGACTGGCTGCTCGCCCAGGGCATCGAGGTGCGCTGCGGCGTGCGCGTGCCCGACGACGTGGCCCTCGACAAGCTGCGCGCGAGCCATGACGCGGTGTATCTGGCCATCGGCGCCCACACCGAGAAGGCCCTCGGGCTCGAGGGCGAAGGGGCCGAGGGCGTGCTCTCGGCGGTACAGATGCTGCGCGCCATCGGCGACGGGCGCTTGCATGACTTCTCGGGCGAGCGCATCGTCGTGGTGGGCGGCGGCAACGTGGCCATGGACGTGGCGCGCACGGCGCTGCGCCTGGGCGCGGAGGAGGTGACGGTGGCCTACCGCCGCCGCATCGCCGACATGACGGCCCAGGCCGAAGAGATCGAAGGCGCCATCGCCGAAGGGTGCGTCATCCGCGAGCTGGCTGCGCCGGCGCGCATCGTCACCGAGGGCGGCCACGTGGCTGGCTTGGAGGTGCAGCCGCAGGTCATCGGCGCGTTCGACCGCGGGCGGCCCAAGCCTTGCCGGGCCGACGCCCTGGCCGAGACCATCCCGTGCGACCGCGTGCTCATGGCCGTGGGCCAGGGCATCGACGCGGCCCCCTTCGCCGATGGCGGCGTGCCGGTCGAATGGGGGCGCCTGGCGGCTGGCCCCTTCGGCGAGGTGCCGGGCATGGAAGGCGTGTTCTGCGGGGGTGACTGCGCGACGGGGCCGGCCACGGTCATCCGCGCCATCGCCGCAGGCAAGGCGGCGGCCCGCAACATCGACGCCCACCTGGGCTTCGCCCACCGCATAGAGGCGGGCGTGGACGTGCCGCCGGCCCAGGCCAGCGACCGCCGGCCCTGCGGCCGCTCCAACGCCGCCGAGCGCACGGCCGCGGCGCGCAAGCACGACTTCGCCCTGATGGAGATGGGGCTCACCGGCCAAGAGGCCGCGCAGGAATCGGACCGCTGCCTTCGCTGCGACCATCACGGCTTAGGCGCGTTCCGTGGAGGGAGGCAGCAATCATGGTGAACCTCACGGTGAACGGCCAGGCCGTCCAGGTGCCCGAAGGCGCCCCCATACTTTCCGCCGCGTTCGCGTCGGGCACCCGCGTGCCCACGCTGTGCGGCATCAAGGGCGTGAGCGACATCGGCGCCTGCCGCGTGTGCGTGGTGGAGGTGGAAGGCTGCGAGCGCCTGATGGCCGCCTGCAACACGCCGGCGGAAGAAGGCATGGCGGTGCGCACCGACACGCCGCGCGTGCTGGAGGCGCGCCGGGTGAACGTGCAGCTCATGCTGTCACAGCACGAGGTGAAGTGCCCTACCTGCGTGCGCAACGGCAATTGCGTGCTGCAGTCGCTGGCGCGCGAGCTCAACGTGCTGGACGTGCCTTACGCCGAGAACGCGACGCACCAGAGCTGGGATGCGAGCTTCCCCCTCATCCGCGATAGCGCGAAGTGCGTGCGCTGCCTGCGCTGCGTGCAGGTGTGCGCCAAGGTGCAGGGCTGCGATGTGTGGGACGTCAAGAACCGCGCCACGCGGCTCGACGTGGACGTGCGCGACGGCCTGCCCATCCAGGATGCCGGCTGCACGCTGTGCGGCCAGTGCGTTACCCATTGCCCGACCGGCGCCTTGCGCGAGCGCGACGACACCGATGCGGTGCTGGCTGCCCTGGCCGACCTCGACACGGTGTGCGTGGCCCAGGTGGCCCCGGCGGTGCGCACCTCGTGGGGCGAAGGGTTCGGGCTCGAAGGCACCGACGCCAGCGAGGGGCGCTTGGCCGCCACGCTGGGCGCGCTGGGCTTCGACTACGTGTTCGACACCAACTTCGCGGCGGACATGACCATCATGGAGGAAGGCAGCGAGTTCCTGGACCGCCTGGGCAAGCGCGATGCCGGCGCGGTGCTTCCCATGTTCACGTCGTGCTGCCCCGGGTGGGTGCGCTACGTGCGGCTGCATCGACCTGACAAGCTGGCCAGCCTGTCCAGTGCGAAGTCGCCCCAGCAGATGTTCGGCGCGCTGCTGAAGTCCTATGTGGCGCCCAAGGTGGGCATGACGCCGCCCCGGTCGGGTGCCGACTACCAGGCTGGCGTGCGGGAGGGCGCGGGCATCGGCATCGGGCTGGCCGAGCACCCCGAAGGCTCCGGCGCTAACGACGAGGCCGCGGTGGCTGCCGTGGCCGAGGGCGGCGTTGCCGACGAGGCTTGCGACGCCGCGGGCAAGCGCGTGTTCTGCGTGTCGTTCATGCCCTGCGTGGCCAAGAAGTACGAGGCGGCTGTGGAGGAGATGGCCCGCGAAGGCGAGCCCGATGTGGATGCGGTGCTCACCGTGCGCGAGCTGCAGCGCCTCGTGCGCCTCATGCACGTGGATCCACGCCGCTTGGACGAGCGGGCCTTCGACGACCCGATGGACGAGGGCTCGGGCGCGGCCGTGATATTCGGCGCCACCGGCGGCGTGATGGAGGCGGCTCTGCGCAGCGCCTATTACCTGGTGGCCGGCCAGAACCCCGACCCCGAGGCGTTCAGCGCCGTGCGCGGGGCCGATGGCTGGCGCGAGCGCACCTTCGACATGGACGGCACGCCGGTGCGCGTGGCGGTGGCCAGCGGCCTGGCCAACGCCGCGAAGCTGCTGGATGCCTTGGATGCCGGCGAGGTGGAGTACGACTTCGTGGAGGTCATGGCGTGCCCCGGCGGCTGCGCCGGGGGCGGCGGCCAGCCCATCCACGAGGCGTGCGAACTGGCTGCCGAGCGCGGGGCTGTGCTCTACGGGCTGGACAAGCAGCGCGCCACGCGCTTCAGCCACGAGAACCCCCATGTGGCCATGTGCTACGAGGACTACCTGGAGGCACCGCTGTCGCACCGGGCCGAGGAGCTGCTGCACACCGACCAGGCCACCTGGTAGCGGCAGCTGCCAACGCAGAAGCCAACGCGAACGAAAGGGAAGGGCCCCGCGCGGGGTCCTTCTTCTTATTTGCCGGCTTGCTTTGCAGGTGCTTTCTATGGCATTCTGTGCGGGTATGCGCATGTGGGTCCGCGGCCTTGCGCTGCCGGTGCCCGCTTTGCTACACTCACAGATGCCAAACAGCATCCTCTCTCTGAGAGGTGCGTATAACTGAATATCACGTTATGAGGCTGTGTCGTTACTTCCTTTCTACGTGACCCGAGAATAAAGAGGGCATCCGCCTTTCAAGACTCGCGGTTTCGTAGAGACGTCGTTTCGAGGTTCTCTGTTAGTTATACGCAGACTTGCTGTTTGGCGACTGTGGTGGATGCCCTCCTTATCCATCGGTCGCCGTGCTAGGTGCCATGTTTGGGCTCCCCGCAGTGTGGATTAACCGCACCACGGGAAGGAGCCGGTTGCCATGCGCGTGCCCGCTGTTTCTGTTGTAAGCAAGATTATGATCGTTGCTGTCGTGGGCCTTTTGGCCTGTGCCCTTATGCCCTTGGGCTCTGCCTTCGCAGAAGGGAAGGAAGCGCCAAGCGCGCTGCTGGCGTCATCGCTGATGGACGGGTCTGCCAGCGTCGTCCGCGAGGATGTGACGCTCGCAGCGCCCGAAGGCGATGCTGTCCCGGAGCCGGTCATTGGCTCGTTCACGGTCGATGGGCTAACCTTCGCCGTCCTCGACGAATCCCACGTCGAGCTCGTCGGCGTCGCTCCCTCCGTCACCCTGAGCGAAGCCGCCGAAGGCGGCGTAGTCGAAGAGCCCAATGAAAGCCGCGCCAGCGAAGCTGGCGCCACCAACCTCGCCCTTCCTGAATCCGTCACCTACGAGGGTGTCAGCTACGCCCTCGCCTCCATAGCCCCCTACGCCTTCTACCTCTCAGGCGTGGCCGATGTGACGCTGCCTGCGAGCGTGAGCGACGTCGACGACCGAGCCTTCCGCTCGAGCGACATGGCAAACGTCATGGTTGCCGAAGGCAACCCGACCTATTCCTCCTTCGACGGCGCCTTGTACGACGCCTCCCAATCAAGCCTCTTGCTCATTCCCGAGGGCAAGCAGGGCGCTGTCCGCATCCCGAAGACAGCAGAGGTGGCAGAAGCCAGCGTGTTCTCGCATTGCCCGCTGGTTGACTCCATCTCTGTGGATGCGGGCAGTGCAGCATTCGCCTCGGAGAATGGTTTGCTCTATACATCAGACTTAACGACCCTGCTCCGCGTTCCAGCCGGAGCCACCGACATCACCATCCGAGAGGGCTGCACGACCATAGCCGCCGCCGCCATGGAGGTTTGTGTCAGCCTCGAGCGCATCAATGCGCCAGCCAGCGTCACCTCCATCAGCCCCTATCTCTTCGAGCAAGAGCCCGAGACCGTCGTTGCTCCGGTAGCCTTTGCTGCGAAGGATGAAGATGGTGGCTCCACAGAATCTGGGCCTTCCCAGATTTCTTCGGTTGTAGCGCTTCATGATGTTCTGGATCTATCCGGCTTCCCCGATCCTTCCACCATAGATCTTGCGTTAAACGAAAGGTCTGACGTTGCCCTGTGGAAAAAGGTGGGCTTCATCCTTGAGGACGGCCACTCTGATGATGGCAACGGAGGGATGGCTTCGATGCTGCCTGCTCTTTCTCAGAAGACGGCGCTTCCTAATTATGATTCTGTAGAGGGGCTGCCTCCTATTGTCGATGGGGTGCAATCGGCGGCTACTTATGCGTCATATTCCACCATGTCACATATGTTGCAGAGCGGAATAACAGGTGCAGCAGTCTTTGTAATTACAAGCTGCGTAACGGAATCGGGGAACCTGAAGCCAGGCGATTGCTTCGACGATAAGATAGGCCAAGGATACACGCCGGAAACATATTGGATGAATCTAAGCGGCGCGTCCTTTGAGTTGGAACGTGGGGATGGATGTCGTGTATATGGCTATGTGGAAGCTAAGCCAGGTTATACGTTCAAAGGATGGGCATCATCCCCTTTTGGCACGCCGAGCCAATCCTTTAGCCGCACTGATTATGCGAGTGGGGGGAGCGGTGCGTTTACGTATACCCACTACGCAATATTCGAGACCAATACCTACACCATCACCTTGAACACATACGGGGCTAGCCCGTACAACGACAATTCCTGGACTGAAGTGATTGCCAACAGCCTGTACACGAAGACCTACAACATCGAGTCCGAAAAAATCACGCTGCCCTTCGTGCTGCGCTCAGGCTATTACTTCGCCGGCTGGATTGGAGCCAACGGAACGACCCCGGCCATGTCCGTCACGGTGGACAAGGGATCCTTTGGGGATAAATCGTATACCGCCAGCTACGAGAAGATACATACGGTCACCTATTCTTCTGCCCACGGCACGCCTGAGCGGCCCCACGACAGCATCTACCAGAGCAACTCCACTGTTACGTTGCCTGACATACCGAGCGTTGACCTTGGCTTTGAGTTCAATGGCTGGGAAAGTCCAGTGTGGACGGGCTATAAGAAAGCGGGGGATGTGGTCACCTTCACGGACACAGAGAACGTGACCGTCACGGCAAGCTTCACCAAGACTGAATACGCCATCACCTTGGATACACAGGGCGGCAGCGTGAGCGACTCGAGCTGGAAAGCCGTAACGGCCAACTCGAAGTACACGAAGAGCTACACCAAAGACTCGGATAAGATAGAGCTGCCGACACCTTCCCGTCAAGGCTACTACTTCAAAGGATGGTCTGGACCGGGGCTTTCATTCCCTCAAATGACTGTCGTTATAGATACGGGCTCTACTGAAGACAGGACCTATACGGCTAATTGGGGTGACCCGGGAACGATCACTATCCACCTGGCTGAGGATTTGGCCTCAAAGAAGATCTTCAAGTACATGAAGCCCAGCACTCAGGGGATACAGGGCGATGGGACCGGCGCCCCCTTTGGAACATCCATGCCGGGACGCTCGCTCTTTCCCGTGGGGAGGGATCAGTACGGCATCACGCTTGCGAACACCATGTACCTCGCTCTCGAAGGACAGCACTTCAATTCGTGGCCGGTAGCTGATTTCTGCAACAAAGGCTATCTCTACGATGTGGCCTATTGCTGCATCAACGGCGGGAACCTCTTCGAGCCTTCCGTAGGATGGTCGTACACTGCTGCTGGCGATGAATCCATCGACGTCTACGTCACCCAGGGCACGGCCTGCAAGGTCACCTGGGACGCCAACGGCGGCACCCTGGAGGACGATGGTGGCGCGGAGGTCTCAACGCGCACCGATTGGCGAGGCAAGGGAAAGGGCATCAGCGCCCCGTTCCCCATGAGGCGCGATTACGTGTGCACTGGTTGGTACGATGCGCCGAATGGGGGCACGAAGGTGGCCGAAGCAGGCGAAGAGGTCGTGCTCTCCGAGAGCCGCACCCTCTATGCCCAGTGGGCCAGGCCCGGCACGGTCACGATCTACTCGGCCGAGGACCCGGCCTCGACGGCGGACATCAAGTACCTGCGCCATGACGGTGCGCCGCTTGCCTCGCGGAAGATAGAAGACATCGCAGGAGGCAGCTGGCTCACAAAGCCGATGGAGCAAGCATGGTCGCTTTGGCCGCTGTGCAGGGACCAGTACGGCTTCCTGGTCGGGGTGGGTGAGGGCAGCTCCCCAGGCCGTGATTACGTGGCTTTGAAGGAAGCAGCCGGTTTTAGGGGCTTGGTGTCGGATGCGCAGAGCAAAGGCCATCTCTACGATGTGGCCTATTACCGCATCGACGGTGGAAGCCCCATTAAGCCAGGAGCCAACGAGGTCTTACCAGCTATTGTCGAGGGCCATAATATCGACGTCTACGTCACCCAGGGCACGGCCTGCAAGGTCACCTGGGACGCCAACGGCGGCACCCTGGAGGACGATGGTGGCGCGGAGGTCTCAACGCGCACCGATTGGGTTGGGTCAGCGAGCTCGTATCCAACGCCGATACCTATCTTCAAAGGATTTGCATGCACTGGTTGGTACACCGACCCCATAGGTGGAGACCGCATCAGCAGCGCTGGCGGCCCTATGCCCACTATCACGTCCAACGCAACCTTCTACGCTCATTGGACCCCGGCAATCTCCGTCGACGTGCCCATAGAGGTGACGGCCGAGGTGGATCTGCTCGGCATAGAGGACCAGGTGCCGGCATCGGGCTACATCGAGTCGAGGTGCGGTGCCCCGCTTGCGGTGGAGGAGGTGAGCTTCACGGCCTTGCCGGGCGCGGCGGACTTGTTCGGGGCGGCCAACACGGCAAGCGTGTCGCTGCAAGCGCTCGCCCTTGAAGGCGATGCCACCTGGGATGCCAGCGCACCTACCTTCTCGTTCCCGCTGAGCGCCAACGCAACCGAATCCGACGCTTCAAAGCTCGCAGCATTCCGCATGGAAGGCTACGAGGGCCACATCCCCATAGGCTATCGCTTCGCCATACCTGATGACGTGCTGGCTGCCATCGACCCGACTCGCTTCGAGAACGCCACCACCCCCGTCTGCTCGGTGGCCTATACAGTGGCGCTGGCAAGGTGAGACGTAGCTGGTCATTGCGCGGCAATGCCTGGTAGACGCATCAGCAAGAGGTATTACATCGTATTATAATGTAGTACCATCAACCTTCTAGCATGAAGGAGGATTCGATGTCGGCTACTGCTACGATAAACGCGAAGATCGACCCTGTCGAGAAAGACGAGTTCCTTGCTGCGACCGATGCTCTCGGCTTGACTCCTTCTGCGGCGATAAGGGTGTTCGTCCGCATGTTCAACCGTTGCAAGGGGTTTCCCTTCGATGTGCGCGTGCAACCTCAGATCAACTTCGCCAATCAGGATATACCGCGTGCTCGGCTAGCCGATGGCCGCCTTGTCGTTCCTGCTGCGTGGAGAGACGACGATGACTGAGCTCTGCTGCCCGCAGCTCTATGAGGTGTGGCGCATCGCGTTCGAGTTCGACGACCAGCCGGGTGTTGCCAAGTATCGCCCCGTGGTGATCGGGGCGATTGGCGAAGGCTACGCAGAGGTGCTGGTGGTGACGGTGACGACCCATGAGCCGAGGCAGGGCTTTCCTGGTGAGGTACCGCTCAATGGCTGGCGCGAAGCTGGTCTTGAGAAGCCATCGGTGGCGCGATGCTCTCGCACATTGATAGTGCCTATCGAAGCGTTCGAGGGCCAGCGGCGCTATGGCGCCTTGGCGCAGGCTGATGCCGATGCCGTCGCTGCCGCGTTGCGCGATCTTGGCATGACGCTGTAGCTGCATAAATCTCTGACCAGTCAGATTTGCGCTTTCTCGCGAAGGTGTGCTAGAGTGCGCATCACTTGGCGGCTTCGAGC
>CAJUQH010000011.1 GCA_910588095.1 uncultured Eggerthellaceae bacterium
CTGCATGATGTGCATCCCTTCTCTCGGGTTTTACACATCCGATGTATATCCTAGAAGCATTTAGAAAAAGCGGAGGTGAAATCGATGTCTACGTAGGTATCGATCTAGACGGAACCTCTTATGAAGCGCTTGTCTCTTTGCTTAGAATTGTGAATAAACTAACCGTCGTTCATCTTGAGTCAGGGCAAACTTTCCATCCGAAAATATATAGCTTCACTTCTGACGATGAAGGCGTTCTCATTGTTGGATCCAATAATCTTACAAGCGGTGGGTTGTGGACGAACATAGAAGCATCGCTGATTTTGTCTGAAGACAACAAGGCAGAAAAATCAGAGGTACAAAAGGAACTAATTAATTACATTAAACAACTCGAGTCAACAACAGATATCTGTTTTGAGATTAAGAGTGAATCGGATATCGACGCTCTTTTAGCTGAAGGATATATTGCGAAAGAAGCAAAGACGCGAATTGCAAGAAATGCACGAATCTATCGTGAAGCAGGACAACCAACAAGATTTGCTAAGAAGCTAGAAGCTAATCTCCCAAAGATCGAACACTTTTTGATAAACACGGAGGGCGATGAGCTTGCACCTATAAAAGACGTCAAACAGAAGGAAGTCGTCCCCGCAGCGTTAGTTGAAGAGGACAGCTCAATTATGTGGTTTGAAACAAAAAGAATGACGGGAGGATCCCGTAACATTCTTGATCTTTCGAAAACCGCAGCCGTAGTTAAGGGCGACCCTGCGACAACACAGTTTTCTTTGGGCGAAAGCGATTTGATGGAGGGTGGCGTTCGTTTCTTCGGAGTTGATCCTAGTGATATTTCCGCTGTAAAAGATATTGTCATCAACTACGATGGAATCGACTACGTTGGCAATACGATTAAGTATCCCGAGGGCGATCGCGCAAATGGAACATGGCGACTTCAAATCAAAGGTCGAGCAGAAGATGGCGCAAGAATTACAGAGACATTAGGTTCTGAGTATCTTGTAAATAAAATCATCACATTCACGAAAGTCGATGATGGGTATTACTTCATGGCCGTGTTTGATGCGGACGACATGGAGGAATTCGAAGAGGTTTCCAAGATAGTTGCGCATAATGGTTTAAGCAGGAATTCAAGGTTACTGGGATTATTGTAATAAGCCGTCAAATTCGGAGAGCCATTCATCGTGCTTCGAGGGCTTGTTTCCACTGATTCCACCTTTTGCGCCGCCGAAATCAAGCCTGAATGCATTTTCTGACAGCGGCCTATTTTCCGAAACAAACAGCGGCGCCTTTTGTTGTGATAAGTAGAGCCTCACAAAACGGTCTATATCGAGCTGAAATCCGTAGTTTGTCATCCCCGCATAAGGAGGATCGATATACACAATAGTTTTTTCATTTTCTTGCATTAAATCAATGGCTTCTAAAACATCCATCTGATGACAAGTAATTCCTTGGGCTCTTGTTGAAATTGCTTCAATCCTTTTAAACAAAGTTAAAGGCGAAGGCTGCATAGGATTTGCGGGGCTCCTTCTTTTGCTGGTAGAAGTTGGTTCCCAATAGTCCCGAAAGAAGGCGTTCCTCCACTCGTTGTTTTCGCGCCATATCTGCTTGCCACCGAAGGAGCAAGCTTGCAAAATCGGATAGATATAAGCTTCTTCATCGTTGATAGGTTGCTTTGCCAATAATGAAACGTGAGCTTTTACCTGCTTCTTTTCTTCGGGAATTTCATCTATCAGTTGCCTGAGCTTGTCTAAGTCATAGCTTCCAGCCCCGATTTTTTTCCAAAATGCCCCCCAAGAGCTTTGGTCAACCATAACAATACGTTGTGGTTCTACTCCACGATTCAAGAGCTCGATTGTGACAGCTCCAGAGCCGCAACATAAATCATAGTAAACTGTTTCGTTTGATTTTGATAAAGGGTGCTTCATAAGGTGGTCAACCACCTGTGAGGCGATCCGCTGCTTGCCGCCTTGATAGCAACAGGGCACTCGGAGAGCCCCTAGTTTACTTGAATTTGATTTAGGCATTAAGCGACCTCGAGTTTTCTTCTTTGAATCAGAATGCGGGCATATGAACGCTTTCCATCAATAATGCCCACCCCTCCTTTATCGAGATCATGTTTTGAGTATCCAACTCTCTTCAGAATCTCAGGCGACGAGTTTGCACGCACGTTTCCATTTGCAAGCATGAGAATCTCGAACTGATCCGGACTATATTTATCTAAAAATGTGATGGGTACGCCCATCACGCCATCGTAGTTAAAGGGGATGTTAGCGGTGCGAGAAACATTAACCGCATCATAATTCTCATACTTTGGATAATTCTCCTCGCTGAACTCTTCCTTTAGGGGAAGCCGCTCATGACGCTGGGGCATATCAAGATTGGTGAACCAACGAACTCCCTTAACTCTAATAAATCTTTGCCCATTCTCGTCTATGCCACAGCCCGCAGCATTTAGGGGGTAATCATCAGGAACGAAGAACTTTCTATCACCCGAGTGGATACTGGCTCCCAGCCATACTTTGTTTTCACGTATGAGCGGGAAAACCTCTTTATAGGTAATCGCATTAATATTTCCAATAATGAGAAAATCTTTATTAAATCGGGTAAGTTGACTTATGAATTCTCTGAACAAGGAAAACGGCGGATTAGTCACGATGATGTCGCTTGCTTCAAGTAAATTAACTGATTCGGGTGATCGAAAATCTCCATCACCGTTAAGGATTTCAATTGAATTGCCTGGAATTTGAAAAAGCCTTACGAGGTCTACGTCCCCAGATTCTGTTTCGATTAATCCGTCATCGACAAGAGTAACTACTGCTTTGTACGCTACCGGATGATCCGTCTGGGGTAGCAGAAAATCTCCGAAACAGCTGAGCGTGCTCTTCCTGCTTGAATGCGCATAGCAGGTCGCAATTAGCTTCTTTAGTTTCAAGCTATTGAAGTTATGAATGAAATAGCGAAAGAAATTTGACTCAAAAGGGTCGTCACAATTACAGAAGACTGTCTTGTTTTCAAATTGATCTCGGTAATTCTCAACTTCAATTTCGATATCAGAGTACTGGGTATAAAATTCGTCCTTCTTTTCCTTTCCCGCCTGATTCAAAGAGGAATTGTTGGCTTTGCTGCTGGAGCTGCATTGACCCTTTTCGTTTGGCCAATTGGAAAAGCTTGAAGAGTCGGTGGTCGCTTCCGCAGCATCGTTCAGCTTCATTTCAAAAGGTAAGCCTTGAGCTCTAATCGTGGCTTTCAGAAAAGCGCTGACAGCAGCAGAAAAGGATATCCCCAACTCCTTATAAATATCGCATGCCTCATTCTTCAGTTGTGGATCAATGCGAATAGTTGTAGGTGTTTGACTCATAATTCCTCCATGCACGGATTATGAAATACATTGTATATCACATTCTCATCTTTTATTCGCTCAAGAAGCGAAGTGGCTAGTTTTTCAAAGTTATTCTTGCTCAGGACAAAAATGGCCGTGTCCCACAATAAGGACACTTGCCGTCGCACTTGAATGCATAGCTAAGAAATATGCTGTCTTGTTGCAGTAGAACGATCACTCGGAATATCAATGAAGGGGCGCGGGGGATCCCCCGCAAACTGAGAGACGGCTGACAGCCTGCTGTCGCCGTCGAGCAGTTTCCCGAATCCGGGCAAGTACGATTGGCGTTGTCGAACGCCATAGGCTACTTGCTAAAGTTGTCTATGGCGGTTGGAAACGTAATACGCCAATGGGCTACTTGCTAGGATTCGCCATAGCGGCTCTCAAAGGTAATACGCTATGGGCTACTTGCAAATAATCGTTTCTAAGCCCTTAGAACGGCTCTCAATGGCTCATTACTGCGAATCGTCATTAGAAGCGTCTCTCAGAGCTTCTAAGCGCCCTTTGCGAATGAAAGCCATGAAGGCAATGAAAGTTGGTTGCTATATCTAGCCGTAGCCTTCATCGCCTTCACTTCCTTCATATGCGACTCTTTCGAGTGTGACGACTTGCCCGGTGCTCGTGTGCTTCTTGCTGTACGTAATTCCGCGCAACCGCATGAAGACGCTGTGCTGAGCAAGGAACTTCCCGAACGTCGCCGTCGTGACACCATTGACTTCTGCCGCCTCTATGAGCTCGCCGACTGATCCACTCCAAACGCCTTCCTCGTGCACATTCATAAATTCAAGCACGCGCAAAACGCAACCTGGAACATCGCGCTCTTCAAGCTCTTCCTCGCTCGTGCGCTCAATGAGGTTCCATCGACAATCCCTAAGAGCCAGTTTCAGCTCTCGGAACTCGACATCGCGGCCGGTGACCGTAAGCGTCGCGTCCCCAACGCCACGCGACGCTCGCTTCAACACCCAGATGCTGTCCGCACTTCCCGTTATTCCGCTTGACCCCGATACGGTGTTCATGATGTCCTCATCGGCCATCTTGCGGGTGTGGTGAACCACCATCATCGCCAAGCTATGCTTGTCAGCCACGGCCTTCAGTGCTGAGAAGTCTCCGTAGTCCGCTGCGTAGATGCTGTCACATGTTGGGCTTCACACCTTCTGGAACGTGTCGATGAAGACAAGCTTCAGGTCCGGATGAGTGATGACGAAGTAATCGATTTGCTCCGCAAGACCGTCCTTTATGGTTGCAGCCGAGTTGGCGAGATAGAACCGATCGTTCGCTTCATCGGTTAGCTTCCAGAGCCTCTTCTTCACGCGCGCATAGGTGTCTTCAAGGCAGAGATACAGCACGCTTCCTTGGCATACTGCATAGTCCCAAAAAGGTGTTCCCATGCTCACGGCAAGCCCCATAGCGAGCACCATCCACGACTTGCCGATCTTGGGAGCCCCCGCCAGAATGTGTGCCCCGACGGGCAATAGATCCTCTATAACCCAATCAGCCTCCGTGATGGGTTCTTCAAGCAGCTCTTGGGCTGTTCTTGCGCACAGCTTTAGCATCAGAGCCCCCGCTCAAGATCGATGATCGCGTTCTCGTTGCTTGGGAGCCTCTCAGCGATCTCCTTTTCTGACAGGTCGGAAAAGATAGCGCCAATCTTCTCCGCCAGCGCGGCAAGCTCGGGGCTTACTTCGCAGCCGTCAGTGATGCGCAACAGCTCGCGATATATGAGCAGCATCCCGTCTTCCAAGCCTTTTTGCATGCGGCTTGAGGGAACGACGTTCATCGTCGTGTCTGACAGCTTGCTGATGATGTAGTCCTGCTTGGTCATTCCGCTGACAGCAACCAGTTGGTCGAGCAGTCGGGCCTCTTCCGGCGACATGCGAAACGCGATGGTCTTGCTACGCTGCCTTCCATAACTATCCAGGTTCTTCTCTGACATCGTGGTCACTTCCTTTCGTCTATTGCTTCATGGGCTTTGTTGCGTCAAGTACCGACATGCCGGTTCCCCGCTGGATCTCCAAGTCATCCGCCATGTCTTCCTGCTTGTTCGGGAAAAGGTGCGCATAGCGCATGGTCACCTCAGTGCTCTCATGGCCGAGCCTGTCTGCAATCGCAAGAGCCGAATAACCAAGCTCGATGAGCAGCGACACATGGCTGTGGCGCAGATCGTGAATGCGAATGCGCTTGACCCCGGCGGCTTTCGATCCGCGATCCATTTCGTGATGGAGGAATGACTTCGTGGCAGGAACGAGCCTGTCGAAATCGCGCAGGTCGGGAATGCACTTCATGAAGTCGATAACCTCGTCGACGAGGAAGCTCGGCATCACGATCGTTCTGACCGACTTCGGGGTCTTAGGTGCGGTGATGACGTCTTCACGATGCATGCGCTGATAGCTCTTGGTCACCGATAGACGCTTGTTCTTGAAGTCGAAGTCAGCGGGAGTGAGAGCTAGCATCTCGCCTAGGCGAAGACCGCACCAATAGAGCAGCTCGAAGGCTATGAATGATTGCGGCTTGTCCATGATCTCGCGACTGAAATGCAGGTATTCTTCCTTCGTCCAGAAGCTCATCTCTTCGGCTTGCTTGCTTCCGATCTTGCCGACCTTCACCATCGGGTTCGAATCGAGCCCGTAGTAGCGCACTGCATGGTTGAGCATGGCGGAGAGTTGATTGCAAATCGAGTGCAAATAGGTCTGCGAGTATTCAATCCCATTGCTCGTGCGCATGGCCATAAGCTCATTCTCCCAATTAAGGATGTCGAGCGCGGTGATCTCATTCAGGCGCTTATGGCCTAGGAAGGGCAAGATCTTCGACTCGATCATGTTTGCTTTGGTCTCGCGAGTGGTCTGACGAAGGCGCATCTTTGTATCCTCGGCATAGACTTCATAGAGCTCGGAGAACAGCATGGTAGGAGCGCCCTCCATGCGCTTCAGGAACTCGTATTCCCACTTTCGAGCTTCCTTCTCGGTCTTGAACCCGCGCTTGGTCTTCTTCTTGGGCTCTCCTGTCCAGTCCCTGTAGCGACATTGCACATAGTAGGTTCCGCGCTCCGGATCCTTGCTAACGGACATCGTTTCCACCTCGCTCGGGAATAGGCATGGGCTCGCCAGCGAAATAACGTTCCTCGAAGTACATGCGGCTTACCTTTCCCTGAACGATCAGGCAGCCTTTCTTTGCCAGTTCCGCATTGAGTTTGCGGATAACCTTGTAGGCATATGCCTTGGATGTGCCGAGCTGCTCTGCAACTTCAGTTGCATCCATTAGTCTTGTTCCCATCAGAACTCCTTTCGTTGATTGGCATAACATCACGTTTTTGTGATGTCTTGTTTTCGACTATAACCTCACGTATTTGTGATATCAACGGAAATGGAGAAATTTGCTCACATTTACGTGAGGTGGTAATCTGTACCCCTGACAACTTGTCAGGGGTCTACGCCATGAGAAGGGTCTCTGTTTATGAAGAAAAAGGAAGTTCCCAGCCTTGCAAAGAAGCTGAAAAAGCTTAGAGATGAGCTGCACCTCACCCAGAAAGAGGTGGCAGATAAGGCTCGTATAACCGAGTCTGCTTATCGCGCATATGAGCTCGGCGATCGCAATCCGAAGCCGGATATCTTGGACAGAATCGCAAGGGCGCTAGGGGTGAGACCTGAATACTTGAGCGCACCCACATTCAGGAATCGACGTGAGTTCGCTTACGCGATCTTGGAAAACGAGGATTCCTTCGGCTACACCGTGCGAGATATTGATGGTGTTCCGGCCATCGTGAAAGGCTACGGCAGCGCGATGGGCTTCTTTGCGGACTTCATTCGCGATTGGGAACAGATGCGCGCAAGGCTCGACGACCATGAGATCACTCAAGAGGAATACGAGGACTGGAAACGAACTTGGGACAATAGCACGTGGGTCAAGACCGATGACGGCAAGAGCCCATATGCGGGGAAGTAAGGCGGTGTCTTTTGGAAGGTAATGCAATAGAACGAAAAGCAGCTGCTAGCGGGCATGTTGATTATGCATCACCTATAGTCTTAAGCGAGACGAGCAAGACGCGTGTGTCTGCTATACCGTTTTTCATTCAGCACAGCGACCATAGTGAACTCTCCCTCAAAATCCAGACCATGAGGAAAACCGATCCTCCGTTTAATTGGGTTGAAATTGAAGATAAGTCAATAACTCTGAGCGAAGAAGCAACTCGAAAACTTGCTGCAGAACTCCCGAAATACTACGCAGTTGCAGGTGAAGACTCCGCGGGTGATTATGTCGTAGTTAGAATGAGTGATGGTTATACAGACGTAGCCAATTTAGATCCCGATGTTGCCGTATCTGCTCTAATTACGGCATTAGGACAAGAAGATATCGCAGCCCATCTTAGCGGAATTGAGCTCGGAGAAGGCCTTACAAAAGCTTTGAGGTATTCGGTTCGCTTAAGCGAGATGAAGACAGCTATGACGGAGCTGAGAGGCTTGTTAGATGGAGGCACAAACGATGAGAGGTTCTACCAAGCTTGGTGCGAGGAGCACCCTTGGGCTTTTGGTAATAACTTTGTAGTTAATGACGATATCAGGGACATCACCATACAGGATCAGGTTGACATTCTTGTCCCGCGCCTTCTTGCTGGCTTTAGGGACATAATTGAGCTCAAACGCCCTGATGTGGAGGTTCTTCGATACGATGAATCTCATCGTGATTACTATTTCTCGTCAGATGTCTCAAAAGCTATTGGCCAATGTCATAGATACCTCGATGTATTTACCGAGGCTGCAAAAAATGGTCTAATTGGGAACGAACATATTGTTGCCTATCATCCTGAAGCAACGATAGTTATGGGTCGGATGGTTGAATGGCCAGAGGAGAAATGCAAGGCCTTACATGGACTAAACGCCAGACTGTCTGGAATTCGCATTATCACATACGACCACTTATTGGCTCAAGGTGAGTCCCTTATTGACTATTTGTCTAATGTAGAGAATCAGGAAGAAGCAGAAACTCCATTCTGACAACATGAAAGAATCCTAAGGCGGTGGCATCACAGCTCATAGGCTATGAGGAACTTTATTTCAAATATCATTGCTGGTGTTATTGCAGCTGCGCTATTTGCTTTTTTGCAAGCAAATAGCGCAGCGGCGCTGGACTCAATTAATACCGCTCTAAATCCTGTACTTATCGCAAGCATCATAGCCCTTGTTCTGCTTGGTATCTGCTTAGGCTGGCTACTGAGAGGACTGCTTGTCTGGCGCCCTAAGCGGCGAATCCAGAGTGAGGATGCAAATAAGCACAACAGAGAAGTAATTATGCAGCTTGATGAAGCCAATAAAAGGCTTCTAAAGGCATTATCGATAAAAGGCGAGCTATTTTGTAGGGCTGAAGATTGGGATTCATATTGTTGGGCATATGGCAAAGACTTCCTGCAGCAGTTCATTGAGTATGAAACCATTCAGGGATCCAGAGTTAGACTCAAGCCAAAACCCAACTTGAAGTATTTTTATGAGGATAACTCTGATCTGTTTGACGTCATAGACGACCAATCTATAGACGAGAGAGTTGTCTATGACCCTGAAAAACAACTTTCCAGCGGTCATTATTGTACGCATGAATTAAGTTGGTGGTGGTATACGGACGATCATAACGTTAAAGAAGAGCAGGATAGAATATTCGAAGAGCAGATAAAGAATAGCAATTGGCCTATAACGACGCATATAGACGAGCAAAGCTGATTGCGTCACACTGCTGAAATGTATGCGTGAGTACAAAATGAGTAAAGCCGATTTGAATAATCTTGGACAACTCAAGACCAAAGAATCCATCACGACAAACATGAACTCATTCGGTATCGAATACCTTCAATCGAGTGGGAGTAGAGCGCAAGGCACTAAGGCGCGCTCTCGTAACAATCTGGATTCCTGATGCACAACGAGCCCGGCGCGGCATGCTGCTCCGGGCTTATAATCAAGGGTAGGCGACACGCCGCACCTGACACAAGCAAGGCTGCCGCGTCGCCTATCGCGTGCAGTAGGATGCAAAGCAGATAGCCCCGGGACGACTGCTGACTCAAGTCGCCGGAGCTCGATTGTTCAAGAAGGAGGCTGCCCATGTTGCCCGATCACCCCACCATGGAAGAGATGGAAGCGTTCTTCAGCGGCGACCATTTCGCCACCCAAGCAGCAGGCTGTCGCATCGTCGAGGGCTGGAAGGGCCACGCCGTGGCCGAGATGGACCTGGCCGAGATCCACAAGAACGCCCAGGGCAACATCATGGGCGGCGCCATCTTCACGCTGGCCGATTTCGCGCTGGCCATCGCCAGCAACATCGGCACCGGGCCGGCAGTCAACGCCATGAGCACCATCATGTACCTGAGCGCCACGCGCGGCACGAAGCTCATCGCCACGGCCGATTGCGAGAAGGCGGGGCGGCGCCTAGGCTTCTACGCCGTCAGGGTCACCGACGACACCGGCAAGCTCATCGCCAAGATGGACGTCACCGTCTGCCCGGTGTAGCAACGCACCAGGTGCAGCCCTCCCCTTCCAGCGCAAGGCCCTTGCAGAAAAGCCCTCCGCGCGCCCTAGCACTCCAGCTCGTCGGCCAGCTGCTTCAGGAACAGCCCCACATCGGTGATGATGCCGATGGTCTGGAAGCTGCCACGGTCGGCCAGCTTCGTGACCACCGCAGGGTTGATGTCCACGCACACGGTGGTCACCGCCGCCGGCAGCAGGTTGCCCGTGGCGATGGAGTGCAGCATGGTGGACATCATGATGCACGCGCCCGCCTTCTGGCACCAGGGGCGCATGGCCTCTTGGGCGCGCACCGTGTCGGTTATGACCTCGGGCAGCGGGCCGTCGTCGCGAATCGATCCCGCCAGCACATAGGGCGTGCCCGTCTCCACCAGCGTGTGCATGAGCCCGCTCGTGAGCACGCCTTCGCTCACGGCTTGGGCGATGCTGCCCACCGACCGTATGCGGTTGATGGCCCGCAGGTGATGCTCGTGCCCGCTGGGCACGGGCACGCCGGTGGCCATGTCGATGCCCAGCGACGTGCCGTACAGCGCCGTCTCTATGTCGTGGGTGGCCACGGCGTTGCCACCGAACAGCACGCTCACGTAGCCCGCGCGCACGAGCCGCGCCAGGTGCTCGGCCGCGCCCGTGTGCACCACGGCCGGCCCCACCACCGCCACGATGGCCTGCCCCGCCGCGCGCACGTCGCGCAGCAGCGACGCCACCTGGCG
The DNA here is from genome assembly GCA_910588095.1 of uncultured Eggerthellaceae bacterium. Lineage (GTDB taxonomy): Bacteria > Actinomycetota > Coriobacteriia > Coriobacteriales > Eggerthellaceae > D16-63. Next base: position 10,581 of record CAJUQH010000011.1, read on the forward strand.
GATTATCTGGTCTTTCGGCTTCTCGCTCGAGGCGGTGGAGTTCATGAACTCGAACGCGGCCTTCGAGCGCGGGCGCTCCTTGGTCAGCACGCGCACGCCGCCCTGGCCCACCACGAACAGGTCACCCTTGTGCACCTGCGAAAGCGGCACGCCCGCGGCCATCTGCTCGTTGCGGTCGACCCGCACGCCCAGGTCCATCTCGGTGCCTTCGACCTCGGTCCAGCGGCCGTCGATGCGCACGAGCGTCTCGAGGTTGGTGGTGGAATAGAAGTCGGGCGGGAACACGCCGTCGGCCGGCGCGGGCGCCAGCGTGGCGTCCTCGAGGTGCAGCGGGATGGCACCCAAGCCGTGCAGCATGCGCATGATCTCGGCTATGTGCTCGGCATCGCGGCCGAACACGCGCATGGTCAGGGCCGACGTATCCTCGTTGCTGCGCCCGATGTCCAGTTCCAGCACCTCGAACTCGCCATCGAGCTCCACGATGCCGCGCATGATGCCCGACATGGTGTTCGAGTCGATAAGATGCCCTTCGGCGACGATGTCCTCGTAGATGCGATGCCCGCTGTGCCCGACCATGGCGGCCGCCTTCCTCCTGCGCCTGCTTCCTGCGCCCCATTGTAAGCGCAGCCGCTAGCGCTGCCACTCGGTTTACGGCAGCCGGGAAGCACGCCCGAGTCGAAGGGCGCCGCGCTTGCGTGGACGACCCTCGCAAGCGCGGCCACCCGCTACAACTGCGGGTTCCTCAGCTCCACGCATATCACGTCGCCAGCCTGCGGCGGCACATCGCCCGCCCCCGCAGGCATCATGAAATAGGCGTTCGCATGCTGCGTCTGCGGCGACCCGGCCTTGCCGGGCACGGGCGTGGCCGAAAGCGTGCCGTCTGGCGCAGCAGCCAGCACCACGAACCGTATGGAATAGAACCGCGAGCCGGGCTCGGTGGCCTCGGCCGGGCGCTGCTCGCCGGGAAGGGAAGCCGGGTCTGCCTTCATCAGGTCGTCCATCGAGCTGCCCGGAAACGGCGAGGCCAGCCGCGCCGGGATGCGCACCGGCGCCGGATCCAGCCCCAAAAAGCGCTTCATCAGGGGCAGCAGGTAGAAGTTCAGCGTGAACGACGCGCCCCCAGACGGCCCCGATATCCCCACGATGGGCACGCCGTCAACGAGCGAATAGGAGCTATGGTGCCCAGGCCCATGGTTCGTCTGGTGGCACAGCACGCGGCCCATGTCCTCCAACACCTCGACCGACCAGTCGTCCGACCCTTTCGACGAGCCCGCATTGAGCACCACGATGTCGGCCACGGCGCACGCCCGCCCTATCGCCGCGCGAATGGCTTCGCGGTCGTCGGGCACGATGTCGAAGGGCACGAGCTCGCCGCCCCACTCCTGCACCTTGCCGCGCACCACTGCGCTGTTCGACTCGTACACCCGCCCCCTTGCGGCGAAGCGCTCGGGGTGGCTTTCCGAGAACGGCACGTTCGGCGGCACGAGCTCGTCGCCCGTCGGGATGAAGGCCACCCGGGGACGCGCGACGACCATCGCCGCAGACCGGCCGGCGCATGCGATGCGCGCCGCAACATCCGGCGTGATGACGCAGCCCTCCTTGACGACGACGTTCCCGGCCTGCATCTGCGAACCCGGCGCACGGGTGCCGGCAAACTGCCGGGAAGGCGCCGCATGGATGACGACGGACCGCTCGTCAGGGGACACCGTTGCGTGCTCCACCACGACGGCGGCGTCGAACCCCTCGGGCATGGCCACGCCCGTGTTCGCGAACTCCCATTCGACCCCGCGCGTCCAGCCCGACGTGTCGGGCACATCGCCCGCCGGAAGGTCGGCGAAGTCGCTCCATCGCACCGCTATGGAATCAAGGCAGCAGGTGAGCACGCTTGGAACGTCGGCCTTGGCGGTGACGCTCTCGGCCAAGACGCGGCCCACGGCCCGGTCGAGCGGAACCTGCTCGATGCGCGGCACGGCGAACCACTCGGGCAGCGCCGCGAGCATCTCGTCAACCGCCTCTTCCCGCGGCAGCTCGATATGGTGCGAATGGTCTCTCATGATTTGGCGTCCTTTCCCAATCGTCAAACAAGCATCAAGCCAAGTTGCGCTGACTCGAAGCGCTGCAGCCCCAGCACAACGCAGCCGCGTGAAGGCAGCCCATGCAGGCACTGCCTTCACGCTCAAGAGAAGAAAGGAAGGATACGGCTCTCCTTGTCGCCTCGTATCCTACCACAAATTATACTCACTTGAGAATAATCAATCACCGCTCACCCCTGGCAAGGCGCCTTCCAGCAGCTCGGCCAGGTCGGCGTCGGTCAGGTCGTAGCCATACATGGTGCTGTAATAGGCGCGCGTCACGTCCTGGATGCTGTCGTCGAACGCATCGGGGTACAGAAGCCTCGGAAGCCACTGCATGCCCATGAGCTGGTTCACCGTCGGCGGGTTGTTCATCCAGCACCAGGGGTCGTTGGGAACCTGGTAGTAGTTGCCGCTTGCGATGGCCGTCATCTGCGCCCAGGCAGGGTCGTCTCCCACGGTGTCATAGATGCTCCCCTTCTGGAAGATGATGAGGTCCGGGTCCCAGACGGCTATCTGCTCGAGGCTGATCTCGTTGCCGCTGCCCTTGCTCGAAACGTCGTCCACGACCACCACGTTGTCGGCCACCATGTCGACCACCTGGGCCTGCACCGAGGTCTTCGCGATGGCGTTCAAGCCGTTGTTGCCCAGCAAGTACGCCATGGACACGCGCTGGTCCTCGGGGATGCCCGCCATCGTGTCCTTGGTCTTCTGATAGACGCTGCTGCAATACTCGGAAAGCTCTTTGCCGCGCTCTTCCCTGCCGAGCAGCTCGCCGAGCGTCTGATAGGCGGCCCCGTAGTCCTCCAGGTACGCCTCCACGAACACCACGGGGATGCCCAGCTGCTCTTGCAGCACGTCCAGGCTCTCGCGCGTGTCCTTCTTCACCTCGCCGGTGTCGATGATCACCTGAGGAGCTGCGGCGGCCACGGCCTCGCGGTTGAAGTCGTCCTTGGCGCCCAGCACCGCCCCGAACACCGGGTAGTCCTTGAACTTGTCGCCGAACACCTTCAGCTGGTCGTCGCTCAGCTCTTGGGAAAGGCCCACCATGAGGTCGGGCGCCATGGTGAGCAGCACCTGCTGGGCCGTGTGCCCCGAGGGGCATATCTTCGTGATGGATGCCGGCAGCTCCACCTCGCGGCCGAGCGAGTCGGTGAATGTCCGCGTCTGCTCCTGCTGGGCGCTCGACGGCTGGCCTGCATCCGTGCCGCCCGCACAGCCCGCAAGCCCCAACGCACCGAGGCCGAGGGCCGTGATGCAGGCCACGGCCACGACCCCCTTCGCTATCGCCCTTCGTGTCACGCTCATGGATGAACCCCTTTCCTTGCGCGGTCTGGCATCAGCAGGCAGCCTTGCGGCCCGACTGGCCAAACCTCATTCTGGTATCTCGCTTGAAGGCACGCACACGCGCACCCTGTCGCCATGAAGAGAACAGACCTCCACGTCCACGTCGTACAGCCCGCCGATGAGCTCGGCGGTGATGACGTCGCGCGGGCTTCCGTAGGCATCCAGCTTCCCGTCGCGCAGCACCAGCGTGCGGTCGGCGTACAGGAAGGCGTGGTCGGGATTGTGAGTGGACTGCACGATGGAGAGCCCTTCGCGGGCCAGCTGCCGCACGCACGCGAGCACGCGCACCGTGTTGCCGTAGTCAAGGGCGCTCGTGGGCTCGTCCATGACGATGGTGCGGGCATTCTGGGCCAGAGCCCGCGCGATGAGCACCAGCTGCTGCTCGCCGCCCGATATGTGCGTGTACTGGCGATGGGCCAGCCGCGCGATGCCGACGCGCTCAAGCGCCTCGTAGGCGCGGCGCTGCTGGCTGCAGCCGGGATTGCTGAGCATCTTCAGGTCGCTTCCCGCGGCCATGAGCACCACGTCCAGCACCTCGTAGTCGTACACCGGCGCGTGGGATTGGGGGATGTATGACACCTCGCGGGCGCGTTCCTTGACGGTGAGGCGGCGCAGGTCCTTCCCGTTGACGGCCACCGACCCGCTGTAGCCCCGGTTGAGCCCCAGGATGCAGCGGAACAGCGTCGACTTGCCCACCCCGTTGGGCCCCAGCACGTTGACCAGGCAACCGTCGGGGATGTCGAAGGTAAGGCCGCGCAGCACGTCATGGTCGCCATAGGAGAAGCCCAGGTCCTTCACGCTGATGCTCATAGCTTCCTCCGGCGGGTGATGAGGTACAGGAAGAACGGCGCGCCGACGAAGGCCGTCAGGATGCCGATGGGGATCTCGGCGGTGGTGGCCAGCCGCGCGATGTCGTCCACGAGCAGAAGGAAGCCCGCGCCCATCAGCATGGACGCCGGTATGAGCTTGCGGTAGTCGGGTCCCACCAGCATGCGGCACAGATGCGGGATGACCAGGCCCACCCAGCCGATCATGCCGCTGACCGACACGCAGGCCGCCGTGACGAACGTCGCCGCCACGATGACCACGATGCGGATCACGCGGGCGTTCACACCCATGGTGGATGCCTCGTCGTCGCCCATGGTCAATATGTTGATGCGCCAGCGCAAGGCGAACAGCACCGCGCAGCCCACCGCCACGATAGGGGCGATTGCAGCCACTTGGCTCATCTTCGCCCCGGTGAGGCTGCCCATGAGCCAATAGGTGATGTCGGCCAGCTCGTCGTTGTTGGGGTCGGCGATGAGCTTCGTGCAGGACACGCCCGCCTGGAACAGCGAGCTCACCATGACGCCCGCCAGCACCACCACCATCATGTGGTTGCCCTTGGCCCGCGAGCTTATGAGCAGCACGAGCCCCACGGTGATCAGCGAGAAGCAGAAGGCCGACACCGAAACGAGACCCATGGTGAAGCCGGCCAGGATAGCCACGGCCGCCCCGAAAGCCGCGCCTTGGCTCGCGCCCAGGATGTCTGGCGACACCAGCGGGTTCTGGAACGTGCCCTGATAGGCGGCGCCCGCCACGGAAAGGCTGCAGCCCACCATGAGGGCCAGCAAGATGCGAGGCAGCCGCACGTTGAAGAACAGCGTGGCCTGCTGGTCGGTCCAGGTCTGGTCGAGCGGCACCACGTGGCTTGCCAGCATGAGCACCGCTTGGCCGGGGTCGATGGGATAGCGCCCCAGCATGAGAGAGACCGTCGCGATGGCGACCGTCAGGATCGCAAGCGCGACGATGATGACGTCGGCGCGGTGGCTTGCTTGCGACCGGCGCAAGCAAGGGCCGGGTGCCGGCCCCGCTGCTTGGGCGATGCCGCAGAATGCCGCAGGTGCGCCATCGTTGTCCTTAGGCACGATTCCCTCCCTTTATTATCCTCAAGTGAGATAATTCTTAGTTGAGGATTATACACAATCGAGGATAATAAGGGCCGAGAAAATCACAAGGCAGCGACGGCGCTGCGACCCAGGGGCGCCGTCAGCCCACGACGCCGAGCTCGCCCAAAACGGCTTCGCGGCCGCTGCTGCAAGGAGCTATCGTCTCCACTGCGCCCCAGGTTGGCTGAAAGCGCTGCACGGCCTGCTCGACCAACGACCGGCGCACCACCACGAGCGCATGGGGCCAGGTCGGACGCGGGCCCGCGTCGACGAGCCTGAGGGCTTCGGTAAGGCCGCCCCCGCACTGGAACTCAAGCTTTCCCAACTCATCCACCACAAGCAGGCCAGGTAGACCGTCCATGGGAACATCGAGGTCGAGGCTCCTGAAATGGCCGTTCACCCGCGCAAGGGCCACCTCGCTTATCTGCCAGCCCAAGCAAGCCCGATCGCTTTCGCTCTCCTGCTGAGCCGTCTCGGCCCCCTGAGCAAGGTCGCGCCGCACGCCGAAGCAGAATCGCGCGCCATCAGGCAGCAAGACGCTCTGTATCCCCAGCTTCTCGTAGCCGTTCGCATCTGCGCTAGCGCCCGCAGACTCTGCCCAAGTGCCTGGGGAGAGCACGCCATACGACGGCACGCCATGCTGCCCCAGGTCGCTAACGAGCCTTTCGAGCCAGCGACTCTTCCCTGTCTGAACATTCCCTGTGAGCACGAACAGCATGGATGCCCCCTTCTGAGGATGCCGCCTACCGCATCATCGGCGCCCTGGAAAGGGCGAGCGGCGCCCAGAATCGCAATAGCCTCTTTGCTATATGCTCATTCTAGTATATTCTCATATAAGGATAATACGAAGGCCAAGGAGGCGGTCTCTGTGGAGTGGACCTTGTACGACCAGCTGATCGAAGGAATCCCCGAAGAAGTGCAGGTTCGCGACTACGCGCTCGGATTATGCTGGAGCTATGTCGAGGCCGAAAGCGCGATGGGGGTGTCATACACCTGCCGCGGAGGCAGCACCCAGCCCACCTGCTGCCGCGATTTCCGCGGCCTGCCGTTGCGCGAGCTTGCGACGCTGTCCAAATCGTGGCGCTTCGAAGAGGCGACCCTTGGAGTGGCGGCGCTCAATGCCTGGTATGGGCAACGTCGTTTGGTGGACGCCTTGGGCGCCGCCTATGACGCCCCCATCGAAATGCCTGACGGCACCTTGCGCAACCAGGATGCGTTCGAGGTGCTGAGGCCGCGCATCGAATCCCAGCGCGACGCGCGTGTCGTAGTGGTGGGGCATTTCCCCCACGTAAGCCGCATAGCCGAGTACGCGCAGCTCACCGTGCTGGAGCGAAGCTGCCGCGACGGCCTCGACATTCCCGACCCAGCCTGCGAGTTCTTGCTGCCCACAGCCGACTTCGCCTTCATAACCGGCGTGACGCTGGAGAACAAGACGGCCCCGCGGCTCTTGGAGCTGGCTCGCGAAGCATTCGTGACCATGGTGGGGCCTTCGGTGACCATGGCCCAGCCATTGCTGGATGCGGGCGTCGACATGGCGGCTGGCAGCATCGTGATCGACCCCGACCGGGCGCGATTCGCCGTCAAGTCGGGTGGCGCGATGCCCTTCGGCAGCGCATTGCAGATGGTCACCATCGGCGCGCAGCGCACTGCCTAGCGCCTCAGCGTCGCAAGCTGCGGACAAGCGGCCCAGGGCATGGCCGGTTGCGCAACGCCGCAATCGCCGCCCTGTACGAGCCAGCCCCGCCCCGACGGCCCGCTACGCCGCCACCTGGTGATGCGGAATGGCCTGGAGACCGAACATCTGGTTGCGCACCGCCACGTGGCCGTTCACGCCCTCGATGAACTCCGCGTGCAAGTCGAGCAGCGCCAGCCGCTCCGGCACCACGATGGCCGGGTTCTGCCGCAGCACCTCGCGGCGCGGCACCTGGCAATGGTGCAGCCGGCACACCTGCGGCCGCGCTTCCCACACCATGCACGTGCCCTCGTCCGATCGCAGCGGGCAGCAGCGGCGGTTGCGGTCGATGGGCCGCACGCCCTTATGTTCGATGCAGGCATGCATGGCGTCGCGCTCGGCCTTCGAAATGGCCAGCACGTTGAGCTCGCAGCACGTACCGCAGCAAGCGCAGTCGGGAAAGCTGTTATCGCCGTCGAAGCGCAGCGGCTCGACGGCACGAGCGCCAGCAGCGGCACCTTCGGCAGCTGCGGCGGGGGCAAGGGCGGCATCGGCCATCTTTCATCAACCAACCTTCAGAAAACGTTCCGGCAATGCACGGGCGCGAACCCGCCCTCCCATCTTATGATGGAAGGGCCGCAACAGCGCCGCCCCGATAGGGGAAGCGGCGCCATGCGGCGGTGACCTGCACAAACCAAGACAAGGAACCCTCTATGGCAAGCAAAGGCCCCACGCCACGCCGCCCACGGCCGCGGGCATGGGTCCCACGGCGGCCTCGCGCTCATAGCCGAGGGATCGGCCAGCAACGAGCATCTGTTCGGCAAGCTCTACGGCACTGGCATGGCGCACGCGCTCGCGTTGTAGCGGCAGCCCGCTTGTGCGACAATCGGTGAAGGCTGCCCCACCCGCGAACCTGCCAGGCAGGCCGCATGCAGGCAGCCGCTTCACCCTGTGACGAAGGAGCGCACGTGTTCGATCGTTTCCGCAAGAAGAAGCCCGCTAAATCCCCCGCCGAGCCGCCCGCGCGCAGCATGGGCGCGGTGCTCGACCGGTTCCTCGCAACGCCGTTGCCCGACGCCATCGACGGCCTGACCTTCCGCGTGTCGATGGCCACCCCCGAAGGCCCCGACTCCGTGAGCGATTTCGAGCGCTACGCAGCCCGCATGCTGGGCGAAGCTGGCGCCACCGGGGTGCGCGCCATCGCCGCCGAGAACCCCCTCAGCCTCATACGACTGGACACCACCGGCCTGTTCTGGACCAAGTTCGACCGCGGCGAGCTCGATGCCGAGCAGGCCCATTGCGTGCTGTCCACCGAAGCGGCCCTCAACCGCCTCGAGCTCCTGAGCCGGGCCGCGGGCACCACCGGCGCGTCCTCGTTCGCCGCGAACCCGCCCGAGCACGCCTGCTCGGTGATGGATTGGGGCATCATCCGGTCGGTCGCCAACAGCGCCACCCAATGCTTCGACAAAGACCAGCCCGAGAACGGCCGGCTTTCCCTCAATGGGGCCACAGGGCAGCATGGCGGCAACTGGGACGTGCTCACTCGCTTCTGCGAGCTCTGCGAGGGGGCGGTGCTGCCCTTTCGCCTGACGTACCGCGTGGATGCCGACATGGCGTCCAACATGATGAAGGTGCGCTTCATGGCGCCTGCCGCCGGGTTCTTCCCGCGCAGCCGCTGGGACGACGATGCCCAGCAATGGCGCGACATGACCGGCGAGCGCGCCCAAGCGGCGGCCGCCTACACGCTGCGGGTGGCCGTGCTCACCGCGGCCATGGCGTTCGGCACCAGCGTAGGGGTGCAGCGCGTGGTGGTCAACGCCCACGCCGACACGCTGGACGAGCCGGTGCTGCTCTCGCTGGAGTTCGAGCGCATGGCGTTCCTTATGCACACGCTGCCGGCCGTGGCCCGTCACGATTTCAGCGCAGAGGGAACGGAATGGGACTTCGGGCACCTGCTGACCTTGGCTGCTCCGAACCGGCACGCGTTCGACCTCGATTCCGAGGGCGGCCTGGGGCCCACGAACGCGCTCGACGACGGCATGCCCGACCTGCGCCCGCCCCTCGGCGAAGACACGCGCGCCGTGCCCTTCGACCTGGTGCCCGTGCTGCGCGCCGACGAGGTGCGCGATCTGGACGTGCTCAGCGTGCAGGACGAGGCGCTGGTCGAGCACTTCCGCGCCATCATGGCCGATAGCGAAGACGCTCCCCTGCTGGCCATCGCCCAGCTGGAAGAGCTGCTGTCGTCCATCGAGGAGAAGGACCGCGAGGCGCGCCGCTCCGCCGACGGCGACCTGACGCCGCTGTACTGCCAGGGCGTGTACGCGCGCTACCTCATCAGCCTGGCTGAGGCCGACGAGAGCCAGCGGTTCTTCCGTGTGAGCGATGTGGGGTTCTCGGCGCGGACCGCCCTCTTGCAGCTCTACCTCGAACTAGGCGAGCACGATGCCGCCCTGGCCCAGGGGAAGGCCTGCGTCGCCATGGCGCCGTCGAGCCCGTCCGCCTACCAGGAGCTCGTGAACGCACTGGTAGCCCGCGACGATTACGCCGCCGTGGTGGACGCCGAGAAGCAGGCGCTGCGGCTGGTGGCGGCTCCGGACGAGACGGCCTACCTGTACTACCGGCTTGCCTACGCGTTCTGGAAGACCGGCCAACACGACCTGGCGCTGGCGTGCTACCTGCGCGTGCCGCCCCACGTGCCCATGGGCGAGATGGCCGCCACCGAGCGGGCCGAGCTCATGGCCGAGATGAAGCGCACCGACCTCGACGGCTTCGACCGCGATGCCGTGCTGCGAGCTGGCGGGGTGCCGCTAGCGCCCACCGATGAGGCGCAGGCGCTGCTCGCGGCAGCAGCCATACGGTTCTGCGACGCCGGCATCCCGCTGGCAGCTGCGCCCATGGCGGGCATGCTGGGGGCGCTGCGCCACGATGACGTGCTGGGCGCGCTCGGCCAATCGCTGCGGTACGGGGCATAGCTGGCGCTGGGCGCCGCCCGCGAAAGGCTTGCGAAAGCTCCGGAAGGCCCCGTTCGACAGGCTTACACCACCACGGCGGAGAAATCGAGGCCGATGGCGAGCTGGTCGCCTTCAAGCGCAGCCTCCACGCCTATGCCCATGGCGGCGCACAGCTCGGCCACCACCGCAAGCCCCAGGCCCGCGCCCGGCTTGGAGCGCGAAGGGTCGGCCCGGTAGAAGCGCTCGAACAGGCGGCTTGCATCCAACGCAGCCGGGTCGGCCACCTTGTTGGAGAAGGTCACCGTGGCCCCCTGCTGCGCTATGGTCGGGGCAGCGGTCCCGTAGCGCAAGGCGTTGGCCGTCATGTTCTCGAAGATGCGGTCCAGCGCGGCACGGTCGGCCATGACGGCAAGGCCCTCGTCAGCGAAGGCCACCTGCGGCTCCCAGCCACGCCCCTCGAACGCCGGGTACTGCCCTGCCAGCACGTTGGCCAGCACCGGCAGCACCGCCACCGGCTGCACGTCCAACGCGAGCTCGGGGTCGCGCACCTGCGTGTACGAGAACAGCGAGCCCAGCAGCACCTCCATGGCGCCCAGCCGCTCCACCGCGCAAGCAAGATAGCGGTCGCGATCGGGGCCTTCCGGCTCGTCCAAGGCCAGCTGCACGTAGCCCTTGGCCCCAGCCAGCGGCGTGCGTATGTCGTGGGAGAGGCTGGCCAGCCCCTGCTGGAACTCGCGCTGGGCCTGAGCAGCCGCGCGCTTCTCGGCCCCGATCGCATCCAGCTCGGCGTTGACCGCCTGCGCCAGATGCGCGAACCCTGCGCCCGGCATCTGGGTGGTCAACCGCCCGTTGGATGCTCGGTCGCGGCTGCGCAGGAAGGCCGCCATGCGCTCGACCTCGTGCCGGTAAGCCCACGCCAAGAGCCCGGCTATCAGCAGCCCCAGCGCCGCCAGCACCATACCGCCCACCATGGGCACCGCCTTCCTTCCGTCACGAGCCAGGCAGGGCCGGGCCTTCTGTCGCCCACGCCTCGCCTGGCATCTTAGCGCACCTGCGGCGCGCGGCTCAGATGTCGCGCTTGCGGCACACAGCCATGGTCACGGCCACGCACATTGCCGCCCACAGGCCGCCCACCAGCAGCACGTGGCCCCATATGGGCAACCCAGGCACCGGCAGCCCGGTGTCGGCAGCCAGCAGCGTCGACGCGCTGTTCCCCAGCAGCTGGGTGCAGCTGTGCAGCAGCCACGGAGGCACGGTGCCCAGCCAGGGCAGCGCCGGCGCGAAGCCGGAGCACAGGCCGGCCACGACGGCGCCCGTCACCCCGGTGGATACCATCACCGCCAGCACCGTGCCGAGCCACTTGCTGCGCGTGAGCCACGTGACCACCGCCGCGATGAACGCATAGGCGCAAGACAGCAGCCAAGCAAGCCCCAGCCAGAGCGCCAGCTCGCCCGGGGTGCCGACCACTTCATAGGTGAAGCCGGCCACGGCGAAGGAGGCAGTGGTCACCGACGCGCACAGCCCCAGCATGATCGCCTGGATGAGCGCGATGAACACCAGCTTCTCAGCGAAGTAGATGCGGCGCCCCCGCCGGCTCATGAGCAGGTTCTTGACGAAGCCGTGTTCGAAGTCGCTCACCAGGAACAAGGCCGCCAGCGCCGTGCCGAGCACGCCCAGCATGCCGCCGGTCAGGAACGTCTGGGCCCAGGTGTGCGTCAGGCTGTCCATGGCCTTGTCGTTGAGCGACGCCATCTCGGCCATGTCCTCGTCCAGGTCGGCTTGGGCCTCGACCTGCTCGGCAGCGGTCAAGCCTGCGTTGTCGGCAGCCCGCTCGTTCACCATGACGGCGAAGTCGGGCGAGGCAACCCAGCTCAGCAGGGCTGCGCACGCGCTTATGCCCACCACGAGGACGGCAGTGAACACCCAGAAGTCGCCCCGGCGCACCAGGCGGTAGAAATCGGACTTAAGCAGGTTGAACATGGCTGCCCCCTTCCATCAGCTCCACGAAGTAATCCTCCAGGTCGCGCTTCACCTCGGTGAACTCAAGCACCGTCACGCCGTCGGCGTGGAGCCGCTGGGCCACCGCCTCGGGCTCGAAGCTGCCAGATACGTGCAGCGCCTGGTCGGGCTCCATGCGCAGCGTCGCCGCAGGGAATGCCTGCTCCAGCAGCGCCAACGTGCGCGCCGGGTCGGCTGTGCGCACCCGCAAGCTGTCGCCGCATTCCGCCCGCACCGCCTCGGCCGTCATCTCGCGCACCATGCGGCCCTGCGCGATGACGCCATAACGGGTGGCTATGCGGTCCAGCTGGTCAAGCACATGAGAGCTGATGACCATGGTCATGCCGAAGGACTGGTTCAGCCGCATGAGCAGCTGGCGCATGGCGCGGGTGCCTTCGGGGTCGAGGCCGTTGAACGGCTCGTCGAGCAGCAGCAGGTCGGGCTGCCCGATAAGCGCCAGCGCGATGCCCAAGCGCTGCTTCATGCCCTGCGAGAACTTCTTGGCGCGCTTCCGCCCGGCGCCGTCGAGGCCCACCAGGCGCAGCGCCTCCTCGCAACGCTCGCGCGCATCGGGCAGCCCCAGGGCCAGCGCCTTGGCCATAAGGTTGTCGTAGGCGCCCAAGCTGGGCAGCAGGCCCGGCGCCTCGATGAGCGCGCCAAGCCGCTGGCGACCGTCGGTCGCTGCCCGCGAGTCGCGCGCCGCGTCCCCTACGGCCGCCCCCGTTGCTTCCAGCTCTGCCGTGCCCGTATCGGCCGGCGCGCCGAACAGCAGCACCTCACCTGCCGTAGGCCGCACGAGCCCGTCTATCATCTTCATGACCGTCGACTTGCCCGCGCCATTCTTCCCGACGAACCCGTAGATGACTCCGGGCTGCACATGCATGGCAAAGTCGTCCACCACGCGCTGGCCGCGGTATTCCTTGGCCAAGCCGCGCGTTTCCATCACGTACACGCTCTCTCCTTTCTTCGAAGCCATGGTACGCCTTCGAGTATGGAAGCCAAGGTTTGGGAAAGCCCTGGGGAACCTTTAAGATTCCTTGAAGATTCGCGTCCAACCTGAGCCGCTATGCCGCGCGTATGATGATGGGATGGGGAAGCAAGCGAGCGCTACCCGATGTCCAGCTTGAACCCGATGCCCCACACCGTAGCCACGTAGCCGTCGGTGCCGGTGGGCTTCAGCTTGGCGCGAAGGTTGGACACGTGGGCGCTCACTGTGCTTTCCTGAGCTGCATAGGGCTCGCCCCACGCATGCTCGAACAGCTCCTGCTTCGTGAACACGCGGCCCGGGTGGCTGGCCAGCAGCTCGGCGATGGCGTATTCGGTGCGCGTGAGCGGCACCGCCCCTCCGTCGACGGAAAGGGTGCGCGCCGCCTGGTCGACCATCCAACGGCCGCAGCGCAGGGGGGCGCCGGCACCGCTGACCGTGCTGGCCGCACCTGGCACGCTCGATGCGCCCCGAGCGCCCGCTACGCCCTGATGGCCCTGGGCGCGATGCCGCAGCTGCACCGCCACGCGCGCCGCCAGCTCGTCCAGGTCGAAGGGCTTGGTCAGGTAGTCGTCGGCGCCCTGGCCCAGCAGGCCCACCTTGTCGGCAGCCGCCGTGCGCGCCGAGGTCACGATGATGGGCAGCGCCGGGTCAGCCGCGCGCACTGCCGCCACGATGTCCTCGCCCGTGGCGCCCGGCAGCATGAGGTCGGTTATGACCAGGTCGAAGCTTTGCTGGCCCAGCAGCAGCCGAGCCTCAGAGCCCGAGAACGCCGCCGTCACCTGGTAGCCTTCGCGCCCCAGGCGCGTGCACACCACGTCGTTTATGGCCGCGTCGTCCTCCACCACTAGCACTTGCGCTGCCTGCTGCCCGCCCATCCGGCCCCGCCTCCCCTTCTTCAAGCGTTGGAACGTGGCCTATCATACCAGCGGAAAGCCCCACCGCGCCGCACGCCGTCATCCCGAACGAAGGGGCCGCAGGCCCCGGAGTCGAAGAATCCGATAAATGGGGCGGAGGCGTCCAGCTTCCACGACACCTTATCTTCGACGCGACACCAGGCATGGGTGCTCGGCTTCCACGCTCCGCTTGCGGCCCTTGCGGGCCACTGCGCTCGCTCGTTTCAGCTTTCATATGCGCTCGCTTCGCTCGCTGGAAGCAGGAGCGCTGTCACGAGTCGCCCTCGCGCCCACGCCTGGCGTCTCTTTACTGCGAGCCCCACCCGCCGCGAATAAGGGCATGTTCCCTTCTTGTTCGTCGGCGGATTCCGAAAAACGCCCTTGCTCCTCTTAAAGGCAGAAGCACAGGATAATCCCCAGTTGAGAACTACCGTCAATGGATTGTTCGTTGTAGTTTCGAGAACCGTCAGGCATTATGCGACACCAGCTACTTGATTTTGTTTGCCAAGCAGAACGTGTCCACCAACGTACTGCGCTGTTGTCGAACGTTTTTATGGCTTGCTTATTTGGGCTTCCGCTATCGTTCTGGAAAGCCTGATATTGGACAACGCCTTTTTCGGCATCATTCCAATCAGAGAATCGCTGTCCAAGGATTTCAAAGGCGCTTGCAAGCCAAATAGTCTCATTCTCAGCCTTTTGCAGGTGACTTTCCGTTGCCCCGCCATAGAGTTGATGAGCCTTGTTAACCAGAGCAATCTTGCTTCGCAATGAAGGCCACGCATCAGGCTTGTTGTCCCACTTGGCCTTGGTGGCATCGGCTGCGCCCGCATCGTTGAGGTCCCACGCCAGAGGGTAGCTCGAGCGGTAGACCGCGATCTTGATGGTGGTGCCGGTTGCTGCGTCGCCTGTGCTGTCCGCTGCCTTGGCATCGGCAGGCTGCACCTCGGCTTCTGGAGCCTGCGAGTCCGTACCTTCCGTGGCCGCCGCATCTTCTGGGCTCTCGGAGCCTTCCGCAGCATTCCCTGCGACCGTCCCGGCTATCGTTCCCGTCGGGCCATCATCGGCCCAGGCAAGGGGCACCATCGAGGACATGAGGGCGAACGCCGCGCAAGGCAAAAGCCCAGGCCCACCGAATCCCCAGGAAGCTTCCCCGAACCTAGGACTGTCGTTGGTTTCCAAAGCCGGGATATCCCGAGCTCAAGCTTGCCCGTCAGTCCCGCTCATCACTGCACCTCCCCACTCGTTCCTTTCCCGAAATTGCTGTAAAATCCGGAGAGCATTCCGGATTTTACAAACAATCGCAGTCATCCCAGCTCAGATACCTTCCCCACACCATCCCCGAACGCAAAAAGAGCCCAGGGCGCACCCCAAGCTCCCTCGCGAACAAGCCCTGCACGGCAGGCGAAACGCCAGCGTCGCGCCTTACTTCCCTGCCTTCACCAGCTCCTCGGCCATCTCGCGCAGCTTGAACTTCTGCACCTTCATCGAAGGCGTCATGGGGAAGTCGTCCACGAAGAACACGCGCTTGGGCACCTTGTATCGCGCGATGCGGGGGATGGCCCATTCGCGCACGTCGTCTTCGGTCAGGCCCTCGTAGCCGGGGCGCGCGCGCAGGAACGCGCCCACTATCTCGCCGTACTTCGCGTCGGGGATGCCCACCACCTGCGCATCGAGCACACCCGGGTGCGTCAGCAGGAAGTTCTCCAGCTCCAGCGGGTAGATGTTCTCGCCGCCGCGGATGATCATGTCCTTAATGCGACCGGTCACGCGGTAATAGCCATCCTCGTCCACCATCCCCAGGTCGCCCGAATGCAGGTACCCGTCGGCGTCGATGGCCTCGGCTGTGGCCTCGGGCATCTTGTAGTAGCCCTTCATGACGTTGTAGCCCTTGCAGCAAAGCTCGCCCGGCTCGCCTACGCCGCAGATGTGCCCGTCGGCCGGGTCGATCACGCGCACGTCCACAGGCGGGTGCTTCTTGCCCACCGTCTCGCACTTGTGCTCGATGTCGTCATCGGCCGAGGTCTGCGTGAACACGGGGCTCGTCTCGGTCAGGCCGTAGCAGATGGTGATCTCGGTCATGTTCATCTTGTCCATGACCTCGCGCATGGTCTCGGGCGGGCAGGGACTGCCGGCCATGATGCCCGTGCGCATGTGCGACAGGTCGAACGTGTCGAAGTCGGGGTGG
This sequence comes from uncultured Eggerthellaceae bacterium, assembly GCA_910588095.1. Classification (GTDB taxonomy): domain Bacteria; phylum Actinomycetota; class Coriobacteriia; order Coriobacteriales; family Eggerthellaceae; genus D16-63. Next base: position 26,615 of record CAJUQH010000011.1, read on the forward strand.
TTCAGCTCGGCGATGAACATGGTGGGCACGCCGTAGACGGCCGTCGCCTTCTCCTTGTGCAGCGCCTGCAGCACCAGCCCCGCGTCGAAGTCCTCCACGATGAGCATGGTAGAGCGATGCGTCAGGTTGGCCATCACGCCCAACACGCAGCCGAAGCAGTGGAAGAACGGCACGGGCAGGCACACGCGGTCCTCAGGCCCGAGCTTCTGGCCCTCGCCGATGTAGAAGCCGTTGTTCAGGATGTTGCGATGCGTGAGCATGACGCCCTTCGGGAAGCCCGTGGTGCCGCTGGTGTACTGCATCATGACCACGTCGTTGTTGTCGAACTGCGCCTGGGCCCATTCCAAATCGGTGTCGGGTCGGTGCTGGCCCAGCAGCAGCAGCTCGGGCACGCTGTAGAAGCCGCGGTGCTTCTCGGGGCCCATGTAGATGAGGTTCTTCAGGAAGGGGTACGTCTCGCTGTCGAGGAAGCCGCGCTGCTGCTCGAGCGATTCGGGCACCAGGTCGCGGATGATCTGCAGGTAGTCCACGTCGCGGTAGGCGTCGATGACGCACAGCGCCTTCATGTCCGACTGCTTCAGCACGTAGTCCAGCTCGTGGCTCTTGTACACCGGGTTCACCGTGACCATGACGATGCCCGCCTTGGCACAGGCGTACATGAACGTGAGCCAATCGGGTATGTTGCGCGCCCACACGCCCAGGTGGTCGCCGGGCTTCATGCCGATGGCCATCAGGCCCTTGGCCAGCTGGTCGGTGCGCTCGTCGAAGTCGCGATAGGTCCAGCGCAGCATGCGGTCGGGATACACCACGAACTCGTGGTCGGGATCCACGGCCACCTGCTCCTTGAAGTAGGCGCCTATGGTGAGCTCGGAATGCAACGGGTAGTCCGGGTCGCCCGGGATAGGCTGCGCGGTCATAGTGGAATCTTCAGTCATGTTCTTCCTCATTATCTTTTATCAAAGCTAGAGGTTCGCCCAAGGGAAGCAGCGAGGGCGCGGCCAGTGTGTCAGATTCGCGTGAAAGCCCGAGGAAGCGTACTCGAGGTACGCGACAAGGGCTTGGAGCGCGAAGATGGCGCGCTGGTTGCGGCCGCAGCGTCAGCTGTGTTTATACCCCTAGAAGGGGGTATAAACACAGGCAAGGAACTTAGCATTCTGCCCGTCGTGCGCGCGCACCTGGTGCGGCACGATGGAATCGTAGTAGATGCTCTCGCCCGGATGCAGCACGAACGTCTCGTTGCCATATTCGATCTCGATGCAGCCCTCCATGCCGTAGAGCCATTCCTCGCCCTCGTGGCTGTCCAGCTTGTGCGTAGTCTCGCCGGTGGGCGTCACCGTGATGATGAACGGGTCCATGTGGCGCGACGGGCGCCCCGCCGCCAGGCTGAAGTAGCTCAGGTCGCCGGCGTCGCGGGCGGTTTGCAGCGTCTTGACGCGCTCGACCTCTTCCATCTGCGCGGCGTCGATGTACGCCGGCCCGAACGACTCGTCGTCGTCCATGAGCGTGCCCAGCCGCACGCCCAGAGCGCGCGTCAGCTTGATGAGCGGCGCCAACGAAGGTGGCACGTCGCCAGCCTCCAGCCCCTCGATGACCTCCACCTCGCAACCGCAGCGCTCGGCAAGGTCCTGCACGCTCAGGTGATGCGCCTCGCGCAGCGTGGTTATCTTCTTCCCTAGCTTGTTGTCATCGGTGCTCAAAGCGCCATACCTCCCTGGAACGCATCATAATCGCCCTATGATACTACTATTCGGCCAGCGTAGCGGCCCTCTTCGCCTTGCGGGCATAGGCGCGCTTCTGGATGGCGTCCACGCACTGGGCCACCGCCGCGTCGCCCGTGACGTTCACCGTGGTGCGCATCATGTCCAGAATGCGATCGACGCCAGCCACCAGGGCCACGCCCTCCACGGGCAGCCCCACCGATTGCAGCACCATGGCCAGCATTATCATGCCGCTGCCGGGCACGCCCGCCGTGCCGATGGATGCCAGCACGCTGGTCATGACGATGGTGAGCTGCTGGCCCAGCGTCAGCTCGATGCCGAACACCTGCGCGATGAACATGGCGCATACGCCCTGGTAGATGGCGGTGCCGTCCATGTTGATGGTGGCGCCCAGCGGCAGCACGAACGACGTGACCTCCTTCGAGACGCCCATCTTCTCGTTGCATTCCATGTTCAGCGGCAGCGTGCCCACCGAAGACGCCGACGCGAAGGCGAAGCCCATAACCGGCAGCTCGCCCTTGAGGAACCGCAGCGGCTTCTTCCGCGCGAATAGCTTGATGATGCCCGAGTACACGAACACGATCTGGCACGCCATGGCCACGTAGGCCACGACCACCAGCCACAGAAGCGGCATGAGCACGTCGGGGCCGTTGTTGGCGATGACGGGCGTTATCAAGCCGAACACGCCGAACGGCGCCACCAGGATGATGCCGCGCATTATCTGTATGCACACGCCAGACATGGCGTTGGTGAACGCCACCACCGGCGCGGCCTTCTTCCCCGCCGCGATGACGCCGAACCCGAACACCACCGCTATGACGATGACCTGCAGCATGGTGGCATCGGCCATGGGCTGCACGAAGTTCGAGGGGAATATGTTCACGATGGTGTCGATGAACGACGGCGCCTCGGCCGCCTCGTAGGAAAGGTCGCTCGTGTCCATGGTGTAGCCAGCGCCCACATGCATGACGTTGGCGAACACGAGGCCCAGCGTGACGGCGCAGGCGGTGGTGCCCAGGTAGAACAGCACGGTCTTGCCGCCGATGGCGCCTACCTTCTTCACGTCTTCCAGCGAGACCACGCCCGCGATGATGGAGAACAGCACCAGCGGCACCACTATCATCTTGATGAGGTTCAAGAACACGGTGCCGAACGGCTTTATGTAGGTGTCGGCTATGTCGGGAGCGCCCTGCAGCGCCAAGCCCACCAATACGCCAGCCACCAGCGCGATGAATATCCATGTGGTCAGCGACAGCCGCCGGAACCACGGCTTGGGCTTGGCAGGGTCGCCCTCGGGCGCAGCCTCGGTGGCTCCCCTGACGCCCGCAGCTTCAGAAGCGCCCCCGGCGCTCGCGCCCGCAGCCGCAGCGCTGCCCGCCGCGAGCCCTTCCGCATCCATAGCACCGGCCCCTGTCAGCAAGTCCTTGCTTTCCCCTTCCACAGACCTTCCCTCCATGGCCCTTCCCTCTTCGTTCCCGTTTATCTCTCGTCGATGGGCACGTAATCCCGGCTGCCCGGGCGGCTGATCTTGTACGCAGGTCGCATGATGCGCTTGCCGCCCACTATCTCCTCGAAGCGATGCGCCGCCCAGCCGGCCATGCGCGCGCAGGCGAACAGCGGCGTGAACAGCTCTTCGGGGATGCCCATCATGGCGTAGACGAAGCCGGTGTACATGTCGATGTTGGCGCACACGTCCTTGGTTATGCCGCGTTCGGCCAGCACGGCCGGGGCCAGCCGCTCCACCGTCTCCAGCAGGCGGAACTCCGCCTCGAACGCAGTGCCGCGGGCCAGGTCTTCCGCGAAGCGCTTGCCCACCACCGCGCGCGGGTCGCTCTTGGTGTACACGGCATGGCCCATGCCGTAAATGAGCCCCGTGCGGTCGTAGGCCTCCTTGCGCGCGACGCGGCGCAGGTAGGCGGCCACCTCGTCGTCGTCGGCCCAGTCGCGCACCTCCTGCTTGAGCTCGGCCTGCATGGCGCGCACCTTGTGGTTGGCGCCGCCGTGCCGGTAGCCCTTCAGCGAGCCGATGGCCGCCGCATAGGCGGAATACGGGTCGGTGTCAGCCGAGGTCAGCGCGCGGGCCACGAACGTGGAGTTGTTGCCGCCGCCGTGCTCGGCATGCAGGCACAGCATGATGTCCAGCATGCGCGCCTCGTCCTCGGTGAATCGGCGGTCGGGGCGCAGCATGGAAAGGATGGTCTCGGCCGTGGACTCGCCCGGCACGAAGCGGTGCATGATCATGGAGCCGTGGTTGAACTGCGCCTGCTGGGCGTAGTAGGCCAGCACCATGATGCGCGGCAGGCGCGACAGCAGCGAGAGTGCCGTGTGTATCTCGTGCTTTGCGTTGCGGTCTTCGGCATGCGGGTCGGCGGCGTACAGCTGTAGCACCGACCGCGCCAGCATGTTCATGATGTCGGGCGAGGTCGCATGCATGAGCGCGCTGGCCGTGAAGCCGTCGGGCAGCTCGCGCTGCGAGTCGATGACCTCTATGAACTCGTCCAGCTCGGCCTGGGCAGGCAGCTCGCCCATGAGCAGCAGGTAAGCCACTTCCTCGAAGTTGAAGCGCCGCCCGTCGCCCGGCGAGCCCAGCAGGTCGCACAGCTCGTAGCCGCGGAAGCGCAGCGAGCCTTCGTCGGCGCGCTTCTCGCCGTCGTCCATGACGTAGCCGTGCACGTTGGAGATGTTGGTCATGCCCACCACCACGCCGGTGCCATCGGCGTTGCGCAGGCCGCGTTTCACGTCATGGCGCTCGTAATGGCTGGAGTCTATCTGGTTTATCTCGCGGAAGCTGCCGTAGAGGTTCACCTTGCGCGCCTCGTCGGCATCCACCTCGAAGGGGGTTGCGGGCGCACAGCCCGCCAGCGCGGCATTGGCGGTCGCCTCCTGCGAGGCGCGGTTCTGAGATTCGCTCGTGCTGTCGGGCGTTGGGCTGTCGGGCATGGGCGCTCACCTTTCTCTTTCATATATATGATAGCGAAAGTGTTGAAGACCCCAAGCGCTGTGGTATACTTTTCCACACTTTATCACAGTAAAGTGAGCGAGTAGGAACACCAACGGAAGGGCCGCGGGCACCCCGGGCGCCGGGCCTGCTTCAAAGGGAGGCAACATGAAGAAACGCATCGCCGCAGTGGCCGCCGCAGGCGCCGCTCTCGTCCTGACCCTGGGCGTGTTGGCCGGCTGCTCGGGCAACGACCAGGCCCAGCAGAGCGCCAGCAGCTCTGCTGACGCCAGCGACACCAAGCTCGTCGTGGGCTTCGACAACAGCTACCCGCCCTACGGCTTCATCGGCGACGACGGCGAGTACGCCGGCTTTGACCTCGACCTGGCCGCCGAGGTGGCAAGCCGCAACGGCTGGGAGGTCGAGCTCAACCCCATCGACTGGGACGCCAAGGACGCGCTACTCAATCAGGGCACCGTCAACTGCATCTGGAACGGCTTCACCATGGAGGGCCGCGAGGACAGCTACACCTTCAGCGAGCCCTACATGCTCAACGAGCAGGTCATCGTGACCCGTGCCGATTCCGGCATCAGCAACCTTGAGGACCTGGCTGGCAAGGTGGTCATCACCCAGATCGACTCCGCCGCGCTCGACGTGCTGGAAGGCGACCAGAAGGCCCTGGCCGACACCTTCGCCAAGCTGGACACCATCAGCGACTACAACAACGCGTTCATGCAGCTGCAGGCTGGCAACGTCGACGCCGTGGCGTGCGACCTGTCCATCGCAGCCTACCAGATGGCCGGCAACCCCGATGCCTACGCCCAGATCGAGACGCCGCTGAGCTCCGAGCACTACGCGGTGGGCTTCAAGAAGGGCGACGATGCCATGGCCAAGACCGTGAGCGACACCCTGAAAGCCATGTATGCCGACGGCACCGTGCAGCAGCTATGCGAGAAGTACGCCCAGTACGGCCTGTCCTTCGACAACTGGATCCTGAAGTAGCATCGCATCCTGCTTGCGCTCGCGCAGCAAGCACCTGGCATTCTCGGGCGGGGGCTTCGGTTCCCGCCCTTTTTTCCTCGCAGGATCCGCCGCAACCTGCGAGCCAGCAAGGCCAGCGGCTTCGACCAAGTGATGACCAACGGCCCAGACGGGCCGAAGGTTCAAGGGGAACAGCATGGAATTCTCTGTGATGATGGGGATACTCGGGCAGGGCCTTTTGCTCTCGCTCCAGATCTTCGTGATAACGCTCGTGGGCGCCTTGCCGCTAGGCGTGGTGGTGGCGCTGTGCCGCATGAGCAAGGTGAAGGTGGTGTCGGCCATCGCCCGGCTCTACATATCCATCCTGCGCGGCACGCCGCTCATGCTGCAGCTCATGGCCATCTCGTTCGGGCCCTACGCCCTATTCGGCTGGCAGATGGGATCGGGCTGGAACTTCTACGCCTGTGCCATCGGCTTCATCCTCAACTACGCGGCCTACTTCGGCGAGATCTATCGCAGCGGCATCCAGTCCATCCCGCGCGGCCAGTACGAGGCCGCCAACGTGCTGGGCTACACCCACGCCCAGACTTTCATGAAGATCGTGCTGCCCCAGGTGATCAAGCGCATCCTGCCCGCCATGGGCAACGAGATAATCACCCTGGTGAAGGACACGTCGCTGGCCTTCGTGCTGGGCATCATGGAGATGTTCTCGGCCGCCAAGGCCCTGGCCGCCCGCGAGGTTTCGATGCTGCCCTATGCCATCGCAGCGCTGATCTACTGGGTGTTCTGCCTGCTCATCGAAGCCGTGCTGAACCGCATCGAGAAGCGCCTCGCCTACTACCACGACTAGGAGCGCACCATGACCGAACCTGTAGTGAGCCTCGCCCATGCCCGCAAGAGCTTCGGCGACAACGAGGTGCTCAAGGACATATCGCTCACCGTGAGCAAGGGCGACGTACTGGCCGTCATCGGCCCTTCCGGCGGCGGCAAGTCGACGCTGCTGCGCTGCCTGACGCTGCTGGAGCGACTCGACGACGGAACGCTGGAGTACGGCAGCCTAGCGGTGGCGCGCAGCGAAGGCGGCAGCGCCGTCTATGGCGACAAAGCCGTCATCGCCGAGACCAAGACGCGCTTCGGCCTGGTGTTCCAGAACTTCAACCTGTTCCCGCACTACACCGCGCTCAAGAACGTGGCCGACCCGCTCGTGACCGTGCAGAAGATGCCAAAGGCCCAAGCCGAGGAACGCGCCCGGCAGCTGCTGGGCAAGATGGGCCTGTCGGGCAAGGAGGACCTGGTGCCTTGCGAGCTTTCCGGCGGCCAGCAGCAGCGCGTGGCCATCGCGCGCGCCCTTGCCATGAACCCCGACGTGCTGTTCTTCGACGAGCCCACCAGCGCGCTCGACCCTGAGCTCACCCGCGAAGTGCTGCGGGTCATCCGCGAGCTGGCCGAGGAGCGCATGACCATGGTGATCGTCACCCACGAGATGGCCTTCGCGCGTGACGTGGCCGACCGCATCATATTCATGGACGGCGGGCACGTTGTGGAGCAGGGTGCCGCGGCCGACATCATCAACAACCCCCAGCACGAGCGCACCCGCGCCTTCCTGACCAACTACCAGGAAGGCTAGCTTAGGGCGCTGCGCCCTGTATAGAGAACACCGTGAACAACATAGCGCTGTTCACGCTAGGCACTACAAGCAGAAAGCCGGAGCGATACCATGAGATTCTGACGCCCCTTTGTCTGTGCTCCAAAGAGACCCGTCTGCCTGAACCGTGCAGAAGTCTGTCTTGTTGAGAATATAAGCAGATCGCAGCCAATAAGTGCGATATCCCCCATTCCATGTCTTAACAGCCTTTGCATTGCGGCTTAGCCCATTATTCCCTCGATAGGCCTCATATTGAAAAGGCGCATATCCTTCTAATGTGGCAATATCTTCCGTATCGGTATACCGGTTAATTGCACCGAACACTTCACGTATGCTTGGCAGCCAGACGAGTTCGCTGGTGCTTGGCTGCAATTGCACTTGGGTCATTTGATCAATGTCCCCAGTTCCCAAGCTCTGATGTTTGCTAACAGGCGCTATTGCTGCCTGCAAAACTGGGTTCAAGTCCACAGCAAAAGCCGCTCGCAATCGTTCGCGCATTGCCGAAGCATTCCATCCGCCTCGATTGGAGTTGGTGTTGTATATCCAAGTCAAGAACTCGCCCTGACCTGCCACCTTGCTCTTAGTGTTGCTCCAAGCGTACAGGTCGCGCATCTGAAACGTAAGACCCGCCTTACCAGAGCCATCTGCCTTGGTGTCCTGACAGATGCCGATGAGTTGCAAATCGAGATAGACCCCGCCTACTTCAAGCTGGAAGTAAGGACCCGCTCCTGAATGTCCGCTTGATGTGATTTGACTCTCAAGCAAGGCTCGATAAAGCCCTAAATAAGGAGAGTCGGCTAGCTGCATCTCAATATCATCCCAGTTGTCAGGGTTGGATCCACGACTTACGCGAGCAGAGAAATCAGTAGCCGCTGCTTTTATGTCTGCAAGACCATAGGTGCCAACCGGGACAACACCAGCAAGATCGTTCGCATTGAGGAATGTCTCGTCCACCGTAACATAGAGAGGATCGCTTGTGCTGCCCGTGGGCACAAGCCCTTCTGTCGCGAAGCAGTAGCTGATGTTGGCGATGGAGGCGGAAGCGCCTTCGCTGAGGGTGGAGAGCTTGTCGTAGTCGAGCTCGGTGCTCGTCTCTTGGAGGTTCAGGCGATAGCCGAGGGAGAGGGTGTCTCCTGCCGGGATGGTGAACTCGTCTGCGGCAAAGGACTTCTCAAGGAGGATGTCGTCGAGCGAGAAGTCGACGGCGCCTTCTGGCTTGGAAGCCGAGGTCGCATCCGGGTCCTTGAGGTCGTCTTCTGTCAGCTCGCCAGTTGCCGGGTACAAGCTGAACAGCTTATCATCTGTGCCGGATACGGTGCTGCCATCCTTCTTCTTCAAGATGTCGGAGGCACCCAAGCTCGTCGAGCCGTTGCCTTTAACCTGATTGGACTCCAAGCCCACTATGCGAAGGTCCACCTCGGATTGGCTAGCCACCTTGCTCTGGCCGAAGGCGCTCGAGGCGAGCCCTTCTCGGCTCTCGTTTCCTTGGGTGACCACGTCAGCATAGAACGTGACCGAGCTTGGCACGTCCACCGATATGACGGAAGTCCAGCGGGCTGTGAGCTCTATCTTTCCTTCCTCGTTCTTGAGCTGTTCGTAATAGTCAGGCAGCTTGGAGGCGTCTACGTACCATTTGCCATCGTCTCCTTGGTAGACGAGGTCTTGCTCGATGGCTTCCGTGCCTTCTGCATTAGGGATGGTCCAGCCTTGGAACACGTACCCTGGGCGCTTGGGGTCTTCGATCTCGACCTTGCCCTCACCGTTCATAGCATCAGGAGCCGAGATGGAAGGCTTCTCCTCACCTGGGTAGTCCTCATCCCCCGGCTCAGCAGAAGTCTCGAAATCCAAGGAAATTGGCTCCCATTGAGCGTAGAGAGTCACGGTTTCCTTGTCTGTCGCCGTGAGGTTGCTGACCGTACCAGGCTGATACCAGATGCCAGCCCCATCGTTCTCTGTGTTCCACCCAAGGAATCTATAGCCAGGACGCGTGTCAAGACCAGGCAAGGTCAGTTCTTGATCGTAAATAGCCGCAATGCTCTCAGGGGTCGTTCCCGAATAACCATTGACGTCGAAGTCAACAGTATAGGTGCAAGGCGCCCAAACCGCATAAAGAGAAGTGATGGTACCGGTCGTAGCGCGTGTCATCCATGCGCCGCTCTGCGAGTTAACGCGAAAGCCAAGCAGCTTCCACCCCTCCTCGGCCTCCATGACCGAATATCTACTGTCGCCACTGGACGCCGGATAAACAGAAATATTGAGAGGATAGGGAACGTAATGATGACAGGTATATCTGAAATACGATGTCGTATATGAGGTAGACATAATGCCGGCATCATTCAGCCAATATGAACGTAACGTATGCCCGTTTGCGTAAATTGTCATGGTGTAGGCGGCATAAGGAGTTGCTGACGAAAGCGAAGCGCTCTCGTCCTGCACTTCAGTCAGCACGAAAGAAAACCTTGACCAGGGATTCCAATCCGTGCCTTTTGGCAGCAGAGCCTGAATGCTCGCAGGGTTGACCTTGGGTAGGTCATCATCGGTTGAGGATAGAGCGACCATGGCGGTGAGCTGTGGGGCTTCTTCTGCGAGAGAAGCAGCGGGCAAGCTCACGGTTGGTGTCGCATGGAAGACATCAGGGCTGATGGAGGTCACGGTCGCAGGCGCGTTGATGATGGTGAGCTTCGCGCAGGCCTCAAGCGCGCCAGCGGCTATGGTCGTGCAGCCCTCGCGGATGGTGGCCTCGGTGGCTCCGGCCGGCACGCGGAGCAGCGTTGTCAGGTCAGAGCTGTATAGAAGACCATTCTCCGAGGCGAATGCTGCGCCGTCCTCCACGGAGATGGCATCCACCAGCGAGCAATGCGAGAACTTGCCAGGGTCTGCCACCTCCGCTTCCCTAGGAAGGAGGACGGCGCCCACCCTGCCCTCGGGAATGAGCAGGAGGCGGGTCTTGTCGGCGCTGTAGAGCGCGCCATCGAAAGATGAGTAGTCTTGGTTGCCTTCGGCGACAGTGACGTTGGCCACGTCGCTCGAGCGGAATGCGCGCTCGTCCACGTCGGACACGCTCGCAGGCAGCGTGACGTCCGTCACGCCTGAGAGGTAGAAGGCGTAGGGGGCAATGGAGGCGAGGGTGTAGTCAACGCCTTCATAGGCAACGGTTTCAGGGAGAGCGAGGTTAGCCAAGCCAGCTTCGCTGGCTTGATTTGAATTGGATTCTTCGACTCCGGCAGCTTCGCTGCCTTCGCTCAGAATGACGGAGGGAGTAGCGGTTTCGGATTCGTCCCCATCAGACCCCGATGCAAGCATCGGGGCTACGCTTGCGCCCTCGCCTTCCTGCGAGTTCGTGACTTGCTGCCAGTCAGGCGATACGCCGACGAGCTCGATGGTCGATTCGTCGATGACAGCGAAGGTCAGGCCGTCGACCGTGAAGGAGCCGATGACCGGTTCGCCATCGAGGGCGACATCGGAGTTGATGAAGTTCGAAGGCGCACCGACAAGCCCAGAAGCCAAAGTCAGTGGTTTTGTATCGGATTCTTCGACTTCGGGACCTTCGGTCCCTTCGCTCAGAATGACGTCAGGGCTGGCAGCCCCCGCCTCCTCGTCGACCCCTGTTCCATCTTCTGCAAGTGCAGAAGCAGGTACCAAGGCAAGCGAAAGCAGTGCTGCGATGAAGCAGGCAGATATCTTGCGTGCGAATGAGGCGGACGTTCCCATGCGGCCGGCTCCTTCCGAGTATGTATGTTCCCGTCATACTGCGGAGGAGACCCGTGCGACTCGCTGTTGCCCCTTCAGGGTGTTCTCGTCCCTGAAGCTGTTCTCGAAAAACGAGGAGGGCATCCACCACAGTCGCTAAACGGCAAGATTGCGAACAACGCTGAGTGCGTCTCAGAACACAGATCTTGATAGGCAGATGCCCTCTTCGTCCTGTGTTACAGAAACGCGTAGTTGCAAGTTAGGAAAACCGCACCTCGATATTCAGTTGTCCGCAAATCCTTCCGAGGAAGAATCGCCGTTTAGCACCTCGCAGTCTAGCAAGCCTGCCCAACGATGGCAAGCCACACGCGAAAGAGCACGCGGCCAGCCCCTAACACGCACCCGCGAACGACCAGTTCAAAGCACCGAAGATTCCCTCGTTCCGTCAATCTCCCGGCAAAGCACCGGCCCTTCGCCGGCAATCTCCTGCTCGATAGGGCGGCAACTCCTAGCCACACCGACGCCCCGCCACTCGCTGCCACCCGGCCTTTCCGCAGAGCCCGCACCGACCCTCGCTCCGATTCCCTCGCGCCTTGGGCGCGGCGCGCCTGCCGGCCGCCACCCGAGAAGGCCCCGCCTATCGGCAGCCATTTCTACTGGAGCTGTGTCGATTTTTTCGGATACGGCATCGCTAGGCTAGATAAAGGACCAACGCCGTCGAGAGGAGCGCCATGAACCAGCCAACCCGACCCCCTACCCCGCCTTTGCCCGCGCTGCGAACCCGCTGCGCGCGCCTGCTCGGCATCGCACTGCTGCTGCTCTGCTCGCTTGCCGTGGCCGTACCGCCTGCCTACGGAGCCACCGGAACGCTCACCGTGGGCAGCGAGATAATCTATGCCAACTGGAGCACCAACGTCTTCTCCGTCAACGGCAACGAAGCCTACTGCGGCGAACCCGACCGCGAGACGCCTGGCGCAGGCTCTTACTCCATGGAATCCCTCACTGACCCGCTGGTGGCCGCGGCGCTCTGGTACGGCTACGGCGGCCCCGGCTTCGACAAGGCGCTCTGGCCCAGCAGCTATTACAACGGCTCGGCCATGGGCGCCAACGAGTACCGCGTGCTCACCCACGTGGCCCTCGTGTACCTGCGCACGGGCGACATCGCCTACGCCTGCGTGAACACCAAGCCGGCGTTCAAGTCGTGGTGCGAGCAGAACGTGTTCGGCTACGCGCCCGATGGCAGCGTGCGCAACACGAACGCCATCTGCTACCGCATCAAGGCGTCTGGCTTCACCATCGGGGGCGCCAGCGATTCGCGCACTGCGCTGCCCAAGGGCTTCACCGCCTACCGCTTCGCCACCGGCGCGGGCAACCAGGTGATGTTCACCTCGGCCTATGTTCCCCACGGGTGGGTGGAGGTGTCGAAGAAGTCGGGCAACCCGCCTCTTTCCGACCAGAACCCCAGCTACAGCTTGGAGGGCGGCCAGTACGGCCTCTATGCCGATGCCGCCTGCACGAATCTGGTCACCACGCTCACCACGAACGCCGACGGCTGGGCCCGCAGCGAGCTTGTTCCGTCGGGCGCCTACTACCTCAAGGAGATAGCGGCCCCGCCCGGCTACGCCCTGAGCGCCGAAACGGTCAAGGTGAACGTGCCCACCCGCGCTGCCGCCCAGGCCGAATGCTCCGACCTGCCCCAAGCGAACCCGATCGAGCTCTGCATCCAGAAGAAGGACCGCGAGACCAGCGAAGCCGCACCTCAAGGAGGCGCGACGCTAGCAGGCGCCGAGTACCTGCTGCGCTTCTTCGGAGGCACCCATGACAGCCTGGAAGCTGCGGAAGCCGCCGGGGAGCCGCTGCGCTCGTGGACCTTGCGCACCGCCAGCGATGGCCGCGCCTTGCTCGACGACGAGCACAAGGTGAGCGGCGATGACTTCTACCGCGATTCCGCCGACCAGATCTGCCTGCCCCTGGGCACCCTCATCATCACCGAGGCCAAGGCGCCCATGGGCTACCTGCTGGATACCACCCCTATCGTGTGCCCCATCATCGCCGAAGGCGAAGCCGAGCAAGCAGGCACCTTCGCCGTGCCCGACCACCCAGAGCAGGTCATACGCGGCGACCTGAACCTCGTGAAGGTGCGCGAGTCCGACCAGAGCCGCCTTGCTGGCGTGCCCTTCCTGCTCACGTCGCTGACCACAGGCGAGAGCCACCTGCTGGTGACCGACGAGAACGGCCAGGCCAACACAGCAGCCTCCTACACCCCGCACACCCACGCCACCAACGCCAACGACGCTGCCCTCAACCGCGACGGCACCGTTGACGAGGCCAAGCTCGACCCGCATGCAGGCATCTGGTTCGGCAGCGCCACGCCCGATGACAACCACGGCGCGCTCATCTATGACAAGTACCGCCTCGAGGAACTGCGCTGCTCGGCTAACGAAGGGCTCGAGCTCATCACGCTGCCCAGCATCGCCATCACTCGCGACGGCTACGAGTTCGACGTGGGCACGCTGGACAACCAGCCCGAGTCGAGCATGTACATACGCACGACCGCCCGCGATGCTTCCGATGGCGACAAGCAGCTCGCACCCAACACCCTGGCCACCATCGTCGACCGCGTGGAATACCACAACGTGGCCGTAGGCGAGGACTACCTCATGTGGGGCAGCCTCATGCAGCGCAGCACCGGCCAGCCCATCACCGACGAGCACGGCAGCGCCGTGATGGCCCAGCTGCCCTTTACGGCCGAGGAAGCGAATGGCTACGTAGAGCTGGAGTTCGCCGTGGACACCACCGCCTACTCAGGCGAGGACATCGTGGTGTGCGAAGATCTGATAGACGCCACCACCGGCGCCACCATCACGAGCGACTTCGACCTGGACAACTACGATGAGACCGTGACCGTGCCCTCGCCCGTGCCGCCCGACGAGGCGCCGCTCGGCAAGACCGGCGACAAGCACCTGACCTCGCTCGCCGTGCTGGGCGCCGTAGGAGCGGGCGCGGCAGGGGCGCTGGCTTGGCGGCGGTTCGACCAGCGTCGCAAGCAGCGCGCGAAGGCGCAGCGCCTTATCGGGAACCTGATCGGGCGCTGAGCCGTGCGGCTGCCGCGCAGCCAGACCGCCTGGAGGCCGGGTTCGAGCCCCGGCCTCCGAGAGGCGCCAGCAAGGTGGCCGCCAAGCAGGAGCGCGTGCGGTTGCTAGTACGGGTCTTCGATGCTGCGGTGGGCGAAGGCATCGGCCGAGAGCGGGGCCGTCTTGCCTGCCCGGAAGCGGTCGAGGGCCACCAGCGCTATCATGCCCGCATTGTCGCCGCAGGAGTGCAGCGGGGGCATGACCAGCTGCACGCCCATCTGGTCGCACAGCCGCTCGTAGGCTTGGCGCAAGGCCGGGTTCGCCGCCACGCCGCCGCCCACGCAGAACGTGGGAGCGCCCGTCTCGTGCAAGGCGGTGCGGGCTTTCGCCACCTGCACGTCGATGACCGCCTGTTGGAAGCTGGCGCACACGTCGGGCAGGCTGGGCTCGACCCCGGCCTGCCGCTGCTTGCTCAGGTAGTTCATGACAGCGGTCTTCAGCCCCGAGAGCGAGAAGCTCAAGTCGCCGGAATGGAGCATGGCCCGCGGGAAGTCGATGGCCGCCGGGTCGCCCTCGGCAGCCAGCCGCGATATGACCGGACCGCCCGGGTACCCCAGGCCGAGCGCCTTCGCCACCTTGTCAAACGCCTCGCCCACGGCATCGTCGATAGTGGCCCCCAGAATGCGGTAGTCGCCATAGCCCGCCATGTGCACGAGCATGGTGTTGCCGCCCGATACGAGCGACACCACCGCTGGCGGCTCGAAGCTCGCGCAGCCTATGCGGTTGGCGTACAGGTGGCCTTCCAGGTGGTTCACTTCCACGTAGGGCACATCGAGCGCCCAAGCGGCCCCCTTGGCGAAGGCCACGCCCACCACGAGCGCCCCCACCAAGCCCGGTGCATAGGTGGCGGCCACCGCCTGCACGTCGCGCCAGCCCAGGGCGCCTGGCTCTGCGCCGACAGAGCGCGCTGCCTCGTCGAAGCACTCGTCGCACACGCCGCAGATGGCCTCGATGTGCTTGCGGCTGGCTATCTCGGGCACCACGCCGCCGAAGCGGGCATGGAAGTCTATCTGCGAGGCCACCACGTCGGCCAGCAGCGAACCTGTGCCGTCGACCAGGGCCGCAGCCGTCTCGTCGCATGACGACTCGATTGCCAGGATGAGCGGTTGCTCGACGGCCCGCGCGCCATGGGTGGCGGTGTCGGCATGATGCTCGATGACCATGCCGGCCACCCGCGCCTCGCCCTCGACAGCAGGAGCCAACGGGCCGCTCATGATGACGGCGTCCTCGTGATCGGAGTAGTAGCGCGGCCTCACGCCTTCCCGCTCAAGGCCGAGCGCGCGGTAGAATGCCTGGGCGCCGCTGTTCGACGCCCGCACCTCCAGGCTCACCCGTTGGGCGCCCAGGTTGCGGCCATCGTCCGCCAGGCGCGCGAACAGCTGCTGCGCGATGCCGCGGCGGCGCTGCGCCGGGGCCACCCCGACTTTGAGCACTTGCAACTCGCCATCTACCACCATGCCGCCGGCATAGCCCACCAGCTCGTCGCCAGCAAGGGCCATCCACCAGCGCCGGTTGCTACGGGGCAGCTCGTCGGCCACCAGCGCAGCGCTCCAAGCATCGGTGCCCATGACCTCGGCCTCCAAGGCCACGACCGCATCCACATGAAGGCTGTCCAAGGGGCTGTAGGCAATGCCCGCATCATCGGGGCGAGCGGCCAAGCAAGCGGCGCTGTGCAGCGTGGCCCGCCCACGACCGCCATCGGCAGCAGGTGCGTCCTGCACGCCCGTGCGCAGGTTGCGCGGGTCGCTGCTGGCCAGCCGCTCCCGCTCGTTCTCCTCGGCATCCGAGAGCCGCGTGTACACGGGCAGCACCAAAGCCGGGGCATGCCGCCCCGGGTCGAAGGGGTCTGCCTCGCCCGCTTGCCACAGGGCTTGCAGCGCCAGCAGCAAGCCCTGGCCTGCCGGCGCCCAAAGGACCTCTGGCAGGAACGGCCCGCACGGCGCGAACAGCTCCGCATATTTGACGAGCGCATCGCCCGTCACGCGCATTCCTGCGCTGCCTGCGAACTCCTGGGCCACCGCTTCAGCCTTTCCCACGCGGTCGGGCCCTTGCCGCAGCACGCCACTATCATCGAGCCGGAATCGAGCCGGGTACACCTCTTTGCGCATGGCGTCGGCCACCACCAGCAGTTCGCCGCGCTCGCCCTTGGCCCAAGCGCCCCACGCGACCGCATCCAAGGTAGGAACCCCTACGAGCCCCACGCCCAAAGCGCTCGCGATGCCCTTGGCTGTCGCACAGGCGATGCGGACGCCAGTGAACGAGCCTGGGCCCACGCCCACCGCCACGCAGGCCAGCTGGCTACGCGCCACGCCAGCCTCAAGCAGCAAGCTGTCTATGCAGGGCAGGAGCTGGGTGTTCGAAGCGCGGTGGGCCTGCACCTGCCGCGCAGCCACCAGCTGCACCGTACGGGAAGCAGCATCCAGCACGCCAAGCCCTATGGCTATGACCTCGTTGGCCGTGTCGAAAGCGAGCACGTAGCCAGCCGCGCGGCCCTCACCGTCGCAGGCCGCCTGCGCTGCCGGAGCCGCATCGCCATCCGTCGCCTGCGCCCTCGCAACGCCGCTTGCCCCAATCAGCGAACCTGCATCCGAGCCAACGCCACCTGCCGCATCGCGCCCCACCGCAGCGCCATCCCCTGCAGCAGCATCCGCACCGCCGTAGGCCACTGCCCGAGCCCACGCCTCAAGCAGCGCAGCCGAACGGCCGCCAGCCGCCCGCGCCTTCACGGTGCGGCAGCCATCCTCACCCACCGCCAAGCGCACCTCTACGTAGTCCGTCGGCAGCTTCTCAGGAAAGCGGTCGCCCCACTCCACCAAGGCCGCCCCGTCGGAATCGGGCCCCGCCAGGCGATAGAAGTCGATATCGTCCAGCTCGGAAGCATCGTCCAGCCGGTACAGGTCCAGGTGGTACAGCGGCAGCCTGCCCCCTTCATAGGCCAGCACGATATTGAAGGTAGGGCTCACCACCGCAGCGCCCACGCCCAGCCCTTCGGCCACGCCCTGGGAAAGCTGGGTCTTGCCAGCCCCCAGGTCGCCCGCGAGCACCACCGCATCGCCCGCAGCCAGCAAGGGCGCCAGAGCCCGCCCGATGCCATGCATGGCCTCGGCATCGGCAGCGCGCCCTATCTCGATGAAACGTTTATCCATGGTTGCCATTCTAGGGAACTTCCACGCCCAGCGCGAGCACCAGGGCCGCAACGCGCCGCCCCGTGCGCCAATGCCCCTACGAGCGCTTGCGCCATCGCTTGTCCGAAGCCGGGTAGCACAGCCACGCCAACCCGAAAGCCGCCACGATGCATCCCATGACGCACAGCATGGTCACCGAGAACCCGAAGGCGTCGTTCACCATGCCCCACACCAGGCACGACAGGCCGATGCCCACATCACTGGCCAGCATGAACAGCGCGTTGGTGGCGCCCCAGCGGCTCGCCGGCGAGTTCTTCACCGCCACCGACTGGTTGATGGGTATGGCAAGCCCGATGGATATGCCGTAGGGGATGCCCGCCGCATAGTACAGCCCAGCGGCCCATGCCGGCCCCGCAGCCGCGCCCAGCAGCATGACGTAGCATATGAGCCCCGTCACCACCGCCACAGCGAATATCCTGATGGCGCTCGAACGATCCATGAACCGGCCCGCGCCCAGACGCACCGCTATCATGGCCACCGCGGAAACGGTGTAGAACATGCCCGGGCTCCCCACGCCCATGGCGGTGCCGAACAGCCCCACGAAGAAGATGCCGAACCCGTAAGCCGGCGACATCGCCAGCATCGGAATGGTGCCCGGAAGCGCCCGCGGCTCGATGATGCTCGCCAGGAACCCGCTGCGCTCGGCACCTTCGCCCGCGTCAGCATCCGAAGCGGCACCATCGGCACCCGGCACCGAAGCCCCATGCCGCTGCTCCCACCGCTGCCGGTACTCCGACGTCGCCGGCAAGCCCTCGGGGTCGCGCTCATAGCGCACGAAGAAGCCCAGCACCGTCGCCGCCACCGAACAGCACGCCAAGCCTATGAACAGGTTCTCTGGCGGCTCGGTGTTGGCCAGGAACAGCGCCAGCGCCGGCCCGATGGACATGCTCACCGCCTGGCCCAGCCCATAGTAGCCTATGCCCTCGCCCAGCCGCTCCTGGGGCAGCACGTCAGCCGCGGCGGTCGCCAGCGCCGTTGTGCACGCCGAGAACCCCACGCCCTGCAAGAACCGCCACACAACGAACGGCACCAGCTCGTGGGACGCCAGCGGCCCCAACGTGCCGGCCAGCATGAACAGGCCGCCCGCCACGATGACGTTGCGCCGCCCGCGCCGGTCGATGACCGGCCCCACCACGATGCGCGCCACCGCAGCCGCCACCGAGAACACCACCGCCAAGAAGCCCACGTAGGTGGCCGTGCCGCCCACGCGCACCAGGTACACCGATGTGCCCGAGTTCGAGCCTTGCCCTACCATGAAGCTCGCCAAGGTGGCCAGCACGATGACCACGAACACCGGCGTCCACAAGCGGTACTGCCGTTTGAGGTCGTGCACGAGCTCCTTCTGCTTGCCCTCCATGGGCTCCATCCCCTTCTCGAAACAAAGGGGCCCGCCACCATGCCGGCGGTCGGGCCCCGTTTACTCGCTTTGCCTCCGTAGCAGCCGCTAGGCGCTTACCTCTGCCGTCGCAGGCTCGCCGGAAGCCTCCTCGGCTCCGTCGCCCTCGCCGATGGAGTACACCGGGCACGTGCCCGGCCCCTCCAAGTACGTGAACGTGATGCTATCGCCCACCCGGTAGCGCACGATCTCGAGCAGGCCCGGCAACGCGAAGTCATAGATGCTGCCGCTGCCGTCCAGCGTCACGTAGAAGTGCGAGTTGCCATCGATCACCGCCTGCGCGATGCTGCGTATGGTGCCCGTGGCGCGCTGGGTGTCGGCCGAACCCGCCGCATCGGTGGCCACCCCGTTAGTGGCCAGCAGCGCCTCGTAGGACTTCTGCGTGTCGGCCACGGTGTCGCCCACCGCCACGTTCTGGTAGCGCTGTATGTCCACCATGGCGAACTTCTTCACCAGCCCCGCGCCGTCCTTCAGCGCCATGAAGTACGTCGGCTGGTTCGCCACGTTTATGAGCAGCGGGAACGTGGCCGTGTAGCGCAGGTTCTGCACTTGGCCCTCGGCCGATTCCATGGCCGAATCCTCCGTCGCACCCGACACGCTGTAGAAGTGCGACTCCTGCGTGCGCTGGTTCACCAGCACGAAGCCGATGATGGAGTTGTCGGCCGTGGCCGAGGTCACGCCCGTGTACACCCACACGTCGTCATCCTTGGCGATGTAGTTGTAGCCCAAGGTGCCGTCGGTGCCCGGCGTCGTGCGCACCACGCCCTCCTGGCCCAGGAACGAGTTCAGCCAGCCGTTGTTGTAGGTGCCCCACCAGTTGTACTGCTGTATGAGCAGGTCGGCAGGGAACACGCGGTCAACCCACTGCGGGCATTCCTCGACCGCCAGGTCCTGCGTCTCGCCCGTGGTAGCGTCGCACAGCACCACGCGGCTGATGGTACGGCCGCCGAACAGCCCGATGGTGTAGTCCTGGACAGGGCAGATCCACCAGGGATGGCCATCCTCGTCGATCTCGAACGACTTCTCGTCGAACATGTAGAAGGGGTACTTCAGCTGCACGTGGCGGTCGATGTTGCGCACCAGCGGCTCGCTCGCGGAATAGTGGATGGGCTCCTCGCCCAGGCGCACGATCTCGGCGTCCTGGGTGGTCATGTCCACCAGCGCGTACGCGGGGATGCCCGCCTCGCGGTTCGTGAACCACTTGAACAGGTCAGCGTAGTTGAGCGGGCTCACGCGCACCGGTTTGCCCTGGTAGTTTATCTGGCTGTACAGCGTGGAAACCTCGAACTGGCTCACGTACTCGGGGATGGAGCCCATCTCACGGTTGCCCAGCAGTATGGCCGAGTCGCGGTCGATGACCGGTATCTCGTTGTAGTCCACCTCTTTGATGTCCTGCGCGAACTCGAGGGTGTCGGTCTTCAGCACGTTGGAGTACTTCTCGGCATTGCCGGGAATGATGGCCAGCGAAAGCAGGCCGCCCACGACGCCCACTGCGGCGATGGCCGCCGGAATGAGCAGCAGGCCCTTGTAGGTCTTGGCCTTGCCGGCATTCTTGCTCACCTTGCTCGTGCCCTGCTTGTAGGTGCGATGCTTCGACCAGAACACCAGGAACAGCGGCAGCACCACGATGATGAACACGAATCCCCAGGTATCCGCGGAATGGATGTTGATGGGCGGGTGGAACCACCAGTACAGCGCCGCCAGCACCAGCAGCGCCGCCACGATGAAGGCCACCCAAGCGCCCTTGCTCTTGGGCATCTTCATGTTGTTGAGGAAGTCCAGGTCGAAGTTGGGCGTCTGCTTGTCGCCACCGCCCTTGCCCGCGCCCGGGCGCGAGGCCCCGGCACCGCCCGCCACGCCGTCGGACGAGCCGTCTGCGCCACCGGCGCCCGCAGCCCTTGCGCCGCCGAAGCCGCCCATGTCGGCCCCCGATTGCTTCAGCGCCTCGATAAGCGCCTCGAATCCCGATTTTGCCATGCAACTTGCCTTTCTTCTTCGCTCCAGCGCCCCGGCGCCCGTGCGTCCAAAAACCTTAGGAGAGCATCCTCAGCACGTACTGGAGGATGCCGCCGTTCTCGTAGTAAGCGCCCTCGGTGGGCGTGTCGATGCGCACCACGGCGTCGAAAGCCGTCTCGGCGCCGTCGGCCACACGGGCCGTCACCTTCACCGCCGCGGGCTCGGGCAGGCCGCTCGCGCAGTCCACCGCCTCGATGCTGAAGCGCTCTGTGCCATCGAGCCCCAGGCTCTCGGCGTTCTGGCCTTCCATGAACTGCAGCGGCAGTATGCCCATGCCGATGAGGTTGCTGCGGTGGATGCGCTCGTAGCTTTCGGCTATCACAGCGCGCACGCCCAACAGCAGCGGGCCCTTGGCCGCCCAGTCGCGCGACGAGCCGCTGCCGTACATCTTGCCCGCCAGCACCACCAGCGGCTGGCCCTGCTCGTCGCAGCGCTGCGCCACGTCGAAGATGGTGTCCACCGCGCCGGTCTGCGGATCGCGGGTGTAGCCGCCGCGCTTGCCCTCGGCCAGCTTGTTCTGCAGCTTCACGTTGGCGAAGGTGCCGCGCATCAGCACCTCATGGTTGCCGCGGCGCGAGCCGTAGGTGTTGAAGTCAGCCGGAGCCACCCCGTTGCCCTCCAGGTAGCGCGCGGCGGGCGAATCCGGCGCGATGGCCCCTGCCGGCGATATGTGGTCGGTGGTGATGAAGTCGCCGAAGTCGCCCAGCACCACAGCATCGGCCACCGCCGCCGGGGGCTGCACCTCGCGCCCCATGTCGTCGAAGTACGGCGCGCGGCGCACGTAGGTAGACGCCTCGTCCCAGGCGAAGGTGCCGCTCGGCGCGGCCTTGAGCGCCTGCCAGTCGGCACTGCCCTCGTACAGTCCCGCCGACCCTTCGCGGTACAGCTCGGCCGTCACGTGCTCGGCCGCCAGCGCCGCCAGCTCGCTGCCGTCGGGCTCTATGTCGCGCAGGTACACCGGGTTGCCCTCGGCGTCGGTGCCCAGCGGGTCAGCTTCCAGGTCGATGTCCATGGTGCCAGCCAGCGCATAGGCGATCACGTTGGCAGGCGCCGTCAGGTAGTTCTGCGACACGTCGGGCGATATGCGGCCCTCGAAGTTGCGGTTGCCCGACAGCACGCTGGCCAGCTCGATCTCGTCCGCCACGTCATGCATGGCGTCCATGAGCGGCCCTGAGTTGCCGATGCAGCTCATGCAGCCGAAGCCGCACGTGTAGAAGCCCAGCTCCTGCAGCGGCGCCAGCAGCCCGGCACGCTCCAGCAGCAGCTCCGTAGCCTGGCTGCCCGGCGCCAGGATGGTCTTCACCCAAGGCTTGGGCGCCAGCCCCTTCTGCGCGGCATTGCGCGCCATCAGGCCCGCAGCCAGCATCATGGCCGGGTCGGTGGCGGTGGTGCAGCTGGTCACCGCGGCGATGGCCAGCGCGCCATGGGTCAGCTCGTGCTCGGCGCCGCCCACGCTCACCTTCACCGTCTCGTCGCCCAAGCCGCGCTCGGCGCACACCTGACGGAAGCGCTCGCCGCTCGCCGCCCGATCGATGCGGTCGTGCGGACGGCTCGGCCCCGCCACGCTGGGCACCACGGTGCCCAGGTCGAGCTCTATCACCTCGGAATAGGTGCGATCGCCTGCGGTCGGGCCCCAATAGCCCTGGGCCTTCGCGTACGCCTCCACCAGCGCCACCTGCTCGCTGCTGCGGCCGGTCATGCTCAGGTACTCCAGCGTGCGCTCGTCCACGGGGAACAGCGTGCAGGTGCTGCCGTACTCCGGGGTCATGTTGGATATGCAGGCGCGCTGGGTGGCGCTCAGCGCCGACACGCCATCGCCGAAGCACTCCACGAAGCAGCCCACCACGCCGCGCTCGCGCAGCATCTCGGCGAACCGCAACGAAACGTCCATGGCGCACACGCCATCGCGCAGCGCGCCGGTCAGCTTCACGCCCACCACGCGCGGCACGAGCGTGGTTATCGGCTGGCCCAAGGCCGCAGCCTCGGCCTCGATGCCGCCCACGCCCCAGCCCAGCACGCCTATGCCGTTGGCCGTGGGCGTGTGGGAATCGGTGCCCACCAGCGTGTCAAAGTACACCACCGGGCTGCCGTCGGCGCCTGCGTCACCCGCGGGCGATTCCATCACCACGCTGGCGAACTGCTCGATGTTCAGCTGATGGCAGATGCCCTGCCCCGGCGGCACGATGCGCACGTTCTCGAACGACTCCTGCGCCCACTTCAAGAAGTCGTAGCGCTCGCCGTTGCGGCTGAACTCGAGCTCCATGTTGCGGTCGGCGCAGCCGGCGCACCCCGCCTCGTCTGCGATGACCGAGTGGTCGATGACCAGGTCGCACGGCACCTGCGGGTTGATGGCCGCCGGGTCGCCGCCCAGCGCCGCGCACGCCTCGCGCATCACGGCGAAATCGACGAACACCGGCACGCCAGTGAAGTCCTGGAACAGCACGCGAGCCGGGCTGAACTCCACCTCGTCGCCCGTGCGCCCCGCACGGCCCGCCTCCACGATGCGGCTCGCCAGCGTGCGCGCCTCGTCGGCGGTCGCCCCGTGGCGCAGCACGTTCTCCAACAGCACGGCCAGGCTGAACGGCAGCCCTTCGGCGCCGTCGATGGCCTTCACGGGGTAGTAGGTGTAGCCCTTGCCAGCTACGTCCAGGGTTGCTTCGAATGACTGTGCCATGTCTCTCCTTCGCTTCCTCTGCGGCCTTCAGCTTCCGCGGACGGCTCTCTAGGCGCGTTCCAGCTCGCGCACCAGGGCCTCGGTGAACTCGGTGCATGTGGCCGGCGCCTCGCCCGATGCCGTGGCCCGGCGGATGTCGCCGGTCAGGTGCTCGCCGCGCGCGTACACGGCCCGCACCGCCGCGCGGATGCGCTCGGCGGTGGCCTGCTCGCCCAAATGGTCCAGCATCATGGCTGCCGAAAGTATCTCGGCGGTGGGGTTCGCCAGGTTCTTCCCCGCTATGTCCGGCGCGCTGCCATGAACCGCCTCGAACACGGCGTAGTCGGCCCCGATGTTGGCACCCGGGGCTATGCCCAGGCCGCCCACCAGGCCCGCGGCCAGGTCGCTGGCTATGTCGCCATACAGGTTGGGGAACACGATGACATCGAACTGGCTCGGGTCCATCACCATGTTCATGCAGAACGCGTCGATGATGCGGTCGTCGAAGGCGATGCGCCCCTCGTAGCCCTTCGCCACCTCACGGGCCTCGCGCAGGAACAGCCCGTCGGAGTGCTTCATGATGTTGGCCTTGTGGGCCGCGGTCACCTTGCTGCGCCCCTGCTTCAGGGCGTAGTCGAAGGCGTAGTCAACGATGCGGCGCGTGGCCGTCACCGATATGGGCTTGATGGATATGCCCGAGTCGGGGCGGATGGTGCCAGCCTCGTGCTCCTCGACGAAGCGGATGAGCTCAAGCGCCTCGGGGCTGCCCTCCTCGAACTCCACGCCCGCGTACAGGTCCTCGGTGTTCTCGCGCACGATGACCAGGTCCACGTCGTCGTAACGGCCGCCGGCCCCCGGAATGGAAAGCACCGGGCGCAGGCACACGTACAGGTCGAGCGTCTTGCGCAGCGCCACGTTCACGCTGCGGAAGCCCGTGCCCACCGGCGTGGCGGTAGGGCCCTTGATGCCCACCTTGTTGCGCTTGACCGCCTCGATGGTCTCCTCGGGCAGCGGCGTGCCGCAGCGCTCGGCGCACTCGGCGCCCGCGTCGGCCACCTCCCAGGCGATGTCGGCGCCAGCGGCAGCCACCACTTCCTGCATGGCAGAGGTAGTCTCGATGCCTATGCCGTCGCCAGGTATGAGCGTTACGGTGTGCTTGGCCATGGGTGCCTTCCTTCCTCGCCCGCCGCGTGCGGGCATTCCCCTTAAAATGCAAGTAAAGGGCTGCTGCCCTTTACTTGATGTTCTCGACTATCTGCGCCGCCCGTTTCTGCAGCGCTCCCTTGCCGTTCTCGGCGTCGAAGCGCATGCGCTCGGCCAACTTCGCCTTCACCTCCGGCGACAGCTTGCCGCACGAGAAGTCGGTCACCGCCAGCAACATGTCCTGGAACTCCAGGTCGCCGTGGTAGCACTGTATGCCCTCGTCGATGAGGGGCCATATCTTCTCCGAGCGGTTCTCGGTGGTGGCGCCGTACGCGCACAAGAAGCGCATGGCCGCCAGGCGCACCGGGCCGCTGTCCTCGTCGAACAGCGCGGTCTCGGCGCCCTCGATGGCCTTCTCGCAGGCGCGCGCGTCCTGGGGCACCATGAGCGCCAGCGTTTCCAGCGCCTCCCAGCGGGTCTGGGCCTCGGGGCGGTTCAGAGCGTCCACCAGGTCGCCTATATGGGGCGCCATCTCGGCCGGCGCCGACTTCGCCACCAGCGCGATGGCCGAAGCCGCCTGCTGGCGCTCGCGACGCGAGCCGCTGGACAGGGTGCTTATGAGATTCGCCAGGTTCTTCTTGTTGCCGACGGCCTCCTCGGCCAGCTGCTTAGCGTCTTGCGCTTTGGTGCTCACGGGGCAATCAACTCGCTCTCATTTGCGTTGGAAGGGGAAATGCGGTTTACCTGCCTATTATACCGGCAATATCGCAGCCAAGCGGCCGCGCCGCCCCACTCCCCGCAAATGGTTCACGACCGTATTCGCCCACCTACAGCGAGCACGGAAGCAGCCTTCGCAAAGGCTGCTTCCCTTATCACTTGCGCAAGCCGGTCTCGCCCCTTGCCTTCCCCGCCGTTTGGGCTACAGCGCGAAACAGGGCACGACTCCTGCAAGAACGGCAGACTTAGCGATGCCATGGTGTGGGTCGCCGCTTTCGCCGACCCATCCCCACCCGGTGTTGTTGTTGGGGTCGATGTTGCGCAACCACCACGGAGTCGCTACGCCGTTCACCTTCTTGATCATCTGCGGTTGGGGCAGATCGGCCCCGCTTATGTTCAAGTGGTTGGCGTCGTAGTACTGATAAGGGCCGCTCGTATCGCGCTCAGTGCCCGCCAAAACGATCTCGGGGCAGAGCGTCGACCATTTGTCGGTAGACCAATCCCGGGCCGTCATCTCATGATAGCTCGCCAAGAAGAGCTTGTCGTGGGTCGTCCGCGCGCCGTAGAGGTTCGTATGGTAGACCGAAGGTATCGCCGCTGCGAGCTTCGCAGGCACTTGCTGCCATATCGTGCCTGAGTTCATGACGCTCCTCAGCTCGCTGCCACTCCACCCCACGGCGTTGGCATCGACCGAATGCGCGCGATAGGTCGTGTTCAGACAATCGACGAACTGGAACGTAAGGCCCGCCAAGCCACCATCTGTCTTCGCATCCTGCCTGATGCCGATGATGCGCACGCTGTAAGTCACTCCGTCACCCCAGCGCACGTACCCATGAGGGTCGGCCGGATCAGATGGGTCCATGCCGGACTGGAAGAACGAGCGGTAGAGCGGGTAGCAGGGCGAACCCGTGCCCAGCACCGCAATGCAATCCGCGGCATCCTTTATGTCTGACAGGCCATACACCTTCCCGTTGTACTCGATGTAAAGCGCATCAGACGTGCTCCCGGTAGCTAGATTGTGCTTGGTCGGGTCGCTTGGCACCATGCTGGTCTGGGCGAAGGTGTAGCTTACGGTGGCTATCTGCTTGCGCTCATAGTCGTTGGTGGGCAGCACGAGCCCATGGTTGGCAGAGCCGTCGACCGGGTCGGTCGAAAGGTTCAAGCCGAAGGACACCGGCAGCTTGTGGTCTTCGCTCTCATAGGTCTTCCCGGCTATGACGAACGCCCCTAGGTTGCTGCCCGCCCCTTCGGCCACCGTGTCGTCAAGGCGGAAGTGCACGCCCTTCTCCTTGCGCTCGGCCGCGCCTTCGGGCACGGCGGCAAGCGGGTACATCGACAAGAGCCTCTCGCCTTCATGCTCGACGCCTTCGCCGTCCGTGCCGCCGAGCACTTGGGCCTCAGATGCCTTGCTACTGTCGAAGGTCGTGAGCACCTGGTTGGCGGAAGGGGCTCGTGCGCTCTCCACCTTGACGATGCTCACGTTGAGGTCCCACCCTGTGTTCTCGAAGTATGCCTGGCCGAGCGCCTCGTAGCCTTCTTGGTCGCCCTTCGCCGTGTCGTCGGCTTCCGACTGGGTGGCGTCATCAGCTGCCTCGCCCGCCTTGGCCTCGGTTGCCGCGTCGCCCAGCCACGGGTTGCCAGGCGCTCCCGTCTTGTCGTAGTCGCCGAAGGTGATGGAGATAGGGGCCGTGACGCCGAAGGCGGCCGCCCAGCGCGCGACCAGGACCGGCGTGCCGTCTATCTGGGTGAGCCGCACCGGGTTGAGCACGTAGCCGCTCTTGTCGGCATTGTCGATCACCGCCCCTTGCTCGGCAGGCTCCACCCAGCCCAAGAACCGATAGCCCGAGCGAGCTGGTACCGGAAGCCCAACTGTCTTGGTCACAGAATCGTAGTCAGCCTCTTTCATGGTGAAGCCGCTGACGTTGAAGCGCCCATCGCCCAGCGGCGTCACCGTGCGCTTTAGGTCGGTGTCGGTATCCCAGTTGAGCTTGAAGGAATCCTCGGTAAGCGGGCCCTTTCCTGGAAGCGGGTTCTTTGCAAGGTCGAAAACCACAGCGTACTCGTTGGGGGTCCAAAGGGCGTAGAGCGTGTACTCCTTAGCCTCCGGGGCGCCTTCGGGCATGGTGAGCACTGGGTCCTTGCCATCTATATAGCCGCCCGCGCTTGCCGACTTGTTGGTGGACCAACCAGCGAACTCGAAGCCGGCACGCGTGGGCTCCTTGTAGTCAGCGGGCTTGCCGGTCTCGGGCCAGGCGACCTCGCTTCCTGGGCTTGCCTGCTGGGGCAGCGCAGGATCCGCGGGCCGGTTCTCCCAGCTCGCCTTGGTCAGGTTGAAGTCGTCGTCGTTGAGGTCCCACTTGGCTATGGGGAAGCTCGAGCGGTACACCGCGATGGACACCGTAGTGCCGCCTGCGCTCGAGCCTTCCGCGGCCTTGGTGCTTGCGGATTGTGTCTCGGCTTCCGGGGCCTGTGCGGTTGGGCCATCCGTGCCGTCAGCGTCTTCCGTACCGGATGCCCCCTCGGGCCCTTCGGCCCCGTTGGAGCCCGCGTCATCAGGATCGCCACCTGCAACGGAACCGGCAGGCAGGTTGACGGCGGGCTCGGCCTCCTGCTCGGAGGCAGAGGCAGCTAGATGGCTACCCCCCCCGCAAAATCCAGGCCTATCGCGGGCATCATGCCCAGGGCCAGGACGGCGGCCATGCTGGCCGCCAGGAGCTTCGCCGCCGCATTCTTCATGTTGGAGGCAACGCTCATGGGCGCTTCCCTTCTCATGCGGAGGTCTCTTTCGCTATAGGGAAGGTTACCAGGTGGGAACCTTCCCTGTCAACAAGGCGCAGCCCTTCCCCACGCAGATTGCAACCGCCATCAGGCGACAGCACCCGACCTCAATCGTACGGCGCAAGCGAAGCGCCAGGCGCGATGCACCAGCAATCCCAACATCTCAAATCGTCGAGGCTGCCACCTCCACGCCAGCCGCCCTCACGCCAATGCCCCGATGCGCAGCACGCGCAAGCGGCCCTCGCTCCCCCATTCCTCGCTGGGCACGTAATCCTTCACCAGCACGCCAAGCCCATCGTCGCTCACCGCCGCCCCGGACACCACGAACAGCAGCCAACACCGTAAACAGTGCGTCCCCTATTCACTCATCCAGCTACAACGCAAAGCAAGGAACTGCGCCGAAAGCGCTCGTGGTGTCCTCATAAGTATTGTTGTGGCTGCCATTCGTGTTGATATAGCAGAATAGGTAGTCGTAGTACTGATGGGCAGAACGGGGCCACCACTTGCAAGCGACCCCATTGAAAGCCCTCACGGCTTTTGAGTTGACATTGGAGCCATTGTTGCCCGCATAAGCCTCATACTGAAATGGCACATAACCATTCCTTGAGATTGTTTCAGCTTGGTTATAGTTCAGGAAGGCGGCGCCGAATATCTCATACATGGAAGGGACCCAGATTGTCTCATCCGAAGTCGACTGGAGGCTTGCAGAGCTAGCGCTTCCATGAAGCTGCTGGTTCTTCTTGACAGGAACAATCAGCGATTGAAGCGAGGAATCCAACGAACCCATGAATGTAGTGCGCAAATGCTCGCGTAAAGGCATTGCTCCCCACCCCCGCGTGCCAGCTTTAGCGGAATTCGGATCCATCGCAGTGTCAAATGAGCCACCGCCGGCCTCGTCGCTCTTGCTGCCGCCATATGCGTAGATGTCACGCATCTGGAAGGTAAGGCCCGCTTTTCCCGAGTTGTCGGATCTCACATCCTGACAGATGCCGATAAGCTGCACAGGCAGATAGGCGTCATCTACCTTCAACTGGAAGTACGGGCCAGCTCCTGGATTGCCATCGGTCATCACTTGAGCATCAAGATAGCCTTTGAATTGGGCATAGTACTGGGAGGCAGCGCCCTTGGCTGACAGGTCGTCAGCAGCTTGCTTGATATAGCCGAGGTCGTAGATGTTGCTACCATCTTGGATGTAAAAGCACTTCGATATCGGACCCGTGCTCGCCGCCGTCGCCGTGGCGAACGTGTAGCTCACGGTGGCTATCTGCTTGCGCTCGTAGTCGTTGGTGGGAAGGACGAGCCCGTGGTTGGCGGAGCCGTCGACAGGGTCGGTTGCGAGGTTCAAGCCGTAGGATATCTCCTTCCTGGCGCCCTCATCGCCTTGCGGTGCCATGGTGAAGGCGTCTTCGAGCGTCGCTTCGGTAACCGTGTCGGTGAGGCGGAAGTGGACGCCGGAGGACTTGCCTGCGGGAGCGGGCGCGCTCGGGTAGAGCGAGAGCAAGCGCTCGCCGGGGTTCTCCTCGGTGCCGTCGCCCAAGACCTGCGCCTCGCTCGCCTTGGACGTGTCGTAGGTGGTGAGGACTTGGTTGGCGTTGGCGTGGCGGGTGCTCGTGAGCCCCACGAGCTTCACGGCCTCGTGCCAGCTGGTGTTCTCGAAGTAGGCTTGGCCTCCCTTGGCGTAGCCTTCCTGCTCTCCTGCCCCTTCCTTGTCCTGTTGGGCCTGGGTGGAGTCATCAGCTGCCGTCTCGCCCTCGTCGCCCAGCCAGGGGTTGCCAGGCGCTCCCGTCTTGTCGTAGTCGCCGAAGGTGATGGACAAGGGCGCGGTCACCCCGAACGCGCTCGTCCATCTTGCGGTGAGGACAGGGGTGCCGTCTATCTGGGTCAAGCGCACCGGGTTCATGGCGAAGCCCGTCTTGCCGGCGTTGTCCATGGCGAGGCTCTGCCCATCCGGCTCTGACCAGCCTAAGAAGCGGTAGCCGCTTCGCGCGGGCTCTGGGAGCCCGACGGTGCGGGTCGCCTCGTCGTAGTCGGCCTCCTTCATTGTGAAGCCATCCACGCGATAGCGCCCGTCGCCCAAGTCGGTCACCGTGCGCACGCCATCGGATGACGCCCACTTCAGGTCGAAGGAGGCATCGTCTCCAGGTCCC
Organism: uncultured Eggerthellaceae bacterium; assembly: GCA_910588095.1. Lineage (GTDB taxonomy): Bacteria > Actinomycetota > Coriobacteriia > Coriobacteriales > Eggerthellaceae > D16-63. The sequence goes on from CAJUQH010000011.1 coordinate 56,756, forward strand.
TTCGTCGATTCAGGGTTCTTGGACAGGTCGAATATGACCGAGTACTCGTTGGGGGTCCAAAGGGCGTAGAGGGTGTAGGCCTTCGGGTCGGATGTCGGGGCGCCTTCGGGCATGGTGAGCTTGGGCGAGCTGCCGTCTATGTAGCCGCCAGCCGAAGCCGACTTGTCGGTCGACCATCCCGCGAACTCGAAGCCTGCGCGGGTGGGCTCGGCATACCCTGCCGGCATGCCCGCCTCGGGCCACTCAACCTCGCTCCCTGGGCTTGCCTGCTGGGGCAGCTCTGCCTCTTTGCCCTCCCATGCCCATTCGGCTTCGGTCAAGCTGAAGTCCTTGTCGTTCAAGTCCCACTTGGCTATGGGGAAGCTCGAGCGGTACACCGCGATGGACACCGTGGTGCCGCCGGCGCTCGAGCCTTCTGCGGCCTTGGCGTCAGCGGATTGTGTCTCAGCCTCCGGGGCCTGCGCGGCTGGGCTGGCTGTGCCGGCCGAGCCTTCCGTGTCCGTTGCATCTTCTGGATTCTCGGAGCCTTCCGCAGCGCTTCCTGCGACCGTTCCGGCTATCGTCCCGCCTGGACCATCGTCGGCCCAGGCAAGGGGCGCCATCGAGAACGCAAGAGCGAGCGCCGCGCAAAGCGCGACCGTCTTATGGGCAAAAGAGGCAACCGACTTGCGCATGGCGACCGGCTCCTTCCAGCTGTGCGTACAACATCACACCGCGGAGGAGGTCCTTGTGCTTAAGCGCCTTTGCGACCAGCGATAAGGAGGGCATCCACCGCAGTCGCGAAACAGCAAGATTGCGCATAACTCTGAAAGTGTTCCAGAAATACAGAATCCTGAAAGGCAGATGCCCTCTTCACTCCGTATTCCATGGAACGACGATCCGGAAAACTATTCGATTATGCGCAATTTCCTTTAACGGGAAACCGCTGTTTCGCTTCTGTGACTATACCAACCCCCTGAACAAATCGCAAGATGCCAAGAGGTACACCTCCCGGCATCTTCGCTAGAAGCCTATAACCGATCCTTGTCTCGTTTCGCATAGTAAGCACAGCTCCTCCACGCCAGCCGCCCTATGCCAGCGCTCCGATGCGCAGCACGCGCAAGCGGCCCTCGCTCCCCCATTCCTCGTTGGGCACGTAGTCCTTCACCAGCACGCCAAGCCCATCATCGCTCAACGCCGCCTCGGGCACCACGAACAGCAGCTGATAGGTGCGCACCTCGCCGGCATCCATGGCATCGAACAGCACATGGGTGTCCCATCCCGGCTTCTCATGATGGCTGCGCCACGTGAAGTTGCCGTCGCGCTTCGAGCAGTTCACGACATCGTAGGCCCCATCATCACCAGGCTCGCCAACCAAGGTCACCGGCACCACGTCACCCAGATCCACCTCGCCGCGCCGCCCGCTCTCATTCGCCACCTGAACATCCAGCATCAGGTAGCGCCAGCCCTCCGACAGCGACCCATCCGGCCCGATGCGGTAACCATCGCGTTCCACCTCGATGCTCTCCAACGAATCGTCATAGTAGCCGCCGAAGGCGTAGTAGTCATGCAGGTCACGGATGCTCACTCCCTCAGGCAGCCCGTCGACCAGCTGCGCATCCAGCACCGTCATGGTTGCTCCGCGCGAATCGGTCCAGAACTGGCCGGGCTCGTCAGCCACTGCGATCATGAGGCTGCGCCATGGCGTGCCCATCGGCAGCACGTCACCCGACCCGATAGCCCGGTAGGCACGCCCGTCATACGGGCCTGCAGCAACCTCGTGAGAAACCGCATCGGCCTCAGGCAACGCCATGGGCTCCGTCAAGGGCTTCTCCAGGCTCGGGTAGCTCGCCTCGCCGCAGGGGAACGGCTCGGCGCTCACTCGCTCCACCGTGCCGTAGAGCGTATGGATGCCCGCAGGCGGCGCATCATCGGGCGTCCCCTGCTCCGCTCGCGTGCCCTCAGCCAGCACCTCTGACGTCAGCTCGGCCACGACGCTGCGCCCATCCGACGCCCCCTGCGACTTCGTCTTGAAGTTGGCTGCATGCAAGCTGATAACCTGCGTGGCGCATGAGCCATCCTCGAACGTCGCCGTCACCGTGAGCGTCGCGCCATCCAGCGTATCCAGCGCACGATCGAAGCTCGCACCCTCGCCGCTGGGGTCGTCACCATGCTCGAACGGCGCATTGGTCCACAGCCCGAACGCATAATCCGTCAGCGGCGTCTCAGGCTCTGCCTCAGCTAGCACGTCGATGGTCCGGCCGAGCCGCTGGTACAGGTTCGCCTTCAATACGGTATCCGGGTCGCCGCGCAGCCGCCCGTCGTTGGCCCCTCCCTCGAACGTCTCGTAATCAAGGACGCCCTTCACCAGGTCGTACTTGCCCAGCAGCTCTCCCTGCCCGATGACGCTCGGCTTCCACGAGCTCAGCTCTTGGGCAAGCTCCGGGTCAGAGCCCAGCGTGTACTCCACGCTTTCCATGCGATACAGCTCGCCCACCGACACATCGGCCTGCACCCGCACGATGCCCTCGCCCTGCACCGAGAACATGCAGCCGGTATAGCAGCCCTCGTTCTCGTAGCTCTCGCCCATGGGCACATAGCGCTGGGTCTCGGTCTCGCAGTTGAACACCACGCGGCCGCCCTGTCGCCCATTGGGCAGTAGCGGGTCCTCCACGCCGCCGTAAGCCTCCACCACGAAGGGCGAGCTCGCCCCCCACAATCCCGGCCCCAGGATACCCGCACCTGGCAGCACGAGCGCCAGTGCCAAGACAGCTGCCATAGCCGCGCAAGCGCCCACGGCAACCCGCTTCCCCGAGAAGCGGCGCCCCGCCAACCGACCGCGGCGCGCCCGCCGTCCGCCCCGCTCAGCCGGAGCCCTGCCAGGTGCCGCAGCGCGCGCAACAGCTTCCGCAGCGCACCGCTCGCGACGCACCTCGTCCATCACGCTCCCTTTCAAGCGCGCCGAAGCCTTCACGGCCTCCATCTGCGTGCGGTAGCAGCTCTCGGGCTCATGCCTGTTGTCCATGGAAGCCTCCTTCTTGGGGAAGGTCGTCATACGCGGGGCCAGAAAGGCCCGTCAGCCATGCTTCTTGGGGCACCATCTTCTGCTCGCCTACCGACGGCGCATCCGCAGGTCGCAAGGGTGCCGGCGGCTGCCGACGCATAGCCTCGAGCTGCGCCCGCAACGCCTGGCGCGCCCGATGAAGGCGCGTGCGCACTGTCGCCGGTTCGCAACCCAGCAGGCGGGCAATATCCGCAGTGGGGTAGCCCTCCACGTAGAACAGATGGATGCACGCGCGCAGGTCGGCAGGCAGGGCGCCCACCGCCTCCCACACTTCCGAACCCAGCAACGCCTCGAGCGCCGCGTCTTCCTCGGCCGGCTCGCAAGCTGTCAGCGGCTCCGCCGCTCGGTGCCGCCCCTTGCGCTGCAAGTCGTGGCAGCGGTTGAGCGTCGTGCGCAGCAGCCATGCCTTCAAGTGCTCGTCGCTCGTGAAGCTGGTCTGGTCCTTCATCAGGCGCAGGAACACATCCTGGAACACATCCTCAGCGTCGGCCCGGTGGCGCATCTGGCTCAACGCCAGGCGCAACACAGCATCGCCCCACTGCTCCATAGCCTGCTCAAGGAAGCGGTCGCTGCGCAATGGCGCCGATGCCGCCCCACCGCCCAAGCTGCCACCTGGGCGATCAAGCAGCGTACCTGGCGACGCGCCTTCTCTCATAGTTGGGTGATCTCGTTTCGGCATCGTTCCCCTCCTCGACCCTTACACGTCTCAGAGATGGGAAATGTTCCCGCGAAACGTCAGAAAGTCAGATGCTGGCCATTTCCTGCGACACGCGGTTGTACCAATGCTCCCAGTTGGGCGGGCAGTACTTCTTGGCCGCCACCTCGGACACCGTGTAGCCGTAGCCGCGCGCAAGGCCCACCGCATGGGCTGTGATGGCCTCCTCCCAGCTACCCCACGACACCGAGCCCCAGCCCCAAGCGTTATGCGGACGGAAGCAGCTGCGCCCCTTGCTGCTCTCCACCTCCGCGATGGCCGCGGAATAGCGCGGGTCGATGCCCGCATCCCACGCCGCCGCAGCGAACGTGGCCCCCTGGCCCGCCAAAGGCGAGCCTGCCAGGTACGCATTCAGCCGCCCCGACCAGCCGTTGACGAACGATGCCTTGTCCTGAGACCAATCAGCGCCGTCCTCGGTAGGCGGCGTCACGTCTGCGTTGCCGCCAGCACCGCTCTGGCCACCTCCTTGCTGACTGTTCTGACGCGCCTCGGCTTCTGCCTTGGCCTGAGCCTGCGCTGCCGCCTGAGCCGCCTCGCGCTGGGCCACGGCCTGAGCCGCTGCCCGCTCGGCGCGCACCTGCTCTTTATCGGCGTCTACCTTGGCCTGGTCGAGCTCAGCCTGGGTGTCCTCCCGTTGCTGCATCATGTCGCGCAGCTTCTGCATGTTGTCGCTCGATGCCTGATGCACGCGGTTGAAGTATTCGACCGTGCTCAAGAAGGTGCCCAGGTCCTGCGAAGACAGCATCACGGTGATGAAGCTCGACCCGCTACGACGGAACTTGTACAAGTCAGCCAGGCTACTGCCGCACGCGGCGCGCTGCTCGCCTATCTGGCCGTCCAGCCCTTCGATGCTAGCCTTGTTCTCCTCTATCTGACGCTGAAGGTCCTCCACCCGTTGCGTGGCGCGAGCGTATTCCTCGGCCGTCGCCTCGACCGCCTGCTGAAGCTCGTCTGCCTCGGCACCGATGTCATCGGTCTCAGCATAGGCGACAGTCGTCGGGCAAGCCAGTGAAACGGCCACCATGCAAGCGCCCAGGCACCTCAAGATATGGTCACGAAAACTCATGAAGAAGATTATAGACCGGCTCTAACCTGCGCAAACAACAATGCGCAAACGTTTCACAGTCGAAAACAGCCGCGACTGCTCGCGCTCGGATGCGCCTGATTCCGATTGCCTGCGCCCGAAGGTACCCGCCGCCGCCTGAGCCCCCGGGCGTCCGTCGCAACGGCGCCCCCGCAGCATCAGATGCGTGCCATCTCCGAGCCGACGGTCTTGTACCAGTGCTTCCAGTTGGGCGGGCAGTACTTCTTGGCCCCCGCCAGCGAAAGCGTGTACCCGTAGCCACGAGCGAGCCCCCGAGCATGAGCGCTTATCGCCTCGTCCCAGCTGCCCCACGAGACTTGGCCCCAGCCCCAAGCGTTATGAGGCAGGAAGCAGTAGCGCCCCTTGCTGCTCTCCATGCACGATATGGCCGCCGAGAAGCGCGGGTCGATGCCATTCTCCCACGACGCAGCAGCGAAGTTCGCCCCATAGCCCGCCAAGGGCGAGCCGGCCAAATACGCGTTCAAGCGACCTTTCCATGCGTTGATGAACGTCGCGCGATCCATCGACCAATCAGCCCCGTCCGGCGTGGTGGCCGCTTCGCCGAATGCCATATCCTGCAGCGCGCGAGCGTCCTCGATCGCCAAGGCGCGGGCGGTAGCCTGGGCTTCGTCGCGTTTGCGTCGCGCGTCCGCAAAGGCGGCCTCGGCCTGCTGCCGGATGCCCTCAGCCTCGCTGCGCGCCTGCTCCAGCGCCTCCTGGGCCTGCGCCCGCTCGCTATGCATAGCATTGAGCTGCTCAAGGTCGGTGTTGTATTTCTCTTGCACGCGGTTGAAGTAATCCATGGTGCTGAAGAACGATGCGATGCTCCCCGAAGAGAACACCATGTTGATGAGGTTCATGTCGTCGCGATGGAACTTGTACAGCTCGCGCAGGCTCACCTCGCAGGTTGCCTGCTGCTCCTCGATCTGGCCGTTCAGCCCCTCGATGCGCGAGCCGTTGTCGGCTATCTGGCGCTGGAGCTCCTTCACCCGGCGCGTAGCCTCGTCGTAAGCACGGCCCGATTCCTCTACCTGACGCTGCAGCTCGCTCGGGCTGTCGTCAATGGCGTCTGTCTCGGCATAGGCGAACGTCACCGGCCATGCCAGCAAAAAGGCCATGAGCCCCGAGGCCAACCCCGCAATCAACTTTTGTAAGGAAATCGTCATCTTGCCAGTATATGACCGGGCGCAGAGCGGTATAACCCTTGACTTTTAGCGCATCCGTTGCCACCGGCAGCCAAAGCGCCCGCCGCACGGCTCGGCGCTCGCAGCCGCGCCTGCGAGCGGCCACCCCC
>CAJUQH010000012.1 GCA_910588095.1 uncultured Eggerthellaceae bacterium
TCCCGAAGACAGCAGAGGTGGCAGAAGCCAGCGTGTTCTCGCATTGCCCGCTGGTGGATTCCATCTCTGTGGATGCGGGCAGTGCAGCATTCGCCTCGGAGAATGGTCTGCTATACACATCCGACTTAACGACCCTGCTCCGCGTACCAGTCGGAGCCACCGAGATCACCATCCGCGATGGCTGCACGACCATAGCCGCCGGCGCGCTTGAGGCCTGCGCGAACCTCACCACCATCAACGCGCCAGCGACCGTCACCTCCATCAGCCCCGACGTCTTCCACGCGATACCGACGGTCAGCTTGCCTGCTGCATCCGTCATCCTGGGCGAAGACAGTGAAGCTACCGAAGTCGAAGAATCCAATGAAGATCAGGTAAGCGAAACTGGCGGTCAACTTACCGCCATGGTCGCTTTGTCGACGATACAAGATGATGCACTAGATATCGACCTTGGGAAAGTAATCGTTTTCGTCCAACCCAACGCCAAGGAATCCGTGTGGGTAGAGCGTGGCTTCACTACCAAACAGCAAGCTGCAAATTGCGACGAAGAAGAACCCGTTGCATCTCTCGGAGCAGGTGCTACGTATCGCAGAGCTTCCAGCGCTTTTAGCGTCAATGCACGGGTTGGCGGATATTTGATGGTGGAAAAGAATAATTACGGTTCAACAGGCAAGATGTCATCATGTGGTATATGGACTTACAACACGGCATGTAGCTATGTTTTCAATAACGGCAACTTTTCAATGCAATCATCCCAGGGTGGTGCAGGACCATACTACGCAAATGGTTATGCGGTTGCTGAGAAGGGATACACCTTCATAGGTTGGAATAGGGACAATGAAGAGGAGGCCTCTTTTGCGGTGTCTTCTTTCACGGATTATCTCACTATATCGGGGACACCAGGTGTTTCTACGCCAGAGTACCAGTATTTTTATACTTACGCGGTATTTCGTCCTAATACTTATACGGTAACCTTCGATCTCCAAGGAGGATACGGCGGTACCGAAACTGCACAGGTGACCTTTGGCAAAGACATGCCTTCAGTGGATAAGCCTTTGAAGAAAGGTTGCAAGTTCTTAGGGTTCTACGTTCAGCCAGATGGCAAGGGGGCGCAGTACTATCGAGGGACGGAAGCAGGGATAGAGAGCAGCCATATTTGGGATATCACAAATGATGCAACCCTTTACGCTCATTGGGAAATAGTGGATTGCGACCTTTCATTCGATGTTGATGCGGAGCCCAATGATGAGGATTACCCTGGTGTCGAGAAGCCCGACCAAACGGTTACCGCAGGCCAAATAGGGGCAGGTGATAAGGTTGAGATAGAAGACCCGAAACGTCCAGGGTACGTGTTCCAAGGCTGGACCATTCCCAATGCAGAAGGTACGGAAGCCATCGACCAAGACCTCGTCTACCAAGACGAGACGGATGGCAAGTGGTACGTGGACGCATCCAAGCTGCCAGACTATGCAGGAGATGACGGACGGGTGGAGCTCACCGCGCGTTGGACCTCCGTCATCAGCGTGGATGTGCCAAGCTCGGTCACGTTCTATGCTGACGTGGTGACCCAAGGCAACGAGAGCAGGGAAGGTCTCGCCTCGAGCGCCTTCGGGCAGAATAAGGTGCAGAGCCAGTCCGAAGTGGACCTTCGCATAGTGGGCTTGGAGTCCAAGCAAGTGAAGGGCAACGGCTCGACGAGCTTAGGCGCTTCCGACATACTCAAGAAGAAGGATGGCAGCACCGTATCCGGCACAGCTGACAAGCTGTTCAGCTTGTACCCGGCAACTGGCGAGTTAAAGGAAGACGACCTCAAGGACCCGGATGCGACCTCGGCTTCCAAACCAGTTGGCGCCGTCGACTTCTCCCTCGACGACATCCTGCTCGAGAAGTCCTTTGCCGCAGACGATTTCACCATCCCAGCCGGAGACACCCTCTCGCTCGGCTACCGCCTGAACCTCCAAGAGACGAGCACCGAGCTCGACTACGACAAGCTCTCAGCCCTCAGCGAAGGCACCTCCGCCTCCATCGCGAACATCAGCTACTGCTTCGCGGCGGACGATCATCCGCCGACTTCTACTGGATCGACTTCGGACGATTTCTATATAGAGCATAATGGCCGCATATATGGCCCAGAGGACATCAAGATGTCTGCTGAGTGCATATCTCGGTTCGGGAAGCTGTCGCCATGCTATGAGCTCTATGAATCGTTCTTGAATTCCGGCATGGATCCGAATGATGCCTCTGACGCCCATGGCTATGTGAAGTGGGGCGACGGCATTACGTACAATGTGCGCATCATTGGCATCAACCACGATGACAAGTCTGATGGCTCGGGCAAGGCGGGGCTCACGTTCCAATTCGTTGACCTGCTGAATACACCTTACTATATGAATTACCCGACTTGTGGCACATTAGACCACTTCGGCTTCAAGGAGGGCGTCTTCAATTCAACGAACAAGGGCTTCGAGTATGGTTCCCATGACACGACGTGGACGGGTCGATGGGAGCATTCCACGAATTTAGGGGGATGGGGCAAGGCCCTACTGCGTCATCGTATGAATCCTGGCGTTCAGCCCGAGGGGCTCAACTCTGGAAGCGTTGGTCGCGATGCTGACGATCTATGGAAGCAGGTCCCGCAATCATTGGGTCAGGCTATCGTCGCGGTTGATAAGAGGTATTACAATGGTCGGCTCCCAGACCGTCCGACATTATGCACAGCATCGGATAAGCTGTTCCTTCCGAGCTATTCTGAGATCGTGGCCAAGGGTTATGCTCCGAATATCGCCAGCTTGTCGAACGAAGGGCCTGTTTACGCCTACTACAATAGCAAGGCAACAACAGGCAATGCGTCTAACGGTGCCCTCGTTAAACGTCAGTCTTTAAAAGATGGCACGTCTAGCACGTCAGCATGGACTTGGCTTTTGCGTTCATGCGACTGGGAACGCGATACTGCTTTTCTTGCTGTGGGTGATGCTGGCAACCCGTATAGCCCACGTACGGCTACGCAGATATACGGTATCGCTCCGTGCTTCGCGCTTTAGTGCTAAAATAGGGCCCAGCGGTTGCCCGTGGTTGGTAGCGGGCAGCGCCTATAAGGGCTGGAATGGCTGGCAGCTAGCGCTTCCGGCCATTCTTCTCCTTAGGGCGGAACCTGCTCCGTGCTATGGGCACGAGCGCCGCTGTCGCCGCTGCCAAGCCGGCTAACGCCGTGAAGAGCTTGACGAGCTCGATAGTTAGCTCCATTGGCAACCACCTCCTCTCGTCTTGGTCGATCCAATATGAAAGAAGGCGCTGCCAGCACACGGGGCTTAGCACCGCTGGGTTGCATTAGATGATAGCGCCCCAGGCCCTTTTTCCGAGCTGACGATTTTCAAAAGTTTTCCCATTTCAGAATAGAAAAATGATAGACAAATGGCCGGTGATTTCCCGGCAGGCATGCCGATTCTCGGCCGGTCGTTTCGCTGGCATTCCGACGGTCGTGAATCCGACTCGAGCCTGGCACCATGCGGGTTGCCGCAGCCGCGCTCGCTCCTTGTATTCGATTCGCTCATAGATGCCATGATGATTGCTTATCATGGATGCTTGGCCTGCTAGAAGACGCGATTATGAGTTACGATATAGGGGATACCCGATTTACGACCTATTTGGTATACCAGGAAAAGGGGAGCACGATGGCGAAAAAGATCCCGCTAGCGGTTATGCTCTATGCCCTCGAGACATGCACCCAGGGCGAGCACGATGGCTACTACTTCGACATAGAGACCGACAAGCCTTATTACCTGACCGGGGGGTTCAAGCCCCAGGCCATCATCTCGCGCCGCTTCACGGTGGTCGAGAACGACGATGCCCTGTTCAAGGAGATAACGGGCAATCCCGAGCGCTACATCAAGCTGCCAACCATCCATGACGTCGACGGCGCAGCCCTCATGGAGGAGTTCTCGGTCGACCACGGCCGCAACGCCAAGAAGAATCGCGAGCTCAAGAAGGCGGCCAGCAAGGTGCGCGTGTACAACAGCCGCCTGCCGTGGGAAAGCGTGATCAACCGCCAGTTCCTACGCGACGAATGGCAGCCGTTCAGCGACGGCCGCAACGCCGAGCACGCCCGCAAATGGTGCGCCGAGCACGGCTACGAGGTCGTCCAGACGGTGGGCTATTGACCCATGCGCAGCGCCCGTGGTATCGTCGGGGGGCTTTGAAAAGTCATAGGGGAGCTGAGGCGAGCTCGGCTGAGAGGAAGACCTGTCTTCGACCCTGGAACCTGATCTGGGTAATGCCAGCGGAGGGAAATCATGGCGAACGTTCCGAGGAAGACCCTTACCCGCGTCGCAGCGCCGTGCGTTGCGTGCGTGCTGCTGGTGGCGCTATGGCAGGCGGTATGCACGTTGGGCCTGGTGCCGGGCTTCATGCTGCCCAGCCCGCTGGACGTGGTGGGCGCCCTGGTCGCCGATGGCCAATTGCTGGCCTCCCACGCCGCCACCACGCTGTCCGAGGCGCTGCTGGGCCTGGCGGCCGGCATGGCGGTGGGCTTCGGGCTGGCCGTAGCCATGGAGCGGTTCCGCCTGGTGGACGCGGCGCTCGGGCCGCTGGTCACGCTCTCGCAGACCATCCCCGTGGTGGCCGTGGCGCCGCTGCTGGTTCTGTGGTTCGGCTACGGCATGCTGCCGAAGGTGCTGTTGGTGGCGCTGACCACGTTCTTTCCCATAACGGTCGCCCTGGCGAGCGGGTTCCGTTCGGTCGACCCTGACGCGGTAGACCTGCTGCGCACCATGGGCGCCAGCCGCTGGCAGGTGTTCCGGTTCGCCAAGCTGCCGGCCGCTGCCGGGTCGTTCTTCGCAGGGCTGCGCATAAGCGCCACCTACGCCGTCATCGGCGCAGTGGTGGCCGAATGGCTGGGCGGCTTCGACGGGCTGGGCGTCTACATGACCCGTGTCCGGAAATCCTATGACTACGACAGCATGTTCGCCTCCATCATCGTCATAGCGGCGGTGTCGTTGGCGCTGCTGGCAGCGGCCAAGGCGCTCGAGCGGGCGTGCATGCCATGGCGCCGCGCGCGCCGCAGCAACCGGGACGACAGCTAGGGAAGGGGCTCTCATGGGCAAGCAGGATGCGATGCAGGGAACAGGGAAGGTGCCAGGGCAGGCGCGCGGGCGCGCGGGCGGCCGCGTGGCCAAGGCGCTGGCGGTGCTGGCCGCCGCGGCTTTGACGGGTGGCTTGCTGGCTGGGTGCAGCGGCCCGCGGCAGGACAGCGAAGGGTCCGCGGGCGGCGCAGCGGACGAGCTGACGCCGATCACCGTGGTGCTGGACTACACGCCCAACACGAACCACACGGGCCTGTACGTGGCCATGGACCAGGGCTTCTACGCCAAGCGCGGCCTGGCCGTGACCGTGGTGCAGCCGCCCGAGGACGGCGCCGATGCGCTGGTGGCGTCGGGCCAAGCGCAGTTCGGCGTGAGCTACCAGGACTGGATGGCCAATTACCTGGGCTCTCCCGACCCGCTGCCGGTGACGGCGGTGGCGGCGCTCGTGCAGCACAACACCTCGGGCATCATCTCGCGCGCGGCTGACGGCATAGCGCGCCCGGCTGACCTGGCGGGCAAGCGCTACGGCACCTTGGACGTCGCCACCGAGAAGGCCATCGTGCGCGCGTTGGTGGAAGCCGACGGCGGCCGCTGGGATGACGTGGAGCTGGTGCCCGCCAACTCCACCGACGAGGTGACGGGCCTGGCATCCGACCAGTTCGACGCGGTGTGGTGCTTCGAGGGCTGGGCGGGCCAGAACGCTGCGGTGCAGGGCTTCGACGCCGGCTACTTCGCCATCGCCGACTGCGACCCGGTGTTCGACTACTACACGCCGGTGCTCATCGTGAACGACGCCTATGCGGCCGAGCATGCTGACGTCGTGAGGGCCTTCCTCGACGCCACCGCCGAGGGCTATGCCTTCGCCATGGAGGATCCCGACGAGGCGGCAGCCATGCTGGTGGAGGCGGCGCCTGAGGTGGATCCCGAGCTCGCCCGGGCCTCCCAGCGCTTCCTGGCCGACCAATACGTGGCCGATGCGGATAAGTGGGGCGTGTTCGACGCGGCCCGCTGGAACGCCTTCTACGCCTGGATGAACGAGCAGGGCCTGACCGAGAGCCCCATCCCGCTGGATGCGGGCTTCACCAACGAGTACCTGTAGGAGATGCTGGCTGCCATGCCCTCCGTTGACGAGAGCCGCACCGCCACGCCGCACCCGCCCAAGCTGGAGGTGCGCGGCCTGAGCCTGTCGTGGGATGGGCGCCCCATCGTGGCCGACGTGGGCTTCACGGTGCGATCGGGCCAGCTGGCGTGCCTGGTGGGGCGCTCGGGCACGGGCAAGACCACGCTGTTCCATGCCATCGCTGGGCTGACCCAGCCTGACTCGGGCCAGGTGCTGCTCGACGGCCGCGATGTGACGGGCCAGCCGGGCCGCATAAGCTACATGCTGCAGAAGGACCTTCTGCTGCCCGAGCAGCGCGTCGTCGACAACGTGGCGGTGGCGCTGCGCCAGGCCGGGGTGCCCAAGCGCGAGGCTCGCGACCGCGCTCGCCAGCGCTTCGCCGAGTTCGGCCTGGCCGGCACCGAGCGCCTGTACCCGAGCCAGCTCTCGGGAGGCATGCGGCAGCGGGCGGCGCTGCTGCGCACCTGCATGATGGACAACGACGTGGTGCTGCTCGACGAGCCGTTCAGCGCCCTGGACGCCCTCACGCGGGCCGACATGCGGCAGTGGCTGTCGGCCCAGATGGGCCGCTTGGGGCTCACGGGGCTGCTGGTCACCCACGACGTGGACGAGGCGGTGGCCCTAGCCGACGAGGTGCTGGTGCTGGCGCCCAGCCAAAGCGCCAGCGGGGCGGCCACCATCGTGGGCCGCGTGGCGGTGGATGCGCCGCGCGATGGCCGCGAGGCGTTCATGCTGACCGAAAATGCGCTGCGCATCAAGCGCGCTGTGCTCCGGCTTCTGGGGGAATACTGGTAGAATGCCCTACCAGATGCCCTTACCGACCAGAAGAAGGAGGCTCACGCCATGCCTGAGGACAACGCTGCGTTCGCAGAGATCCAGAAGCATCGCGCCGAGATCGACGCCATCGACCGCGAGCTCGTCGCCCTGCTGAACAAGCGCGCCGGCCATTCGCTCGTGATTCGCGGGCTCAAGCCCGAAGCCAAGATGGGCTTGTTCGATGCCAAGCGCGAAGAGGAGATCTTCACCAAGATCGACGAGTACAACGACGGACCGCTGTACAACGATTACCTGCACGAGATTTACGCGACCATCCTCAAGGTGATGAAGGAGACTCCGTCGGTATGAGCGACCAACAGAAAGCAGCGCCGCTGCCCGACCTGGGCACGCGCGGCGACGAGATAACCATCTTCGCCGGGCCCTGCTCGGTGGAATCGCCCGAGCAGTTCGACGAGGTGGCCGCATGCGTGGCCGGCCTGGGGCTGAAGTGGATACGCGGCGGCGCGTTCAAGCCGCGCACCAACCCCCATTCGTTCCAGGGCCTGGGCGAGGAGGCCCTGCGCATCATGAACGACGCAGGCGGCAAGTACGGCCTGCTGACCCTCACCGAGGTGATGGACTCGGCCCACTGCCAGCTGGTGGCCGACTACGTGGACGGCCTGCAAGTGGGCTCCCGCAACTTCCAGAACTTCAGCCTGCTGAAGAAGATAGGCCAGGTGACGGCCGACACCGACCAGATGGTGCTGTACAAGCGTGGCTTCGCGGGCACCATAGCCGAGTGGCTGGCGGCGACCGACTACATCACCGACTGCGGCAACACCAACGTGGTGCTGTGCGAGCGCGGCATCCGCACGTTCGAGACGGCCACGCGCTTCACGCTGGACATCGCGGCCGTGCCGGTCATCCACAAGCAGTCGCTGTACCCGGTGTGCATCGACGTTTCGCATCCGGCGGGCCAGCGCGACCTGGTGCCGAGCCTGGCCTACGCGGCGGTGGCTGCCGGGGCCGACTCGCTCATGATCGAGGTGCACCCGAACCCTGCCAAGGCCAAGTCCGACGGGCCGCAGCAGCTCACTCCCATGCAGTTCGAGAAGCTGGTGGGCGAGCTGCGCGACATCGCCGCGGTGTTCGGCAAGACCATCGCCTAGGCACCACGCAGGCGTGCTGCCTGCGCGCTTCCATAGGAAAAAACGACGCCCCTGGCCCATCATCGGGCCGGGGGCGTCGCTTCGCATGGGTGGAACGATAGGGGCGGCAGGCGGCGCGGCAGCGCGCCGTTCGCCTTGAGGCCCGACGCTGACGGTGCCCCGGGAAAGCCCTGTGCGGCCTCGCTTGCTAGCTGCCCGCCGTCATCTGCTGGGTGGCCATGTACAGGTTCATCGAGAAGTACACCATCACGGCCAGGACCACGGTGACCGCGATCTTGACGGCTACGTGCCAGTCGCTGCGCCACATGAGCACGAGCCCCACGGGCCAGAACAGCACGAGGAAGAAGATGATCCAGAATGTTTCCTGGTACCACTTCTTGGCGCCGGGCTCCTTGATGATGGTATTGGCGGATTCGTAGGTGCGCTGGCCCTTGTGCAGCCAGTCGCCGGGGCGGCGCTCGTCGTTGTCGGCCATGGAAACCCTCTCCTCTGCTGCGGCATGATTCCGCGGCCCATGGTAGCATAGGGCGCTAGGGGAAAGGCAAAGCGTATACCACCTGCAATCTACAAGCTGCTCATCGTGGTGGCCACCATCATATGGGGAGCCAGCTTCGTGTTCATGAAGGACGCCGTGGGGGTCATGGAGCCCGCATGGCTCATCGGCGTGCGCTTCACCATAACGGCCCTCATCCTCACCGCGGTGTTCTGGCGCCAGGTGCGCCGCGCGCTCACGCGCCGCGAGCTGGTGGCGGGTGCGGTGCTGGGGCTGGCGAACTTCATGGCCTACTGGGTGCAGACCATCGGGCTGGCCTACACCACGCCGGGCAAGAACGCGTTCCTGACAGCGGTGTACTGCGTCATCGTGCCATTCATCTACTGGGCGGTGGCTGCGCGCCGGCCCACCCGCTACAACCTGCTGGCGGCAGCGCTGGGCGTGGCGGGCATCGGGTTCGTGTCGCTGGCCTCGGAGAGCCTGACGGTGGGCTTCGGCGATGCCATGTCGCTGCTGTCGGCGGTGTTCTTCGCGCTGCACATCGTGCTGGTGGGCCGCTTCTCCACGGGACGCAACGTGCTGGCGCTGACCGTTTACCAGTTCTGGATGGGTGGGCTGTGCGGCTTGGCTGCAGGCGCGCTCACCGAGCCGGTGCCCGGCCTGGCGGCCATCACGCCCGACTTCGTGCTCAACATGGTGTACCTGGTGGTGTTCGCCTCGTGCATCGCCCTGGTATTGCAGAACGTGGCGCTGGCTCACGTGCCGCCCACCCAGGCGTCGCTGCTGCTCTCGCTTGAGTCGGTGTTCGGGGTGGTGTTCTCGGTGCTGCTCTATGGAGAGGCGCTCACGCCCAGGCTGCTGGTGGGCTTCGCGCTCATATTCGGCGCCATCCTCATAAGCGAGCTGCTGCCGCGGCCGCCCAAGGCGAAGGCCGGAGCCGTGGTGCCGCAGCCTGCGGAAGGCAGGGGAGGTGCCGGGCGATCCGTTGCGGCGGGGCCAGGCGCGCGACGCAGCCTGGAAGGCGCCGTGCTGGCCGACGGCCAGGGCGACACCGTGGCAGACCTGCTGCAGGGCGATGCCATGGCCGCTGGCGAGCTGGAGCAGCATTTGGTGGAACGCGAGCCGCGCCCGAGCGCGTCGGCGAATGGAAGGTAGGGGAGGCCCATGGTGGAGATACGCTTGGAGGACATGCTGTACCTGCCGGCCTCGGACAGCAACCTACCCCACGTGACGCCGGCCATGGTGCTGGACTGCCTTGAAGGCTACGACGTGCTGACGCCGCTGCCCGAAGGGCGACGCATCTTCCGCTGGTTCGCGGCCTTCTCCTCGAACGCCGAGGAGTTCCCCGTGCTGCTCACGCTGCCCGATGCCTCGGTGCTGTTCGCCTGCGACTCCCGCAACGCCTTGGCCTTCCTAGCCCAGCGCCCGAGCGCCTTCGCCTTGGTGCTGCTGGAGCCCGACGATGCGCTCGAGCCCTTCGAACCCTACCTCGACCGCGTGGTGGTCATCGCCAAGGACGAGCGCAGCTCGAGCCTGGCGTTCGCACTGCAGTCGTTCTTCATCAAGATACTGCTGTGGGAGAACGACCTGGAGCACATCGTCTTGCGCGAAGGGTCGATGACCGAGATGCTGGACGCCAGCGCGAGCATCCTGAAGAACTTCGTGTTCGTCTCCGACGCCAACTTCAACGTGATGGCGCGCACCACGACCGTCGACCCTCCAGACGACCTGCATCGGGACATCATCAAGAACGGCTGCTTGACCTCGCGCATCATAGCCGAGCCACGATTCCGCCTGCCCGAGAAGACGTTCTACACCCGCGAGGCCTCGGACATAACCCCCTTCGATAGGGTGTCGTACCCGGTGCACATCAACCATTCCTACTTCGGTTCCATATCCATGGCGTGCAACGCGTGGCCCGACACCGAGGGGCTGCGTGACCTGTTCCGTACCTTGGCCCGCTACATGACGCCCCTCTGCGAGCGGCTGTGGAGCAAGCAGGCGGCGCTCAACCTGCCCTCGTACTTCTTCTTCATCAAGCTCATCGAGGGCGAGCCGGTGGAGCAGGACTACCTCGAGGCCCAGATGGAGATGGCCAACCTCGAGGCCATGGGGCATTTCAAGCTCATCATGCTCGATGTGGACGGCGACGTGGAACCCGACCGCGCCACGGTGGTGAGCCGGGCGGCTACGGGCCTCAACGGCGGGGACGCCTATGTGTTCCCGTACCGCGAGAAGCTGCTCGTGCTGTGCTATGACCAGGCCCTTGACGGGCGCCTGTCGCATCGCTTCACCGCCGAGGACCTGATGGGGCGCATCTATGAGCCCTATGGCGTGGTGGCAGCGGTGTCGTCGGTGTTCACGCGCCTGGCCGACCTCGACTTGGCCTACCGCCAGACCCTCATCGCCTTGGAGCTGGCGGGGGCTGTGGACCGCGAGCAGTTCACCGACGGGCTCGAGCGCGCGGGCGGGGTGTACCTGTTCGAGGATGCGCTGCTGTACTACCTGGTGGACCCTTCGCTGCGCGACCGGCGCTTCATGGAGTTCATATTCGAGAACTCGCTGGTGAGCCTGCTGTACCAAGAGGACGTGCGGAACGGCACCAACCACACCGCTTTGCTCTGGTTCTACCTGCAGACCGAGCGCAACGCCACGGCCGTGGCCAATCAGCTGCACATGCATCGCAACACCGTGCTGTACCACATCGAGAAGATAGAGAAGCGCTTCGACTTCGACCTTGCTAGCAAGACGGCTCGCGACTGGCTGCTATTGAGCTTCAAGCAGTTCTTCCTCAAGATGAGCGACAGCTCCCTGGCAGGCATCTTCGGCGCTGCGCAGGCAACGGAAGCCCCCGCCGGCGCGGGGTCGACGGGGGCTGAGGGGGTGAGCTGCTAGCAGCAGCGGAAGGGCAGGGCCGAATGGGCTAGCGGGCGGCCTCGGGCCGGGCGGCGCTCGAGCGAACCTCGTCCATGGCGGCACCCACGGCCCGACGCGCGACGGCGGTGCGCTGGGCCCAGGCCAGGATGGCGAAGGATGCGGCCACGAGCACCGCCGAGGCATACATGGCCACCTCGTAGCCGCCGGTGACGTCGTAAGCCAGCCCCCACAACGGCGCGCCGACGGCCTGGCCCAGAACGCAGGCCATGGACACGACGCCCCAGATGGAGGCGTAGTCGCGCAGCCCGAATACGCTCTGGGTGACCATGGGGGCGAACAGCGTGGTGTTGGCGTTGCCTAGCGACATGAGCACCAGCGCCACGCAGATGACCGAGACCGACCCGGTGGCGGGCAGCAGCAGGAACGAGGCAAGGTACAGCGCCGAGCACAGCAGCAGCGAGCGCATGAGCCCCATCTTGTCTGACGCGATGCCGGCCACCACGTTGGTGACGATGATGCCCGCCGAGATGACCGACATGAACACCCCAGCCGCCACGGCATCGAAGCCGATGCCCACGAAGTAGGCGGCCAGGTGCTGGGTAATCATGACCGTGGCGGCCAGCAGCAGGAATGCCCCGGCCGTGGCCCACAGCTGGGGCGTGCGCAGGGCGGTGGCGTAGGGCACGCCGGGCAGCTCGGCGCTGCTCGCGCCCGCGGCGGCTGCCTCGTCGGCCCCGTAGGGGGCTAGCCCCACGTCGGAGGGGTCGGAGCGCAGCAGCAGCAAGCCCACCGGGGTGGTGAGCGCGGCCACGACGCAGCCGAGCAGCACGTAGCCCGCCTCCCAGCCGTTGGCGATGATGAACGAGGGGAACACCAGCGAAAGCCCCATGGCCACGATGCCTCCGCAAGCGGCGGCCAGGCCCATGACGAAGCCGTTCTTCTGCGCGAACCAGCTGGATACGATGACGGGCACCGCGGCGTAGCTGCACCCGAAGAACCCGAGCCCTATGAGGCACCCCACGACGTAGAAGGCCGGCAGGCTATGGCACAGCGACAACGCCGCCATGGCCGCGCCCGTCCACAGGCCGCCGAAGATGACGAAGGGCCGCGTGCCGAAGCGCGCGATGGCTCGGCCGTAGACCGGCAGCGTGACGGTGCCTACGATGGTGATGAGGCTGAAGTACAGCGAGAACGTGGATCGGTCGAATCCCAGGTCGGAGGTGACCGGATCCATGAAGAAGCCGAAGCTCACCGTGCCGGCTATCATGGCGCTCATGATGAGGCAGGCGGCTATGGCGGTCCTTACGTAGGGCGCTCCCATGATCGTCTCCTTTCGCTTGCTTGGCTCAAGGCGCGCAGCTGGCTGGCCGCGCGCTTCGAAGCAGTATAGGAAGCGCCCTTTTCCCAAGCCCATGGAGAATCCTCCAAAAACGGTCGGCTCTTTTTGGAGGATTTGCCGTTTCGCCCGGTAGGACCCCTTCTCTAGGATTGGAGCATGGCCTAGGCGTCCTCGCCTTCGGGAATGGCTCAGGAGAGCCGAGTGGCGCGCTGGCCTCAAGAGAGGCATCGGTCCTTACGAGAGGAGATGGGAATGGAGTACAACAACGAGTACAACTTGGACTTGTACCCGAAGAAGCTGCATTGGAAGGAGGGCGACCTCAACGCCACCCGCACCACCATGTGGTCGGGCCCGGGCTGCCATGAGGGCTGCCAGGTCATCTTCTACACCGACGACGACGGCAAGCTGGTCAAGGTCGAGGGCGACCCGAACTCGCCGTTCAACCAGGGGCGCCTGTGCATGCGCTGCCTCGAGCTGCCCGAGCTCGTGAACCACGAGTCGCGCCTGAAATACCCCATGAAGCGCGCCCGCGACGAGCGCGGCCAGGACACCTGGGAGCGCGTGAGCTGGGACGAGGCCTACGACATCATCGAGGAGAACGTCCGCAAGTTCCAGAAGGAGAGCGGCCCCGAGTCCATCATCTCCATGATCGGCACCGGCCGCAACGTCTCGCAGGTCATCGCGCACAACCAGTACGCCAACTTCGGCGGCCCCGACCTGACGCTGTGCTTCCTCTCCGGCGACTCCTGCATGCTGCCCCGCACGGCGCTGTGCTACGTGGTCATGGGCAACCAGTGGGTGGCCGACATGAGCCAGTTCCGCGAGAAGCGCTACGACCAGGACGAGGACTGGGTGGTGCCCGAGTGCATCGTGCTGTGGGGCACCAACCCCGTGGTGTGCAACTCCGACGCCTTCCTGGGTCACTGGATCGTCGAGGCCATGAAGCGCGGCAGCGAGCTGATATCGGTCGACCCGCAGCTGACCTGGATAGGCAGCCGCGCCAAGTACTGGCTGCGCCTGCGTCCCGGCACCGACGCGGCCCTGGCCCTGGGCATGATGAACGTCATCATCAACGAGGACCTCTACGACCATGAGTTCGTGGAGAAGTGGTGCTTCGGCTTCGACCAGCTCAAGGAGCGCGTGCAGGAGTACCCGCCCGAGAAGGTGGCCGAGATCTGCTGGGTGGACAAGGACGAGCTCATCGAGGCGAGCCGCTTCTACGCCAAGGCCAAGCCCTCCACCATCCAGTGGGGCCTGGCAGTGGACATGTCCAAGATAGGCACCCAGAGCGCCCTGGCCATCGCCGACCTGGCGGGCATCACGGGCAACATCGACAACCCCGGCGGCAACATCCTCATCGACCAGGCTGGCGGCCTTGAGTTCGGCTACAACTCCGGCATCGAGTACCTCAAAGAGGGCATGGTGGAGAAGCGCCTGGGCAATCAGAAGTACCCGCTTAAGAAGTACGGCTTCACCGCCAGCTCGCAGTCCGACTCCATCCTCGAGGCCATCGAGACCGGCAAGGACGAGAACGGCAACCCGCGCCCGGTGCGCATGCTGTGGATCCAGTCGTCCAACCCCATCACCAACATGGGCCAGGACGCCCCGCGCATCTACCGCGCCATGAAGAACGTCGACTTCATCTGCGTCATCGACATGTTCATGACGCCGTTCGCCAGCGCCTGCGCCGACCTGGTGCTGCCCTGCGCCATGTCCAACGAGCGCGACTGCGTGCGCGTGTGGTTCGACCCGATCCGCTCGCTCACCAAGACCGGCAGCTACTTCGAGGCCAAGGAAGACGAGCAGATCATGATCGACCTGGGGCATCGCCTGAGCCCTGAGCTGTGGCCCGAGTGGGTGCAGACCCCGCGCGACTACATGAACTGGCGCATGCAGAACGCCCCGGCCTGCCGCTACGACTCCATGGAGGAGCTTGAGGACGCCGGCGGCTGGCATTACCACCCGTTCCGCTACTACAAGCACGAGAAGGGCCTGCTGCGCTCCGACGGCGAGCCGGGCTTCAACACGGTGACCGGCCTCTACGAGCTGGCGCCGGTGCTGTTCGACTCCTGGGGCGACGACCCGCTGCCCTTCTACGAGGAGCCGCCCTCAAGCCCGTACCGCACGCCGAACCTGGCCGAGGAGTACCCGCTGGTGCTGACCACCGGCAAGCGCTCCTTCGAGTTCTTCCATTCCGAATGGCGCCAGGCCGACACCACGAGCCGCGAGCTGCATCCGGTGCCGTACTTCGACATCCACCCCGACACGGCCGCCAAGTACGGCGTCGTGGAGGGTCAGTGGACTTGGATCGAGAACCAGATGGGCAAGTGCCGCCAGGTGGCGCGCTTCAACGCCACGCTCGACCCGCGCGTGATCTCCACCGAGCATGGCTGGTGGTTCCCTGAGAAGGAAGCGGCCGAGCCCGAGCTGTTCGGCGTGTTCGACTGCAACCCGAACAACCTCATCCCCATGGGCGAGAACGGGCCTTCCGGCTACGGCGCTCCCATCAAGTGCTCCATCGCCAAGGTGTACCCCTCCACGGCTGACAACATGGCGGCGGAGAACCAGCCCACCTACCAGGTGACCCGCGGCAGCGGCTACACCCATGGGCCCTCGCACAAGACCGACACCCCGAGCTTCTACGACGGCATCGAGTAGCGGCGGCGTAGAGAGAGGAAGGAAAGCAGATGACCAGAGGCGAATACGGTCTGATGATCGACTACGAGTTCTGCTCGGGCTGCCATGCCTGCGAGGTGGCCTGCAAGAAGGAGCACGACATGCCGCGGGGCGACTTCGGCATCCGCGTGCTGACGAGCGGCCCCTACCAGAGCTCTGATGGCGAGTGGGACTTCGACTACCTGCCCATGCCCACCCACCTGTGCGACCTGTGCGCGGCGCGCACGGCCGCGGGCAAGCTGCCCAGCTGCGTGCACCATTGCCAGGCAGGCGTCATGGTGTACGGGCCGGTGGAGGAGCTGGCGGCCAAGGCCAAGAAGGCCGAGGCCACTACCAAGGCCCAGATGGTGATCTTCCCGCGCTAGCGGGCACCTGCGGGCGATCGGGTTCACCCTGGCGGCGCGCAGCCGCAAATCCCCCTTGCAAGCACGGGGCGCGCTGCTGGGTCTACCGCTCTACCGCGCATCTTCCTGAGGTTCCGGCTGGCCGCTTAGACGGCCGGCTGGAGCCGTTTGGAGAAAGGAGTGGGCGTGGTCGGGCAAGCAAAGAGGGAATGAAGCGTTAACACGTTCTAAGGAGGAAAGATGCAAGAGGAGAAATTGCTGCCATGGCGGTGGGCCATCCTCATCGGGATGACCATCCTGCTGGTGGCGCTCCAGTTCTCGTTCATCATCCCGGGCGGCGCTGCGCTGCTGGTCATGCAGACCTACCAGTGCGAGCCCATGGCGTTCTCGATGATCATGTCCATCCCGTACTTCTCCGGCGTGCTGCTGTGCATCGCCGGCGGCGTGCTGGCCGACCGCATCGGCCTGGGCAAGGTGTTCCTGGTGGCCTTCGGCATAGCGGCCCTGGGCGCCTTGGCCCGCTGCTTCGTCGTGGACTACTGGGGGCTGTTCATCGCGAGCTTCTTCATGGGCACCGGCGTGGCTGCGCTGAACGCCAACTCGGCCAAGCTGCTGCGCCTGTGGTTCCCGGGCACGGCCAACTCGTTCGCCATGGGCGTCTACACCGCGGGCATGTCCGGCGGCGCGGCCCTGGCAATCTACGTGGGCTCGCACCTGCCTGAGATCCACCAGGCCTGGTGGATCAGCTTCGCGCTCATCGTGATAGGCCTCATCGCATGGTTCGCGGTCTACCGCAAGCATCCCAACGAGCATGCGTCCACCGAGCCGGTGGGCCAGTACATGAAGGAGGTCGCCAAGGACTGGCACGTGTGGGCCATCGGCATCACGGCCTTCCTGGTGTTCGGCATGACCAACATCAACGGCTCCTACATGGTGCCCGCCGTGACCACGCTCATGGGCGACCCGGCCATGGCCGGCATCGCGGGCGACATGTCCACCCTGAACACGGTCATCGCCTGCATCGCCTCGATGGCGCTGCCGGTGGTGTTCGCCAAGGCATTCAAGAACATGCGCGCGCCGTTCATCATCTGCCTGGGCGGCACGGCCATCTGCTTCGCGCTGGTGTTCTTCCTGCCCTATGGGCCCATCACCTGGGCGCTGTTCTGCATCCAGCCGATCCTCATGGCCTCGGTCATGCCCTTCACCAAGATGCTGCCCACGCTCATCCCAGGCGTCAAGCCC
Source organism: uncultured Eggerthellaceae bacterium (assembly GCA_910588095.1). Lineage (GTDB taxonomy): Bacteria > Actinomycetota > Coriobacteriia > Coriobacteriales > Eggerthellaceae > D16-63. The sequence goes on from CAJUQH010000012.1 coordinate 17,092, forward strand.
GAGCATTACGGCGTGGTCGGCGGCATCCAGGCCACGTTCCAGAACTTCGGCATGTTCCTGATCGCCTCCTACATCGTGTCGCCTATCGCCATCGCCGCTACCGGCGTGGTGGACGGCCCGGTGTACTACCAGGGCATCTACGTGGGCGCGGCCTGCGTTTGCGTGGTGGCCATCATCTCGCTGTTCCTGTTCCCGAACGTCCGCTCCAGCGTCGCCGGCAAGATCGCCGACGACCAGGCATCGGCCAAGCAGATCGCCGAAGGCGACGCCGAGGCCATCCTGGAAGGCGAGCACATCTAAGCGCGCCTATCCGAGAGCCGCTGGCTTGCAAGGGCCCTTCTGCGGAAGGGCCCTTCTCGGTGGCGCGGCGGGCGCAGAGGGGGTCCTATGGGCGAGTGCCATTACTGCTTCAACTGCGGAAGGTGCCGCGGCGAGACGCCGCCAGCGGTGTACGCGCGCACCTGCCCTGCGTGCCTGTTCAAGAACGAGGCAGGCTCGAAGGCATGCGCGAAGTGCGGCGAATCGCTGCTCATGGACCCGACCCGCGTCTACCGCAAGCCCAGCCAGCGCGCTTGAGGCGCATCATGGCAACCCTGGGCGGGGCACCCCGCCCGACAAGGCAACCGACCAACGACTGACAGAGAGACAAGGAGGCCCATCATGGGCAGACTCAACGGCAAATGCGCCATCGTCACCGGCGCCACCTCGGGCATCGGCCGCGCGACGGCCATCATGTTCGCGAAGGAGGGTGCGCGCGTGGTGGCCACGGGCCGCAACGAGGAGAAGGGCGCCGCGTTGGTGAAGGACATCCAGGATGCCGGCTTCGACGCCGACTTCATCAGCTGCGACCTGCGCCAGAAGGCTGACGTCGACAAGCTCTACGGCTTCGCCATGGAGAAGATGGGCAAGGTGGACGTGCTGTTCAACTGCGCTGGCGTGCTGGTGCACAAGCCCTACCTCGAGCAGACCGATGACGACCTCCAGTGGATATTCGAGACGAACTTCCGCGCCTATTCCTGGACGATGCAGAAGATCATCCCCGAGATGGTGGAGCTGGGCGGCGGCAGCATCATCAACGTGGCCTCGATATCGTCCATCTGGCCCGAGGTGAACGCCTACTACTACGGCGCCATGAAAGCGGCTGTGTCCAACCTGTCGCGCAACGTGGCCAAGGAGTTCGCGCCCAAGCACGTGCGCGTGAACTGCATCCTGCCCGGGCCGATCCTCACCGACATGACCCCAGCCGAGGTGGCCGCCAACCCCGACGCCTTCGCGGCCGACGTGTGCCCGCTCGGGCGCATAGGCGTGCCGGACGACATCGCCTACGGCGCGGTGTACCTGGCCTCCGACGAGACGGAGTTCATGACCGGCCAGGCCATCGTGCTCGACGGCGCGGTGTGCGTGAGCAACTAGCAGCGCCGACAGGCAGGGAAGAAGGGGCGATGGCTGCGAAAGGGACCGGCTTCAAGTGGGCCGTGCTGGCGGTGCTCGTCATGGGCACCGCCATGCTCAACTACTCCAACATGGTGTTCGCATCGCGTCCGCTGGACGTCATGGCGCAGTATGGCATGGACCAGGCCCAGCTGACGGCCATATCGTCCATCGCCGTGCTGCCGGGTGCGTTCTTCAGCATCGCGCTGGGCAACTGGTTCGACAAGCACGGCTCGCGCGGCGTGCGCTACGTGGGCGCGGCGCTCATAGCTCTGGCGGCGTGCTGCCAGCTGTGGCGCGTCTACGCCGACAGCTACGTGGCGCTGTTCGCCATCACGTTCCTGTCGGGCACGTTCTTCCTGCCCACCCAGGTGCTGCCAGCCAAGCTCATCGAGGCGTGGTTCCCGCGCCGCCAGATGGGCACCGCCATGGGCGTGTTCGGGGCCTCGGCCGGCGTGGGCATCATGGCGGTGTTCGCGTTCGGGTCGCTGTTCCCCTCCACCACGGTGGCGCTGCTCTCCTGCGCCGCGGGCTTCGCCTGCGTGGCTCTGCTGTGGGCGGCCTTCGCGAAGCTGCCCGAGCGCGGCAGCGGCCAGGGCACGGGCATCGACGCGCGGGCCGGCGCGCCTGATGTGGACCTGCGTGCCGTGCTCACCAGCAAGAGCATGTGGACGGTCATGGTATGCGCCGCCTTCGCGGCCGGTGCGCCGCTGTTCCTGAACAGCTACATGCTCAACGCCTTCATCGACAAGGGCATGGACCCGGCCGCAGGCAGCCTGCTGGCGGTGGTGTTCAACCTCAGCCTGGTGCTGGGCGCGGTGTTCGCGGGCGCGGTGGCCTCGAAGGCTGGGCGCTACAACATGCCCTACCTGGTGCTGTGCGTGTCGGGCGGCGTGCTGTTCCTGCTGGCCTACCTGGTGCCCGTGGGGCTGCAGACCTTCGTGCTGCTGGCGTTGGCGGGCTTCTTGGGCGCTGGGTCGTTGGCGCTCAACCTGGCGCGCATCGGCCTGCTGCCGCTGACGGGCGAGTTCGGCCCCGAGAACATCGGCATAGCGGGGGGCATGAACAACACCGCCATGGGCATCGGCATGTTCGCCATACCCACCGTCGCTGCCGCGCTGCTGGGCAGCAACTACCTGGGCGTGTTCGTCACGCTGCTGGGCTTCTTCGTGCTCATGGGCCTGGTGGGCGGCCTAGTGGTGCCCGAGCTGGGCGAGAAGGGCACGTTGGCCCAGCGTGCCGTGCGCGACGCCGAAGGGCGCGCAGAAGGCTAGTGAGTTGCGCTGCTGCCGTTGCCCGCTTTGCGGGCGGCAAGCGCGGCGGCTGCCCCATACGAGAGAGGAGAAGGCCATGACCGACAAGGTTCCGGCCGCGCTGCCAGCCACCCGCGAGCAGCTGGAAGGCTACGGCGACCACATCGTGCAGTACTCGCCCGACTACTCGCTGTGCGCCGGGTGCGAGACCTGCGCCATCATGTGCGGGCTCACCCATTTCGGGGTGACCGGGCCGCACGTGAGCGGCGTCCATGTGAACCTGGGCACCCGCGATTGCATCCATACCATCGAGGCGTGCCTGCAATGCAAGGACCGCCCCTGCTACGAGGCGTGCCCCAAGAAGGGCCAGGCCATGTGCTACGACCCCGACACCGACGTGACCTACGTCGACCAGGAGCACTGCATCGGCTGCGGCAAGTGCATGAGGGCCTGCAAGTTCGAGCCTTCGCGCATCACGCTTCGCCGGGCCGAGAAGCGCAAGGGCTGGCGGGCGGTGAAGTGCGACCTGTGCCGCGGCAAGGAGGGCATGCCTGCCTGCGTCACCTACTGCCCGGTGCGCTGCATAGGGCTGGCGTCCGATTCGGTGTTCGTGGAGGCCGGCATGCATCCGGCCGAGCCGAACGCGCTGTGAGGAAGGGGCGATCATGCCGAACTACACCATCGACGACATCCGCAACGCCGAGGGCAACGACAAGCACCTGCTGGGCTACAGCGGCAAGATAGCCCGCATCGACCTGACCACGGGCGAGGTGTCCACCCTGAGCACCTACGACTACGTTCCCGAGTACGTGGGCGGCCGCATGGTCATCAACCGCATCTTCTTCGACGAGGTGGCCCCGGGCACCGGCGCCTTCGACGAGGGCAACAAGTTCATCTACATGAACGGCCCCACCACGGGCGTGGGCATACCGGCGGGCGGCCGCAGCGCCGCGTGCGCCGTGGGCGCGGCCAACAGCCCCGAGCAGTACGCCTGGGGCAACATAGGCGGTTGGTTCGCCACCGAGCTGAAGTACGCGGGCTACGACGGGCTGATCGTGCAGGGCAAGGCCGACGAGCCGGTGCACATCAAGATAGAGGACGACAAGATAGAGATCCTGCCCGCCGACGACCTGTGGGGCCTGCGGGTCCATCAGGCCCAGGCGGCCCTGGAGGAGAGGTACGGCCACGAGTTCAAATCGATGGTCATAGGGCCCGCGGGCGAGAACCTGGTGCGCATCGCCTCGATAACCACGGGCAACGACTGCGTGTTCGCCAAGGGCGGCTTCGGCGCCGTGTGGGGCTCCAAGAAGCTGAAGGCCATCACCGTGCGCGGCTCGGGCGTGCTGGCCCCCGCCGACATGGAGAAGCTGGAGCACCTGCGCTTCAACATGAACAACCCGGGCATGCGCCCCTCGCCGGTGCTGCACATGACCGAGATAGGCGTGCCGGGCGCCGAGTTCCCCGTGGAGTACGACCGCGGCAACGTGGCATGCAGCCCCGGTTGCAACCAGCACTGCAACGCGCTGCTGATGGACGGCCGGTCGGCCTTCGGCGACGAGCGCGTGAACCACATCGAGAAGTGCGTGAGCATATGCACCTTCGACTACCGATCCGACATCCCCACCACCGTGGGCATGTTCTGGCCCACGAAGGAGAACTACTGCGCGCCGTGCAAGCTGCTCTCCCGCGAGTTCCCCGAGCCGGACTTCTCCGACCCCGACTTCGAGGGACAGGGCACGCCCATAGCGCCCGACATCCTGGACTTCTGGGGGCCTGACTACGACCGCGGCACCATCGTGAACGACCTGTGCAACGAGTACGGCATCGACAAGTGGGAGGTCATCATCTGGCTGATGCCGTGGCTGGCCATGTGCAAGGAAGAGGGGCTGTTCGAGGGCATGGACCTGGGGTGCGAGAACCCCATAGACGTGGAGAGCGAGGCGTTCCTGCGCGAGTTCATCACCAACCTGACGTACCGGCGCGGCGAGTACGGCGACCTGTTCGCCGAGGGCATGGCGCGGGCCATACGCAAGCTGGGCTATGAGAGGTTCAGCGAGACCATCTACCACGGCCGTCGCTCGCAGATGCTCGGCGGCAAGCGTACCGACCTGCCCGTCTCGCTGGAGGCGGCATGGGGCCAGAGTGTGCATTGGCAGGGGCGCGGCTTCGAAGGCGCCATCGAGAAGCCCACGTGGCTGGCCATGAGCCTGATAAACATGGTGTCCACCCGCGATGCCCAGACAGTCGAGCACTTCCACTGCAAGTACGACTACCACGAGGCGGCCATGGCCGACCCGTACCACTGCCCGCACACCATCGACGCCATCGTGCACACGCAGAACGCCGCCGAGATCAAGGACTCGGTGATGAGCTGCGAGTGGCAGAGCCCCGACCTGTGGTGGCCCACCATGGAGGCCGAGATGTACGCCGCGGCCACGGGCTACCTCATGACCGAGGAGGAGCTCAACGATGCAGCCTATCGCAGCAAGCTGCTGTTCCGCGCCATCCTGATACGCAACCACGGCCGTTGCCGCCGCATCGAGATGGAGTCCATCTGGCGCATCCTGTGCGTGCCCGACTCGTGGAACGAGGTGGCCGACTGGCAGAGCTGGAACGAGATGGTGGATCTGTACTACGAGGCCCGCGGCTGGGACCTGGAAACCGGGTGGCCTTACCGCGAGACCTACGAGCGCTACGGGCTGGCCGACGTGGCCGACGAGATGGGGCGTCTGGGGCTGCTGCCCGAGCGTCCGGCCGAGCGCTGGCGCGACTACGGCGAGCCGCCCTTCGTGCAGTTCGCCGAGAACCGCAAGCTGGAGCCTGACTGGGAAGGGTAGGCGAGGCTTCGACGGCTTCGAAGGGCCGGGCGCAGGTGCTCGGCCCTTTTCCCTTATTTCGGAGGCGGAAGCGCGGCGGGTGGCGCATCGGCGCGCGCGGCTCGAGCAGCCATGGAGATATTGGCACTCGAAGCACGCAACTGCTAAAAGCTGATAGAATAGGCGGCGAACGTCATCGTATGCCCCGATCTGCGGGCCCGTCGAAGGAACCGGATGCTTTCCGAACGCCGACAGCGCATCCTGCGTGCGCTCATAGAGGAGTACGTCGAGCGGGCGCTGCCCGTGGGATCGCGCACGCTCACCGAGCGCTACCGCCTGGGCGTGAGCTCGGCCACGGTGCGCAACGACCTTTCGGCCCTCGAGGACGCGGGCTACATCGCGCAGCCCCACACCTCGGCGGGGCGCATCCCCACCGATGCGGGCTACCGCGCCTTTGTCGACGAGCTGCTCTCCACTGGCGCGGTGGACGAGGAGGGCCCGTACCGCGCCGTGGTGGAGCAGCTGCGCGCCTCGGCCAGCGAGCTGGACGGCCTGCTGGAGCACACGAGCGCGGCCCTGGCCCGGCTCACCGACTGCCTTTCCATCGTGGCGGCGCCGCTGGTGCTCTCGGCCCACATCCGCCAGATATCGCTCATATCGCTTTCGGCGCATCAGGCGCTGGTGGTGGTGGTCACCGAGGACGGCCAGGTGGTCAACCGGTCGGTGGCCTTCGCCGATGAGGTGACGCCCGAGCAGCTGGCTTCGGTGCAGGGGCTGGTCATGCGCCTGTTCGCCGGCCGCGCGCCCGCCGAGGTGCGCGATGCCGTCGACCGCGACATAGCCGACGAGCTGGCGGCGCCGCTGGCCCGGCTGGTCCTCGACGAGGTGCTGACGTGCCTCGAGGAGAACAACATAGCCTCCATGCACCGCCTGGGGCTGAGCGCGCTCATGCGCAAGCCCGAGTTCAGCGATGCCTCGTCGCTGGCGCCGGTGATGGACGCCCTCGAGGACGAGCGCATGCTGCTGCACGTGCTCGACGACGCGGCGTCGGGCGACGAGCTGCTGGTGCGCATCGGGCAGGAGAACGACGCCGACGAGCTGCACCGCGTCAGCGTGGTGGCTGCCAAGTACGGCCGCGGCGACGCCGAGGGCTTCGTCTGCGTGGTGGGGCCCACGCGCATGAACTACCCGCAGGTCATCCAGGCGGTTCGCGCCGCCCAGGCTGCCTTGCGCAACGAATAGCGGCCAGCAGGCTTGGGGCGGCTGCCATCGCGGCGCGTCGGCCCTGGGGTGGCTTGGCTGCGCATTAAGGGAGAAGGAACGAAGGAGAGAGCAAGAGCGTTATGGCACGGGACTTGTACGAGGTGCTGGGCGTAGCCCGCGATGCATCCGACGATGAGATAAAGAAGGCGTTTCGCCACAAGGCGCGCGAGCTGCACCCCGACGTGAACAAGGCGCCCGACGCCGAGGACCAGTTCAAGGAGCTCAACGAAGCCTATGACGTGCTGAGCGATGCGAGCAAGCGCGCCCAGTACGACCGCTTCGGCACCATACCGGGCGCGGCCCAGGGCGGCGGCTACGGCGGGGGCTACGTCGACCTGGAGGACCTGTTCGGCGGCGGCTTCGGCGGCATGGGCGACATCTTCTCGACGTTCTTCGGCGGCGGTGGGGCAGGCCGAGGCCGCCCGGCGCGCAAGGAAGGCCGCGACATGGGCATCGGGCTGCGCCTGACGCTGGAGGAGGCGGCCACCGGCGTGAAGAAGGACATCGTGTACGATCGCCTGGCCCCGTGCTCCGATTGCGGCGGCAGCGGCTTGGGCGAAGGCGGCAAGCAGGTGACGTGCCCTGAGTGCGACGGCAAGGGGCGGGTGGTCACCGTGCAGCGCACGTTCCTGGGCGACATGCAGTCGGCCACCACGTGCCCCGAGTGCCAGGGCGCCGGCACCGTCATAGAGGACCCGTGCCCCGAATGCGAGGGCCAGGGCCGCGTGCCCGACCGTCAGAAGGTGGCCGTGGAGGTGCCGGCGGGCATCCGCGATGGCCAGCAGCTGCGTGTGGGCGGCTTCGGCGAGGCGGGCATGCAGGGCGCCGAGGCGGGCGACCTCATCGTGACCGTGCGCATCGAGCCGAGCGAGCTGTACGAGCGCGATGGCGACCACCTGCACGCCATGGCCAACCTGACCATGGTGCAGGCGGCCCTGGGCGCCAAGCTCAAGGTGGACGGCATCCTGCCCGACGAGGAGGTCGAGGTCACCGTGCCCGAGGGCACGCAGAACGGCCAGATACTGCGGGTGCGCGGCCATGGCATGCCCCGCCTGCGCAGCGACAAGCGCGGCGACCTGCTGCTGCACGTGAACGTGGAGATACCGAAGAAGGTGTCGAAGAGGGAGCGCGAGCTGCTGGAGCAGTTCGCCGAGGAGCGTGGCGAGGAAGTGGCCGAGGCCCGCAGCCCGCTGCAGAAGATACGGGACGCCTTCGCCTGATGAGCCTGCATCGCTTCTTCCTCGACGATCAGGTGCTGGCGCAAGAGGCCGCTCCTGCGTTCCCGCTGCGCCTGGCTCCTGACGACGCGCGCCATGCCAAGGTGCTGCGCCTGGCGCCTGGCGAGCACATAGCCGTGGTGGATGCGGCGTCGGACTACTTCGAGTGCGAGGTGGTCGCGGTCGGGGACGGCCTGCCGCTGGTGCGCATCGCCCAGCGCGGCGGCGAGCGCCCTGCCGGCCCCCAGGTGATGCTGCTGCAGGGCCTTGCCAAGGGCGACAAGATGGAGGAAGTGGTGCGCCACGGCACCGAGCTGGGCGTGGTGGCGTTCGTGCCGCTGGCGTGCGAGCGGTCGGTGGTGCGCCTGGATGCCAAGAAGACGGCGTCCAAGACGGCCCGCTGGCAGGCCATCGCCAAGAGCGCCGCCATGCAGTCGGGGCAGATGCGCGTGCCCGAGGTGAGCGCGCCGCGCACCGTGCGGGAGGCGTGCGGCCTGCTGGGCGGCGCCACCGCGGTGCTCGTGTGCTGGGAGGAGGCGCCGGAGGCCGCCGGGCTGCGCGCGGCGCTCGAGCGGGGGCTGGCCGCCTGCGGCGCGCTGCCGGCCGATGCGCGGGTGGCCGTGGTGGTGGGGCCCGAAGGGGGCCTGGCCCAAGCCGAGGTCGACGCGCTGCTGGGCTGCAACCCCCGTGCTTCGCTGGTGAGCCTGGGGCCTTCCATCCTGCGCACCGAGACCGCGGGCGTGGTGGCGCCGGCGCTGGTGCTCTACGAGCTGGGCGCGCTCGGCGGCAGCGCTGAGGCGGCGCGGCTATGAGGCACTGCATCGTCAACCTGGGCTGCAAGGTGAACCGCGTGGAGGCCGACGGCTTCGAGGCCGTGCTGGCTGCGTGCGGGTCGGCGCCTGCGCCGGAGGCCGAGGCCGACCTCATCGTGGTGAACACCTGCACCGTCACCGCCGAGGCTGACAAGAAGGCGCGCAAGGCCGTGCGCCAGGCGCTGCGAGCCAACGGCCATGCCCGCGTGATGGCCACCGGATGCGCCGCTGCGCTGCAAGCGAGCTTCTTCGAGGCGCTGGATGGGCGCGTGTCCGCGGTGCCGAAGGGCGCCATGGAGGCGGCGCTGCGCCAGGCAGCGGCAGAAGCTGCCAGCGCGGGCGGCGGGGAAGGGGTGCTGGCTCAGGCCGCCGCATCCGCACCCGTTGCAGACGACGTGCGCCCCGCCGCAGACGCAGGGCCTTCCGTGGCCCCCGCTGCCGCCAGCAGCCGCACGCGCGTCGGCATCAAGGTGCAGGACGGCTGCGACAACGCTTGCACCTACTGCATCGTGCACGTGGCGCGCGGGCGCGCCGTCTCGCGCCCGGCTGACGAGGTGGTGGCCGAGGCCCAGGCAGCCGCTGCGCGCGGCGTGCGCGAGCTGGTGCTCACGGGCATCAACCTGGGCAGCTACCACAGCGACGGCGCAGGCTTGGCCGCGCTGCTCGAGCGGTTGCTCGATGCCACGGCCGACCTGGTGGAGCTCGGCGGCGCGCCGTGCCGCTTCCGCGTGTCGTCGGTGGAGCCGGCCGATGTGGACGATCGCCTCGTAGAGGTGCTGGCCGCGGCCGAAGGGCGCATCTGCCGCCACCTGCACCTGCCGTTGCAGTCGGGATCCGACGAGGTGCTGCGCCGGATGGCGCGCCCTTACAGCGCATCGGATTACCTGCGCCTGGTCGAGCGCCTGCGCGAGCGCGTCCCTGCCATCGCGCTGGCCACCGACGTCATCGTGGGCTTCCCCGGCGAGTCCGAGGCCGACTTCCAGGCCACGTGCGACCTCGCACGCGCCTGCGGGTTCATGAACATGCACGTGTTCCCGTACTCGCGCCGCGAGGGCACCCCGGCGGCCGCCCGTCCTGACCAGGTGCCTCCCCAGGTGAAGGCCGACCGCGCACGCCGCCTGCGTGCGCTGGCTTCCGAGCTGCGCCAGGCTGACTGGGCGCGCAGGGCCGGCACCGTAGAGCTGGCGCTGGTGGAGGAGCAGGGCCGCGCCATGACCGAGGCCTACTACGAGGTAACGGCTCCCGATTCCGCGCCCGTGGGGGCGCTCGTGCCCCTTACACTGGGCTGAAGCAAGGCAGAAGGGAAGGAGCGCGCCATGGCAGCAGGCATCGCACCGGCGAAGCCCGACCGCGCACGCAGCGTCGAGCGCGTGCTGTGGGCCGTGCTCGTGCTCAACCTGTTGGTGGCGGCGGCCAAGTTCGCCTACGGCGTCGTGTCGCAGTCGGCCTCGATGCAGGCTGACGGCATCCATTCGCTGTTCGACTCGGTGGGCAACGTCGTCGGGCTGGTGGGCATCGCGCTGGCGGCGCGCCCGGCCGATGAGGGCCACCCCTACGGCCATTCCAAGTTCGAGACCTACGGCTCCATGGTCATCGGCGTGCTGCTGTTGCTGGCGGCGTTCGAGGTGGGCACGGGCGCCGTGGAGAAGCTGGCAACCGGCAGCTACACCGCCCAGGTCACCATCGTGTCCTTCGCGGTCATGGTGGGCACTCTGGCCATCAATCTGGCAGTGACCTTCTACGAGCGGCGGCGCGGCCAGCAGCTGCACAGCGACATCCTGCGGGCAGACGCGGCCCACACTCTCTCTGACGCGCTGGTGTCCATCGGTGTCATCGTGGGCCTGGCGTTCGTGGCAGCCGGTTTCCCCATGGCCGACCCCATAATGGCGCTGGTGGTCACGGCGTTCATCCTGGCATCGGCGGTGAGCGTGTTCCGTCGAGCGCTCTCGACGCTTTCCGACCATGCGCGCATACCGGCCGAGGCCATCCAAGCCATCGTCGACGGCACGCCGGGCATGCGCGAGGTGCACTGCATTCGCACCCGCGGCACCGAATCCGAGGTGTACTGCGACCTGCACCTGCTGGTGGACCCCGACATGACCGTGCGGGCGGCCCATGCGCTGGGCGACGAGCTGGAAGAGCAGATAAAGCAAGCGTATCCCAACGTCAACGAGGTGCTCGTGCATGTGGAGCCCTATGGCGTCGAGCAGTCCGACGAGCCCCAAGCCGGATTCTCGGTGAAGGTGCCGCCCCGCTGCTGACCGGCTGGCTATGCTCCCGCTCGCCCGAGGCTTCCGCAGAAAAGCCGTTGACGCGCCGCTGCGCTGTGCTATAGTACCGGCAAGCTCGAAACCGAAAGGACCATTCCAGAGCATGACCACGCTGAACGCATACCAGGCTCGCAAAGCAGTTACGGCTGCGGCGGCCGCGTGCGCTTGGTGGTGGTGCAAGGGAATAGGGAAGTAGGTTATCGAAGCTCACCGCGCACGCGCATAGGAAACATGAGAGGCTCCCGGTAACCACCGGGAGCCTTTTTGCTTGCAAGGGGCGCGGCGCAACCGCACGAGCCGTGCGCAGGAAAGACGGGTCATCGGAACGAAAGGACAAGAGCATGACCACCCAGAACGCACCATACCGCCTGTACCTTCGCGAGGACCAGATACCCACGCAGTGGTACAACCTGCGCGCCGACATGCCCGAGCCGCCCGAGCCCATGCGCCTGCCCGACGGCAAGGTGGCCGAGCCCGCCGACATCGCGCCGGTGTTCTGCGACGAGCTGGTGGCCCAAGAGCTCGACGACTCCACCGCCCTGTTCGACATACCCGAGCCGGTGCTCGAGATGTACAAGGTCTACCGCCCCAGCCCGCTCTGCCGCGCGTACAACCTCGAGCGCGCCCTGGGCACCCCAGCCAAGATCTACTACAAGTTCGAGGGCAACAACACCTCGGGCTCCCACAAGCTGAACTCGGCGCTGGCGCAGGCCTACTACGCCAAGGCACAGGACCTCGACCGCATAACCACCGAGACGGGCGCCGGCCAGTGGGGCACAGCGCTCTCCGAGGCGGCGGCCCACTTCGGCGTGGGGCTCGACGTGTTCATGGTGAAGTGCTCCTACGAGCAGAAGCCTTTCCGCCGCTCGATCATGCAGACGTTCAACGCCACCGTGACCCCGTCGCCCTCCGACACCACCGAGATAGGCCGCAAGATGCTGGCCGAGCACCCCGACTCCACCGGCAGCCTGGGCACCGCCATATCGGAGGCAGTGGAACGCGCGCTCAACGTGCCGGGCAACAAGGGCCGCTACCAGTTGGGCAGCGTACTGAATCAGGTGGTGCTGCACCAGTCCATCATCGGCTTGGAGTCGTACACGGCCCTGGAGGAGCTGGGCGAGTACCCCGACATCGTCATCGGCTGCGCCGGCGGCGGTTCGAACCTGGCCGGGCTCATCGCGCCGTTCATGCGCGACAAGCTGCGCGGCACCCGGCCCGACACGCGCTTCATCGCAGTGGAGCCGGCCAGCTGCCCGAGCCTGACGCGCGGCCGCTACGCCTACGACTTCGCCGACACCGGCCAGACCTGCCCCTTGGTGAAGATGTACACCCTGGGCAGCGGCTTCCTGCCCAGCGCCGACCATGCCGGCGGCCTGCGCTACCACGGCATGAGCCCCATCGTGTCCAAGCTCAAGCACGACGGCTACATGGAGGCCACCGCTGTGAAGCAGACCGACGTGTTCGCCGCAGCCGAGGAGTTCGCGCGCCTGGAGACCATCCTGCCGGCGCCCGAGAGCGCCCACGCCATCTACGTGGCCATGGAGGAGGCCCGCAAGTGCGCTGCCACCGGCGAGGCGAAGACCATCCTGTTCGGCCTGACCGGCACCGGCTACTTCGACATGAAGGCCTACGAGGCGTTCAACTCGGGCAAGATGACCGACCACGCGCCCACCGACGAGGAGCTGGAAGTGGGCTTCGCCACCATCCCCAGCATCCCGGGCGTGCAGTAGGCAGGGAAGGGGCCTGGCCGCAGCAGCGCATCCAGCCATGCGCCCTGGCCCGACCAGGCCCCGCTCACGCCCGCGTGCCGCTCGCGCCCGGGCGCGAGGTATATAATCAGTGGCTGTTCCGAATTCTGCTAGCAAAAGGAGTACCACCTCATGGCAACCGTATCCACCGCCGACTTCCGCAACGGCATGTGCATCGTCAACAACGGCAAGATGTGCACCATCGTCGAGTTCCAGCACGTCAAGCCCGGCAAGGGCGGCGCGTTCGTGCGCACGAAGCTCAAGGACATCAAGACCGGCCGCGTGGTGGACTACACCTTCAACGCCGGCACCAAGTTCGACTCGGTGCGCCTCGAGTCCAAGAAGATGCAGTACCTGTACAACGACGGGGCCGACTTCTACTTCATGGACAATGACACCTACGAGCAGCTGCCCGTGGCGGCCGACGTGGTGGGCGGCGCCGCCGACTGGCTGAAGGAGAACGACGAGGCCACGCTGCTCTACGCCGGCGACGAGCTCATCTCGCTTGAGCCGCAGATGTTCGTCGAGCTCGAGGTGGCCCACACCGAGCCCGGCTTCAAGGGCGACACCGCCACCAACACCACCAAGCCCGCCACGCTGGAGACGGGCCGCGAGCTGCAGGTGCCCACGTTCATCGAGATCGGCGACGTGCTGCAGATCGACACCCGCGACGGCCGCTTCATCAAGCGCGTCTAGGCGGTGTGATAGGGGAAGATGGAGGAGATAACCGCATTCATAGACGCCGTCGACGCGGCGGTGTGGGGCGTGCCCATGCTGGTTCTGCTGCTGGGCGCGCACATATTCCTGACGTTCCGCACAGGGTTCATCCAGCGAAAGCTGCCTACGGCCATCAAGCTCTCCATAACGAAGGACCCTGACGCGCCGGGCGACATCAGCCAGTTCGGCGCGCTGTGCACGGCCCTTTCGGCCACCATCGGCACGGGCAACATCGTGGGCGTGGGCACGGCCATCCTGGCCGGCGGCCCGGGCGCGGTGTTCTGGATGTGGCTCACCGGCGTGTTCGGCATAGCCACCAAGTACGCCGAGACGTTCGCCGCGGTGAAGTACCGCGTGAAGGACCACAACGGCAACATGCTGGGCGGCGCCATGTACGCCTGGGAGCGCGCCTTCAAGAAGGAGGGCCGCACGCCGTGGTGGGCGAAGCTGGGCGCGGTGCTGTTCGCGGCGTTCGCGGCCATCGCGTCTTTCGGCATCGGCTCGGCCGTGCAGTCGAGCGCCATGGCCGACATCGTGACCACCAACATACCCGTGGTGCCCTCGTGGGCCTGCGGCATAGCCATCGTGGTGCTCATATCGCTGGTGGTGTTCGGCGGCGTGAAGGTCATCTCGCGCGTGTGCGAGAAGCTGGTGCCGTTCATGGCCCTCGCCTATGCGCTGGGGTGCATCGTCATCCTGTGCCTGAACGCCCAGTGGGTCATCCCCGCGTTCGAGGCCATCATCGTGGGAGCCTTCAACCCGCAGGCCGTGTTCGGCGGCGCCCTGGGCTCCACGCTCATCGTGGCGCTTCAGTTCGGCTGCGCCCGCGGCCTGTTCTCCAACGAGTCGGGCCTGGGAAGCGCGCCCATCGTGGCCTCGGCCGCCTCGACGCGCAACCCAGCGCGCCAGGCGCTCGTCTCCATGACGGGCACCTTCTGGGACACGGTCATCATCTGCCTGCTGTCGGGCCTGGTGCTGGTGTCCACCATGTTGGCCGACGGCAGCATCATAAGCGGCATATCGGCCGAGACCATCACCAAGGGCGCCGAGCTCACCTCGGTGGCCTTCGGGCAGATCCCGGTCATCGGCACGCCCATTCTGGTGCTGGGCATGATCCTGTTCGCCTACTCCACCATCCTGGGCTGGTCGTACTACGGCAACCGCTGCATCACCTACCTGTTCGGCAAGCGCGCCATCGTGCCGTACCAGGTGCTCTACGTGGTCATCGCGTTCTTGGGCGCAGTGGGCGTGGGCGACGTGGTGTGGACGGTGTCCGACATAACCAACGCGCTCATGGCGGTGCCCAACATCGTCATGGTGCTGCTGCTCTCGGGCCTGATCGCCCGCGAGACGCGCCACTACGTCTACGAGCGCAACCTTGACGAGAAGGATGCAGCGCCCATACCGCAGCTGGATTCAAAGTAGCGGCTGAGGCTATGGCAGGCGGGCGAGCCCGCTTGGGGCCAGGGGCATGCCGACCCAGGCGTGCTTCCTGGCCCTTTTGCTTCCATGGGCTGCCTTGGGGCGCGCCGGGAAGGGTATAATCTGCGCTATGGAACACATCGCCGTCATAGGAGGGGGCGCGGCTGGCTTGGCTGCCGCCGTCACCGCTGCCGAGCGCCTGCGGGCCGAGGGCGCTGCCAAGCGCGTGGGCGTGACGGTCTACGATGCCTCCGATCGGGTGGGCCGCTCCATCCTAGCCACCGGCAACGGGCGCTGCAACTTCTCCAACGCGCGCCTGGGGCGCATGGGCGCGCAGGAGGCGGGCTACCGCAACGCGCCGTTCGTGCAGGCCGCCTTCGACGCGCTGGCCGACCGGTCGGACCACGCCTTCTCGCTGCAGTTCGGCAACCCGGTGCTGGCCTTCTTCGCCAGCCACGGCCTCGCCTGGCGCGAGGAGGCCGAGGGGCGGCTGTACCCCCTGGCCAACAAGGCGTCGGTGGTGCTCGACGTGCTGCGCTCGAGCGCCAAGGTGGCCGGCGTCGAGGAGCGCTGCGGCTGCGCCATCGAGCGCATCCGCTTCCCGCGGCGGCCTGGCGACACGTTCATGCTGCGCACGGCCGACGAGCGCTTCGAGGCGCGCGCCGTGATCATCGCCTGCGGCGGCTCCATCATGCCCGACCTGCTTGCTGATGCGGCCCCGGCGCTCGTGTTCCGCAAGCAGGAGCCGGTGCTGGGCCCCCTGGCCACCGTGGAGAAGGCTCCGGCGGCCCTCGACAACATACGGGTGAAATGCGCGGTGGCCCTCGAGCGCGATGGGCGCGAGCTGGCCCGCGAGGAGGGCGAGCTGCTGTTCCGCCGCTACGGCGTGTCGGGCATCGCGGTGTTCAACCTGTCGCGGCTCGCGCGCGAGGGCGACCGGCTGCTGGTGGACTTCGCGCCCCATGTCGACGATGCCGAGGGCTTCCTGGCGGTGCGCCAGTCGATGCTCGAGGCGGTATACGGCAGCCAGATAACCCCCACGGCGCTGCTGCGCGGCCTGCTGCTGCCCCAGGTGGGGCACGCGGTGTGCGATGCCGCCCAGGTGAAGGAGCATCACGCCCTGTCGCCGGAGGGCCGCAGGCGCATCGCGGCGGTGCTGCGGGCGTTCCCGCTCACGGTGCGGGGCATCGGTGACGCGGGGCAGTGCCAGGTCACGCGCGGCGGGCTCGACGTGGGGGCGATGGACGGCCGCACGCTCGAGCTGCAGAACCACCCTGGCGCCTTCGCGGCGGGCGAGGCGCTGGACGTCGATGCGCCCTGCGGCGGCTACAACCTGCATTGGGCGTGGGCGAGCGGCATGCTGGCCGCTCACGGTGCGGTGGAGGCCGCGCTCGCGTGAAGGTGCGCCTGACAGGGGTGTCCCTGCCGCTGGATGCCCTGCTGCCAGAAGGCGGCGGGCTGCTGCGGCAATGCGCCGCCCGGGCGGCTGGCGTCGCGGAAGGCGATATGGCCGAGGTGCGGCTGCTGCGCCGCAGCATCGATGCGCGCAAGAAGGACGACGTGCACGGGGTGGCGCAGCTGGTGGTGGAGGTGCCCGACGGCTCGAAGCTGCAGCCGGCCCGCGGCGTGAGCGCGAACCCCTACGAGCCGCCGGAGCCCTTGCGCGCGGTGCAGGTGCGTGGGTGCGCCGAGCCGCGGCCCGTGGTGGTAGGCATGGGGCCGGCAGGGCTGTTCGCTGCGTGGTACCTGGTGCAAGCGGGGCTGCGGCCCCTCGTCATCGAGCGCGGCGCGCCGGTGGAGCAGCGCGTGGCCGACGTCGAGCGCTTCGAGGCGACGGGCGTTCTCAACCCGCAGAGCAACGTGCAGTTCGGCGAGGGCGGTGCGGGCACGTTCTCGGACGGCAAGCTGAACAGCGGCATAAAGAGCCCGCACATCCGCCATGTGCTGGAGGTGCTGGCCGAGGCCGGGGCGCCCGAGGACATCCTGGTGGACGCCCAGCCCCACATAGGCACCGACCGGCTGCGCGACGTCGTGCGCACCCTGCGCGAGCGCCTGGTGGAGGCCGGGGCCGAGGTGCGCTTCCACACGCTGCTGGAGGGCATCGGGCTGCGCGAGGGGCGCGTGGAGTCGGTGCAGCTGCGCGACCTGGGCACGGGTCGCAGCTATGACGAGCAGGCCAGCCGCCTGGTACTGGCCTGCGGCCATTCTGCGCGCGACACCTTCGAGCTGCTGGCGCGCCTGGGGGTGCCCATGGAGCGCAAGCCGTTCGCGGTGGGCGTGCGCATCGAGCACCCGCAGAGCCTCATCGACCGCAGCCAGTACGGCGCGGCGGCAGGCCACCCGGCCCTAGGCGCTGCCCGATACAAGCTGGCCGTGCGCGACGCGGCTGGCCGCGGGGCGTACACCTTCTGCATGTGCCCGGGCGGCACCGTGGTGTCGGCCGCGTCGGAGCCGGGCGGCGTGTGCGTGAACGGCATGAGCCTGCACAGCCGCAGCGGGGCCAACGCCAACAGCGCGCTGCTGGCCGAGGTGGCGCCTGGCGACCTGCCCGGCACCGATCCGCTGGCTGGCGTGGCCTTCCAGCGGCGCATAGAGCAGCAGGCCTGCGAGCTTGCTGTGGGGACAGGCGCTGCGCCCTACGCTTCGCCCGCCCAGACCGTCGGGGGCTTCCTGGCGGGCCGTGCAGGGCAGCCCAGCACGCTGCTGGAGCCCACGTGCCCGCGAGGCGTGGCGTGGGCGAGCCTGCGCGATTGCCTTCCGTCCTTCGTGACCGACGCCCTGGCCGAGGCGCTGCCCGCCCTCGACCGGCGGCTGCGCGGCTTCGCTCACCCGGAAGCCGTGCTCACCGGCGTCGAGGCGCGCAGCTCGAGCCCGGTGCGCATCCTGCGCGGCGAAGGGCTCCAGGCGCCGCTGCGCGAGGGGGTGCCCAGCGGCCTGTACCCTTGCGGCGAGGGCGCGGGCTACGCAGGCGGCATCATGAGCTCGGCGGTGGACGGGCTGCGCGTGGCCGAGGCCATCGCGGCCGACTTGGCAGAAGGAAGGCGGTAGCGGTGGGGGAGTTCTCCGACAAGGTGTTCGAGCAGGTGCGGCGCATCCCCAAGGGCAAGGTGTCCACCTACGGCCAGATCGCGCGCCTCATCGGGCGGCCGAACGCGGCGCGCTTCGTGGGCTACGCCCTGCACGTCGACGAGCCCATAGACCAGGATGCGTCGCCGGCGCCGTGCCACCGCGTCGTGTTCCGCGACGGCGCCCTGTGCACCGGGGCGGCCTTCGGGGGTGCGGGCGGCCATCGCAAGCTACTCGAAGCCGAGGGCGTGACGTTCAAGGACGCCGACCATGTGGACATGGCGGCGTGCGCCTGGGACCCGAGCGAGGGCGCGGTGGGCGTCGTGGAGGACGACCTGCCCATGGCGCCCCCTGAGGGGTTCGACTGGAAGCGCGAGCTGGGCGAGGAAGGCTAGCCCCATGGACGAGGCGCGGTTCCAGGCAGCGGCAGCGGCCCTGCGGGAGGGAAGGCCCGTGGTGTTCCCGACCGATACGGTGTACGGCATCGGCGTGGCCACAGCCCATGCCGCGGGGCCTGGCGCGCTCTATGCGGCCAAGGGACGGCCGGCCAGCAAGCCCATCCCATGGCTGGTGGGAAGCATGGCCGACCTCGAACGCTATGGGCAGGGCGTTCCCGGCTATGCGCGCGAGCTTGCCAGCGAAGGGTGGCCCGGGCCGCTGACGCTGGTGGTGCGGGCCTCGAGCGCGGTGCCGGAAGCCTACCGCTCAGCCGAGGGCACCATCGCCTTGCGCATGCCTGGCAGCAGCGAAGCCCTGGCGCTCATGGATGCCGTTGGCTGCCCGCTGGCCACCACCTCGGCGAACCTATCAGGCTGCGAGCCGCCGCACCGCTTCGCCGACATCGACCCGGCGCTGCTGGCCGCCTGCGGGGGCGCGCTTGAGGGCAGCGGCACCTGCTCGGGCACGCCGTCGGCCATCGTCGACTGCACCGGCCCAGCCCCCATCCGCCTGCGCTGAGCCGCTGCGCGGCAGCCATGGGCCCTCGCCGCGCAGCCGCCGTGCAACGGCTGCCCATCGCCGTGCCGCTCGCGCGGGTTTTTTGGTATCCTCGTTGCAGCAGGTAACAGCCCGGGCGACCGTCGCGTCGCAGCCGGGCATCCCCGATACCGGAGGTAACGCCCATGGGACACGTCGAGCAGCGCATAGCCGTCATGATGGCCGAGCGGAAGGTGAGGCTCGACCATCTGTCCGAGCGCGTGGGCATCGCCAAGTCCAACCTCTCGCGCATCAAGTGCGACCGCACGCTGGGCATGCACTTCACCACGTTGGACGCCCTGTGCCGCGAGCTCGACTGCACCGTGAACGACCTGCTGCGCTACGTGCCCGGCGACGACGAGCCCACCGCGTAGGCCCGCATGCAGGAACCTGCCGCCGCTGAGCGCAAGCTCATGACCCTCACCATACCCGACGACGTGCCCATGGCCGACATCTGCGGCGCGGGCGATGAGCTGCTGCGGCTCGTGCAGGACGCCGTTGCCGCTCGCATAACCGTGCGCGGCAACGTGGTGGAAGCCGAGGGCGACCCCACCGAAGTGCAGCAGGTCACCGCGCTCCTGGGCGACATGGTGGCCATGGTGCGCCGCGGCGAGGCACCCGATGCCGCCTACGTGCGCCGCACCCTCGACCTCACGCGCAGCGCCGATTGCGCGCCGGCCGACCTGCGCGACGACGTGCTGCTGACCTACCGCGGCCGCGCCATCCGCCCCAAGACCGCCGGACAGAAGCGCTATGTGGACGCCATCCGCGCCAACACCGTCACCTTCGGCATGGGGCCCGCCGGCACCGGCAAGACCTACCTCGCCATGGCCATGGCGCTGGCAGCGCTGCAGGACCGCGCGGTGAAGCGCATCATCCTCACGCGGCCCATCGTCGAGGCGGGCGAGAGCCTGGGCTTTCTGCCTGGCACGCTGTTCGAGAAGGTGGACCCCTACATAAGGCCCCTCTACGATGCGCTCTACGACATGAGCGACAACCTGCGCACCAACCAGCTCATCGAGGACGGCACCATCGAGATAGCGCCGCTGGCCTTCATGCGCGGCCGCACCCTCAACGACAGCTTCGTGATACTGGACGAAGCCCAGAACGCCACGCCCGAGCAGCTCAAGATGTTCCTCACGCGCCTGGGCTTCGGCTCGAAGATGGTGGTCACCGGCGACGCCACCCAGACCGACCTGCCGCGCGGCGCCTCGGGGTTCGCCCAGGTGAGGAGCATCCTCGAAGGCGTGGATGGCATAGCCTTCTGCGACTTCGGCGGCAAGGACGTGGTGCGCCATAGCCTGGTGGCGGCCATCGTCGAGGCTTACGAGCGGGCCGCAGAAGGGAAGGAGCGCCCGTGAACGTGCTGGTGAACTGCCTGTACGGCGCCGATGCAGTGGACGAGGCACGGGCCCAGGCCCTGGCCGCGTTCGCCATGGGGCGGCTCGACCTGCCCGAGGGCAGCGAGGTTTCCCTCTCGTTCGTCGACGACGACGAGATGGCCCAGATGAACGAGGGCTACCGCGGCAAGGAGGGCCCCACCGACGTGCTCTCCTTCGAGTGCGACAACCTGGAGGACGGCTTCCCGGAAGGGGAGGGCGCGCAGGGCTACCTGCTCGGCGACATCGTCATAGCGCCTGACGTGGCGGCCCGGCAGGCCGCCGAGTACGGCCACGGCTTCCTGGAGGAGGTGGACCTGCTCGTCGTCCATGGGGTGCTGCACCTGTGCGGCTACGACCACATCGACGACGAGGAGGCTCGCGAGATGGAGGCCCTGCAGGATGCCATCGTGGCCGCCTGGGCCGTGCACTGGGCGAAGGAGGCCGCCAGTGGCTGCTAGCGAAGGGCCCCAGCCCGAAGGCCGCCCCTGCTGCGGGCGCCGCCGCTTCATCCGCAACAGCCACGACAAGGCCGCCGACGCGCGCTTCCCGCTGGGACAGGCGTTCGCCTGCGCCCGCTGCGGCATCGCGCATGCCTTCCGCACCCAGCGCAACATGAGGATCCACAGCGCCATCGCCGTGCTGGCCGTGGCGCTGGCCGCCGTGCTGCGGCTGGATGCGCCCAGCTGGTGCGCCATCATCCTGTGCATAACCGTGGTGATGGCTGCCGAGTGCTTCAACACCGCGCTCGAGGCGGTGGTCGACCTGGTGACCGACGACTACCACGACCTGGCCCGCGTAGCGAAGGACTGCGCGGCGGGCGCTGTGTACGTGTGCGCCGTGGGCTCGGTGGCCGTGGCCGCAGCCGTGTTCCTGCCGCCGCTGGCGGCGCTCGTCGCGACGGCCCTGTAGCGGCCGTACGCTGGAAAGGAGGGCCCCAGTGGACCTCGATGCATTCTTCGCCGAGCACCCCATGGGCGACCCGGTGTCCCCGCCGGTGCCCGAGGGCTTCCGCTCGGGGTTCCTGGCCTTGGTGGGCCGCCCGAACGCGGGCAAGTCGACGCTGCTCAACGCCATCATCGGCAAGAAGATTGCCATCACCTCCGACACGGCCCAGACCACGCGCCACCGCTTCCGCGGCGTGCTCACGCGCGAGGGGTTCCAGCTGGTCATCGTCGACACGCCGGGCATCCACAAGCCCCACGACGCCCTGGGCGACGAGCTGAACACGAGCGCCGTCAAGGCGCTGGAAGGCGTGGACGTGGCCGCCATGCTCATCGACGCCACGCAGCCCATCGGCCGCGGCGACGAGTGGGTGGCCGCCCAGCTGGCCCGCGCCCGCTGCCCCAAGGTATGCGTGCTCTCCAAGACCGACCTGGCCACCGACGCCCAGGTGTCGGCCCAGCGCGAGGCGGCCGAGGCCCTGGGCAAGTGGGACGCCATGGTGGCGCTCTCGGCCGTGACCGGCCGCAACGTCGAGGCGTTCGTGGAGGAGGCGGTGCATTTCCTGCCTGAGGGGCCCGCCTGGTTCCCGCCCGACATGGAGACCGACCAGCCCCTCGAGGTGATGGTGGCCGAGTTCATACGCGAGAAGGTGCTGCGCAGCTTCCATGACGAGGTGCCCCACGCCATCGGCGTGGCCGTGGAGGAGATGTCCTACGTGCGCAAGACCGACCTGACGCGCATCTACGCCATCATCTACGTCGAGCGCGACAGCCAGAAGGGCATCATCATAGGCAAGCGCGGCGCGGCCATAAAGCAGGTGGGCACCGAGGCCCGGGCCGACCTCGAGCTGCTGCTGGGCACGCGGGTGTTCCTCGACCTGTCGGTGAAGGTGAAGAAGAACTGGCGGCGCGACGCGGCGCAGATACGACGGTTCGGCTACGGCGAGGGCGCCTGAGCCACGCCATCTGCACAGCTATGGGTTACAATGGCCGGTGCACCCTCATACATACGACAAGGAACAAACGCAGATGAAATGCCCCCTGTGCCAGAGCCCGAATGCCGCAGGCGCCAAGTTCTGCAGCGAATGCGGCTGCGACTTGCGCACCCCCACCGAGGTGCTTCCCGTATTCCCCCAGGCCACGACCTTGCCAGTGGTGCCTCAGGTGCCCCTGGCCGCCGACGGCGCCACGCTGTCGTTCGACGACGGCCCGCAGGGCCAGCAGGCATCCACGCTGCCCATCGGCGGCGCCCCGGCCGAGGAGGCCGGGTCGGTGGCCTGCACCGCCGCCCAGATGTTCGGCGGCACGCGCGAGATGCCCGCGGTGGGCGAGCCAGACACGAGCGGCACCGAGCGCTTCGCGAGCCCCTTCGCCGCGTCGGCCGATCCGGCGCGCGGGGTGTTCGCCTCGGCCCCTGCCGGCCCTGACGGCAAGGGGAAGGCGCCAGGCAAGGGCAGCGGGCGCCTCACGCGCAAGCAGATGGTCGCCATCGTCATAGCGGCGGTGCTGGCCGCAGCGGCCATCGCAGCGGCGGGCGTCACCTACGCCATGGAGCTCTGGGGCGGCCACAGCGTGCCCGACGTGGTGGGCATGACCCAGGCCAAGGCCCGCACCACGCTGGAGGATGCCGGCTTCGCGGTGACGGTGCTCGAGGTGAAGTCCGACGACACCGAGAACACGGTGCTGCTCACCGACCCAGGCGTGGGCACCCGCGCGCCCGAGGGGTCAGAAGTGGCCATCCACATAGCCGTGGCCCGCGTGGTGCCCGAGGTGGTGGGCACGACCCAGAGCGAGGCCGAGGCCCTCATGGCCGACGAGGGGCTGCAGAACGTCACCTACGAGCCCACCAAGTCCAACGAGCCCGAGGGCACCGTGCTGGGCGTCGACCCAGCCCCGGGCACGAAGGCCCAGGCCCAGACCCCGGTGAAGGTGCAGGTGGCCGAGCCCTACACCGTGCCCGACATCGCAGGCAAGAGCCGCGACGAGGCAGTGGCCGCCCTCGAGGCCGAAGGCTACGAGGTCACCGAAGCCCAGGTGAACACCGAGGACTACGCCGAGGGCACCGCCGTCACCACCGACCCGCCCGCCGGCACGAAGCTCGACAGCGGCTCCGGGGTGACGCTGTACCTGGCCCACAACCGCTCGACCGAGCTCATCGAGCTCACGCGCAAGCTGTTCGGCGACGCCAGCAGCCTGACCATCAACGGCGGCACCTACGAGGTTCGCTCGGTGGGCGACGTCACGTACAAGGGCGACGGCGCATGCAGCTTCTCCATCGTGGCGCGGCCCTTCGCCACCACGCAGCTGCCGTGGTTCCTGGGCGGCGGCACCAAGACCGAGTACGGCTCCGAGGAGACCATCACCGGCACCGTCACCTGGACCGACGCCAACAAGCTGGGCAGCATCGACTCGTCGCTGGGCGCGGTCAAGGCGTCCTGACCGCCTGACCGCCCGCCCATGGCCAGCCCCACCTACACCGCGCGCGCCATCGTGCTGCGCAAGACGAAGCTGAAGGAGAGCGACCTCATCTTCACGCTGCTGGATGACCAAGGCGCCCAGCGCCGCGTGGTGGCCAAGGGCGCGCGCAAGCCCACGAGCTCGTTCTCGAGCCGCATGGAGCTGTTCAGCGAGGTGGACGTCTTGTGCGCCGAAGGCCGCAGCCTGGGCATCCTGAAGGAGGTGCGGCTCGTGGCGGGCCACGGCCGCCTGCGCGACTCCCTGGAGCACGCGACCGCCGCCGCCCCCATGGCCGAGCTGCTGGCCCGCGTGACCCAGGAGGACCTGGCCGAGCCGCGACTGTTCCAAGCCACGAGCGTGGCCCTGGGCGCCCTCGAGCGGGCCCAGGTGCCCGAGGCGCCGGCCATCACGGCGGCCCACCTGCTGAAGGCCCTGGCGTTCAGCGGCTTCCGCCCGCAGCTGGGCGCCTGCGCCCTGTGCGGCGCGCCCCTGGCGGCAGGGGAGGGCAGCAGCGCGCTGCGCCTGTCGTTTCGCGAGGGAGGGCTCGTGTGCCCGGCCTGCCGTGGCCTCACCGAGTCGGCGCCGGTGGAGGCCTCGTCGGTGGAGGCTGCCCGCTTCCTGCTGGGCAGCACGTTCGAGGCGGCCCTGGCGAGCCCGCCGCCCGTCGGCTGCTCCTTCG
The DNA here is from genome assembly GCA_910588095.1 of uncultured Eggerthellaceae bacterium. Taxonomy (GTDB): domain Bacteria; phylum Actinomycetota; class Coriobacteriia; order Coriobacteriales; family Eggerthellaceae; genus D16-63. Next base: position 41,541 of record CAJUQH010000012.1, read on the forward strand.
GCGCCCTGCGCATCGCCCAGGGGCTCGTGCGCGAGCATGTGGGGGCGCGGCTCAAGTCGCTGGAGTTCCTGCTCGGTTGCGCCCTGTTCTAAGGTAGCGTACAATAAGCAGGCTGTGCATTCTCGCAGCGGTTTGCCCTTAGCCTCCATGGACCACTTCCTTGGGGCGCTCAGGCCAGACGAAGCATGTAAGAGCCCTGCGCGCCCGCTCGCGGCGCCATGGGCAGCCAGAGAAAGGTGGAAGGCAATGGCTAACAAGGACAGCATCAGCAAGGAGCGCACCGCAGAGCTCATCAAGGAGTTCGGCAAGGGCGAGGCCGATTCCGGCAGCGCCGAGGTCCAGGTGGCCATCCTGTCCGAGCGCATCAAGAACCTCACCGAGCACCTGAAGGTGCACAAGAAGGACAACCACACCCGACGCGGCCTGATGATGCTCATCGGCAAGCGCCGCGGCCTGCTCAAGTACATCAAGGCCCGCGACATCGACAACTACCGGTCGCTTATCAAGAAGCTGGGCATCCGCGACAACATCTAACGAGACAGCTTGGACAAGACCCGCCGCCCCTCGCGCGGGTCTTGTTCTATGTTGCATAGAAGAAGCAAGAGGCAGAAGAGAAGGAAACAACCTATGACGAAGATCGTCGAAGAATTCGAGCTGTACGGGAAGACCTACCGGTGGGAGACCGGCGAGCTGGCCAAGCAGGCCACTGGCGCGGTGCTGGCCACCTGTGGTGAGACGAGCGTGCTCGTGACGGCCGTGGTGTCGTCGCAGGAGCGCGACTACGACTTCTTCCCGCTGACCGTCGACTACATCGAGAAGATGTACGCCGTCGGCCGCATCCCCGGCGGCTACCTCAAGCGCGAGGCCAAGCCGTCCGACCGCGGCACCCTGGTGGCCCGCATGGTCGACCGCCCCATACGCCCGGGCTTCCCGGACGGCTTCAAGAACGAGGTGCACGTGGTGGCCACCACCTTCGTGGTGGACGGCGAGAACCCGCCTGACACCCTGTGCGTGGGCGCTGCCTCGGCGGCCCTGCTCGTGGGCGGCGCGCCCTTCGACGGCCCGGCTGCCTGCGTGCGCATCGGCCGCGACATCGACACCGGCGAGTTCATCGTCAACCCCACCAACACCGAGCAGGCCAACTCCGACCTAGAGCTCACCATCGCCGGCACCGCCGACTACATCTCCATGGTCGAGGCCGGCGCCGACGAGGTGTCCGAGGAGGACATGCTGGCCGCCATGACGTTCGGCCAGGAGGCCATCGCCGCCTTCTGCGAGAAGCAGGCCGCGTTCATCGCCAAGACGAACCCCGAGCCGCTGGCCTACACCATCCGCGAGGCCGACCCGGCCGTGGCCGAGCGCGTCGACGCGCACTACGACGAGATGGCCGCCGCGCTGAAGGACGCCGACAAGCAGCAGCGCATGGCCAAGGTCGACGAGCTGAAGGCCGCCGTCAAGGAGGACGACTTCACCGAGGAGGAGCGCGCCGCCTGGGGCAGCGACATCAACGCCGCGCTGAAGGCGCTCGAGAAGCGCGCCATGCGCACCATGATCCTCGAGACCGGCGAGCGCGCCGACGGCCGCACCGCCACCGAGATACGCCCGCTGCACATCGTGCCGGGCTACCTGCCCCGCGTCCATGGCTCCGGCCTGTTCCAGCGCGGCCAGACCCAGGCCATGTCGGTGTGCACCCTCGGCATGCTCAACGAGTGGCAGCGCCTCGACACCATCTGGCCCGAGGAGGGCAAGCGCTACATGCACCAGTACAACTTCCCGCCGTACTGCACCGGCGAGACCGGCCGCATGGGCGCGCCGAAGCGCCGCGAGGTGGGCCATGGCGCCCTGGCCGAGCGCGCCATCCTGCCCGTGCTGCCCACCGAGGACGACTTCCCCTACGCCATCCGCGTGGTGAGCGAGATCCTGGAGTCCAACGGCTCGTCGTCCATGGCGTCGGCCTGCGGCTCGACCCTGGCCCTCATGGATGCCGGCGTGCCCATCAAGGCGCCCGTCTCCGGCGTGGCCATGGGCCTCATCAAGGAAGGCGACCAGGTGGTCATCCTCACCGACATCCAGGGGCTGGAGGACTTCCTCGGCGACATGGACTTCAAGGTGTGCGGCACCGCCAAGGGCATCACGGCCCTGCAGATGGACAACAAGGCCAAGGGCCTTTCGGTGGAGATCCTGTCCAAGGCGCTGGCCCAGGCCAAGGACGGCCGCGCTCACATCCTGGACGCCATGCTCGAAACCATTCCCGCGCCGCGCGAGGAGCTCAAGCAGACCGCCCCGCGCATCGAGACCATCCACATCCCCGTGGACAAGATCCGCGACGTCATCGGCAGCGGCGGCAAGGTGGTGCGCGGCATCCAGGAGGAGACCGGCGCCTCCATCGACATCCAGGAGGACGGCACCATCCACGTGGGCGCCGTCGACGGCGACTCCATGGCCGCAGCGCGCCAGATGATCCTCGACATCGTGAAGGAGCCCGAGGTGGGCGAGGAGTTCGAGGGCGAGGTCGTCGGAATCAAGGACTTCGGCGCCTTCATCAAGCTCACGCCTTCCAAGGACGGCCTGCTGCACATATCCCGCGTGGCCCAGGGCCGCGTGGCCTCGGTCGAGGACGTGCTGTCCATGGGCGACGTCGTCAAGGTCAAGGTGCTCGAGGTCGACCCGAAGACCGGCAAGATATCGCTCGACCGCCTGGACAAGCCCGAGGCTCCGGCCGGTTCGGGCAATGGCGGCCACAACCATGGCGGCCCGCGCCGCGACGGCGGCGACCGCAAGCATGCGGACAACCGCCCCGGCCGCGCGAACCGCACGCCCCGCCGCTCGCACAACGCCTAAAGCGCCCGCGCTTCATGCTGGATGAATGGGGAGCCCGCCAGCCGGGCTCCCTGTCTTGTTAGAGAGGGAAGGTACCCAAGATGGAGAAGACCCGCGTCGCGGTGGCCGGATGCGGCGGCCGCATGGGCACGGCCGTGATGGCGGCGGTGCAGGCGGCTGACGACATGGAGCTGGCCTGCGGCATCGACCCGGCTGGCGCCAGCGAGGGCGCGCCGTGCCCGGTGCACGGCAGCGTGGCCGAGGCCCTGGAGGCCGGCGGCTTCGACGTGCTGGTGGACTTCACCCAGCCATCTGCCGTGGCTGCCAACGTCGAGCAGGCCCTCAAGGCCGGCGTCGACTGCGTGGTGGGCACCACCGGGCTCTCGCAGAAGCGCCTGGAGGAGCTGGCGGCCCACGCCGCGGAAGGCGCCTGCCTGTTCTACGCGCCCAACTTCACCACCGGCGCGGTGCTCATGATGCAGTTCGCCCAGGCGGCGGCCCCGTACTTCCCCGAGGCCGAGGTCATCGAGATGCACCACTGCAACAAGAAGGATGCCCCGTCGGGCACCGCCATGCGCACGGCCGAGCTCATAGCCGAGGCTCGCGAGCCCCACGAGAGCACGGCCCCTGGCGCCGAGACCGAGGTGGTGGGGGGCCGCGGCGCCCGCGGCGCGCTCGTCGACGGCGTGCCGGTGCACTCGGTGCGGTCGATGGGCTACGTGGCCAGCCAGGAAGTGGTGTTCGGATCCATGGGCCAGACGCTCACCCTGCGCCACGATTCCTGGGACCGCGAATCCTACATGCCCGGCGTGCTGCTGGGCATACGCAGCGTGGGCCAGCGCGAGGGGCTGGTTGTAGGTTTGGAGAACTTCATGGCCTAGCCCTGCCTGGGCCCCCGCGCCCATGGCATAATGCCTTCGAGCAGGCTATGCAGCCGACCGGCCGAGGGGCATGGGGCCCGCGGGCCGCAGTCGGGTATCATCTAGGCAACGCGTAACGACACGAAGGAGCCCCCTTATGGCGCAGAGCAACCCCCGCTTCGGCCGCTTGATAGTGGCGATGGTCACCCCGTTCGACGACGACCGGGAGCTCGACCTCGACCGCGTCCAGCAGTTCACCGACCGGCTCATCCTGGGCGGCAACGACGCCATCATCGTCAACGGCACCACGGGCGAGAGCCCCACGGTGTTCTACCCCCAGAAGATGGACCTGTTCCGCGCGGTAGTCGAGGCTGCGGGCGGGCGCGTGCCCATCATCGCCAACGTGGGCGACAACTGCACCGCCGACACCGTGGGCTTCGCCCGCGACGTGGAGCCCCTGGGCGTCGATGCCTTCATGTGCGTGGTGCCCTACTACAACAAGCCCCCGCAAGAGGGCCTGTACCAGCACTTCCGTGCCATCGCCGGCTCGGTGGACCTGCCCATCATCCTGTACAACATCCCGGGCCGCTGCGTGGTCAACATGGAAGCCGACACCACGCTGCGCCTGGCCCGCGACTGCGGCAACGTGGTGGCCGTGAAAGAGGCCTCGGGCAAGATGGACCAGATCAAGGCCATCATCGAGGGCGCGCCCGAGGGCTTCGACGTGTACTCCGGCGACGACGCCGCCACCTACGACATCATGGCCATGGGCGGCGCAGGCGTCATCTCCACCATAGCCAACGTGACCCCCGAGCGCATGAAGGAGATAGTCGACCTGTGCGCCGCGGGCGACCTCGAGGCGGCGGCCCGTGCGAACGAAGCGCTGCTGCCGCTGATGAACGGCCTGTTCGAGACGGCGAACCCCATCCTGGTCAAGGAGGCGCTGCGCCTAGCGGGCTTCCCCGTGGGCGGGGTGCGCCTGCCGCTCATCGACGCGACGCCGGAGCAGTCGGCGCGCCTCGAGGCCATCATGAGAGAAACCGGGGTGCTGCCCTAGGGCGGCCCCTGACCGATAGCAGAAGGAAACGAACCATATATGCTGAACAAGAAAGACGACCAAAGCAAGCAACCCGCGGCTGACGAAGGCCGCAAGAAGGACAGCCAAGCCAAGCGCTCCAAGGGCCGCAGCGACGGCGGCTCCGGCAACGCGAACGGCAAGGCCAAGGGCAGCAAGGGCAAGGGCGGCCGTGGCAACGGCAATGGCAAGGGCCAGGCCGAAGGCGCCAAGGACGGCAACCGCGGCCAAGGCAAGCGCAAGACCAGCTCGTACAAGCACGTGAACCTTGAGCGCAAGCGCCCACACCTCTCCCGCGACGGGGCCGAGGGCAAGCGCGCCGCCGAGGGCCCGAAGAAGCGCAAGGGCGGCGACCACAGCCGCAAGGACCCGCGCTCGCGCCTCGAGGTCATCCCCTTGGGCGGCCTCGACGCCATCGGCAAGAACATGACCGCCTTCGAATGCGACGGCGACATGCTGCTCGACGACGCCGGCCTCATGTTCCCCGACGACGACCATCCCGGCGTCGACCTCATCCTGCCCGACTACACCTACGTGCTGGAGAACGCCGAGAAGCTGAAGGGCATCATCATCACCCATGGCCACGAGGACCACACGGGCAGCCTGCCCTACCTGCTGAAGGACCTCGACCGCCCGGTGCCTATCTACGCTACCAAGCTCACGCTGGGGCTCATCGAGGGCAAGTTCGCCGAGCACAAGATAAAGAACGCGAAGCTCGTCGAGATAAAGGCCGGCGACCAGATACGCCTCGGGTGCTTCACCGTGGACTTCTTCGCCGTGAACCATTCCATCCCGGGCGCGCTGGGCCTGTTCATCCAGAGCCCGGCCGGCAACGTGCTGCACATGGGCGACTTCAAGCTCGACCAGACGCCCATCGACGGCGTGACCACCGACTTCGGCGCGCTCACCCGCTTCGGCGAGATGGGCGTCGACCTCATGATGAGCGACTCCACCAACGCCATGAACCCCAACTTCACGCCTTCCGAGGCCGAGGTGGGCAAGACGCTGGCATCCATCATCTCCCAGGCCGAGGGCCGCGTCATCATCGCCTCGTTCGCGAGCCACATCCACCGCATGCAGCAGATCTGCGACGCGGCGGTGGCCAACGGGCGCAAGGTGGTGGTCACGGGCCGCTCGATGATACAGAACACCGACATCGCGCGCCGCTTGGGCTACCTCAACATAAGCGATGACGACCTCATCGACGCCTACGAGCTGAAGGACATCCCTGCCGAGCAGGTGGTCATCATGTGCACCGGCAGCCAGGGCGAGCCCCTGAGCGCGCTGGCGCGCATCGCCAACGGCGAGCACAAGACCATCGACATCGAGGAAGGCGACACCGTCATCATCTCGGCCACGCCGGTGCCCGGCAACGAGAAGGCAGTCACCCGCGTCATCAACTCGCTGGCCAAGATCGGCGCCGACGTCTACGACAAGTCGCGCGCCCGGGTGCACGTGTCGGGCCATGCGGGCGCCGAGGAGCTGAAGATGGTGCTCTCCATGGTGAAGCCCCGCGCCTTCATGCCCGTGCACGGCGAGGCCACGCACCTGCGGGCCCACGCCAAGCTGGCCGAGGCCACCGGCGTCGAGCCCGAGAACGTGTTCATCCTGGAGAACGGCGATTCGCTCATCGTGTCGGCTGACGGCTACGAGCACGGCGACGGCGTGGTGAGCGGCATCGTGTACGTGGATGGCCTTTCGGTGGGCGATACGTCCCAGGACGTGCTCGACGAGCGCTCGGCGCTGAGCAGCCAGGGCTTCGCCACGGCTGCAGCGGCCGTCTCGCGCAAGAAGAAGCAGGTGGTGGCCGCTCCCTTGGTGGAGATGCACGGCATCACCGGCGGCGACGACCGCGACCTGCGCCGCGACGCCGAGAAGGTGGTGTGCAACGCGCTCAAGCGCGGCCTGGCCAACGGCTCCACCATCCAAGAGCTGCGCAAGTCGTCCCGCGACGCCATCCTGTCCCTGCTCTGGGAGAGGACGAAGCAGCGCCCCATGGTCATCGTGAACGTGCTGGAGGCCTAAACCCGTGGCGAAGGGCAAGGGAAAGGCGAAGGCGGCCCCAGTGGCCGAAAGGCCCGCGCGCGGGAAGCGGCGCGCATCCGCAGAGCCGGAGGAGCCGAAGCGCTCCACGCGCCGGCGGCCTGGGGCCGAGCCTGAGGACGACGGCCGCGTGCTCGACTCGAACACGCGCCGTGACATCGTGGGCGTGGCGTTCATCGTGGCGGCCGTGGTGCTGCTGCTGTGCGCCGTGCTGCCCGCAGGCGACGGGGCGGTGGTCACCTCGGCTGCATCGAACGGGCTCCACCTGGTTTTCGGCGTGGGCGCCTACATCCTGCCGCTGTTCCTGGTGGCCATGGGCGTGGGCTTCCTCGTGCGGTTCGACCGCGAGCGCGTGCCGGTGCGCATGGCCATAGGCCTGAGCGTCATATTCGTGGCGCTGCTGGCGCTCATCGCGCTGTTCACGCCCACGGCCACGCTCGGCGTGGAGGATCCGTCGCTGCTGTTCGGCCAGGCGGCCCTCGTGAGCCATGGCGGCTACATAGGCGCCGGCATAGCCTGGTGCGGCATAACGCTGTTCGGCAAGGTCATATCGGGCGTGCTGCTGGTGGGCGTCATGGTGGTGGGCGCCATAATCATCGGCTTCTCGGTGTCGAACCTCATCGCGCGGCTGCGGGCCAAGCGCCAGGCGCGCATGGCCGAGGGCCTGGCCGCCGGGTCGGCCCCCTTCGGGCGCATCCGACGGGGCGGCATCGACGGCACGGCGGCGCCCGGCTCCAGCGAGGACGTGACCGCCTACATGCCCCTGGCGGGCAACCAGACCCTGAGCCTGCTCACCCAGCGTGGGCGGCGCCATAGCGAAGAGGCGGAAGCCGCGCAGGCGGCGAACCCCATGGGCCAGCTTTCGCCCGAGGCGCTGGCCGCCATGCAGGAGGCCATGGTCAAGACCCAGGCGGTCTATGGCGGCGCGCCTGCGGCCATGCCGCCGGTGATGCCCGCCGTGCCCGGGGCGACCCTGCCTGCCGCTGCCGATGGCGCGCCGGCGCTCACGATGCCCTTCGCGGCTCCGGTGCCAGGGCTCGTGCCCCTCGACCCCTACGGCACGGCCGATGCTGCGGGCGAGCCCGAGGATGCCCCGTTCGAGGAAGGCGCGGCCATCACCGCCGCCTTCGCCCCACTGCCCGGCGCTGCCGTGGCGGAAGGGGAGGGCGTGCCCCTCGACGATGGCGCCAGCGACGGCTTCGACGACGAGAACGAGGTCACCTATTCCGTGCCCTCGTTCGACGGATCGCCCGCCACCACCATCACGCGCAAGCTCGGCCAGCGCAAGCCAGCCGTAACGGCCCCGGTGGCCGAAGGCACTGCCGAAGCCGACCCGGCCGCCACCCAGGAGGCGCTGGCCGCCCTGGCTGCGGCCCTCACGCCCGTTTCCGCCTCCGAGGCTGCGCAGGGCGAAGCCGACGAAGCCGAGCCGGCCCCCAAGAAGAAGCGCAAGCCACGCAAGAGCACGCAGTCGCCGCTGCCGCTCGACCGCGACGGCTTCCTGCTTCCCCCGCCATCCATGCTGGCCGGTCCGAGCGGCGCTGCCAAGGGCGGCGCATCCCAGGCCGAGCTGCAGGAGACGGCCGAGCGGCTGCATCAGACCCTTGAGGACTTCGGCATACCGGCCGACGTGGTGGGTTGGGTGGCCGGTCCCACGGTGACGCTGTTCAAGGTGGACCTGCCCAGCGGCGTGCGCGTAAGCCGCGTGACCGCGCTCAACGACGACATAGCGCTGGCCCTGGCCGCGCCGGGCGTGCGCATATTCGCGCCCATCCCCAACACCAACTACGTGGGCATCGAGGTTCCCAACCGCAGCCGCCAGACGGTGCTGCTCTCCGACGTGCTGGGCGCAGCCCCCGAAGGCCCGCTGCAGATAGCCATCGGCAAGGACGTGGAGGGCAATGCCATCGTGAGCGACCTGGCGAAGATGCCCCATTTGCTCATAGGCGGCACCACCGGCTCGGGCAAGTCGGTGTCCATCAACGCCATGATAATGTCCATCCTCATGCGCGCCACGCCCGCCGAGGTGCGCTTCATCATGATCGACCCGAAGCGCGTCGAGTTCACGCCCTACAACGGCATACCGCACCTGTACGTGCCCGTGGTCACCGAGCCCAAGGAGGCGTCGAGCGCCCTTTCCTGGGGCGTGGCCGAGATGGAGCGCCGCCTCAAGGTGTTCTCGAAGGTGGGCGCGCGCAACATATCGCAGTTCAATGCCAAGGTGGAGAAGGGCGACCTGGGCGAGGACGAGTCGAAGCTGCCCTACATCGTCATCATCATCGACGAGCTGGCCGACCTCATGATGAACGTGGGGAAGGAAGTCGAGTTCTCGATAAGCCGCATCGCCCAGCTGGCGCGCGCGGCGGGCATCCACCTCATCGTGGCTACCCAGCGGCCCTCCACCAACGTGGTGACGGGGCTGATCAAGGCGAACATCACCAACCGCATCGCCTTCAACGTGGCCAGCGGCATCGACTCGCGCGTCGTCCTCGACACGCCGGGCGCCGAGAACCTCATCGGCCTGGGCGACCTGCTGCTGTCCAAGCCCGAGCTGGCGAAGCCCCAGCGCATCCAGGGCTGCTACGTGTCGGAGGACGAGATATTCGACGTGGTTGAGCACTTGAAGGGCCAGGGCGAGCCGGAGTACCATTCCGAGATACTCACGACGAACGTGGTCACCCTGGGCGACAGCTCGCCCTCGGGCGCGGGAGGGTCGGAGTCCGACGACCCGCTGCTGTGGGAGGCTGCCGAGATAGTGGTCTCGGCCCAGCTGGGGTCGACGTCGAACATCCAGCGGCGCCTGAAGGTGGGCTATGCCCGCGCCGGGCGCATCATGGATCAGCTGGAGGAGAAGGGCGTCGTGGGCGCGGCCAACGGGTCGCGGCCGCGCGAGGTGCTGGTGGAGGACGTCATAGAGCTCGAGACGCTCAAGGCGTTCGACGCAGCGGACGAGGATTAGCGGCGCAAGCGCGCCGAGACGGCAGGCAGGCATGGGCATGAGGAACTCATACGGCGAGCAGCTGCGCCAGGCGCGGCTCCGCCGCGGCATGGACATCCACAGCGTGTCGCGCCGCCTGCGCATCCGCCTGGACATACTCCATGCCATCGAGGAAGCTGACTTCGCCGCATTGCCGCCGGCCGGCTACACCCGCAACATGATCACGGCCTACGCGCGCCTGGTGGGGCTCGACCCGCGCCAGATGGCCGAGGGCTATCTGGACGAGGCGCATCGCTTCGAGACGGGCCGCATGCGCGACCGGGCCCCAGAGCCGGGCGCTGCCCGCCGCAGGGGCGGCGCCGTGTCGCGCCGCGCGCCCATGACGAGCCCGCTCGAGCCGCCTGCCCGTCGCCCGCCTGAGCGCAGCATCTACGACCGTGGCGGCACCCAGCGTGTGCGCTACAGCGCCTACGAGGACCATCCTGCATCGCTTCCGCCTGCGCGAAGGGCCGAGCCGGAGCCGGCAGGCAGGGCTGCGCGCCCGACCCGCGGATCCCGTCGCGGCGGCGACGCCGGCCCGGGCGCGTTCTACGGGCGCGACCTGGCGCCCCAGCGCAGCCGACGGCTCGACCAGAACCCTCGCATCGGCCAGTACGCCCCGGCCACCTTCGACCGCGGCCGTGGGGGAGCGCCAGGCGGCGGCCTTCTGGCGGCGCTGCTGCCGCGCCTGCCCTTCGTGCTGGTGGGCATCGTGGTGGTCGTGCTGCTCATAGCTGTCATCGCCCTGGCCTTCGGCGGCGAGCGCCAAGGGGCCGACGACGTGCCCGCGGTGCCCATATCGGGCCTGACCGACACGTCGGGGCAGTCGCAGGACGCCTACAACGTGGCCACCGCCGTGGCTCCCACCAGCGCGACGCTCACCGTGTCGGTGGCCGATGGCGAGAAGTCGTGGATATCGGTGTACGTCAACGGCGCCGAGGACCCGGAGTTCTCCGAGGTCATGGAAGGCGGCGAGCGCACCTTCACCTTCACGCAGTCCATCCGCATCGTGGCGGGCAACCCCACGCCGGTCACACTGAAGGTGGATGACGAGAAGGTGGAGCTCAAGAAGACCGACAGCGGCTCGTGGGCCTATTCCGCGCAGTTCAGCGACATCCTGGAAGCCTGGGAGGCCAAGCACGGCACGAAGTCGTCATCGAGCGGCGCAGCCTCGTCGTCAAGCAGCTCCAGCAGTTCGAGCAGCTCGTCTTCGAGCGCGTCATCGTAGCAGCAAGGCCCGGCGCGGCGCCCCCGCAGCCGGCATGAGGGGCAGCCGCGACAGGCCGTCCATGGAAAGGAGCCAGTCATGGCAAAGGAATCGAGCTTCGACGTGGTATCGAGCGTCGACATGCAGGAAGTCGACAACGCGTTCCAGCAGGCGCGCAAGGAGCTTGCGCAGCGCTACGACTTGAAGGACTCCGGCAGCGAGATCGCCTTGGACAAGGCCGCTGGCACCATGACCGTGTCGGCGCCGAGCGACTTCGTGGCCGGCCAGGTCATCGACGTCATCGGCTCCAAGCTGGTCAAGCGCGGCATCGACCTGGGCGCCGTGCAGTGGGGCGCGGCTCAGGCGGCCACGGGCGGCACGGTGCGCCGCACGGCCTCCATCGTCAACGGCATCGACAAGGACACCGCGTCCAAGATCAACAAGGACATCAAGGCCCTCAAGCTCAAGTGCAAGGTGCAGATCGAGGGCGACAAGCTGCGGGTGAGCTCGGCTTCGCGCGACACGCTCCAGGAGGTCATCGCCTTCCTGAAGGGCCAGGACTACGGCCAGCCGCTCCAGTACGTCAACTACCGCTAGCGGGTCCTGGCCATGGCCCTTGCATCGAGCGCCCGCACCGGGGGCGCGCCGCGCATAGCCTTCGTCACCATGGGCTGCGCGAAGAACGAGGTGGACACCGACGCCATGCGCCGCCGCTTGGCCGCTGCGGGCTACGACGTGGACGCCGCGCCCGAGCAGGCTGACGCCGTGGTGGTGAACACCTGCTCGTTCATCCAGGCCGCTACCGAGGAGAGCCTGGAAGCCGTGTTCGATGCCGTCTCGCTGCCCCAGATGGAAGCAGGGAAGGGCGCGGTCATCGTGGCAGGCTGCATGCCCGCGCGCTACGGGGTCGAGCTCGAGGCCGAGCTGGGCGAGGCTTCCGCTTTCGTGCCCTGCGCCGACGAGGAGCGCATCGTCGAGGTGGTGCGGCGGTGCGTGGGGCCAGCGGGGGCAGGCGCGGCTGGCGCTGAGGCGGCAGAGGGCGGCGCGCGAGCCGCATCTGGGCCGGAAGGCCGTGAAAGGGAAGGGCAGGGGGCCGTCTCGGCCTACGTCAAGATATCCGACGGCTGCGACCGCTTCTGCTCGTACTGCACCATCCCCTTCATACGGGGGCGCTACCACAGCTTCCCCTACGAGGGCATCCATGCCGAGGTGGCCCGCCATGTGGCCGCCGGCGTGCGCGAGGTGGTGCTCATCGCCCAGGACACCGGCCGCTGGGGCGCCGACTTCGCCGAGCCCTCGAGCCTGGCGCAGCTCATGGGTCGCCTGGCCGATGATTTCCCCGCCACGTGGCTACGGGTCATGTACGTGCAGCCCGAAGGCGTCACCGACGAGCTGCTGGATGCCATGGCGGCCCATGCCAACATATGCCCCTACCTCGACATACCGCTGCAGCACGTGGACGAGGGCCTGCTGCGCGCCATGAACCGCACGGGCAGCGCCGCCGACTTCGCGGCCCTGACCCAGCGCATCCTCGACCGCCTGCCGGGCGCCACGCTGCGCACGACGCTCATCGCAGGCTTCCCTGGCGAGACCGAAGAGCAGTTCGAGGCCCTGTGCGCCTTCGTCGAGGAAGCGCCCTTCGACTACGTGGGCGTGTTCCCGTACTCCCGCGAGGAGGGCACGCGCGCGGCGGAGCTGCCGGGCCAGCTCGACGAGGACGAGAAGGCCGAGCGCGCCCGCACCCTACGCGGCGTGGCCGATGCCGTGGGGGCGGCGCGGGTGCGCAGCCGCGTGGGCCGCACGATGGACGTGCTGGTGGAGGGCATCGAGGAAGACGGGCAGGCCTACGGTCGCGCCCAGTGCCAGGCCCCCGAGGTGGACGGCGCCACGTTCGTCAGCCAGGGCGAGCCGGGCGACATCGTGACCGTGCGCATCGAGGACACCCTCATGTACGAGATGGAAGGCGCCTGACCATGCAAGACCCCCAACAGCGCCAGGCGAGCACCTGGACGCCGGCCAACATCGTCACCCTGGTGCGCATCTGCCTGGTGCCAGTGTTCGTCGTGGCCTTCCTGAGCCCCTGGCCCGAATGGTTCGGCTTCGAGAATGCCATCTCCTTCGAGGTGAAGTCGCTCATAGCCGCCGGGCTGTTCATCGTCATATCGTGCACCGACTGGCTCGATGGCTACTTGGCCCGCAGCCGGGGCGAGGTGACAGACTTCGGCAAGTTCATGGACCCGCTGGCCGACAAGATACTCGTGGCCGCCGCGCTGCTGGCCCTGGTGGAGCTAGCGGTGCTGCCGTCATGGCCGGTGCTGGTCATACTGGCGCGGGAGTTCATCGTGTCGGGCGTGCGCATGGTGGCCGCCAGCAAGGGCGAGGTCATCGCTGCCAGCTGGTGGGGCAAGGCCAAGACCGTCTCGCAGATAATCGCCATCATCCTGTTCATCGTCAAGGACTTCTACTGGCCGTCGAGCGGCGCCTACCACTACGAGCTCAACCCGCTGTACCTGCTGTCGTGGCTGGCCATGCTGGTGGCGCTGGTGCTGACGGTCATATCGATGCTCGACTACCTGCGCAAGGCACGCAGCCTGCTGGGCTTCGGCCCCAAGGGCGGCGCGTCGGCTGCCGCCTATGCGGCTTGCGACGAGGGGCTGGACGCCCGCGCAGCGCGCATCGTGGCCAAGGCTGCGGCCGAAGGGACCACCATCGGCTGCGCCGAGAGCCTGACCGGCGGCTTGGTGAGCGCCACCTTGACCGACGTGCCCGGCAGCTCGGCGGTGCTGCGCGGCGGCGTGGTGAGCTACGCCTTGGCCGTGAAGGAGGACGTGCTGGGCGTCGACGGGGCTCTGCTGGCTGCGGAAGGGGCCGTGGACGGCTCTGTGGCGCGCCAGATGGCAGAGGGAGCGCGCCGGGTGCTGGGGTGCAGCATCGCGGTGGCCACCACGGGCATAGCGGGCCCTGGCGGGGCCGAGCCAGGCAAGCCGGTGGGCACCGTATGGCTGGCGGTGGCCAGCGAAGGCGGCGTGCGCGCCGTGGAGCGCCGTTTCGAGGGCTCGCGCGACGAGGTGCGCATGGCCAGCGTGGCGGCGGCCTTCGGCCTGCTCGAGGAGACGTTGGGGCTCTAGGGCGGCGCAGGTGCCGGCTTCCTTGCGCCACCTGCCCGGTCCTTCTCGGGGCGATCGCCCGGCTGCAGGCCGGTGCATCAGCGGGCAGCGAGCCGGTCGCTCGCGGGCATTCCCCGGGTGGAGATGCCGGCGCCTTCGCGGAACGGCACCCGGCGAGGGCGCGGCGCCAAGCCGGTCGATCTGCTGGAACCGTGTCGTTTTCCGCCGCCATGGGTGCCTTATGATGGGAGCGCAGCCCAAGGGGAAAGGCCGAAGCCACCTGCACCACTTGAACGCGAACAAAAATTCGCCTTTTCCCTTGACTGACAAACAGGTGTTCGTATAATAGGTACTGCGAACGCACCATGACCGTACCCTGCATTAAGGAGCAAGAGGGATGAACGAGGAAAAAGAGAAGCTTCTCAAGCTCACCACCGACCAGATCGAGTCCAAGTTCGGCAAGGGCTCCATCATGAAGCTGGGCGAGGGAGGGGCCGACCTCAACATAGGCGTCATCCCCACCGGCGCGCTGCCGCTCGACGCTGCCCTCGGCATCGGCGGCGTGCCCCGCGGGCGCATCATCGAGATATACGGCCCTGAGTCCAGCGGCAAGACCACGCTCTCGCTCCAGATACTGGCCGAGGCCCAGGCCATGGGCGGCGTGGTGGCCTTCATCGACGCCGAGCACGCCCTCGACCCGGTCTATGCGGCCCGGCTGGGCGTCGTCATCGACGAGGTGCTCATATCGCAGCCCGACACGGGCGAGCAGGCGCTCGAGATCTGCGACATGCTCGTGCGCTCCGGCGCCGTCGACTGCGTCGTGGTCGACTCCGTGGCGGCGCTCGTGCCCCGCGCCGAGATAGAGGGCGAGATGGGCGACACCACCGTGGGCCTCCAGGCGCGCCTCATGTCCCAGGCGCTGCGCAAGCTGGCGGGCTCGCTGGCCAAGTCGAACACCACCTGCATCTTCATCAACCAGCTGCGCGAGAAGATAGGCGTCATGTTCGGCAACCCCGAGACCACCACCGGCGGCCGCGCGCTCAAGTTCTTCTCCAGCGTGCGCATCGACATCCGCCGCATCGACTCCATCAAGGCCAACGGCGACATCGTAGGCAACCGCGTGCGTGCCAAGGTGGTCAAGAACAAGGTGGCGCCCCCGTTCCGCCAGGCGGAGTTCGACCTCATGTACGGCGAGGGCATCTCGCGCGAGGGCTGCATCGTCGACATGGCCGTGGAATGCGGCGTGGCCAAGAAGAGCGGCGCGTGGTACACCTACGGCGAGCAGCGCTTGGGCCAGGGTCGCGAGGCTGCCAAGGAGACGCTGCGCGAGAACCCTGACCTGCGCGACGAGCTGGAGCGCCAGGTGCGCGAGGCCTTCGAGATCCCCATCATCGAGGCGAACCTGGCCGAGGAGGCAGCAGCCGCTGCCCCCAAGGACGTGAAGAAGAAGTAGATGGCGCCCCGATCGAAGCGCCGTGCCGTAGCGGCCGACGGGGCAGGGGAGCTGCCCGAGGACGAGCGCGCCTTCCAGAAGGTCGTGCGCGTGGTTAACATCCGCGAGCAGTCCACGGTCACCATGCGCCGCAAGCTCGAGCAGGCAGGCTTCGGCGAGGCAGCTGTCGAGGCAGCGCTGGAGCGGGCCCGCGATGCGTGGCTCATCGACGACCGTCGCTATGCCGAGGCCTTGGTGCGCGCCACCTTGGCCTCGGGCAAGGGGCTGCGCTCGGCCGAGCGCGAGCTTGAGGGGCTTGGCATAGCCCTCGAGGAAGTGGAGGCGTTCCAAGACCACGAGCAGGACGGCGGTCCCTCAGAGGTGGAGCGGGCGATGGCCGTGCTGTCCCGCAAGCGCTTCACCGCCAAGAACAAGCGCGAGGCGGCCTATCGCACCCTGGTGGGGAAGGGCTACGCCTCCGATGCCGCATCCACTGCCGCCCGGCTTTGGGCTGAGGGAGGATAATGGCGCCCTGCCGCCCCTTGCAGCGTTAAAGTGCGCTATACTCTAAGGCGCTTAAGAGCTGCATAAGTACCTTGATGGGTATTTGACTATAGATGGACAATCGCATAATGGCTGGGTATCTATCACGCTTATCGCTCTTGCCGGCACATGCCGGCATTTTTCTTGGACAACGAACCGAGCCTTGAACCGGCTCACCCATCGAAAGGAAGACGACCATGGCAGACATCATCTGGCTCATCGTAGCCGCTGTTGTCGGCATCGTCATCGGCCTCATCGTCATGCGCGTCGTTGCGGCGTCCTCGCAGAAGAAGGCCCAGAGCTCTGCCCAGAGCCTGGTGGAGGATGCGAAACGGCAAGCAGAGACGCTGCGGCGCGAAGCCGACATCGAAGCCAAGGACGTGGCCCTGCGCTACAAGCAGGAGGTCGAGGCAGAGAACAAGGAGCGCCTACGCGAGATCCGCTCCGCCGAGAACCGCGTGGCCCAGCGCGAGGAATCGCTCGACCGCCGCGTGGAATCGCTCGATGCCCGCGAGCAGCAGCTCGCCGACATGCAGGGCGACATCGAGCAGCGCGAGCAGGACCTGGCCCATGCCCAGGACGAGGTCACCGAGAGCCTGCAGCGCATCGCCGGCATGACGCCGGACGAGGCCAAGCAGGAGCTCCTCGACACCCTGAAGGATGACGTGGCGCGCGAGTCGGCCGCCATCATCCGCGATGCCGAGATGCGCACGAAGTCCGAGGCTGACAAGACCGCCCGCGAGATACTGAGCGTGGCAATCCAGCGCGTTGCCGCCGACCATGCCGCCGAGAGCACGGTGAGCACCATCGCCATCCCCTCGGATGACCTCAAGGGCCGCATCATCGGCCGCGAGGGCCGCAACATCCGCTCGTTCGAGCAGCTGACCGGCACCAACCTCATCATCGACGACACCCCGGAGTGCGTCACCATCTCGTGCTTCGACCCGGTGCGCCGCGAGATCGCGCGCGTGACCATGGAGAGCCTCGTCTCTGACGGGCGCATCCATCCGGCGCGCATCGAGGAGATGTACGCCAAGGCCACCGACCTGGTGAACCAGCGCATCCAGGACGCAGGCGAGCAGGCCAGCTTCGATGCCGGCATACACGACCTGCATCCTGAGCTCGTGCGCACCCTCGGCCGCCTGCGCTACCGCACCTCCTTCGGCCAGAACGTGCTGAACCACTCTCTCGAGGTGGCTTATCTGGCAGGCGTCATGGCGTCTGAGCTGGGGCTCGACCCGTACCCGGCCACCCGCGCCGGCCTGCTGCATGACCTGGGCAAGGCCGTCGACCACGACGTGCAGGGCTCCCATGCGGTGCTCGGCGCCGACCTGGCCCGTCGCTTCGGCGAGAGGCCCGAGATCGTGCACGCCATCGAGGCGCATCATGAGGATGTCGACCCGAACACTGTGCTCGACGTGCTCATCCAGGCTGCCGACGCCATATCGGCCGCCCGCCCGGGCGCCCGCAAGGAATCGCTCGACACCTACGTGAAGCGCCTTGAGGCCCTAGAGGAGATCGCCAACGCCCACGAGGGCGTCGAACGCACCTTCGCCATCCAAGCTGGCCGCGAGGTGCGCGTCATGGTGTCGCCCGACATCATCGACGATGCCAAGTCGACGGTGCTGGCCCACGACATCGCCCAAGAGATCGAGACGACGCTGCAGTACCCCGGCCAGGTCAAGGTCGTTGTGGTGCGCGAGAGCCGCGCCGTGGACTACGCCAAGTAGCTCCTGCGATGGCAGAAGGCTCGCTCAGCGACTTCATAGACGAGGCAAGCGAGGGAAGCCGCCTCCGGGTCGAACAGGACCTCGGGGGCGGCTTCGTCCGTCTGCGCACATCCGAGGCCGAGCGGCGCCAGGCCGCCCAGGACATCCGCTCGAGCGAGGATGCTCTGGTGGAGCTGCTGCGCAACGCCCGCGATGCGGGGGCCCGGCACATCTTCACGGCCTTCCAGCGCGAGGGCGCTCAACGCACCATCACGGTCATAGACGACGGCAGCGGCATACCTGAGGCCATGCAGGAGCGCATCTTCGAGCCTCGCGTCACCTCGAAGCTCGACAGCGCCCACATGGACAAGTGGGGCATGCACGGCCGCGGCATGGCGCTGTTCTCCATACGCGAGAACGCCGAGCAGGCCCGCGTCGCCTTCTCCGCGCCGGGGCTCGGCACCGCGCTGACCGTCGTCACCGACACCGCATCGCTGCCCGAACGGGCCGACCAGTCCACCTTCCCGCACTTCGAGCTCAAGGACGGCGTGGCCGCCATGCGCGGCCCGCGGAACCTGCTGCGCACCGCCGCGGAGTTCGCCCTGGAGCATCGCGACGAGGTGACGGTGTTCTGCGGATCGCCTGCCGAGGTGGCAGCGGCGCTGCTCGCTTTCGGCATGGCCACCACCACGCCGGCCCTGCGGGCCTTCGGCGGCAGCTTCCAAGAGCAGCCGCTTGTGCGCTGGCTCGCCTGCGCGCCTGACCCCGCGGCGTTCGCCGAGCGAGCGGCCCTCATGGGTCTCGAGCTTTCCGAGCGCACGGCCCGGCGCGTGCTCGACGGCCAGGTGGAACCGCCCCTTCCGCTACGCGACCTACTCGAAGCGCAGCTCACGGCAGGGAAGGGCGCTGCCAGCCGCAACCGCACGACGAGCGCCAAGCGCCATGAGGGTGGCCCAGCGCTGCGGCTCACCGAGGAGGATCGCTGCGAGCTGGCCGAGGCCATGCAGCAGGCGTTCGCCGCCGTGGCCGAGCGCTATTACCTCGACCCATCCGTGAAGCCGCGTATAGCCATTTCAGGCGACTCGCTCTCGGTCATCGTGCCCCTCGTGCCTGAGCGGTAAGGGAGCCGCAACCGCGTTCACGCCTAGTGATGCCGGCCCTTCGCAGCCTCCTACAGACTTGCCAGCCCCTCGCGACACCCTGCTTGAACTGGTGATATGACACCTTCCTTAGATTGTCCTTGCAAACGGCGCTTCCGCTTTGCTATAGTCTCAGTTGTCAAACCTAGTGTTCCCTTCATAGGGGATGCAATCAATCGAATATTGGAACGTTCTTTCACGGAAACACGCAAGTCGCTTCCTTTGCCCAGCGGCAAGGAGCTTCTGCCTTTTCGAGTATGACGGTCTGCAATACAACGTAAAGAGGGCATCTGCCTTTCGATGGTTGTATTCAGATCTGTTCTGGATTGATTGCTATCGCTAGGTTTGACGACTGTGGTGGATGCCCTCCTTACCGTCAGTCGTCCTCTGGATGCTGCAACCTGGCCTCCGCTGCAGTGCGTATTAGCCGCACCGCCCGAAGGAGCAGATTGCAATGCGAGCATCCGCTGTTTCTTTCATCCATAAGCTAACCGCTGCTGCTTTGGCAGCTTCGCTGACGCTCTCCCTCGCACCCACCGCCTACGCAGAAGGGGAGAGCTCTAGCGACGACAACTCCGGGGTCGTAGCATCGGCCTTAGCTGACCAGTCAAATGATTCCACTGATTCTTCCTTGGGGGAGTCCCAAGGAGTCAGCGCTGAGCAGGATACGGAGGGCTCGCCTGTAGCCCCGATGCTTGCATCGGGGCTGGTCGGAAAGCCGAGCAGCTTCATCAGCTCCGACGTTACCCTCGATAGCGAGCCCATCATCGGTTCGTTCTCGGTCGACGGCCTCACCTATGCGGTCATCGACGGCCCCTACGTCGAGCTCGTCGGCGTCTCACCTGACTGGCAACAGGTCATGAACTCACAGGAAGGCAAGGGCTTCGGTGCAGCCCCGATGCTTGCATCGGGGTCCTATGGGACTGGGTCTGAGACTACGGTTCTCACTCTCCCCGAGACCGTTTCCTATGAAGGCGTGTTTCATATCGTGTCCTCGGTCGGCGCCTACGCCTTCTACCTCTCAGGCGTGACCGATGTCACGTTGCCTGCGAGCGTGAGCGACGTGGATGACCGCGCGTTCCGCTCGAGCGACGTGGCAAGCGTCACCGTCGCTGAGGGCAACCCAACCTATTCCTTTTTCGACGGCGCCTTGTACGACGCCGAACAACTTAGCCTCTTGCTCATTCCCGAGGGCAAGCAGGGCACTGTCCGCATCCCGAAGACAGCAGAGGTGGCAGAAGCCAGCGTGTTCTCGCATTGCCCGCTGGTTGACTCCATCTCTGTGGATGCGGGCAGTGCAGCATTCGCCTCGGAGAATGGTTTGCTCTATACATCCGACTTGACGACCCTGCTTCGCGTTCCAGCCGGAGCAACCGAGATAACCATCCGCGAGGGCTGCACGACCATCGCCGCCGGCGCCCTCGAAGCCTGCGCGAAGCTCACCACCATCAACGCGCCCGCGACCGTTACTTCAATCAGTCCAGACGTCTTCCATGCGATACCGACTGTGAGCT
>CAJUQH010000013.1 GCA_910588095.1 uncultured Eggerthellaceae bacterium
TCGTCACCCCAGGCAGCGTGAACGAGGGCGACCGCACGCCTATCGCTGAGGTGTCCTACGAGTTCGCCGTGGCCGATGATGAGGTAACGGAAGCCATTCCCGGTGACGGCCTTTACATAGAGGATGGTGGCACCGTCTATGGCCTCGACTACATCAAGCGCGCAGCAGACGACCTTTCTGCCAAGGGCACGGGTTCGACCTATTACAATCAGTTCAAGGGGTGGCTCGATACGGATGCGACCTTCAAGCTCAGGGTTGGCGACGCGTACCACGACGTGCAGGTGCTGGGCATCTGCCAGGACAATCTGACCACACCGGTGAACGGACGCACTAAGGCCGGTCTCACTTTCGTCTTCAAAGAGCTTTATACCAGGAACGGCATGGCGGCTAATAACTCGGTAGGCTGGAACGGATCATGGATACGAACTTTGCTGCAGGGCGACTTCTACAACAAGCTAGACAGCACGGTGCAATCGAACATCGCTCGCGTCACCAAGGTGCACCAGCAAATCAGCCCCAGCAAATCGCTGCAGGTGTCGACGAATCAGACAGTATTCATACCGAGTATGTTCGAGGTGTTTGGAGGCACTTTCAAGGCTTCTAACGGACTGTGGCATAACGCGAACGAGGTGAAATCCGATGCTCGTTGCTTCCAGTATCAGCACTTCGCCAAAGGAGGCCAGTCTTCCGTTAATTCCGTCGCGCGGAAGACATGGAATGGTCAAGGCCAGAACTATTGGCTGAGGGGTGCCGGGTATGACTACACGGGATACAACCTTGTAGGTGGTAGTGGCCAGATTGACAGCTCAAGCGGCACTACCAGCAACTCGGGTGTGCTGCCCTGCTTTGCGATTTAGAGCGAGACAGCAACACGTGAACAGTGCTACGTCTCCTGCTCACGATGAGCGGCACCAGGCATGGGCGCGAGGGCGACTCGTGACAGTGCTCCTGTTTTCAGCGAGCGAAGCGAGCGCGTATGAAAGCTGAAACGAGCGAGCGCAGTGGCCCGTAAGGACCGCAAGCGGAGCGAGGAGCCCGAGCACCCATGGCTGGTGCCGCGCCGAAGATAAGGTGTCGCGGAAGCTGGGCGCTTCCACTCCCTTTATTGGATTTTTGATCCCGCTCCTTCAGCCTCCGCAACCAAGCGCAAAAGAACGGCCCCGGGTCTCCCCAGGGCCGTTCCGTTCGCTTGGTTGAAGGCGCTGCTTACGCCTTGAAGCGGTAGCCGTAGCCGCGCACCGTCTCCACCAGGGCCGGGTCGTAGCCCGCCTGGGTTATCTTGTCGCGCAGGCGCTTGATATGCGTGTCGACGGTCTTGGTCTCGGTCAGGTACTCCCAGCCCCACGCATCGCGCAGCAGGTCCTCGCGCGAGACCACCTTCCCGGCGTTCTTCATCAGCGCGGCCAGCAGCTCGAACTCGCGCGGCGTCAGGTCTATCTCGCCCTTGTCGCCGGCGGCGGTGTGGGCATCCTCGTCCAGCGTGATGCCGCTGGCGGTGATGGTGTTGGATACCCCGGTCACCTCCTGGCCGCTCGCGCGGCGCAGCAGGGCGCGCACGCGGGCGATGAGCTCGCGCACGCCGAAGGGCTTGGTCAGGTAGTCGTCGCCGCCTATCTCGAGGCCCACCACCTTGTCCAGCTCGGTGTCGCGTGCCGAAAGGAACAGCACCGGCGCCGCCGTGGTGGTGCGTAGCCGACGGCACAGCTCGTAGCCGTCCATGCCCGGCAGCATGATGTCCAGAATGAACATGTCGTACTTGTTCTTGCCCGCGAGCTCGAAGGCGTCTTCGCCGCTGTTGACCACGTCGGCCTCGTAGCCTTCGCGAGTCAGGGCGTACTCGACGAACTCGGTGATGGAAGGCTCGTCATCTACAACGAGGATACGATACGATGTGTCGGCCATGGTCCCCGGTCCTCTCATCCCCTTGCATGCTATACTTCGGAGGGCTCAGTGGCTCTGCAGCCCTGGCTACATCATACTATACCGAATCATCCCTGCTGACAGAGGATTCCGTCACGTTCATGTTACTTGCCGTCGACATCGGGAACACCCAGACCGCCCTTGGCCTGTACGAGTCGGTGCATGCCGACCATCCCGCGCATATGTGGCGCCTGGCCACCTACAAGCACGATGCCAAGGACGACATAACGGTGAAGCTGCTGCCCTTGCTGGGCGCGGCGGGCGTGCAGGCGGCCGACGTGCGCTCGGCGGCCTTGGCCTCGGTGGTGCCGGGGCTCACCCGGTCGTGGTCGCGTGCCGTTCACGACCTGTGCGGCGCCCAGGTGCGCGTGTGCACCGCGGAAGTCGCCAGCGGGGCCGGGCTCTTCGCGGCTAGCTACCCCAACCCGCACGAGATCGGCGCCGACCGCGTGGCCGACGCCGTGGCAGCCCGCGCGCTCTACGGCGCGCCCGTGGTGGTGGTCGATTTCGGCACCGCTACCAATATAGAGGTGATAGACGCCGAAGGGCGCTTCATCGGCGGCATCATCGCACCGGGTGTCGAGACGGGCGCCAGCGCCCTGTTCTCCCACGCCACGCGCTTGGCCGCCGTGGACATGCGCGCGCCCGAGTCGGTCATCGGCACCAGCTCCGACGAGGCCATGCGCTCGGGCATCATCCTGGGCGAGGCCGCCCGGGTCGACGGCCTGGTAGAGCGCATAGCTGCGCACCTGGGTCGCCCCGCGCCGGTCGTGGCCACCGGCGGCTTGGCGCCGCTCATCGCGCCGCATTCCCAAGCCATCACCGACGTGCTGCCCGAGCTCACCCTAGAGGGCCTGCGCCGCCTCGCCCAGGCGGCCCGCGAAGCCTAGCCGGATCGGCCCGCCAAGCCTAGTCGCAGCGGCCCGCCGACCCCGAGCGCCGCCAGTCTTGTTTTTTCAGTCCGCGCGACGCTTCCCGCAGCGCCGTGCTGGCGCCGCACCGTACAATCAAGGAATCCTTGAATCGGCCCCTTCCACGAAAGACAAGAGGTGCACGGCATGCTGACGGACATCGAGATAGCCCAGGCGGCGAACCCCAAGCGCATCGGCGAGGTAGCCGAGGCAGCAGGCATTCCCGAGGATTACCTGGAGTGCTACGGCAACTACAAGGCCAAGGTCGACTACAACCTGCTGCGCGACCAGCAGCACACGCCTGGCAAGCTCATCCTGGTGACCGCCATCAACCCCACGCCGGCGGGCGAGGGCAAGACCACCACCACCGTGGGCCTGGCCGACGGCCTGGCGCTGCGCGGCAAGAACGTCGTGGTGGCGCTGCGCGAGCCGTCGCTGGGGCCGGTGTTCGGCATCAAGGGCGGTGCAGCGGGCGGCGGTTACGCCCAGGTGCTGCCCATGGAAGACATCAACCTGCACTTCACTGGCGACTTCCACGCCATCGGCGCGGCCAACAACCTGCTGGCGGCGCTCATCGACGCGCACATCCAGCACGGCAACGAGCTGAACATCGACGTGCGCAAGATAACCTGGAAGCGCGTGGTGGACATGAACGACCGCCAGCTGCGCTTCATCGTCGACGGCCTGGGCGGCAAGGTCAACGGCACCCCGCGCGAGGACGGCTTCGACATCACCGTGGCCAGCGAGATCATGGCCATCTTCTGCCTGGCTACCAGCATCTCCGATTTGAAGGAGCGCCTGGGCCGCATCGTGGTGGGCTACACCTACGACGACGAGCCTGTGACCGCGCACGACCTGCACGCTGAAGGCGCCATGTGCGCGCTGCTGAAGGACGCGCTCAAGCCCAACCTGGTGCAGACGCTGGAAGGCACGCCGGCCTTCGTGCACGGCGGCCCCTTCGCCAACATCGCCCACGGCTGCAACTCCATCATGGCCACGCGCATGGCGCTGGCCCTGGGCGACTACTGCGTGACCGAGGCCGGCTTCGGCGCCGACCTGGGTGCCGAGAAGTTCCTGGACATCAAGTGCCGCCTGGCCGGGCTCAAGCCCGACGCGGTGGTGGTGGTGGCCACGGTTCGCGCGCTGAAGCACCACGGCGGCGTGGCCCTGGCCGACCTGAACGACGAGAACCTCGAGGCGCTGGAGGCGGGCCTGCCCAACCTGCTGCAGCACGTATCCAACATCACCGACGTGTACCAGCTGCCCTGCGTGGTGGCCATCAACGCGTTCCCCACCGACACCCCCGCCGAGCTCAAGCTCGTCGAGGACAAGTGCCGCGAGCTAGGCGTCAACGTGGCGCTTTCCGAGGTGTGGGCCAAGGGCGGCGAGGGCGGCGTGGCCCTGGCCGACGAGGTGGTGCGCCTGTGCGAGCAGGGTGACGAGACGGGTCGCTCGGCCGAGACGTTCGCGTTCTCCTATGGCGACGACCTGTCCATCGCCGAGAAGATAGAGGCCGTGGCGCAGCGCGTCTACCATGCCGACGGCGTGACCTTCGAGCCGGCTGCGCTCAAGGAGATCGAGCAGCTGGAGCGCCTGGGCTTCGGCGGCATGCCCGTGTGCATGGCCAAGACCCAGTACTCGTTCAGCGACGACGCAGCCAAGCTGGGCGCGCCTCGCGGCTTCACCGTCACGGTGCGCCAGGTGAAGGTGTCGGCCGGCGCCGGGTTCATAGTGGCGCTCACCGGCTCCATCATGACCATGCCCGGGCTGGGGAAGGCCCCGGCGGCGTTCAACATCGATGTGGACGAGAACGGCGTCATAAGCGGGCTGTTCTGATGCGGGAAGATTTTCTCGACGCGCTTGCCAGCGCCGCCCCCACGCCCGGGGGCGGCGGGGCTGCGGCCTATGGCGGCGCCTTGGCGGCTGCTTTGGCCTCGATGGTGGCCAACCTCACGTTGGGCAAGGAAGCCTACGCAAGCGTGGCCGACGAGATAGCGGTGCAGCTGGAAGAGCTCGAGCGGCTGCGGGCCGAGCTGGTGGAGCTGGTGGATGCCGATGCCCGCGCCTTCGAGCCCATCGGGCAGGCCTACCGCATGCCCAAGGCCACGGCGGCCGAGCAGCAGGCTCGCCATGAGGCCATCCAGGTGGCCTTGGCCGATGCGTGCCGGGTGCCCATCGATTGCATGCGCGCCTGCATGCGCGTCATCGACGTGGCCGGCTACCTGGCCGAGCACGGCAACCGCACGGCGCTCACCGATGCGGCTGCCGCGGCGGTCATGGCCAAGGCGGCGCTGCAGGCGGCCAGCCTGAACGTTTACGTCAATGCCGCCATGATGGACGACCACGACCAGGCCACGGTGTTCCTCGACCATGCCGACTTCCTCTCGCAGTCGGGCGTGGCCCTGGCTGACGAGGTGTACAACGCCATCGCCCACGACCTGGGCGCGCCCAAGGTGGACGAGAGCGTGCGGTTGTGCCCGCGTGAGGGGAGGGGCGCCTGATGGCGCGCCTGCTCCAGGGCAAGCCGGTGGTAGAGGCTATGGGCCGTGCCATCGAGCCGGACATCGCCCGCTGCCGCGCCGCTGGGGTGGAGCCCACGCTGGCCATCGTGCGCGTGGGCGAGAACCCGAGCGACCTGTCCTACGAGCGCACGGCCATGAAGCGCGCCGAGGCGCTGGGAGTGCAGGTGCGCTCCTTCGTGCTGCCCGCCGTCGCATCCACGGTCGAGGTGGCCCAGGTCATCGAGGCGATCAACGCCGACGATGGCATCCATGGCTGCCTGCTGTTCCGCCCGCTGCCGCCGCAGCTCGACGAGACGCACCTGTGCAACCTGCTAGTGCCCCAGAAGGACATCGACGGCATAACCGCCATGTCGCTGGCAGGGGTGTTTGTGTCGGAGCCGCACGGCTTCCCGCCGTCCACCGCCGAAGCCTGCCTGCAGGTGCTCGACCACTACGGCTTGCCCGTCGAGGGCAAGCACGTCACCGTGGCCGGCCGCAGCCTGGTGGTGGGGCGCCCAGTGTCCATGATGCTGCTCGAGCGCAACGCCACGCTCACGCTGTGCCATTCGCGCACTGACGACCTGGCGCGCCACACCCGCGCGGCCGACATCGTCATCTGCGCCACGGGCAAGCCGCGCTTCTTCGGCCCCGCCTGCTTCCGCGAGGGCCAGGTGGTGCTCGACGTGGGCATCAACTTCGACGAGCAGGGCGCGCTCTGCGGCGACGTGGACTTCGCGGCAGTGGAGCCGGTGCTGGGCGAGCAGGGCGCCATCACGCCCGTGCCGGGCGGCTTGGGCACGGTCACCACGAGCGTCACCATGCTGCATGTGGTGCAGAACGCCCTGCGGGCCGTGCAGGCGATAGCCTAGCAGCTGCCCGCACGCGTGCTGTTCGCGGGCCTTGCGGTTGGGCGGCTGTGTCCGCCCGCTGCGGGAGGCGCACGGAGCAGGCCTGGTCAGCAGGCAGCCAACATATATATAAGTATGCGGAAGGAAGACACATGCCCATCAACACCCCCCAGCAGATAACCGATTCCTACGCCGAGGCCAGCAAGGGCAAGGCCACCTCGCCCGCGTGGCGCCTGTTCGTGCTGGCGGTGGCCGCTGGCCTGCTCATCGGCTTGGGCGCGGTCACGTCGTCCACGGCGGCCCACGCGCTTGACAATGCGGGGCTCGTGCGGCTGGTGTCGGGGCTCATCTTCCCCTTGGGGCTCATGATGGTCATCTTGCTGGGCACCGAGCTGTTCACCGGCAACTCCCTCATGGTGACCGCCGCCATCCAGCGCAAGATAACCTGGGGTGCGCTCGCCCGCAACTGGGCCATCGTGTTCGTGGGCAACTTCGTGGGCGCGGTGGCGTTGGCCGCGCTCATGGCGTTCTTCGGCCAGCTGAGCATCGGCGGGGGCGACCTGGCGGTGTACACGGCCAAGGTGGCCGCCGCGAAGGATTCGCTGCCCTGGGCCAACGCCTTCGTGCTGGGCGCCTTCTGCAACATCATGGTATGCGTCGCCGTGTACCTGTCCAACACCGCCCACGACACGGCCGGCCGCCTGCTGGCCATATTCTTCCCTATCATGGGGTTCGTGCTGGCGGGCTTCGAGCACTGCGTGGCTAACATGTACTACGTGCCTGCGGGCATATTCGCCAACATGAACCCGGCTTACGCGGGGCTCATCGCCGATGCGGGCATCAACACCGCGGTGCTGGACTTCGGCACGTTCCTGACCGCCAACCTCATACCGGTCACGCTGGGCAACATCATTGGCGGGGCGCTCGTGGGCATCGTCATGTACGCCTGCCACGGCACGAAGCCGTCCAAGGCGTTCGACAGGGGAGTGGCGGAAGCTGCCGACGAGGTCTAGGCGTCAGCTCTTTTCGTCGCATCGCATTTGCAGCGAAATGAGAATCGCTGCACGCGGCATTGCAATGAAAGGGCCTTCGTTGAGCAAGACGGATGAAGCCGGCCCCCTGGCACCTTGACGTCTCTGTGCTCGTAGCCGGTCGCCGTCCCCGAATAACCATTGCAATCGGGCACTCGTTCCGCTAAAGTGTTTCTTTGCGTCTGCGGTGGTATGGATACACCCGGGCGCGTGGTAAGACGGAGTCGCCACGCGGAGCCTCCCTTCGCGAAGGATGCGGCAATCGCCTTACCGCCCAGGAAGGACGGGTTTCTGGTGTGCATGGGAGGTGCGCGAGCAGGGGCCCGAATGAAGGAGAAAGGCAGATACTGTGGGTATCAAACAGTACAAGCCGACGAGCCCCGGCCGCCGCTTCCAGACGGTCTCCGATTTCTCGGAGATCACGCGGTCCACGCCGGAGAAGTCGCTGCTTGCCCCGAAGCCGAAGAAGGCCGGCCGCAACAACTACGGCCGCATCACCACCCGTCATCAGGGCGGCGGTGTGAAGCGTCGCTACCGCATCATCGACTTCAAGCGCAACAAGGACGGCGTTCCCGCCAAGGTCGCTACCATCGAGTACGACCCGAACCGCTCCGCCCGCATCGCGCTGCTGCACTACGTCGACGGCGAGAAGCGCTACATCATCCACCCGAAGGGCCTGAAGGTGGGCGACATGGTCATGAGCGGCCCTGACGCCGACATCAAGCCCGGCAACGCGCTGCCGCTTGAGAACATCCCCGTGGGCACCTTGGTGCACAACGTGGAGCTCCAGCCCGGCAAGGGCGCGGCCATCGCTCGCTCCGCCGGCACGAGCATCCAGCTCATGGGCAAGGAGGGCAAGTACGCCATCCTGCGCATGCCCTCTTCCGAGATGCGCCGCGTGCTGCTCACCTGCCGTGCCACCGTGGGCGAGGTCGGCAACGCCGAGCACGCTAACATCAAGGTGGGCAAGGCCGGCCGCAACCGCTGGAAGGGCATCCGCCCGACCGTCCGCGGCACGGTCATGAACCCGGTCGACCACCCGCACGGCGGCGGCGAGGGCAAGAACAAGACGGCTGGCCGTCACCCGGTCACCCCGTGGGGCGTGCCCACCAAGGGCCACCGCACCCGCAACCCGAAGAAGGCGTCGAGCCGCCTGATCATTCGTCGTCGTAAGAAGTAGCGGTAAAAGGAGAACTTAAGTGAGCAGAAGTCTTAAAAAAGGTCCTTTCGTAGAGCCGCGTCTTCTTGGTCGCATCGAAGCGATGAACGCCGCGGGCGAAAAGAACGTCATCAAAACCTGGTCGCGTGCCAGCACCATCTTCCCCGAGATGGTGGGCCACACCATCGCCGTGTACGATGGCCGCAAGCACGTGCCGGTTTACGTAACCGAGTCCATGGTCGGCCATAAGCTGGGCGAGTTCGCCCCGACCCGCACCTTCAAGGGTCATTCCGCCGACAAGGGAAAGCGATAGGAGGCACCCATGGAAGTCAAAGCAGTAACACGCTTCGTGCGCGTGGCTCCGCGCAAGGCCCGCATCGTGGTCGACCTGGTTCGCGGCAAGTCCGTGACCGAGGCCCGCGAGATCCTGGCCTTCACCAACCGCGCCGTGGCCGAGACCGTCGAGAAGACGCTCAACTCCGCTGTGGCCAACGCCGAGCACAACAACCATCTTCGCGCCGATTCCCTCGTGGTGAAGCGCGCCTTCGTCGACGAGGGCCCCACGCTCAAGCGCATCCGCCCGCGGGCCAAGGGCTCCGCGTCGCGCATCCGCAAGCGCACCAGCCACATCACCATCGTCGTCGCACCGCGAGAGGAGGCCTAAGCAATGGGTCAGAAAGTAAGCCCTACCGGCTTCCGCCTTGGCATCACCGAGGATTGGCGCAGCCGCTGGTATGCCGGCAAGAACTATGCAGAAACCCTCGAGAACGACCTTGAGATAAGGAAGTTCCTCGACAAGCAGCTCGCCCGCGCCGCTGTCTCGCAGGTCGAGATCGAGCGCGCTGGCGACAAGATCAAGGTGATCATCTCCACGGCCCGTCCTGGCGTGGTCATCGGCAAGAAGGGCGCCGAGATCGACGCCCTGCGCAAGAAGCTCGAGAAGGTGGCTAACGGCGTGGTGAACGTCGAGGTCGTCGAGGTGAAGCGCCCCGAGCTCGATGCCGCGCTCATCGCCCAGTCCGTCGCCGAGCAGCTTGAGGGCCGCGTGGCCTTCCGCCGCGCCATGCGCAAGGCTGTCCAGTCGGCTCGCAAGTCGGGCGCCAAGGGCATCCGTATCCAGTGCTCCGGCCGTCTGGGCGGGGCTGAGATGAGCCGCCGCGAGTGGTACCGCGAAGGCCGCGTGCCGCTGCACACCCTGCGCGCCAAGATCGACTACGGCTTCGCCACCGCGAAGACCACGTACGGTTCCATCGGCGTCCAGGTGTGGGTCTACCACGGCGACGTGCTCCCCGGTCAGAAGGCGCCGCAGCCGGCTCTGGAAGGCTCCAGCCGTCCGAACCGCCGCCGCAATGACCGCAACGAGAGGGGGAACAAGTAATGCTGAGTCCTAAGCGCGTCAAGCACCGCAAGGTGCAGCGTGGTTCCATGAAGGGCCGTGCCAAGGGCGGCACGCGCCTGAACCATGGCTCCTACGGCATCCAGGCCCTCGAGGCGCATTGGATCACCAACCGCCAGATCGAGGCTGCCCGTGTCGCCATGACCCGCCACATGAAGCGTGGCGGCAAGGTGTGGATCACCATCTTCCCCGACAAGCCCATCACCTCCAAGCCTGCCGAGACCCGCATGGGCTCGGGCAAGGGCAACCCCGAGGGCTGGGTGGCCGTTGTGAAGCCGGGCCGCATCATGTTCGAGATCGACGGCGTCGATGACGAGACCGCCCGCGAGGCGCTGCGCCTGGCAATCAACAAGTTGCCCATCAAGTGCAAGATCGTCACCCGCGAGACGGAAGGGCAGGAATAAATGAAGGCTAAAGAGATTCGCGAGCTTTCTGCCGAGGACCTGCAGGCGAAGCTGAAGGAGGCCCGGGCAGAGCTGTTCAACCTGCGCTTCCAGATGGCGACGAGCCAGCTCGACAACACCGCCCGCGTGGGTCTTGTGAAGAAGGACATTGCGCGCATCCAGACCGAGATGCGTGCTCGTGAGCTGAGCGCGTAGAAGGAAGGGATGAGACATGACTGAAGAGCGCAACCAGCGCAAGGTCCGTCAGGGCCTGGTCGTTTCCGACAAGAACGACAAGACCATCGTGGTGGAGATCAAGGAGCGCAAGCCGCATCCGGTCTATGGCAAGATGATGACCACCACCAAGAAGCTCCACGCCCACGATGAGGGCAACGAGGCCGGCATGGGCGATACCGTGCAGGTCATGGAGACGCGTCCGCTTTCCAAGATGAAGCGCTGGCGCCTGTTGAAGATCGTCGAGAAGGCCAAATAGCGGCATCCAAGCATTCAGCTTGATCGCTATCTGTTTAAGAAAGGTAAAAGCAGATGATCCAGATGCAATCTATGCTCGCCGTGGCCGACAACTCCGGCGCGCGCAAGGTGCAGTGCATCAAGGTCCTGGGCGGCTCGAAGCGCCGTTACGCGGGCCTGGGTGACGTCATCGTGTGCAGCGTGAAGGAAGCAATGCCCAATGGCGGCGTCAAGAAGGGCGATGTGGTCCGCTGCGTCATCGTGCGCGTGAAGAAGGAGGTCCGTCGCGCCGACGGCTCCTACATCCGCTTCGATCAGAACGCCTGCGTGCTCATCAACACCGACGGCTCCCCGCGCGGCACCCGCATTTTCGGGCCCGTGGCGCGCGAGCTGCGCGACAAGAAGTACATGAAGATCGTGTCGCTGGCACCGGAAACGCTGTAAGGAAAGGTGCTGATCAACTATGGCTAATAGCATGCATGTGAAGAAGGGCGACACCGTCAAGGTGCTCTCGGGCAAGGACAAGGGCAAGCAGGGCAAGGTCCTGCGCTCGGTGCCCGAGAAGCAGCGCGTGGTGGTGGAGAAGGTCAACATGGCCAAGAAGGCCCTGCGCCCCACCCAGCAGAACCCCCAGGGCGGCATCGCCACCGTGGAGGCTCCCATCCACGTGTCCAACGTGATGCTGGTGTGCCCGAAGTGCTCCACGCCCACCCGCGTCTCGCACAAGCGCGACAACGGCCGCAAGGTGCGTGTTTGCAAGAAGTGCGGCAAGGATATCGATTAATGCTTCCCCAGCACTCGGCCTTGCCGTTCCAAGCGCTTCTTCCTCGCGTACCTAGTACGCTCAGGCGCGCTTTCACGGCAATCCCGGGCACTGGGAAAGCATGAATCCCTCCCGCAGCGGCCAGCTACGGTAGGGAAATGGCCCTTGCGCCGGATGCGCGAGGGACGCAGGGTCGGAAATCCTGCGTTTAATTCATCGGAAAGGAAACGATAACCATGGCAGACACTCCCCGTCTGAAGGAGCTCTACAAGAACGAGATCGTAGCCAAGCTCGAGAAGGAGCTTGGGCTCGCCAACGTCAACGAGGTGCCCCGCCTCGAGAAGATCGTGGTGAACATGGGCGTCGGCGCTGCCGCTGGCGATGCCAAGATCCTCGACGGCGCCATCGCCGACATGCGCGTGATCACCGGCCAGCAGCCCATGGTCACCCGCGCCAAGAAGTCCATCGCCGGGTTCCACATCCGCGAGGGCCAGGCCATCGGCTGCAAGGTCACCCTGCGTGGCGACCGCATGTGGGAGTTCTTGGATCGTCTGCTGGCCACGGCTCTGCCGCGCGTCCGCGACTTCCGCGGCCTTTCGCGCCAGAGCTTCGACAGCCACGGCAACTACACCATGGGCATCACCGAGCAGCTCATCTTCCCCGAGGTTGAGTACGACAAG
This sequence comes from uncultured Eggerthellaceae bacterium, assembly GCA_910588095.1. Taxonomy (GTDB): domain Bacteria; phylum Actinomycetota; class Coriobacteriia; order Coriobacteriales; family Eggerthellaceae; genus D16-63. The sequence goes on from CAJUQH010000013.1 coordinate 12,064, forward strand.
ATCGACCGCACCCGCGGCATGGACATCACGTTCGTGACCACCTCACCCGACGATGCCGGCGCTCTGGCGCTGCTGCTGGCCCTGGGCTTCCCGTTCAAGGCGGAGTAACCTTTATTAGATTGGCAACAAGGGGCTGAAGGCAGCCCCTTAAGCATAAGAAAGAAGGAAATGCATGGCTAAGAAATCGATGATCGCCAAAGCCAAGCGCGAGCCGAAGTTCTCGACTCGCCAGCACAACCGCTGCATGCGCTGCGGCCGCCCCCGCGCTTACTACCGTAAGTTCGGCCTGTGCCGCGTCTGCCTGCGCGAGCTGGCTAACAAAGGCGAGCTGCCCGGCGTGACCAAGGCTTCCTGGTAGGCAACGTTACGCACACGGGTGTGTCGATGCTAAAGGCGCCCCTGCCACGGGCACGGGCGAACCGAGCATTCGATTCATCACGGACCAAAGGAGAACCAAAGTGACTATGACAGATCCTATCGCAGACATGCTGACGCGCGTGCGCAACGGCCAGTCTGCCGGTAAGGCCACCGTTACGATGCCCACGAGCAAGAAGCTGGTGGAGATCGCCCGCATCATGAGCCAGGAAGGCTACATCCAGGGCTTTGACGTGATGGACGGCGAGCCCCGCGGCACGCTCGAGATCACGCTGAAGTATGGCCCGAAGAAGGCCAAGACCATCCGCGGCATCAAGCGCATCTCGAAGCCCGGCCTGCGCATCTACGCTGGCAAGGACGAGCTGCCCCGCGTGCTGGGCGGCCTGGGTACGGCCATCATATCCACGAGCAACGGCGTCATGACCGACCGCGAGGCCCGCAAGCAGGGCATCGGCGGCGAGGTCATCGCCTACATCTGGTAAGGGAAAGGGAGGTAGATAACATGTCACGTATCGGCAAGATGCCCATTCCCGTTCCCAACGGCGTCGACGTCGCCATCGACGGGCAGACGGTCACGGTGAAGGGCCCCAAGGGCGAGCTTTCCCGCACGTTCCAGCCCATCCTGACCATCGAGCGCGAGGGCGACGACATCATCGTCAAGCGTCCCGACGACTCCCGCGAGGCCAAGAGCCTGCACGGCCTGACCCGCACGCTCATCTCCAACATGGTGACGGGCGTTTCCGAGGGCTTCTCCAAAAAGCTCGAGCTGGTCGGCGTCGGCTACCGCGCCGCGCTCAAGGGCAAGGACCTCGAGCTGCAGCTGGGCTATTCCCATCCGGTCGAGGTGGCGGCTCCCGAAGGCATCACCTTCGAGGTGCCCAGCCAGACCGAGATCATCGTTACCGGTCCCTCCAAGGAAGCGGTGGGCCAGGTGGCCGCCAACATCCGCAAGTGGCGCAAGCCGGAGCCCTACAAGGGCAAGGGCATCCGCTACGAGGGCGAGCATGTCCGTCGCAAGGTCGGCAAGGCCGGTAAGGAATAAAGGCGCACTTCGCGTTTTTGATTGAAGGGATCTGATGATGAACAAACTTCAGAAAAAACAAGCCGGATTGCGCCGCCGCCACACCCGCGTGCGCGGCAAGATATCGGGCACCGCGGCTCGTCCGCGCCTGTGCGTCACGCGCAGCAACAACAACATCTACGCCCAGGTCATCGACGATGTTAAGCACGTGACCATCTGCGGCGTCTCCACGCTCGGCCCCGAGTTCAAGAAGTCGGGCAAGAACGGCGCCACCGTCGAGGGCGCTGCCGAGCTGGGCTCCATCGTGGGCAAGCTGGCCCAGGAGAAAGGCGTCACCGAGGTAGTGTTCGACCGCGGCGGTCATCTGTACCATGGCCGCGTGAAGGCTCTGGCCGATGCGGCCCGCGAAGCCGGGCTCAAGTTCTAAAGGGAGGGAAACATGGCTCGTAACAACAAGCATCAAGATAATGCCGCTCCCGAGCTTGAGGAGCGCGTCGTCTACATCAACCGCGTGTCCAAGGTCGTCAAGGGCGGCCGCCGCTTCGGCCTGACCGCGCTGGTGGTCGTGGGCGACGGCAACGGCAACGTGGGCGTGGGCATGGGCAAGTCCCAGGAAGTGCCGATCGCCATCAAGAAGGGCGTCGAAGATGCCAAGAAGAACATGTTCAAGGTGCCGCTGACCGAGGACGGGACCATCCCGCACGAGGTTCTGGGCGAGTTCGGCGCAGGCCGCGTGCTCATCAAGCCGGCTGTGCCTGGTACCGGCGTCATGGCCGGTGGCCCGGTGCGCGCCATCATGGAGCTGGCGGGCGTGAAGAACGTCATCACCAAGTCGCTGGGCACCAGCAACGCTATGAACATCGTCAAGGCCGCCGCCGAGGGCCTCAAGCTCATGGAGAGCCCCGAGGACGTGGCCAAGCGTCGCGACACCACCGTCGACGCCATCTTCGGGCGGAAGGAAGCGAAATAATGGCAGAGGGTAAGAAGCTGCGCATCACGCAGGTCAAGAGCGCTATCGGCCGCAAGGCTGACCAGGGTGCCACGCTGAAGAGCCTCGGTCTCGGCAAGATCGGCCGCTCGGTCGAGAAGGTCGACAACGAGTGCGTTCGCGGCATGGTGTTCAAGGTGAAGCACCTCGTCGAGGTGGAAGAGCTCTAAGCCCTTCTGCTTCGGCTATGCTGCCGCCGGCCTTCCGCAAGGCTGTGCGGCAGCGGCCCGTTCTCCCCCGGCGGTTCCGCGATGGGGGAGCGGCATAGGAAGTTCAAGCGATAAGCGAGTCGCGGGGCAAGGGCCCCGGGGCGAAAAGGAGAAGAACCAATGGAGATCAAGGACCTGAAGCCCGCAGAGGGCTCCCGCAAGAACCGCAAGCGCGTCGGCCGCGGCGGCGCCTCCGGCACCGGCAAGACCGCTGGTCGTGGCCTGAACGGCCAGAAGTCCCGCGCTGGCGGCGGCAAGGGCCCCGGCTTCGAGGGCGGTCAGACGCCTCTGGCCCGTCGCCTGCCGAAGCTGCCCGGCTTCCGCAACATCAACCGCGTCGAGTACCTGCCGGTCAACGTGAGCCGCTTGGATGCCAAGTTCGAGGCTGGCGAGACCGTCGACGGCGAATCGCTGAAGGCCAAGGGCATCATCAAGCATAGCGATGACCTGGTGAAGGTGCTCGGCGACGGCGAGCTGACCAAGGCGCTCACCGTCAAGGTGGACAAGGTTTCTGCTTCTGCTCGCGCCAAGATCGAAGCAGCCGGAGGAAAGGTCGAAGAGCCTTGCTAAGCTCAATCATCGATGCGTTCAAGGTCCCGGAGCTGCGCAAGAAGATACTCTTCACGCTGGCTATCCTTGCGCTGTACCGCTTCGGGGCCTATGTGCCGGTGCCGGGCATACCGTTCCATGACTTCGCCACGTCCTTCCAGGACACCGGCGTGGCCATGACCATGCTCGACCTGTTCACCGGCGGCGCGCTGTCTAACTTCTCGGTATTCTCGCTGGGCATCATGCCCTACATCACCGCATCCATCATCATGCAGCTGATGCAGGGCGTCATCCCGGCTGTGGGCCGCTGGGCTCGCGAAGGGGACTCCGGTCGCCGTAAGATCACGCAGGTGACCCGCTACCTGACGCTCGGTCTTGGCCTGATCAACGCCATCGGCTACCTGCTGCTGTTCCAGTCGCCTGCTTACGGCGTGGCGTTCTCCAACGAGCTGCCGGTGTGGCTGACCAACGTGGTCATCGTGTTCACGCTGGTGGCGGGCACCGCCTTCATCATGTGGATGGGCGAGCTCATCACCCAGCGCGGCATCGGCAACGGCATGTCGCTCATCATCTTCGTGAGCATCGTGTCGCGCGTGCCTTCTGCCATCTTCTCGTCCATCAACCTGACGAGCGACCTTGGCATGGGCATCGCGGTCACCGCGCTCATCCTGGTGGTGGTGCTGGCCTGCATCCCGGCCATCATCTACGTGGAGCGCGCCCAGCGCCGCATCCCGGTCAACTACGCCAAGCGCGTGCAGGGCCGCAAGATGATGGGCGGTCAGTCCACCTACATCCCGCTGAAGGTGAACGCGGCGGGCGTCATCCCCATCATCTTCGCGAGCTGCATCATCTACTTCCCGGCGCAGCTGGCGGCCATCTTCAACGTAGAGTGGCTCACGGTGGTGGCCAACGCCTGCTCGACGGGCTGGGTCAACTGGATACTCACGCTGGTGCTCATCGTGTTCTTCGCGTACTTCTACACCTCGATGGTGTTCAACCCGCAGGAGACGGCTGACAACATCAAGAAGCAGGGCGGGTTCATCCCCGGCGTGCGGCCTGGCGCGGCTACGGTGCAGTACATCAAAGACGTCATCAACCGCATCACGCTGCCGGGCGGCATCTTCATCGCCGTCATCGCCGTGGTGCCCACCATCATCTTCTTCTTCACCGACAACCAGCTCATCCAGTCGTTCGGCGGCACGTCCATCCTCATCATGATCGGCGTTGCCCTGGACACCATGAGCAAGGTGGAGTCGCAGTTGAAGATGCACAACTACAACGGCTTTTTCAAGTAGAAGGCTCCGCTCGCGCTGACGCGGCGGGTGGACCTCTTGCCGCTGCGGCTTTTTCGAAAGGATTGCGTTATGAACATCGTGCTTTTGGGCGCACCCGGTGCCGGCAAGGGCACCCAGGCAGCCAAGCTGGTCGAGGACGAGGGTCTATGCCACATCTCCACCGGCGATATCCTGCGCCAGGCGGTGAAGGACGAGACGGAGCTGGGCCTGAAGGCCAAGGCGTTCATGGATGCCGGCGACCTGGTGCCCGACGAGCTCATCATCGACCTGATGAAGGAGCGCTTTCAGCAGCCTGACACCGCGAAGGGCGTCATCCTGGATGGCTTCCCGCGCACGACCACCCAGGCGGTGGCCCTCGATTCGATGATGCAGGAGCTGGGGCGCCCGCTGGATGCTGCGCTGCTGATAGACGTCGACCCCGAGGTCATCGTGAAGCGTCTGAGCTCGCGCCGCATGTGCCGCGAGTGCGGCCACATCGGCACGGCGGCCGACACAGCCTGCCCCGCGTGCGGTGGCGAGATGTACCAGCGTGACGACGACAATGAGGATACGGTGCGCAACCGCCTCGACGTCTACGAGAAGTCGACGAGCCCGCTCATCGATTACTACCGCGGCTGCGACCTGCTGGTGACCATCGATGGCGACCGCGACCCGCAGGTGGTCTACGCCGACGTGAAGGAGGCCCTGGGCATGTAGCCCGGGCGCGCTTCCGACGCGAATCGCAGAATTAAAGCCCGCATCGGCCTTTGCTGGTGCGGGCTTTCTTTATAATAGGGCCATGCCGACAGTGCGACAGAACATACGCTACGGCCTCGATTACGTGAACCGCCACCATCGGGCCGTCATCGCGCACCTCGCAAAGCGCCTGGGCCTCATCGTGCTCATAGCGCTGGTGCTCGAGGTGTTCGTGTTCAACTTCAACTACTTCGCCACGGCGAACTACAGGCCCATCAACCTGAAGGATCAGATAGAGCTTCCAGAAGGCAGCGACGAGCTGCTCCGCTTGACCTCGGTCGACCACGTGATGGAGTTCAGCAACCTGAACACCAAGGTGAACAACGTGCGCATCGACTTCGACTCGAACCAGCCGGCGCAGAACCTCGACATAAAGATACAGTTCACCGACGAGGCGCATCTGACCTACTTCGACTCCACCGAGTACACGGTGGGCGTGCCTGTGGTGCAGGTTTCCACCTACTCGACGCAAAGCGAGTACATCAACCTGAACACCACTGGCTTGGTGAACAGCCTGCGCATCGAGATCGTCGGCGAGGACGTGCGGTACCCCATCAAGCTGTGGACCGTGTCATTGAACGCGCACCATCCCTTCGACTTCAGCACGATGCGCTTCACCATGACGCTGGGCGTGTTGCTGCTGGCGTTCATGTTCCGGCCGCGGTCGGCCATCTACCGCATCAGCATCGTTGACCATCCGCGCCAGTCGAAGGCTGGCATCATCGCGGCGGTGGTCGTGGAGATGGCGGTGGCCAGCACGCTGCTGTTCTTCGGGTCGAACCTGGTGGGCGTGGCCACGCCCAGCTACAACCATGGCTCGTGGGACGGCGTGTCCATCGTCAACACGTTCGAGGTGGGCGGCGACAACGCCCAGCAATACGCCGAGCTGGCGAAGTCGATGGCGTCGGGCAAGCTCTACCTTGAGGAGGAGCCGCCGCAATGGCTGCAGGACATGGCCGACCCCTACGACAACGGCGCGCGGGCCGAGGCGCAAAAGGCCAGCGGCGAGCCCTATCTGTTCGACGTGGCTTACTACGACGGGCATTACTACGTGTACTTCGGCGTGGTGCCCGTGCTGCTGTTCTACCTGCCGTTCTATTTGCTGACCGGAGCCAACTTCCCGACGGCCATCGGGGTGCTGCTGGCGGCGTTCGCGTTCATACTGGGCTGCTCGTTGCTGCTCGACCGCTTCGCACGCTACCACTTCAAGCGCGTGTCGCTGGGCATCTACCTGCTGCTGCAGGTGCCGCTCGTGTTCTGTTGCGGCATCTTGTACCTGCTGAAGTTCCCCACCTTCTATTCGCTGCCCATCATGTGCGCGCTGGCGTTCAGCGTGTGGGGGCTGTACTGCTGGATGCGCGCGCGGCTGTCGCGCCATGCGTGCGCCTGGTACTTCGTGGGGTCGCTGTGCATGGCGCTGGTGGTGGGGTGCCGGCCGCAGTTCATCGTGCTGTCGCTGCTGGCCTTCCCGCTGTTCTGGCGGTCGTTCATCACCGAGCGCCGCATCATGACGCCCCAGGGCGCGCGGGAGTTCGCGTGCCTGGTGGCACCCTACCTGGTGGTGGCAGCAGGCATCATGGGGTACAACTACGCGCGGTTTGGCTCGCTCACCGACTTCGGGGCCAACTACAACCTCACGGTGAACGACATGACCAAGCGTGGCATGAACGTGGGGCGCCTGGCGCCGGCGTTCTTCTCGTACTTCCTGCAGCCCCCGTGCGTCACGGGCGTGTTCCCGTTCCTGCAACCGGCGCCCTTCGAGACCACCTACATGGGACAGACCATCAAGGAGGTCACGTTCGGCGGCGTGTTCGCGTGCCTGCCGGTGCTATGGATACTGGCGTTCGCGCCGCGCATCCTGGCTCTGCGCAAGCGCACGCGCCAGACGCGCACCATCATGGGCGTCATCATCGTACTGCTGGTTTCGGCGCTTGCGGTGGCGCTGCTCGACGCCGAGATGGCGGGCATCCTACAGCGGTACTACGCCGATTTCAGCTTCATGCTGCTGGCGGCCGTGGTGCTGCTGGCGTTCATCGTGAACGAGAACCTGCCGAATGCCTCGGCCGCTCGCGGGCTGCTGCTCAAGGTGATGCTAGTGCTGGTGAGCCTGAGCGTGCTGTACAGCGTGCTGCTGTGCTTCGTGCCTGAGACCGGCTGGTACTCCGATGTGTACCCGTGGGCCTACGAGGACATCCTCGAGACGTTCCGGTTCTGGACGTAGGGGAGGGCGCTGGCCTTTGCGCACGCCGTCATTCTGAGCGGAGCGCGTAGCGCGGAGTCGAAGAATCTAGGACCAGGAGCGGAAGCATTCAGCTTCCGCGACGCTTTATCATCGGCGCGGCACCAACCATGGGTGCTCGGGCTCCACGCTCCGCTTGCGGCCCTTGCGGGCCACTGCGCTCGCTCGTTTCAGCTTTTATATGCGCTCGCTTCGCTCGCTGGAAGCAGGAATGCTGTCACGAGTCGCCCTCGCGCCCATGCCTGGTGCCGCTTACCGTGAGGGGACGTAGCACTGCTCACGGAGCTGCGCGTATCAGCCTCGATCCTTGCCTTTCCACCACACGGACAAGCATTCCGGCTACGACACTGCTAGAGACAGAATGCCGGAGCTATCGCCAGCTTTGTCCTGTGATCTATGTGCCCCCATCCAGTACCACTGCTAGTTGCGTTATCAAGCACATAGCAAAACCCATTAGCTTCTATGCGAGCAAGACGCGTCCACCATTGTCTTGCTGCGCCATCTGCTCCAAGCTTAATGGCTGTACCCCAATTCACGTTCCCGCCGAAAGATGATATTCCCGACCTCACACCGCAAAGATCTTTCCAATACGAATAATGCGCCCCCTCATGGTTAAGCCACAAATTGCTTGAGCTGATATAGCCTCCTGAAAGCTCAGCAAATGAAGGCAGGAAAAGCTTATCTGATGTCACGCCGATCACATCGACATAGCTGGCATCACTGCCGCCTGCCCCTTGGTCACCCCCACCAAGCTTATTAGAAAATTTGTAGACCTCTTTCACGAAAGGATACACAGCAAGATGCGACGCGATATCGCCGCTTTTTGAAAGCGTCACTGTGCGCATCTCGCTCTCACGCCAACCTCCATCCGTAGTCGCACCTTCTTGGTTCATGGGCAACCCATCAAATAAGGCATCCATAAACTGGAAAGTTATGCCAGCGCGCTTAGCAACCTGGCTATCGAAATCGAAGGCAGAGGATGGGGCAACCGATAGTTCCACCGCATCATGGTTCAACCCCACCATCAGCAGTCGCACATATCCGGCACGCTTGCAGTTGGGCTGGTTGGCAGTGGCCGCAGAGCCTGTGTATCTCGCATAGATCTTAGCTTTTGCGTCAGAAGGAAGCAGCCCCTTGGAGGGAATGCCTTGATCGTGCATTATCTGGTTGTAAAGTGCGTAACAGGGTGAAGCCATACCTAGCTCAGAGATGCATCCAGCAGCGCCCACAATATCTGCCGTCCCATATACCTTGCCTCCATATTCGATATAGATATCCTCGCTAGATGAGCCCGTTGCCGAACCATGCATGTGGCCTGCAGCAAAGCAGTAGCTGATGTTCGCGATGGAGGCGGAAGCGCCTTCGCTGAGGGTTGAGAGCTTGTCGTAGTCGAGCTCGGTGGCAGTCTCTTGGAGGTTCAGGCGGTAGCCAAGCGAGAGGGTGCCTCCTGCAGGGATGGTGAACTCGTCTGCGGCAAAGGACCTCTCGAGTAGGATGTCGTCGAGGGAAAAGTCGACGGCACCTTCTGGTTTGGAGGCTGAGGTCGCATCCGGGTCCTTGAGGTCGTCTTCTTGTAGCTCGCCTGTTGCCGGATACAAGCTGAACAGCTTGTCATCTGTGCCGGATACGGTGCTGCCATCCTTCTTCTTGAGTATGTCGGAAGCACCTAAGCTCGTCGAGCCGTTGCCTTTGACTTGCTTTGACTCCAGGCCCACTATGCGAAGGTCAACTTCGGACTGGCTCTGCACCTTGCTCTGGCCGAAGGCGCTCGAGGCTAGTCCTTCCCTGCTCTCGTTTCCTTGGGTGACCACATCGGCATAGAACGTGACCGAGCTTGGCACGTCCACGCTGATGACGCTTGTCCAGCGAGCCGTGAGCTCCACTCGCCCGTCTTCTCCTGCGTAGTCTGGCAGCTTGGAGGCGTCCACGTACCACTTGCCGTCCGTCTCGTCTTGGTAGACGAGGTCCTGGTCGATGGCTTCGGTACCCCCAGCATTGGGAATGATCCAACCTTGGAACACGTACCCTGGGCGCTTGGGGTCCTCGATCTCGACCTTCTCGCCAGCCTCTACCTGTTCACCCGCAATCGTCTGGTCAGGCTTGTCAGCTCCCGGGTAGTCCTCGTCGCCGGGCTCGGAAGACGTATCGAAGGAGAGGTCCTGGTCGTTGGGCCTCCATTGCGCGTAGAGAACCACCCGCGCATCAGCGCCTGTTGGGATGTCGAGAGCGCTTCCTTGGTAACGGGTGCCGCTGCCATCAGGCATGGTGTCCCATCCTTGGAACGAGTAGTTCTCCCGAACAGGATTGGGAAGCTCCACTTCAGAGCCAAGGGTGGCTGCGATATCGGGAATGCCAGCTATCCCGCTTTCCCCAACATCGAAAGCCACGGTGTAGTGCCATATGGCCGTGAGAACCCTGTTCGACAGTATGTGCCCATCTCCATTGCTAAGGTAGCCGCTAGGGCCGATTATTATCATGTCTCTTTTCGCGTAGTCCGAATACCCCCAGTATCCCCCGAAGACGTACCCATTCCTCTGGGGCACGGTTATCTGGCGAATCTTGTTGCGCAAGCTTGAGTCCGAATACCAACCATCGCCGTTAGCCCTGCCATCTGTGTAGATGACCCTGGTCCCGGGGGTCGTGGCGCCATTGCCATCGAGGGTGACCACGTTGCAGGCTGCATAGATCGCAGCTGAGCCCAGAGCGGCATCGGCGGCCGCGCGATTGCCCGGGCAGACGGAGAAGCCCATTGCCGACCACAGAGAGACCCCCGCTCCTTCAGGCAAGGCAACCTGCACGCTAGCAGGGTCGACCTCTGGCAGATCGTCGTCGGTCGAGGCGAGGGCGACCATGGCGGTGAGCTGAGTGCTGGCTTCGTCTGCTTGGCCTTCGTTGGAGCCTTCGACTTCGGGACTTTCGGCCCCTTCGCTCAGGATGACGGATGCAGCAGGCAGGCTCACGGTCGGTATCGCATGGAATACGTCAGGACTGATGGAGGTGATGGTCGCAGGCGCGTTGATGGTCGTGAGCTTCGCGCAGGCCTCAAGCGCGCCAGCAGCTATGGTCGTGCAGCCCTCTCGTATGGTGGCCTCGGTGGCTCCAGCTGGAACGCGGAGCAGCGTTGCTAGGTCAGATGTATAGAGAAGACCATTCTCCGAGGCGAATGCTGCGCCGTCCTCCACGGAGATGGCATCCACCAGCGAGCAATGCGAGAACTTGCCAGGGTCTGCCACCTCCGCTTCCCTAGGAAGGAGGACGGCGCCCACCCTGCCCTCGGGAATGAGCAGGAGGCGGGTCTTGTCGGCGCTGTAGAGCGCGCCATCGAAAGATGAGTAGCCTTGGTTGCCTTCGGCGACAGAGACGTTGGCAACATCGCTTGAGCGGAATGCGCGGTCGTCGACGTCGGACACGCTCGCAGGCAGCTCGACGTCCGTCACGCCCGAGAGGTAGAAGGCGTAGGGAGCAATGGAGGCGAGGGTGTAGGTGATGTTGGCGTAGGTGACGGTTTCGGGGAGGCTGGCAACGCCAGCTTCGCTGGCGTTGCTTTCATTGGATTCTTCGACTCCGGCAGCTTCGCTGCCTTCGCTCAGAATGACGGAAGGAACAACGCCGACGAGCTCGATAGTCGATTCATCGATGACCGCGTATGTGAGGCCGTCGACCGTGAAGGAGCCGATGACAGGTTCGCCATCGAGGGCAACGTCGGAGTTGATGAAGCTGTTTGGCTTTCCAGACAACCCCGATGCAAGCATCGGGGCTACAGGCGAGCCTTCTGTATTCTGCTCAGCACTGACTGCTTGGGACTCTCCGAGGGAAGAATTAGCAAAAGCATTCGACTGGTCGGGCAAGTCCGACGCTACGACTTCAACGGTATCTTTGCCTGTATCTTCTGCAAGTGCAGAAGCAGGTACTAAGGCAAGCGAAAGCGATGCTGCAACAAGGCAAGCAGATATCTTGCGTGCGAATGAGGCGGACGTTCCCATGCGGCCGACTCCTCCCGAGTATGTAGTTTCCCGTCATACTGCGGAGGAAGCCACGCGACCTGTGTTGCCCCTTCGAGGTGTTCTCATCCCCGAAGGCGTTCTCGAACGAGGAGGGCATCCACCACAGTCGCTCAACCGCGAGATTACGCATAATTCCGAAATACCTTCGAAGCAAGAATCTCGATAGGCAGATGCCCTCTTCATAGCTTGCTTTAGAAGACATTTCGGAAGTTATCTATTCGGTTATGCGCAATACCCCATGCGGGGATCGCGGTTGAGCATCTTGCAGTCTAGCAAGCCTCTTCATGGATGGCAAGTTGGGGCAAAGGGGCTTAAGGGGCGTGTGAAGCCATGCATAGAGCGTTGTGGCAATCGTCAGCGGGTTGTTCAGCACAGTTGCTGCTCCTGCAACAGGCGCTCACAGCCGCCTCAAGCGGCGAGGTGGGCCTCGTTACAGAACTGTAGGCACTGTACGGGCCATCTTTCACTATAATGAGGGCATTGCAAAAGGGGAGGAACGTCCATGCGATGCCTACGCACCGGCGCATTGCGCCTTTGCAGCGTCGCCGCACCTGGATCCAGCGTGCGCGGGCATTCCGGCACTAAGGGGGCGCCCTGCTTCCCCTGGAGGGGCGCGCCGCCGCGGCGCACCATCTGCCCGGCGGTACTGAAAAAGGAGGACGGATGGAAGGGTTCGACCTAGTCATTTGCGGTGCGTGGTCGATCGTCCCGCCGCTGCTGGCCCTGGGCTTGGCGCTTATCACCAAAGAGGTGTATTCGTCGCTGACCGTGGGCGTGCTCGTGGGCATGGTCATCTACCAGTTCACGCTCAATGGGGCAGGGGGTGAGCAGCTCATCTCGTCGTTCGCGATGGTGCCCCAGATGATGGCCGAGCAGATAGCCGGCAACGGAGCGCTATTGCTCTTTCTTGCGTTATTGGGGGCGCTCACGGTGGTCATCGGCGTGAGCGGCGGCGCCCGCGCCTATGCCGATTGGGTGTCGAAGCACATCAAGAACGCCAAGCTGGCCCAGCTGCTCACAGCCATCTTGGGCATCATCATCTTCGTCGACGACTACTTCAACTGCCTGACCGTGGGCGCCGTCATGCGCCCCATCACCGACCGCTTCCATGTGAGCCGCGAGAAGCTGGCCTGGATCATCGACTCCACGGCTGCCCCGGTGTGCATCATCGCGCCAGTGTCGTCATGGGCAGTGGCGGTTGGCGGCTACCTGGGCGACGACGGCTTCAACACGTTCGTGGCCTCTATCCCGTACAACTTCTACGCGCTGCTGACCATCTTCTTCGTGTTCTTCCTTCTCATCATGGGGCTCGACTTCGGCTCCATGCGCGCGGCGCAGGACGCGGCGGCGGGCAACCCGGTGCCGGCCGAGGACGCTGTCGAGGAGGCGCGCCTGCTCAAGAAGGTGGTCAAAGCCGAGCATGACGCCACGGCCATGTCGCCGCAGGTCACCGAGCGGGCCGACATCGAGGATGCCGCGGCCGAGGCGCTCGAGGAGTACAAGGGCCTGCCCATATCAGAGAAGGGCCGCGTGTTCGACCTTATCGTGCCCATCGTGGTGCTCATCCTGTTCGCCATCCTGGGCATGTTGTACATGGGCGGCTTCTTCCAGGGCGTCGACTTCGCCACGGCTGTGGGCGAGAACCCGGTCATGGGCCTGTGCATAGGCGTGTGCGTGGCGTTGGTGGTGGCTGCCGCCATGTTCCTGCCGCGCAAGCTGACCACGTTGGGCGGCTTCATGGGCGCCATGTCGGAAGGCGTGCGCTCGATGGTGGGCGCCATCATGATATTGGTGCTGGCTTGGAGCTTGGGCGGCACGTGCCGCTACCTGCTGGGCACTGGCGAGTTCGTGTCGGGCTTCCTGGGCGGCTTGGGCGTGGGGCTGGACTTCCTGCCGGCGGTCATCTTCCTGGTGGCGGCGTTCATCGGCTTCGCCATGGGTACCAGCTGGGGCACCGTGGCGCTCATACTGCCTATCGTCATAGGCGTGTTCGATGCGTCTGACCCGCTGTTCCTGGTGGCGGTGGGCGCGACGCTGGCCGGTGCGGTCTACGGCGACCACATCTCGCCCATCTCGGACACCACCATCCTGAGCTCGGCCGGCGCCAAGTGCAACCACCTGCGCCACGTGGCCACGCAGATACCTTACGCCACGCTGGTCATGGTGGTGTGCTTTGCCGGCTACCTGGTGGCGGGCTTCACCAAGAGCCCGTGGATATCGCTGGCGGGCGGTGTCGTGCTGGTGGCGGTGCTGGCTATCCTGCTCGGCAAGATGAGCGCGCGGAAGGCGAACGCCGAAGCGGTGGCGGAGGCTGTCACGCAATAGCCGCCTGGGTTCGCAGAGGCAACGAAAGGGGCGGCTTGCGGGTGAACTGAACCCCGATAGTGGGACTGGAAACAAAAGTTTCCAGTCCCACTTGTTTTGAGGGGTGATAGCTTGAGGCACGGAACAGACGTCAGGGTCGAGGCGGTAAGATGCTTCGAGGCCGGCTACGCGGAAAAGGCGGTCGGGCGCAGCCGGGTGGCTGGCGGTGCGAAGGCGGGAAGCGGGGCCACGTCGGGCCTGCGATGCGCGCGGAAGGCTCAAGGGCTGGTGCGCGCCTTCCGCCCGTTCCGCATATGTTGTGGTTTGGCCGTTTGGGGTATCGCTTGGACGGCGGCGGATTTGTACAATGGCAAGGATACGCGAATGGGCCAGCTGCAGGCCCTATGGTGCAGCAACGAAGCAGGAGAACAGGCGAGACGACGCAATGACGATGAACGTGAACGCGGCAGCAGTGGGGGTGCCCGTTGAGGTCGAGGGCGCTAGCGAGCCCGTCATCACCCAGGTGGAGCCCGGCCAGGTGCCGGTGACTGCGGCGGGCGATGGGCTGCGGCTAGGCATCGACGTAGGCTCCACCACGGTGAAGCTCGCAGCCCTCGACAACCGTGACCAGGTGGTATGGGCGACATACCAGCGCCATCACGCCGATGTGCGCGCCACTATCGTTGAGGTGCTGAAGGCGGCAGCGGCCGAGCTGCCCGACCAGCCCATGACCGTGGCCATAACCGGCTCGGGCGGCTTGCTGCTCTCGCAATGGCTCGACATAACCTTCGTGCAGGAGGTCATCGCCAGCAAGACGGCGGTGGAGGCGTTCATCCCGCGCACCGACGTGGCTATCGAGCTGGGCGGCGAGGACGCGAAGATAATCTACTTCGACCACGGCATCGAGCAGCGCATGAACGGCACCTGCGCGGGCGGCACCGGCGCGTTCATCGACCAGATGGCCGCGCTGCTGGACACCGACGCCGGCGGCCTGAACGAGCTGGCGGCCAAGCATGAGACGCTGTACCCCATCGCCAGCCGCTGCGGCGTGTTCGCCAAGACTGACGTGCAGCCGCTGCTGAACGAGGGCGCGCGCAAGGAGGACATAGCGGCCTCCATATTCCAGTCGGTGGTGACCCAGACCATATCGGGGCTGGCCTGTGGGCGGCCCATCCGCGGCAACGTGGCGTTCCTGGGTGGCCCGCTGCAGTACCTTCCGCAGCTGCGCGAGCGCTTCTACGACACGCTGGGCCTTGAGGAAAGCGCCATCATCGTGCCCGAGAACGCGCACCTGTTCGTGGCATGCGGCTGCGCTATAGCCGGTGCGGCCGAAGGGGCGCGATCGGAGCGGCTGGCCGACGTGCTGGCGCGTCTCGAGGGCCTGGGCGACGTGCAAGGCTCGGAGGTGGTGCGCCTGGCGCCGCTGTTCGCCGACGATGCGGCCTACGCCGAGTTCCGCGCGCGCCACGATGCCGAGCGCGTGCGCCGTGGCAGCCTGGAGGATTACCGCGGGGTGGCGTTCCTGGGCATCGATGCCGGGTCCACCACATTCAAGGCGGCGCTCATCGCCGAGGATGGCAGCCTGCTGTGGTCCACTTACGCCTCGAACAAGGGAGACGTGCTGGGCTGTGCCAAGTCGGCCGTGGCCGAGCTGTACCGTGCCCTGCCGCGCGACCAGCGCACCGGCGAGCCCTGCGTGACCATCGGCCACGCCACGGTGACCGGCTACGGCGAGGGGCTGCTGCTAGAGGCGCTGCGGGTTGATTCTGGCGAGATAGAGACAGTGGCGCACCTGCGCGGCGCCCAGGAGATGCTGCCGGGCGTGGAGTTCATCCTGGACATAGGCGGCCAGGACATGAAGTGCCTGCGCGTGAAGGACGGCGTCATCGACTCCATCATGCTCAACGAGGCGTGCAGCTCGGGCTGCGGCAGCTTCATCGAGAGCTTCGCCACGGGCCTCGACCTGGGCGTGGCCGAGTTCGCCGAGACGGCCATACGGGCCGAGAACCCGGTCGACCTGGGCAGCCGCTGCACGGTGTTCATGAACAGCCGCGTGAAGCAGGCGCAGAAGGAAGGCGCCACCGTGGGCGACATAGCCGCGGGGCTGGCGCTTTCGGTCATCAAGAACGCGCTGTTCAAGGTCATCAAGATACGTGACCCGCATGATGTGGGCACCAACGTCATCGTGCAGGGCGGCACGTTCCTGAACGATGCGGTGCTGCGCGCGTTCGAGCAGCTTTCGGAAGTGAACGCGGTGCGGCCCGACATCGCGGGGAACATGGGCGCGTTCGGCGCAGCATTATTGGCACGCGATCGGTACGCGGAAGGCGATGCGAGCACGCTCCTTTCTCTCGAGGCCATCGAGGCGCTGGCTCCCAGCCATCGCACGGTGCGCTGCAAGGGCTGCTCCAACAGCTGCCTGCTGACCGTGAACGACTTCGGCATCGACGAAGCTACCGGCAAGCATCGCCGCTTCATCACCGGCAACCGCTGCGAGAAGGGCGAGAGCATGGGCGCGGGCGCGAAGTCCGACGTGCCGAACCTCTTCGAGTGGAAGTCCCGGCGGCTGTTCGACGCCTACGAGCCCATCCCCGCAGAAGATGCCTGCGGCACCGTGGGCATCCCGCGGGCCCTCAACATGTACGAGAACTATCCGTTCTGGTTCACGTTCTTCACGAAGCTGGGCTACCGGGTGGTGCTGTCCGACCCGTCCACCAAGGCCACCTACGAAGCCGGCATCGAATCCATGCCGTCCGAGAGCGTGTGCTACCCGGCGAAGCTCTCCCACGGCCATATCATGAACCTACTGGCCAAGGCAGGCGACGACGCCGTGGACTTCATCTGGATGCCCTGCAGCAAGTGGGAGCGCCAGGAGGACGAGACGGCGGGCAACCATTTCAACTGCCCCATCGTGGCCAGCTACCCCGAGGCGCTGCGCTTGAACATCGACGAGCTGCAGGACTCGCCCGTGGCGTTCGTTTCCCCGTGGCTTCCCTACGATGACAAGGAGAAGCTGAAGCGGCGCCTGTACTCGGAGCTGACCGGCGCCTTCCGCGACGAGGTGGGCGCGCACGAGAACCCCCTCACGCAGAAGCAGATAGACGACGCCGTGGACGCTGCCTGGGAGGAGGACGAGGCCTTCAAGCGCGACATCCGGCGCAAGGGCGTCGAGACCCTGTCCTGGATGGAGCAGACCGGCACCCACGGCATCGTGCTGGCCGGGCGCCCCTACCACCAGGATCCCGAGATCAACCATGCCATCCCCGAGCTGCTGACCAGCTTCGGCCTGGCGGTGCTCACCGAGGACTCGGTGGCGCACCTGGGCCAGCTGGAGCGGCCCATACGCGTGGTGGACCAGTGGATGTACCACACGCGCCTGTACGCGGCGGCCAAGGTGGTCACGCAGCGGCGCGACCTGGACCTCATCCAGCTGAACTCCTTCGGCTGCGGCCTAGATGCCCTGACCACCGACCAGGTGCAGGAAGTGCTCGAAGCGGCCGGCAAGGTGTACACCGTGCTGAAGATCGACGAGGTGTCCAACCTGGGCGCGGCTCGCATCCGCGTGCGCAGCTTGCTGGCGGCGCTCAAAGACCAGGCCGACCGCGAGGCCGAGGCGGAAGCCGACGAGCGCGCCGCTGCGTGCGGGTGCCCGGCGGCATCCATCGACCTGGATGCCATGGACGAGCTGGTGCCCGCCAGCTTCACCGAGAAGGCCGCTGGCGTGGCGACTGCGGCTGGGGTGCTGGAGCGCCAGGGCGCTTCCACCGAGTTCGCGCGGCCGCAGTTCACCGAGCAGATGAAGGCCGAGGGCTACACCATCATCGCGCCGCAGATGGCGCCGTACCACTTCGAGCTGCTGGTGCCCATCTTCAAGCGCTTCGGCTACAACGTCGACCTGCTGCCCAGCGTGGACACCGGCGCGGTGGACGCGGGCTTGAAGTACGTGAACAACGACATATGCTACCCGTCCATCCTGGTGACGGGCCAGATAATGGAAGCGGTCATGAGCGGCCGCTACGATACCGACAAGCTGGCCGTGCTCATAACCCAAACCGGCGGCGGCTGCCGCGCCACCAACTACATCGCGCTCATCCGCAAGGCGCTGAAGTCGGTGGGGCTCGGGCATGTGCCGGTCATCGCGCTGTCGTTCAAGGACTTGGGCGAGGTGAACCCTGGGTTCAAGATAACGCCCAAGATGCTTCTGCAGGCCGTGTACGCCCTGTGCTACGGCGACCTGCTCATGCAGTGCCTGTACCGCACACGGCCCTACGAGGTGGAGCCGGGCAGCGCCCAGAACCTGTTCGACCACTGGATGGGCGTATGCGGGGCGCAGTTCGAGAGCGGCTGCACGTACGGCGAGTTCAAGCGCACGGTGGATGCCATCGTGGACGACTTCGACACGCTGCCGCTCCAAGGCGAGGGCACGAAGCCGCGCGTGGGCGTGGTGGGCGAGATCCTGGTAAAGTTCCATCCCACGGCCAACAACCAGATAGTCGACGTCATCGAGCGCGAGGGCTGCGAGGCCGTGGTGCCTGGGCTCATCGAGTTCTTCCTGTTCGGCATCGCGGGCGGCATCTTCCAGCGCCAGATAGGAAAGTCAGCCAAGTCGGCCCTGGGGAGCCGCATCGTGCTGGCTTTCATACGGAAGTTCCGCGCGCCGGTGACGGAAGCCCTTGAGCGCAGCCAGCGCTTCGAGCCTCCGGCCGACATCTACGAGCTGGCCGACTATGCCGAGCAGGTGCTCAGCCTGTGCAATTCCATGGGCGAGGGGTGGCTGCTCACGGCTGAGATGGTGGAGCTCATACGCAACGGGTGCCCCAACGTGGTGTGCGCCCAGCCGTTCGCGTGCCTGCCCAACCATGTGGTGGGCAAGGCCACCATCAAGGAGCTGCGGCGCCAGTACCCGGCCAGCAACATCGTGGCCGTCGATTATGACCCCGGCGCTTCCGAGGTGAACCAGCTCAACCGCATCAAGCTCATGATAGCGGTGGCGAAGGCGAACCTGGCCGAGCAGAAGGGCTGACCCCGCGCGGGCGTGCGCGGGTGAGGATGCGCGCGTGCAGGGCCCGCGCGCCTTCGCGGCTCGGTACGAGGCTGGCCCTTCTGCACCCCTTCGATGCAATAGCCTGGCAGACGCAAGAAGAGAACCCCTCGTGCGAGGGGTTCTCTCGTTCATGCTCGGTTAGGAGGTGGGCGCAGTAGGCACGTCGGCTTCGCCCCCGCCGGTGCCGCCGCCCGAGGGAGGCGTCGGGTCGGGCGTGATCACGTCGCCGCCCGAGCTGCCACCTGACCCGTCGCCGGTGCCAGTCGAAGTGTCGTCGGAGCCGGTGCCAGTCGAGGTGTCAGCGTAAGAGCCCGTGTAGGAGTTGTTCCACTTGCTGCCGGTGGTGCCGCTGCTGCTGGGAACGTAGCTGCCCGTCATGTTCGACACGAACTCGCTCGGGTCGCCGCCGGCTTCCACCACCTCCATCATCTCGGCTGTCATGGCGGCATCGTTGATGACGTAGGACACGTCGCCGATCATCTGGGTGTACGACGGCACCATGGCGTTGTACACTACCAGGTCGCCTTCGTCCTTGAACTGCTGGGCCAGCGAGATGATGTCGGCGATGGAGAAGTCGGTGGTCACGCACGTGGACGCCTTCTCTATGACTGCCGGTATCTGCGTGATGGGCTGCTTGAGCACCTTGTCGATGATGGCCATGATGAGCTCGCGCTGGTGCGACGTGCGCGTGAAGTCGCCGTCGGCGAAGGCGCGGCTGCGGGCGTAGGTGAGCGCTTGCTGGCCGTCGAGGTGCTGCTCGCCCTCTTCGATGACGTTGTGCTGCACGCGGTAATCGAGGTCGGCGTTGTTGTCGTCGATGGTCTCTTCCACGTACACGTCCACGCCGCCCACGGCATCGACGAGCCCTATCAGGCTCTCGAAGTTCACTTCGGCGTAGTGGGATATCTGGACATCCAGCAGCTCGTTGGCCGCCTTGATGGCGCCTGCCGCGCCGCCGTAGCTGTAGGCTGCGTTGAACTTCTGGGTGCTGCCCTCGATGGTCACCTTGGTGTCGCGCGGGATGGACACCATGGTGAGCTTGTTGTCCATGGGGTCGACGCGCACGACGATGTTGGTGTCGGTGCGGGCGCCCATGGTCGAGTCGCCAGCGCGGGCATCGCTGCCCAGCAGCATCATGTAGAACGGCTCGGTGAGGTCGGAGTGGAAGGACAGCACGTCGCTGATCGCGTCGAGCTCTTCCTGGCCCTTGTCGCCGCGGTTGAGCTGGTCGCTCACGTGGCTCATGAACGCCGCTGCGGCCACGCCGGTGCCTACGAACAGGCAAACGAATACGGTCAGCACTGCCACGAGGGCCTTGCGCTTGCGGCGGCGCTTGCGCACGACCTCGGCGTAGCGGCCGCTGTGACGGTCGTGCTTCGCCATGAGGCCCTGGGCGCCAGGGGTGCGGGTAGCGGTGCCGTACGAGATGGAAGCGTTCTTCGCAGCGCTGCGCCGCCTTCTCTCTGAGCCACGTGCCATGCAGGATCTCCTTGGAGGTTTCCGGTTTTGCGCGCACGCAACCAGGGCGTTCGCGCACGTTCTTGAACACCTTACGGGAAGCCGGGCGCCATCGGGCCCTTCGCTGCGTTTTTCCACGGAATATGCGGAAGCAGCGGGTGGCTGCAAGGGGGCGTGCTGTGCCATGATGAGCTCGCGCAGGAGCATGCTGCCCCGGGGCGCCTTGGCGCCGGGCCGCGCGATGCCGCCCGTGGCCTGTCGTGCCACGCGGGGCCTTCCGCAGGGTTTTCCCTATAATGGTGGGCGGACGAGAGGGCGGCGCTTGGTCGAGCATTTCCACATACCGCTGCCGCGGCAGCCGGAGGACCTGCGGCTTTCGCGCGAGAACTACATCTGCACCACGCGAGATGGGCGGTACTACTTCGAGCGGGGGCGCCTGGAGCGGGCGCCCGAGCAGTGGGCGGCCGTGCGCGAGGGGGCGCTGCGCAACTACGACCTGACCATGGCGTGGCTCGCGCGGTTGCCGCGCGCGGGCTTCGAGCGGGCCATCGGGCGGCTGCCTGAGCGGTTCCCGGAGCTGCGGCCCGTGGATGACCTGACGCGATGGGGCGACGTGCCCGGTGTGTACGTGCTGGTGCTCGACGGCTACAAGCAGGCGTACGTGGGGCTGGCGCGCGGGCGTGGCGGCATCCGGCAGCGCATCGTGGTGCATTGGCAGAAGAAGATGGCGTTCAATCGGCTGCTGGCCGGGCCACCGGAGCGCAGCATAATGGCCATCGATGCGTTCCGGGCGCTGGACACCACGCGCATCTTCGCAGCCGAGGTGGGGGAGGCGCGCGCGGAAGGCGCCCTGGCCGGACAGGCCGGCGAGGCGCAGGCAGGCATGGGCGCGGCGGCTCAGCTCGAACGTGCGGTGTTCGACGCGTTGCCCGAGCCGTTCCTGTGCAACCGCACCGTGGCGGGCTACCTGCCCGGTGGCTTGCACGAGGCCATCGCGCGGCGGCGCTATCGCCAGCTGGCTTGATGGCCTAATATGGGTGATAGCTGCTGTCCGGCAGCTGCCGTTGCGAGGTTCGAGCGCAGGTTGCGGCGCTGAAGCTGTCGCGTTGCGGCCGCGTGCCGATATGCGGCATGACGATGCGAAGGAAGGGAAGGTGCGGATGCCAGGCAAGCTCGCCATAGTGCCGACGCCCTTGGGCAACCTGGGCGACATGACACCGCGGGCGCAGGACGCCCTGCGCGCGGCTGACGTGGTGTATGCCGAGGATACGCGCGTGACCGGCAAGCTGCTGCGCGTCTTCGATATAGCCACGCCGCTCGAGCGGTTGGACGAGCAGGTGATGGGCCAGCGCGCATCCGCCGTGGTCGAGCGCGTGCTGGCGGGCCAGTCGGCCGCTTACTGCACCGACGCGGGCATGCCCGGCGTGTCCGACCCGGGGCTGCGGCTGGTGGCGGCAGCGCGCGAGGCCGGGGCGCCGGTGGAGGTGCTGCCGGGCGCGTCGGCGGTGGCGACGGCCTACGTGGCCAGCGGCACCACCTGCCCGCGGTTCTACTTCGGCGGGTTCTTCCCCCGCAAGGCGTCCGAGCAGCGGGCGTGCCTCGATGCGCTGCGCGGGCTCGACGCGGCGCTGGTGTTCTATGAGAGCCCGAAGCGGCTGGTGGCGGCGCTCGGCGTCGTGGCCGAGGCGTTCCCGTTGCGGGAGGTGGCCGTCTGCCGCGAGCTGACGAAGCTGCACGAGGAAGTGATGCGGGGCCTGGCGCCTGAGGTGCGCGATGCGTTCGCTGCGCGAGCTGGCGAGCCGGGGGGCATACGGGGCGAGATAGCCTTCGTCGTAGACGGGCCGAATGGCGCCGAGGCCGCCCAGCAGGCGGCGGATGCGGTCGAGGCCGCGCGGGTACGGGCGGTCCAGCTGGTCGATGAGGGGCTGCGCGCCAAGGAGGCGGCCAAGGCGCTGGCCGAGGAGCTCGGCATCGCGCGCAACGACGCTTACGAGATGGTCATGGCGGCGAAGGGCCGATGAGCAGGAAGCCGGTGCAGCCTGAGCTGCTGCGCGTGGACGACCTGGAGGTGCGGCTCACCCGCAAGCGCGTGAAGAACCTGCACCTGCGCGTGAAGCCACCTGACGGCCATGTGGAGGTGTCGGCGCCGTGGGGCACGAGCGAGCGTTTCGTGCGGGAGTTCGTGCGCGGCAAGCGGGCCTGGATCGAGCAGCGCCGGGCCGAGCTGGCGGATTCGCCGCAGGCCCGGGCCGCAGCCGCGACGCCCGAGGAGGTGGCCGCTTGGCGGCAGGCGGTGGAAGCCTGCGTGCCGCCGCTCGTGGCTGCGTGGGGGCCCATCATGGGGGTGCGCGCGGGCAAGCTGGCCTACCGCAACATGACGAGCCGCTGGGGCAGCTGCCAACCGGCTACGGGGCGCATCTGCATCAACGTGCGGTTGGCGCTGTACCCGCCGGAGTGCTTGGAGTACGTTGTGGTGCACGAGCTGTGCCACTTGCGCGAGCGCGGGCACGGCCCGCGTTTCCGCGCTTTGATGGATGCCTACATGCCCGATTGGCGGCAGAGGCGCGATAAGCTGAGGTGAATTGATGACAGAAGAGCATGATCAGCAGTCCGGTCGGTCTGTAGGTCCCGCCACGGGCGAGCCCGAGCGCCTTGCGCGCATGGGCACTGCTTCCATACCCAAGCTCATCGTGGAGTTCGCCGTGCCGTCGGTGGTGGGCATGCTGGTGAACGGCTCTTACAACCTCATCGACTCCATCTTCTTGGGCAATGCCGTGGGCGAGATAGGCCTTTCGGTGGTCACGGTGGCCAACCCCATCATGATAGTGTTCATGGCGCTGGCCATGCTGGTGGGCAATGGCGGCAACGCGTTGGCGGCCTTGCGGCTGGGCGCGGGCAATCGCGATGCGGCCGAGAAGGCGCTCGGCAACGTGGTCATGCTGAGCATCGTCATCGCGGTGGTCGTGGCTGCGGTGGGGCTCAACCCTGCCTTCCTCGACTGGCTGCTCACGGCATCGAGCGCCACCGACGACGTGCGGCCCCAGGCGCGCATATTCATCCAGATACTCTGCTTCGGCTTCATCTTCCAGTGCGTGGGCATGGGTGTCAACAACTTCATCCGCACGGCAGGCGCGCCGGCGCGGGCGCTGGGCACCATGGTCATCGGGCTCGTGGCGGCCACGGTGTTCAACTTCCTGTTCGTCATCGTGTTCGGCTGGGGCGTGGCGGGCAGCGCCATTGCCACCATCGCCGGCACGGCCTGCTCGGCAGTGGCTGTGCTGTGGTACTTCCTGTTCACGCCTGATGTGCCCTTGCGCATCCGCTGGCGTTGGATGCGACCTGATTTGCGCGTGGTGGGCACCATCTTCGCTTTCGGCTTCCCGAGCTTCGCCGTTCAGGCTGGCATGGCTGCGGTGAACTTCGTGCTGAACTACCAGCTGGTGAGGTATGGCGCCATGAGCCCTATCGGCGCCGAGGATGCGCTGGCCTCCATCGGGGTGCTCAACCGCATCGGCATGTTCGCGGTCATGCCCGTCATCGGCATAGCCATAGCCATCCAGCCGTTGCTGGGCTACAACTACGGCGCGGGAAAGATAGGCCGCGTGCGCAAGACGCTTTGGCTGGGCATCGCGGCGGCCACGGGCTTCTGCGTTATCGAGTGGGCGGTCATCATGCTGTTCCCCGATGCCATAGCTGCTGCGTTCGGCATCACCCACGAGGGCCTGATGGCGTTCACGGTGTTCGCGCTGCGGGTGCAGTTCGTCATACTGCCGTTCGTGGGCTTCCAGATAGTCAGCGCGAACTACTTCCAGGCTACCGGCCAACCCGCCAAGTCCATCTTCCTCACCCTGACGCGGCAGATCCTGTTCTTGGTGCCGCTGCTCCTGGTCATGCCCGAGGTGATGCCGCACATCGCCCCGGCGTTCACCGGGCTGGATGCGCTGTACTTCGCAGGGCCCATATCCGACTTCCTCTCCACCTTCACCACGGCGTTGTTCGTTGTCTGGGAGATGCGCCGTTTGCGCAGGATGATAGCTGCCGAACAATCCGCCGCGGCGGCAGGGTGCCCATCTGAGCCTGCCGATGCTACAGGCGCGGCAGGGGAAGGCAGGTCAGCCTAAGCCGTCGGCCTGACCGTAGGTGCCTCGCGCTATATGGCAGCTTGTCCGCAAAGCAGGCTAGCTTCTGAATACGTCAGTGATGTTGCCCCAGCGCGATATCTCGAAGGCGATGACCTGCTTCATGCAGGGCGCGAACCAGTCGAGGGCTTTGAGCGCATCGATGGTCTCATGTACGACGAGCAGCTCGGAGTGCTGCGGCTCGGGGCACGCGTAGACGCTGTACTGGACGAGCTTGTACCCTATGGCCGCAAGGCGCTGCTCGATCTCGGCATAGGCTTTTTGGCGGGGGATGCCGTAGGAATCCTCGAGCTGGTGTATGTCTAAGTCGAACGTAACCCCGAACATCAGCGTCGCCCCTTCTTCGAATAGCGGGAATGCTTCGATGACCATGTGGTCCTCCTGTCTTGACGTGGCGGCAGGCACCGCCCTTCTCGATTGGAGGATCTTGCAGGCAATGGTCGGAGCGGGCTGAAAGCCCTTGGGCTGCCGATAAGGCAGGCCTGCATTGGTTCCGAAGCCAGTTTATCACTATCAGAACAAATGTTCTCTAATGATGTGGAACTTTTTCTTCAAATCGGTTGACCCTAACGTCGCGTTGGGCTGTAAGCTGGTGCCGTTAGGGGGCGAGGCTCATGGCGAAGAAGGATAAAAAAGACCTGATGGAGCCCGATATGCTTGCCGCTCTCGATGGCGCAGGGACGTTCAACGGGCAGACATGCCTGGTGGCACGAGGCGATGGGAAAGAAAGCGAGCGCATCGATTTCCCGCTGACGGTGAAGCAGGTCTGCGCGCTGACCGGCGTCACGCCGCGCCAGCTGCAGCATTACGACAACATAGGGCTGCTCTGTCCGGCGCGCAGCGGCGAGGGCGTGGCGAACAACCGCAAGCTCTACGTCGAAGACGATTTGGAGCAGCTGAAGAAGATACTGGTGCTGCAAGATTACGGGCTTGAGCTCAAGGATGTCGGCGAGGCCATCAGCGGCGGCGATGGTGCGCTCATTGAAGCGCTCGAAGGGCAGTTGCGCGTGCTGCGCGCGGCCGAGAATCGGTTGAAGAACCTTGTCATGTTCGCGCGCTTCGCCCAGGTGGTCGATGACGACGATGTGTTCGAGGCGCTTATCAACGGCGCTTACGAGATAGACGACTTCGCTGCGCCGATGATGGAGACGCCGGCATACGCGGCAACGTGCGACGCAGCCGAGGCTCGTTCCGACGACGAGTGGGACGCGCTTTGGGATGAGTTCGCGGCCATCGTCGAAGAATACGCGGTGCCTGAGGGCGACACGGCGTTCTGCGACCACGAGCGCACCGTCGAGCGGTTGCGGGATTGGTGGGGGCGCTACAACGCGCCGCTCCACGAGCGGGGGCTGCTCGGGCAGTGGCTCATGTTCACCGAGGGCGACACCGCGCCTGCACTCGTGGAAGCCATCGGGGGCGAGGAGATACCTGGCTTCTTGCAGGCCGACCTCTTCCTGGTGTGGGCGAAGCAGACCTTGTGCGCGTTGTCTGAGCCGGCAGGGCGGTTGGCTGCGGCTGAGGAAAGCGGCGATGTGGAAGCGGTCAGCGCAGCATCGCAAGAGCTGATGGCGTTCTTCTGCGAAGCGACTGGCGTCAGCGAGATGGAGCACGTGCTTGAGCGCGAAGGCTACGATGAGTTCTTCGTCGACGTATGCGAAGGGCTGATGGGGTACTTGGACGGCTTGTTGGTCAGCAATGAGCTGATGGCCTACATCGACCCTGAGGGTGTGATCGGCATATCGCGCGAGGCCCTGAGCCGCGCGGAAGAAGCCATCAAGCGCGCAGCGCGCGAGAAGGAAGCGGCTGGGGCGGTTCGAGGTTAGAAGCTGACGAGCTCGCGCACCTCGACATCGAGAGCTTCGGCGATGCGCGCCAGGTCGTCGAGGCCCACGCCCACGCGCCCGGTCTCGATGCGCCAGATGTGCGACTTGCTGCTGCCTATCATGAGGGCGAGCTTGTACTGCGAAAGCCCCTGACTCTCGCGTCGCTGGCGGATGGCAGTGCCGAGCGCAGCCCTTTTTTGGTCGATATCCATCCTGTAAGCGTATGTGCTACTATTTGTCCTGTGGCTTCAAATATGAAGCCAAAAGCATGTGATGCTGATTGTCGCGTGGCTGGTGAGGGGAAGGTCTTGGCGATAGAATGGCGTGCGCAGGGTTTGAATCTGACTAAGGAGACAGATTGAACAGCAGCGAGATTCGGGCGGCGATCAAGAGGTTCGCCTCCAGTCAAGTAGTTTCGTATTTCGTCAGGGCAGCAATCGTCGTAGCGCTTCTTTGGATCGTGGCAAAAGTCGCACCGTATTTGCCCTCTGCGGTGTTTCCTTTGGTCTTTTCCGCTTATGCGGTTTTCTCTATGATCGGTGCCCTGTATTTCACGGTGCGAAACCGGATACATAAGCAGCATAAGCTGGCAGCGACGGGGAACCTCTCTCGCCTGAATAGGAAATGGAAATGGATGATGGGAGGGCTGCTTATTGCCTCTCTGGCATCTGCTTTCCTGTTCGTCCTCGACTCGCCAAAATGGGATGATGCGGAGTGGCTCCTTATAGTGGTTGCCGTTCCTCTGTATTACATCGCATATCAGCTTATTCAGCGCTTGTGCAAGAAGGAGTATGCTCCGAAGTTCTACAAAGCCTATACGATGCGTTGGAGCTTTTGGGTCGTTGGCATATTGCTCTGCGGGGCCTATGCGGTCGTCTCAGCCCAATCGCATGCCGAGGTCTTTGGCAGCCTGACAGAGGCGCTTCAGCATGCGCCAAGGCCTTATGAGCACGCCTTCTCTGCTACCTTGAGCGAAGTGGACAAGCTCTCCTCTTTTGCTGACGGGGTTGCTTCGTACGCGATAAGCCAAGTTACTGAAGATTATTTCTTGATTGGGCTTGTTTGGCAATTTGTCATCCTTGCTTCTGTCATCTTCGGCGTCTTGAACCAACTCAGATTCTGCTTGCTCGATTGGCAGGAAATCAAAAGCGAGTTTCAGATTCTTCCCACAGAGGAAGAGCCTGAGTCTTCTGGGCCAATACTGAAAGCGTACATCGTCGTCCTTGTGGTCGTATTAGGCGTTGCGGCGGCGCTTTTCTTGTGCACCGAATTCGAGATGGCGAAGTTCCGGGCAACCGAGGAGTACACAGCTATTGACGAAGCTGTCGATGGATATACGGATTATCTCTCGTTCCAGTTTGATGGAGTCGTTGAGGAGGCTGTGGACCGGGACAAGAAAAGCAAGGAATACGAGCAGGAGAAGAGCGACCTTCTGGATCGGCGTGCAGAAGAGCTGACTCCGTTGGCCAACGAGTATTATGATCGGTGCATGGGCAATATCGATTCATACCTTGATTGGTATAACGGCCTATTTGGGATCATTGCTAAGCAGTTCAAATCATGGTGGCGCGACGACGCCGAGAAGACTTTTCGGGAACGAATTGCGGCAGGTGTAGACGCTACAGAAATCGAAGAGAGCTACAACTCCTATCGGGAGCAGCTCATTGATCTGCGAGAGGAAAACTCGGATGTGCTTTCCACGGAGGAGGTAAGCATTCTTCTGAGCCTTGGTCCTACTGGTTTGGCTGACGCTGAAAACCTTGACTTGTGGGCAGTGCTTGACGATTCGACAGTCGATGGAGTCCTTCTCTGCTCTGAAGAAGAACTGAGTGAGGAGGACATGAAAGCCAAGATTGCTGAGCTTATCGAAAACGCTCGAGAGCGCACCCTTTCTCTGATAAACGGGCATTCTGCATAGGGTTTGCCTTTCTTTGTATGGCCTTGAAGGAGGATGGTATTGATGAATGATTTGGAGCGTGATCACAGGGATGATTCCGTCGAAGGTGTCCTTGACAAGGCGGCTCGGACTGCTCTTGCAAAGCAGGCGATGGAAATCGAGTTCAAGCCAATCGATACCGACATCGCCTTGAAGAAGCAAAAGGCCACTCGCATACCGTTTGAGGGGGTGGCAGCCCTGGGCGTCGGGCTGCTTCCTATGGGCGATTCATTGAGGACCGTGACGCAAGCGGTCACCATCCCGAACAACGGGCTGCTCCAGGCCTTCGATAAGTTCGGCAACCTTGTCGACATTCAGACCCTGTCAAGATTCAACGATGGTACGGGCATGATGGGGTCTCGAATCCACCCCGTGAACGGCTTCGAGCAGATTCGGTTCCAGGAAGCTGGATCGCAAGTGGTAGATGTCGCCACCCAGCTTCCTTATGACCCGACTACGTTGCTTGTTGCAGCGGCTTTGATGGAGATTAACAAGAAGCTGGACGCTATCCAGGAAACCCAGCAAGAGATGTTCGAGTACATCCGTCAAAAGGACAAGGCTGCACTAAGGGGCAACCTTGAGACGCTTGCGAGTATCCTGGACGATTACGCCTTCAATTGGAACAACGAGACGTACAAGACGAACAAGCATATACAGGTGCAAGAGATTAGGCAGCAGGCAGAGCAGACCATCATCCAGCATCGAGTGCAGATCATGGGACATTTGGAGGAGAAGGGATTCCTCCATTTCGACAAGGACGTCAACCAGCGAATGGCGAAGCTCGTCGATGGGCTAGGGGAGTATCGGCTCTCGCTGCATCTGTACGCCTTCTCTTCGTTTCTGGAAGTGATGCTCCTTGAGAATTTCGATGCTGGCTATTTAGAGTCGGTGGCATCTCGTATTGAGGAGAGAAGCCTTGCTTATCGGGACATGTACTCGCGTTGCTATGATGCTCTCGACGGCTTGGCGAAGACGAGCCTAGAGACTTTGGCGACCAAGGGCATCGCCAAAGCGGGAAGCGCTCTTGGTGGTGCATTGTCGAAGACCCCGATTGGTCGGCATACGCCTATCGATACCGGCCTTCAGGATGCGAGCAAGTTCTTGAGCGCTTCAAGGGAGGCTGGGCTGAATACGATGATGGGGCAGCTGCATGAATTGAAAATGAGCGATGTGCGGCCCTTCGTCGATAATATCAGAAAGGTCAACGAGCTCTATAATCGGCCGACTGAGCTCTATTTGGACGAAGATGCTGTGTACGTGCTGCCGGTGGGCTAGGCGTCGGTGGTGGCGGGAATGGAGGCGCGAAACGCAAGAGGCGAAGAGGAGCGGCTTAGCAAGCTCAAGGCGCTCGAGCTCTTCGAGTCCGGCGAGCTGGATTCGTTGAAGCCCGGCACGTTTGCGAGCCTGTCGCGCATCCATGCGCATCTTCTCGGGGATGTCTATCCGTTCGCGGGCGAGGTGCGAACTGAGAATATCGCAAAGGGCAACTTCCGGTTTGCGCCGGTGTCGTACTTGGAGACGTCTCTACAGCATATCGAGGCCATGCCGCAATCCGCTTTCGACGAGATAATCGAGAAGTACGTCGAGATGAACGTCGCGCATCCCTTCCGGGAAGGGAATGGCCGCAGCATGCGCATCTGGCTCGACGGCATCCTCAAGAAGGAGCTGGGTCGGGTCATCGACTGGAGCCGCGTCGACAAGCAGGACTATCTTCTGGCTATGGAGCGCAGTCCTATCAAGGACGTGGAGATAAAGGTCCTGCTTCGCGATGCCCTGTCCGACAAGGTAAACGACCGTCTCGTGTACATGAAGGGCATCGACGCCAGCTACCATTACGAAGGCTACAGCGTCTATCGGACGGAGGATTTGGCGGTGCAGTAGCCTAATCCTTGGTGGCCTTTATGCCCATCATGCAGGCGTTTGCGGAGAATAGCAGACTAATCGCCGCATAATGTGCGGAGAATAGGACGGCACTCTCCGCACGTGCAGGGCAGGACGTCGCAGCGCAGCAGGCATTCAGCCCGGAAGCGTGCGCTGCGCTACAAGTTAGTTGGGCTCGAAAGGATTGACCAGCGTTATGCCCAGATAGTCGAAATCCTTGACGTTGCGCGTGGCCAGCGTGGCATTGTGGCGTTCGGTTATGGCGGCGATCATCAGGTCTTCGAGGCTCGGGTTGTGGCCCGAGGCCAGCGCTTCGACGCGCATCTTGGCGCAAAGGTACGCGCTGAAGCCGTCGAGCGGGAACGTCTTGCCGGCGCAGTCCCTCACGATGGCATCCATGCACTCCTGCAGGCTCGTGCGCCGCTTTCCCTCGGGCATCTTGAGCAGGCCGTAGTACAGCTCTTCGACCGTCACGGCTGTGGTGTAGACGTCGCCTTCGTGGTCCCAGAACCAGTCTATGACGCTTCGGGAAGGGTTGTCCTTCATGAGCTCGGACAGCACGTTGGTGTCGGCAATGTACATCACCTTGGCCCCCAATCCGACGTGTCGATCTCGCGTGCGGGCTGGCGCGAGGGAAGCTCGAGCTCGAAGCCGCCCGCTTCCACGGCCGCTTCGCGCAGGCGCAGCCACCAGGGCTTCTCGTTGATGCCCAGGCCCCGTTGCAGGGCTGCTCGGGCCTCCACCTGTTGCGAGCTGCCGTTCTGCTTTGCGCGGTCTTGGAGCGCTCTCTTGATGTCGGGGCCAATGTCTCTGATGAGCAGGTCGGCCATGATGCACCTCCTTCAAGCTAAAGAGAATGATATCAGAGATATCACCAGTTTATCAGCTTGAAAGAAGCCTCATGGATTGTCGACGCTACCAGGACCAATCGCCAATGGCCATGAGCACGACGACCAGCACGACCACTGCCGCGATGGCCAGCGCGAACCATGGCAGCCCGGGGTGCTTCTTCGTCGAGCCCTTGGGGCCGCCCTCGTCTACCTCGAACTCGGACATGGCGGGGAGGATGGGGTCGTCGGCCGCGGATTCCAGCACGATGGGCTGCTCTTTGGCCAGCACATCGCGGTCCTGCTCGCGTTGCTCTTTGCGCCGCTTCTCCGACTCGCTCATGACCCTTGTTCCTCCTGCTCTCGATGCAGTTCAGCCCCTCCAGCTTATAGGCTGACGGGCGATGCGATGACACGCCCCGTCCAATTGAAACCGCGCGGTTACGAGCGTAGCTCAGGGCAGGGCCGTGGTCAGCAGCGGCGTCCCGCTGTCGAATTGTCGGCTTGCGCGTTGGCGGGACGCTTGCTAGACTGCGAGGTGCGAAACGTCAGTTCCCTCAAGGGGAATTGCAAACAACCGAATAGTTTTCTCAGAACCTTGCTAGGGATAACACAGTGTAAAGAGGGCATCTGCCTTTTCAGGATCTGTGTTTCCCGGTTTCCGGGTTGTTTGCAATCTTGACGTTTCGCGACTGTGGTGGATGCCCTCCTCACAAAGCAGTCGCGAGAATGCATCATAGCCGGGCCTCCTCCGCAGTGTGGTAAACGACCGCACCACGGGAAGGAGCCGGTTGCAATGCGAGCACCTGCTGTTTCTTTCGCACACAAGATCGCTGCTGCCACCCTGGCGGCTTCGCTGACGTTCACCCTCGTGCCTTTCGCCCATGCAGATGGGGAAGGCTCCAATGCAATTGAGGATGAAGCCGTAGCGTCGGGCTTGCCTGACCAGCCAAACGATTCCATTGAGCCTTCCTTGGGAGAGCCCCAAGAAGTCAGCGCTGAACAGGATACGGAAGGCTCGCCTGTAGCCCCGATGCTTGCATCGGGGTTGGTTGGCAAGCCGAGTGCCTTCATCAACTCCGATGTCGCTCTCGATAGCGAGCCTGTTGTGGGTTCCTTCACGGTTGATGGGTTGACCTTCGCTGTCGCGGAAGGCTCGACTGCGGAGCTCGTCGGGGTCTCGGAGAAGGCAAGGACCTCGGCTCGGCCCCCTGTCGACTCTGAGGCCGAAGCTGATGCCGGAACGCTCGTGCTCTCCGAATCCGTTTCGTATGGAGGTGCCGACTACATCCTCGCCTCCATAGCCCCCTACGCCTTCTACCTCTCGGGTGTGGCATCCGTCACGTTGCCTGCGAGCGTGAACGACGTGGATGACCGCGCGTTCCGCTCAAGCGATGTGGCAAGCGTCACGGTTGCTGAAGGCAACCCAACCTATTCCTCTTCCGACGGCGCCTTGTATGACGCCGACCAACTTAGCCTCTTGCTCATTCCCGAGGGCAAGCAGGGCGCCGTCCTTCTCCCCAAGACCGCGGAGGTGGCAGAGGCCAGCGTGTTCTCGCATTGCCCGCTGGTGGATTCCATCTCTGTGGAGAAGGACGGCGCAGCATTCGCCTCGGAGAATGGTCTTCTATATGACGCCAGCTTGACGACGCTCCTTCGCGTGCCTGCTGGCGCCACCGACATCACCATCCGCGATGGCTGCACCACGATAGCTGCCGGCGCCCTCGAGGCCTGCGCGAAGCTCACGACCATCAACGCGCCTGCGACCGTCTCCTCCATCAGCCCCGACGTATTCCACGCGATACCGATCGCGAGCCTGCCAGCTGCGTCCGCCATCCTGGGCGAATGGGCCGAAGCTGCCAGCCCCTCCGTCACCCTGAGCGGAGGGGTCGAAGGCGGCGAAGTCGAAGGGTCCAATGACGGTCAAGTCAGCGAAGCCAGCACCCAGCTCACCGCCATGGTCGCCCTATCCTCGACTGATGGCGAGCTGCCTACCATCGACCCGACGGCTGTTACTGTCTTGCTTCCAATTGGCGCCGTGGCTATGCCGTGGCAGTCATTTGGGTTTACTGCCAGCATTGATGTTGCAACCGAAGACATGGACCCATCTCTACCTGCGGATATCCAATCAGCTTCTACTTATTCAGCTACGACCGGAACGGGCATACCTCTTGCGACGGTGTTCTATGACCCGGGATTTCAGAACGTCACTACGCGGAGAGTCTATAGTCGTCAATATGACGCGAGCGGAGCCTTCAAAGACACCCTTCAGTCAACCACCACGTTCACAGGGACCAGGAGTGCTGATGCGTGGCTCGTATGGATTTCGGGTTCGTCGGTGTTGGTTTTCTTGACGGAGGAGACTGTCAATGGCGGCTTTAAGCAGATTTATGAGAGCTGGACACCGGCGTCGTCATATGGCGAAAAGGTGACTGGCTGGAAGTACCAAGGGAAAACAGTCAGCAATGCATGCGAGGTGAACAAGCTTGGAAACGGAACGCTGGAGCCGGTTTGGTCTCCGCATTCTTGCACCTACACCCCTGGGAGCCATGTTGCTTCTACCAAAGTCACGACAGGATGGCGCGACACTACGACGAACAAGGACACCAATACGGGAAGTTCTACGGTTACGGGGAATAAGGCATACAGTGGCACGGACCTTTGGTATGGCTCAGGAAGTGGGATCAGATTGTTCCAGGGACGCACTGGAACGCGATTGAACTACTCGGATTTTGCGCCTACGCCGAAAACAGGATATAGCGTGACGGGTTGGTGGCGGGGGAGCACTTCCAACAAGGTGCCATCGAACCAATCCTATTGGTTCACGAGCGATGCGGCATTCGGTCCCATTGTGACCGCGAACTCCTACACCGTCGAATACTGGAACAAGGCTGGCACCACCAAACTCTCGAGCGACACCGGCTTCAAGTACGATACCGCCCGCAATCTAGCGGCAAAGCCATCAAGCGGCGTGAGCACCGGCTATTCGGCAGTTGGTTGGTCAACATCGACCAACCAGTCGACGGCGAGCTACGGCTTCGGCAGCTCGCAGAAGAACCTCGCGACGAGCGGCACGAAGAAGCTCTACCTGGCCGAGACGGCCAATAGGTACACGGTTTCTTTCAACGTCAATGGCGGCTCTGGCGGCCAGTCATCCAATGTGACTGCTACTTATGCGGCCAATATGCCCGGCATCTCCACCACCAAGCCCACGCGCGCGGGCTACACCTTTGGAGGCTGGTACGACACGAGCTCATCCTCTGGTGGCACCCAGTACTACAACGCCAACTGCGGATCGGCGCGCACCTGGAACAAGGCTTCCAACGCTACGCTCTATGCGCGTTGGACGCCTAACTCCTACACCGTCGAATACTGGAACAAGGCTGGCACCACCAAGCTCTCGAGCGACACCGGCTTCAAGTACGATACCGCCCGCAATCTAGCGGCAAAGCCATCAAGCGGCGTGAGCACCGGCTATTCGGCAGTTGGTTGGTCAACATCGACCAACCAGTCGACGGCGAGCTACGGCTTCGGCAGCTCGCAGAAGAACCTCGCGACGAGCGGCACGAAGAAGCTCTACCTGGCCGAGACGGCCAACTCCTATACCGTCGAATACTGGAACAAGGCTGGCACCACCAAGCTCTCGAGCGATGCGAACTTCAAGTACGACACGGCAAGGGCGCTTGCAGCTAAGCCGGCTATCGGTGTGAACGCGGGCTACACCGCCATTGGTTGGTCAACATCGACCAACCAGTCGACGGCGACCTATGGCTTCGGCTCGTCGCAGAAGAACCTTGTGGCTTCGGGCACGAAGAAGCTCTACCTGGCCGAGACGGCCAATAAGATCACGCTCGCCTGGAACAGCCAGGGCGGCAGCACGGTCGCCAGCACGAGCGCCACCTATTCCCCGACCGCCAAGGTGCCCATGCCTGCGACCACGACCAAGGCAGGCTACACCTTCGCGGGCTGGTGGACGGCGGCCTCCGGCGGCACCCAAGTGACGTCCTCCACGGCGCTTCCGACCTCCAACAAGACCTACTACGCCCATTGGTCGCTGAACCCCTATGCCATAACCTACGACCTTGCGGGCGGTGCCGTCTCGGGCAACCCCACCACCTATGACGTGACCACCACGACCTTCACGCTGAAGAACCCCACGCGCACAGGCTATGCCTTCGCAGGCTGGTCGGGCACGGGCCTCACCGGCAGCGCCAACAAGACGGTCACTATCGCCCAAGGCTCGACGGGCGACCGCGCCTACACGGCGCACTGGCTGCCAGCCATCTCGGCTGACCTGCCCATCGAGGTGGAGGCGCGGGTGGACGTGCTCGGGCTCGAAGAGCAAGAAGAGGCGACAGGTTACATCGAGTCACGCTGCGGCGAGCCCTTGACCGTGGCCGATGTTGCGTTCGAGCCCCTGCCGGGCGCCTCTGAGCTCTTCGGCTCGGCCAATGTGGCCGACGTGGCTCTGGAGGTGCTAGCCGCAGGCTCGACCTCGCCTGACGCGCGCTTCACGCTGGACGCTTCCGCGTCCCAGGCGCCGGTATCCAGCGCGGCCTTCTGCATGGCATCCTACGGCATGCAAGTTCCCATAAGCTACCGCTTCGCCATGCCGGACACGCTGTTGCCAAGCCTCGCAGAGGCCACGAAGCCCGTCTGCTCGGTGGCCTACACGGTGGTGTTGGCGTAGCTACGGGGAAGGTAAGGGTCGAGGCCGACTCGCGCAGGTGATAAGAGGAAGCAGCCTTTGCGAAGGCTGCTTCCGCATATAAAAGCCTAAGCGAGCGCCCCTTCGAAGGGCGCAAGCCCTGAGAAGGGCTCGAGCGGGGAGGCCGAGCCCTTGCCTGACCCGCCGCGCCCACGAGAGCCTGAGCGTCATCGGCCTGGCGCCCGCGGCGTCGCCCCATGGTAGAATAGGCAACTGTATGCACGGCCGACCTGCCGCCGGCGCCATCAGCCGTCGAGCAGCCCATCCGAGGAGGCTTCCCCACCATCATGGCGAAAGAATCGTACGCGTTCACCACGCCCATCTACTACGTCAACGCGGCCCCGCATCTGGGCACCGCCTACACCACCATCGCCGCCGACACCGTGGCGCGCTACCAGCGCATGAACGGCAAGGACGTGGCCTTCGTCACGGGCATGGACGAGCACGGCCAGAAGGTGGCCGACACCGCGGCCGCCAACGGCATGACGCCGCAGGCCTGGTGCGATTCCATGGAGCCGGCCTTCCGCGACGCGTGGGACATGCTGAGAATCACCTACACCGACTTCGTGCGCACCACCGAGCCGCGCCACGCGCGCACGGTGCGCGACTTCTGGCAGAGGCTCTTCGACGAGGGCTGGCTGTACAAGGGCGCCTACGAGGGCTGGTACTGCGTCCACGAGGAGACGTACTATGCCGAGAGCGACCTCGAGAAAGACGAGGAAGGCGCCTTCGTGTGCCCCGACTGCAAGCGCCCCGTGCAGCTGATGGCCTCGGGCGAGGAGAACTGGTTCTTCAAGCTGTCGGAGTTCCAGCAGCCGCTGCTCGACTTCTACGAGGCCAACCCCGATTTCATCCGCCCAGAGAGCCGCAAGAACGAGATCGTGTCGTTCGTCAGCCGGGGGCTCAAGGACCTCTCCATCAGCCGCTCCACCTTCGACTGGGGCGTGCCGTTGCCCTTCGACGAGGGGCACGTGGCCTACGTGTGGGCCGACGCGCTGCTGGCCTACCTCACCGGCATCGGCTATGCCGACCCCGACCGCCCCGGCGAGTTCGACCATCACTGGCCCATGCAGTACCACTTCGTTGGCAAGGACATCATCCGCTTCCACTGCGTCATCTGGCCGGCCATGCTCATGGCCGCCGGCATGCCCATCACCCACACGGTGTTCGGCCACGGCTTCCTGCTGACCAAGGGCGAGAAGATGAGCAAGTCCAAGGGCAATGCGCTGCGCCCGGCCGACCTGGTGGGCGTGTTCGGCGTGGATGCCTACCGCTACTACTTCATGAGCGACGTGCAGTTCGGCCACGACGGCAGCATATCCATGGAGCGCATGGTGCAGGTGTACAACAACGAGTTGGCCAACACCTGGGGCAACCTGGTGAGCCGCGTGACCAACATGACGAAGAAGTACTTCGACGGCCGCGTGCCCGAGCCGCCGGCCGGCGCCGAGGCGAACCCCCTGCGCGACGAGGCCGCGGGCCTGCACGAGGCCTACGACGCCGCCATGGCCCAGGTGGACTTCACGGGGGCTGCGGCGGCGGTGCAGCGCCTGGCCGCGCGCGCGAACCGCTACATCGAGGAGACGGAGCCGTTCCGCCTGGCGAAGGACCCGGAAAGGGCCGACGAGCTGGCCGCGGTCATGTACAACCTGCTGGAGGCCATCCGCATCGTGGCGCTGTACATGGCGCCCTTTGCGCCCGCAACGTCGGCGACGGTGTTCGAGCGCCTGGGCTTGGGCGGCATTGCGGAGGTGGACGACATCGCCGCGGCGAGCGCTTGGGGCCAGCTGCCCGCGGGCAACGCGGTGGAGGTGGGCGACCCGCTGTTCCCGCGCCTGGACGTGGACAACCTTCCCGATTTCGAATAGGGAAGGTCTGCCCGAGGCGCGCCTTCGACCGATTGGAAGACGATGGACAACCCTGAGGAAGCAGCCGCTTTCCGCGACACCAAGTTCCGCCAGAAGCGCAAGCACGGCACCTGGCGCGAGGTGCCGGCGCCCGAGCTCGGCCATGTGGTGGCCGACACCCATGCCCACATCCACCTGCTCTCCGACCCGGCGCTCTCGCTGGCGCGGGCGGCGGTGCACGGCATAGGGTTCGTGTGCGCCATCGTCGACCCGGTCGAGGACGGCTGGGGCACCTTCGACCAGGTGGAGGTATGGAAGCGCCGCGCCGCCAGCGTGGCGTACGAGATCGAGCCCAGCTTGCAGGCCCTATGCGCCAGCTGCCCGCATCCGAAGGTGCCGGCCTTGCGCATGGCCGTTGGCGTTCACCCGCATAACGCCACGGGGTACACCGACGAGCTGGAGCGCGCCCTAGCCGAGCGCCTGCGCGACGACAAGCGCGTGAGCGCCGTGGGCGAGATAGGGCTCGACTACCACTACGACCTCTCGCCACGCGACGTGCAGCGCAGCGCCTTCCGCCGCCAGCTTGCCTTGGCTCGCGGGGCGGGGCTGCCCGTGATCCTGCACGTGCGCGAGGCCCACGACGACGCCTTCGCCATCATGGCCGAGGGGGGCTTCCCCGAGGCGGGCACGCTGCTGCACTGCTACAACCTTGGGCCCGACGAGCTGCGCCGCTGGCTGGACGCCGGCTGCTACGTGGCCTTCGGCGGTGCCCTGACGTTCAAGAAGGCCGACGAGGTGCGCGAGGCGGCGCGGCTGGTGCCGCTGAATCGGCTGCTCACCGAGACCGACGCGCCCTACATGGCCCCCGAGCCCCTTCGCGGCAACGAGTGCGGCCCCGAGTACACCGTGTTCACGGCCGAGGCCCTGGCCCGCGTCCGCGGCGCCGACGGCTCGCCCGAGGAGCTGGAGGCGTTCCTGGGCCAGCTCTACCGCAATGCCGTGGGCCTGCTCGACCGCCCGCGCGCTTGAGTCGAGGTGCCCGTGAGCCCTGCCCGATACTGCCTGAAGGAGTAAGCATGCACCGCGTCATCGTAGTCGGGTCGCCCCGCGCCGAAGGCCGCAGCGCCGCCCTGGCCGACCAGCTGTTCCAGGCGTGCATCGACGAGTGCCCCGAAGACGGCGTGTCCATCGTGTCGGTGGCCAGCGTCGACGTGGCCCCTTGCGTCGGTTGCGGCGCATGCCGCCAGGTCACGCCGCCGCCCGAGCCGCTGGAAGAGGGCGACCCGCTCTCGGCTTGCGCGGCCATCGCCGCCAGCACGGCGCCCAGCCACAGCTGCATCATCGCCGACGACATGGGGGAGGTGCGCAAGCACCTCGATGCCGCCGACGAGCTGGTGGTGGTGTGCCCGGTGTACTTCGCGGGCGTGCCGGCGCCGTGCAAGGCGCTGCTCGACCGCATGCAGCCCTACTACTGGTCGGACGCGCGCCGCCAGCAGCGCCGCCCGCTGGTGCTGCACGTGGTGGGCGAAGGCGGCGACCCGCACGGCTTCGAGCCGCTCATCGGCGAGGTGCGCTCGGCCTTCGGCGTGGCCGGGTTCTCGCTGGAGCTGGTTCTGGACTGGGTGGGGAAGGTGGCGCCCGACGGCGAGATAACGGCCGAGGCCGACGAGTACCCCATCCCGCCGGTGGGCGGCTTCGGCGGGGCTACGGCTGCGCGGGAGGCGGCCGAGGCTGCCCCGGCTTCGAGCGCCGTGGAAGGCGGCATCGCCGCGCAGGGCTCCCCCGAGCCGGGCCTCGCGCCGACCAATCAGCCGGATGGCGCCGCGCGTGCCAAGCTCGACCTGGGCGCGGCCGACCGCCCCAAGAAGAAGGGCGGCAAGGGGTCGAAGCCCGGCAAGGGCGCGGGGCATGCCCAGGGCGCCCAGCCCGGCAAGAAGGCCAAGGGCTCCGGCAAGCCGGCTGCCAAGGGGGCCAAGAAGCGTGGCTAAGGCGTCGCCGCTGGCCAGCGTGGCTGCCACGCGCGAGGTGCTGGAGCGCCATGGCGCATGGACGAAGCACGGCCTGGGCCAGAACTTCCTCGTCAACGACGATGTGGTGCGCCGCATCCTGGAGCTTTCCGCCGTAGGGCCCGACGACGTGGTGCTGGAGGTGGGGCCGGGCATCGGCACGCTCACCTGCGCGCTGCTGGCCCACGCGCGCCACGTGGTGGCCGTGGAGAAGGACCCGGCCCTGCCGCCCATCCTGGCCGACACCCTGGCCGGCAGCGAAGGCCGCCTCACGCTGCTGCAGAAGGACGCGCTCGCGCTGGCTGCCGCCGACTTCCCGCCAGAGCTGCCGCCGCCGGGCAAGCTGGTGGCCAACCTGCCCTACGCGGTGGCCGCCACGCTCGTGCTGGGCTACTTCGAGCGCTTCGCCCATGTGGGCTCGGCCACGGTCATGGTGCAGAAGGAGGTGGCCGACCGCATCTGCGCCCAGCCCGGCACCAAGTCCTACGGCGCCTACACGGTGAAGCTCGGGCTGCACGCGGCCCCCGCTGGCCGCTTCGCCGTGGGAGCGGGCAACTTCTTCCCGCCGCCGCGGGTGGAGAGCGCCGTGGTGCGCCTCGACCGCATAGCACCCCTCGACGCGGAGGGGATCCCGGCTGGCCCCGACCTGGTGCGCGCTGCCTGCACCATGGCCGACGCCGCCTTCGCCAACCGCCGCAAGACCCTGGCGAACTCCGCCAAGGCGCACTTCAGCGGCTTGGGCGCCGAAGGGGCCGCCGTGGCCGAACGGCTGCCGCAGCTGTTCGAGCAGGCCGGCATCGACCCGCGCCGCCGCGGCGAGACCCTTTCCCAGCAGGAGTTCCTGGCCCTCGGCCGCGCGCTGCTGGGGTAGGGGTGCCTCGGTGACGGCCGGCTGACGGGAACTTTACCTATTTGGTGTAAGCGCCCGCCGTGCGGTAGCGCGCCGCCGCGGCCATGCGCTAAACTGGGCCATGAGAAAAAGAGGGAAGGGCCACGCTCCCAACGCCTGCGAATCCACGCCTGTCACGCCCTTCCCCGCCCGTTATCCGCACGACCATCCAAGAAAGCGAGGTGGACCCGATGGCGCAGAGCACCGAGCACAGCATACCCGGCGACGAGCACCGCATCCTCTCCACCGAGTACCTGGCGCGCGCCCGTGCCGCCGAGACCGGCGGCGACGCCGTGCTGAGCATGTACCTTTACCTGGCTGCCTTCGAGGAGGCGGCCGTCGACGAGGCACGCCCTTCCGAAGACGCGCTCACCGGCCTGAAGCAGGCGTGGGTGCTGGCCTGCTCCCACAAGGAGCGCTCGATGGCCGAGTACATCTTCGAGAAGCTTGAGCCGTACCTGAGCGCCGACGAGATAGCCATCTGCGCCGACGAGCTGCAGAACCTGGCGCTGGACAAGCTGGAGGAGTTCGGCCTTTCCCGGGAAGACCTGGAGGACATGGCCGAGATGATATCCCAAGACCTGCTGGGCGGCGACGCGCTGCAGTTCGACGGCATGGTGGAAACGCCGCTGCCAGGGCTGCTGGGCGGCATGTCGTCGGTCACGCTGCGAGCCCACGCCAAGCCACGTGGCAAGGGCGAGGCCAGCGACGGAAAGCCCTCTCCGCGCAAGGCCCGCGGGCTGCTGCCTGCTCCGGCCGACGCTGCGGAAGGCCCCGCGGCGAAGGAGCGCAGCGCGTCCCCGGTGGCTGACCTCATGTTCGGCTCGGAAGAGGGCGTGCTCGACTACAGCCGCCTTTCCGGCTACGGCGAGACGATACGGGCCATGGCCGACTTCGGCATAGGCGTGAAGGACGACGCGGGCTTCAAGGAGCTCGTCGACCTTCTGAACAGCCGTCACGGCCTCGACCGCACCCCCGCGGTGGACTCGCTGCTGTTCCGCGCCCAGGCGCGCGAGGACGCCAGCCGCTTCATCGAGGCCACCATCGGCGAGTTGAAGCTGCCGGCGGTGCGCATGCGCATGGAAGAGAACATCCAGGGCCTGCCCGTGCTGTGCGTGAGCTGCCAGGCGTCCGACGTGCAGCGCCCGGGCAACCTGCGCAGCGTGTTCGACAACGGTGGCGTGCTGGTGCTGGAGGACCTCGACCTGTGGGCCCCGCCCCCTTCCGACGTGGGGGAGGACATGGCCGGCATCTTCGCCATGCAGCTGTCGCGCGGGGCGAGCGAGGCGCTCAACATGGTGCGCTTCGCCGTGGAGAGCCCCGACGTGTACGTGCTGGCTTCCAGCTCGCAGGACGTCGAGGTGGCGCCGGTGTTCCTCGACCTGCTCACGCCGGTGTCGTTCATCGAGATAGCGCTGCCCACTCCCGAGGAGCGGGTCGACCTGTGGCTCGACCTGGCCCGCGCCCACCCGTCGCTGCGCAGCATCAACCGCGCCGACCTGGTGCGCTTCTCGGCCAACCTGCCGCGCTACGACATCTGCCTGGCGGTGCGCGAGGCCATAGAGGAAGCGTACAAGCTGGGGCTCATGCAGCGGCGCTACCACCCGGTCACGCGCGAGAACATCTTCGACAAACTGGCGGCGTGCCATCCGCTCGAGTCCGACGAGTACCACGAGCTCGAAGACGCGGTGCTGCGCGACTTCCGCAGCGACATCGACGGCATCGAGGCCATGCTCGGGTCTGAAGAATAGCCCATGGCCGAAGCCCTTGGAGCTGACTGGCCGCGTGCCGCCTTGGCGCGCGGCCCTTTCATCGAGCGCGTGCGCCGCATGGGCGCCGAGTGCCACCGCAGCCTGCCCTGGCGCTACATCGACGACCCCTATGCGGTGCTCGTGTCGGAGGTGATGCTCCAGCAGACCCAGGTGGCGCGCGTCGAGCGCTTCTGGCGCCGGTTCCTGGCCGCCTTTCCCACGGTGGACGCCCTGGCTGCGGCCGACACGGCCGCTGTGCTCGAGCTGTGGCAGGGGCTCGGCTACAACCGCCGTGCCCTGGCCCTCAAGCGCGCGGCCGAGGAATGCGCCACCCGCTATGGTGGGCAGCTGCCCCGCGGCTACGACGAGCTGCTGGCGCTGCCGGGCATCGGGCCCGCCACAGCGGCCGGCGTGCGCGCCTTCGCCTTCGACGAGCCCGGCGTCTACCTCGAGACGAACGTGCGCGCCGTGTTCATCCACGAGCTGTTCCCGAACGACGAGGCGGTGCGCGACCGGCAGCTGGAGCCCTACGTGGCCGACTCCTGCCCGGCCGACGACCCGCGCGGCTGGTACTACGCGCTGCTCGACTACGGGGCGCACCTCAAGGCCACGGTGCCCAACCCCAGCCGCAAGAGCGCCCATCACGCGCGCCAGTCGGCCTTCGAGGGCTCGCGGCGCCAGAAGCGCTCGTGGGTGGTGCGCCGCGTGCTGACGGCCGAGGCGGCTGGCGTGGAGCCAGCCCAGGTGCTGGCCGAGCTGAACGAGGCGGAAGCCGCCGCGGGGCGCCCTGCCGTGGACGAGGCGCTGTTCGGCTCCATCGTGGCCGACCTTGAGTCCGAGGGGTTCTTCCGCATCGCGCCCGACGGCCGGCTGGTGCCGTAGGGGGGGGGCGCCGTGGGCTTCGTCGAGCTGCTGGTCATAGCCGTGGGGCTTTCCATGGACGCCTTCGCCGTGTCGGTGGGCAAGGGGCTGTGCATGCGCCAGGTGCGCTGGGGGCAGGCCCTGGCCATCGCGCTGTGCTTCGGGCTGTTCCAGGCGGCCATGCCGCTGGTGGGGTGGGCGCTGGGCACCCAGTTCTCGCAGTACGTCGAGCCGGTGGACCACTGGGTGGCCTTCGGGCTGTTGGGGGTCATCGGCGCGAAGATGGTGTGGGACGGCCTGCACGAGCAGCCCGACGACGCCTGCCCGGCCGACGAGCAGGCGCTGCCCGTGGCCGAGCTGCTCATGCTGGGCGTGGCCACCTCCATCGACGCCTTCGCCGTGGGCTGCACCTTCGCCTTCCTCAGCGTCGACATCGTGGTGGCCGTAGCGGTCATCGGCGTGGTCACGTTCGTTCTGTCGCTGGTGGGCGTGGCGCTCGGGCACCAGGTGGGCAGCCGCTACAACAAGGCGGCGACCATTGCCGGAGGCGTGGTGCTCGTGCTCATCGGCTTGAAAACGCTGCTGGAGCATCTTGGTATAATCGCCTGACACCATGCCATCCCCGGGGGCGCGAGCCGCTGCCGCCGGGCCGTCGAGACGAAGGACCGGATGCCGCCATGACAAGCGAGGACATCAACCGCACCCTGGCCTACCTGGGGCCCCTTGGCACCTACACCCACGAAGCCGCCCGCGCCTTCGCCGGGCATCTGGGCATCGCCGACCCCATCTACCTGGAGTGCGCGTCGTTCGACGAGGTGTTCGACTGCGTCGACCGGGGCCGCGCCGCCTACGGCGTGGTGGGCAAGGAGAACGCCCTGGAAGGCCCGGTCACGGCCACGCTCGACAACTTCGCCTTCCGCAGCAACGCGGTCATCCTGGCCGAGCTGGTGGTGGACATCCACCACTGCCTGCTGCTGCACCCTGATGCCAGCCTCGATAAGGTGGTTACCGTGGCGTCCCACGCCCAGGGCCTGGCCCAGTGCCGCCGCTTCCTCAACGAGAGGCTGCCCGGCCGCGCCACGATGACCACGCCCTCCACGGCCGAGAGCGCGCGCCTGGCCGCTAGCGACCCGACGGTGGCCGGCATCGGCAACGCCTTCGCGGCCGAGGTCCATGGCGCCCGCGTGGAGGCGGCCGACATCGAGGACCACCTGGGCAACCAGACGGCCTTCGCGCTCATCGGGCGCCCGGGCACGCCGCCGCTGCCGCTGGCGGGCAGCCGCACCAAGACCTCGCTCGCGCTGTTCATGCAGGAAGACCGCGCCGGCACGCTCAACATGATCCTCACAGAGCTGGCCTACGCCGGCATCAACATGACCATGATCCAGTCGCGGCCCACCAAGCAGCAGCTGGGCGACTACATGTTCTTCATCGAGTTCGAGGGGCCGGCCACCACGCTCGAGGTGCAGACGGCGCTCAACTGCCTGCGCATGAAGCTGCGCGAGGTGAAGGTGCTGGGCAGCTACCCGGTGCTGTAGGCGCCCCGCGCCCATGCCGGTTCGCGCCCTTATTGTTACGCTGACCTGCGCTCGTAACATTTTCGCGCCGTTGGCGCGGGCTTCGTCACTGTTTCGTTGGTTCCGCTCCATATCTTCTCCATTTTTAAGGGAGAATAGCCTACGCATGTAAGAAGGCGAGGACACCTAGAGGAGGTGTACACATGGAAAACCATGCCACGATCGCGGATTTCGACAGCGTGCTGGCATCGCGGGGCGTCAGCCGCCGCAGCTTCATGAAGCTGTGCGGGGCCGTCGCCGCTGCAGCGGGCCTGTCCCAGATGGCAGTGCCGCGCATCGCCGAAGCGCTGGAGGACTCCGTCATCGGTGCGACGTCGGGCGACCTGTATCCGGTCATCTGGATAGAGGGGGCTTCGTGCACGGGTTGCACTGAGTCGTTCGCTCAGGTCGAGACCCCGGATGTCGCCACCGTCGTGCTCGACATGATCTCCCTGAACTACTCGGAGACCCTGTCCGCGGCTGCCGGTCATTCGGTGGAGGAGGCCAAGGCCCAGACCATCGAAGCAGGCAACTACATCTTAGTGTACGA
This sequence comes from uncultured Eggerthellaceae bacterium, assembly GCA_910588095.1. Taxonomy (GTDB): domain Bacteria; phylum Actinomycetota; class Coriobacteriia; order Coriobacteriales; family Eggerthellaceae; genus D16-63. The sequence continues at coordinate 57,059 of CAJUQH010000013.1, forward strand.
AGGGGCCGTGCTCGAGGGCTGGGACGGCAACGCCCTGCGCGTGGCAGGCGAGGTCGGCACCGCCGCGCTCGTCGAGGCCGCCGAGAGCGCCAATGCCGTGGTGGCCGTGGGCTCCTGCGCCGTCAACGGCGGCTGGATGGCAGCCTACCCGAACCCGGCCAACGCCCTGGGTGTCCAGCAGTACCTGCAGAAGGCCGGCGTCAGCACGCCGGTCATCAACGTCCCCGGCTGCCCCGTGAACCCCGAGTGGGTCATGTCGGTGCTCGTGGACGTGGTGGTCATGAAGGACCCGGGCCTGATCAAGCTGAACAGCTTCAACATGCCCGCCAGCCTGTTCGACCAGACCATCCATGACAACTGCGAGCGTCGCGGCCACTTCGAGAACGGCGAGTTCGTCTACGCGTTCGGCTCCGAGGAAGAGGCGAAGGGCTACTGCCTGTACCCCGTCGGCTGCCGTGGCCCGCAGACCCGCGCCGTGTGCGGCGTGACGCTGTACAACAACCGCCGCTCCTGGTGCGTCCAGTCCGGCGCGCCCTGCATCGGCTGCTGCGAGTCCAACCCGATGAACCCGGGCCAGAACTGGGTCGAGACCAACACCCCGTTCTACAAGCGCTTCCGCGACCTGCGCGTGGGCGGCCTGACGTTCCAGCCGGGCACCGTGGCCTGGGTCGTCACCGGCCTGGTGGCTGCTGCCCTGGTGGTGCACGGCTTCGGCATGAAGAAGACGGGCCGCATGGACGGCGGCGCCGACTTCGAGAAGATCCGCAAGTGGGACAAGGAGCACCCCGAGGCCTCCATCGGCACCTACGCCGATCCGGTCGAGGGCGGCCCTGTCATCGACGCTGACCGCGTCGCCGCTAACACTGCCCGTCCCGCGAAGAAGAACTAGGAGGTGAGCCTTAAATGACACGTTCTGTTATCGACCCGATCACCCGTATCGAGGGTCACCTGCGCGTCGAGATGGAGGTCTCCAACGGCCGCGTCTCCGATGCCTGGGTGTCTGGAGGCTGCTTCCGTGGCATGGAGCTCGTCGTGCAGGACCGCACACCCGAGGATGCCGCTCAGATAGTCGAGCGCATCTGCGGCGTCTGCCCGGTCTCCCACGCCCATGCTTCCTCCATCGCCGGCGAGAAGGCCTACGGCATCACCATCTCCAACAACGCGCGGCTCATCCGCAACCTGCTGGAGGGTGCCCAGTTCCTGCACAGCCATATCCTGTGGCTGTACAACCTGGCCGGCCTCGATTACGTCAACCCGCTGAACGCCCTTTCCGCCAACGTGGCCGACGCCTACGACGTGGCCCAGGAGAAGGGGCTGTCCATGCACAGCGACTTCCGCACGCTCAAGGAGAAGCTGGCGGCCTTCGCGGCCAACGGCCAGCTGTCCATCTTCTCGGGCAACTGGTTCGACGCTGACGGCGGCACCGCCTACAAGCTCACCCCCGAGCTCGACCTCATCCTGACGGCCCATTACCTCGAGGCCCTGAAGATGCAGGCTCGCGCTTCCGAGGTGGCAGCGCTGCTGGGCGGCAAGATGCCCCACGTCATGACGTCCATCCCGGGCGGCACCATGTTCGTGCCCACCGAGAGCAAGCTCGACGACCTGAAGGCCATGGTCGACGAGATCTACAACTGGGTGTTCGAGACCGTCCTGCCCGACACGCTGGCCCTGGCTGGCGCTTACCCCGAGGCCCTTGGCTTCGGCAAGGGCTGCGGCCGCTACATCGCCTGGGGCGTGTTCGAGGGCAATGGCTGGCCCTACAACGGCGACTACATCGAGCAGATGCAGCACCGCTACCTGCCCATGGCCGTGCTCGACGAGGACTTCGGCGTCTCTGACGTCGACGAGAGCCTCATCACCGAGTACATGGGCCACTCCTGGTACAAGGGCGACGGCACCTACGAGAGCCCGTACTTCGTCACCGAGCCTGACTTCACCGACTACAACGTCGAGGACCGCTACACCTGGGTCAAGTGCCCGGCGTACGACGGCAAGCCCATGGAGGCTGGCTCGATGGCCCGCGTGTTCGCCGCGTATCGCCGTGGCGTGCCGTGGATCGTCGAGAACGTCGACGCGGTCACGGTGGCGCTCGGCGGCACCAAGGGCGACCTGAGCCTGTTCCAGAACACGCTCGGCCGCACCGGCATCCGCCAGGTGGAGACCATGTACGTGGCGCACCTGATGAAGAACGTCTGGGTGCCCGAGCTCATGGAGGCCCTGGCTTCCGGCGACTCCGAGTACTTCCGCGAGCCGGTGCGCACCACCGGCGAGGGCGCGGGCTTCTGGGAGGCCCCGCGCGGCGCTCTCTACCATTCTGAGAAGGTGGAGAACGGCAAGATCAAGGGCTACCAGATCATCATCCCGTCCACCTGGAACCTAGCGCCGATGAACGCCGAGGGTGTCCATGGCCCGCTGGAGCAGGCCCTTATCGGCGTGCCGGTGGAGGACATCGAGAAGCCCATCAACGCACTGCGTACCGTTCACGCGTTCGATCCCTGCACTGCCTGCGCGGTCCACGTGACCGAGCCGGCCACGGGCAAGTCGTTCGAGACGGTCACCAGCCCTTGGGGGGTGAAGTAAATGGCACATCTCGCACACTACCGTGAGGCGCATCCGCTGCCGTTCGTCATCACGCACTGGATCAACCTGGTGGCCATGGTCGTCCTCATCCTGACGGGCTTCCTCATCCACTACCCGTTCATCCCTGACACCATGGGCATCTGCCGTGGCCTGCACGTGTTCTTCGGCTTCGTGATCTTCATCAACTGCGTGGTGCGCGTCATCTTCGCGTTCACGCTGAAGTCGGCGCCCACCGGCGGCACGCGCAAGCAGGTCAAGGACTACAAGACCTGGCTGCCGCAGGCTGAGAACCGCCACCAGGCCCTTGAGTGGATCAAGTACTACCTGTTCCTGAAGAAGGAGCATCCGCTGGGCGCCAAGCTGGGCGTGCCGCAGAAGCTGAGCTACCTGCTCATCCCGGTGCTCATCGTCATCATGTTCTGGACGGGCCTGTGCCTGTGGAACGTGACCATGATGCTGCCGTTCTTCTGGGGCACCACCACGCTGCTGGGCGGCCTGATGAGCGTGCGCATCATCCACTACTTCATGATGTTCGTGTTCATCATCTTCATGTTCATCCACATCTACCTTGCCAACGTGGAGGGCACCGCCCCCACCAAGCTCATGTTCTTCCATAAGGAGCATGGCGGCATGGTGTACGACCCCGAGCTGCACAACATCGTGGGCATCGAGGTCGAGGTCGCCGAGGACGACGATGCCGTCGAGGCGATTGCTGTGGAGCAGAAGGCCTAGCCGACTGGTCCAGCTACCGCAACGGAAAGGGCGGTCCTTCGTGAACTGAACCCCGATAGTGGGACTGGAAACAAAAGTTTCCAGTCCCACTTGTT
>CAJUQH010000014.1 GCA_910588095.1 uncultured Eggerthellaceae bacterium
CGCTGAGCAAAACGGGAACATACTTTGCTTTCGCATCGGGAAGGAAGCAAGACGAAATGCGAATCGGTAACGCCTTGCGGCATGCTGCCGCATCATCTTTCGGCATAGCCTTGTCTATCATGTTGGCTTCAAGCCTGCTGCCCGCTGACGCCTTGGCAGAAGGCGTGGGGGGGGTAGCCCTCTAAGCCAAAGCGAACCAGATCCTGGTTCGGAGGTCCCTTCAGCCTCTGAAGAAGCTGCGGAAGGCGCCGCCGCGGATAGCGGTGCAGGTGCGGATGCGGAAGGCGAGCCTTCCGTTACCCTGAGCGAAGGGGCCGCAGGTCCCGCAGCCAAAGAATCCAATGAAAGACCACTGACCCTCGCCTCTGCCCTTGCTGGCAAGCCTGCGGCATTCGTCAATGCTGACGTGATGCTCGACAGCGGGCCTATCGTAGGCTCCTTCACCGTCGATGGCCTGACCTTTGCGGTCACAAGTGAATCTGCCGTCGAGCTCGTCGGCGTTGCTCCTTCCGTCATTCTGAGCGAAGGCAGCGAAGCTGCCGCCCCCTCCGCCACCCTGAGCGAAGCCGCCGAAGGCGGCGTAGTCGAAGGGTCCGATGAAGGCCATGCCAGCGAAGCTGGCGTCGCCAACCTCATTCTCCCCGGATTCGTCACCTACGAGGGCGCCGACTACGCCCTCACCTCCATAGCCCCTTACGCGTTCTACCTCTCGGGCGTGACCGATGTCGCATTGCCCGCATCCGTCTCGGATGTCGACGACCGCGCGTTCCGCTCGAGCGATGTTGCCAACGTCGCCGTCGCTGACGACAACCCCGCCTATTCCTCTTACGACGGCGTCCTCTACGACGCCACCCGATCAAGCCTCCTGCTCATTCCCGGGGGCAGGCAGGGCGCTGTCCGCATCTCCGACAAGGCCGAGGAGGTGGACGCGTCAGCCTTCTCGCATTGTGCTGGCGTGGATGCGATCTCGGTCGATGCGGACAGCGCGTACCTCTCCTCCTGGGAAGGACTCCTCTACGATGCCGACGGCACGACTCTCCTTCGTGTGCCAGCAGGCGCCACTGAGATAACCATCCGCGAAGGTTGCACGACCATAGCTGCTGGCGCCCTCGAAGCCTGCGCGAACCTCGCAGCCATCAACGCACCGTCAAGCGTGACCTCTATCAGCCCTGATGTGTTCACCGCAATACCTACGGTGTCTCTTCCTGCATCATCCATCTTGGCTGATCGGGCTGCTAGCCCTAATAATTCCCCAGAGCTTGAAGAGGCATCCAGTTCAGCCAACGCACAGATCACTGCCATAGTTGCCTTGTCTTCGATAGAGGGCGATTTGCCGGAGGTCAACCCAGCCCTTGTGACAGCATACGTTCCTACTGATGCAGATGCCGATGTTTGGAAGCAGTCCGGCTTCGAGGTTATGTATGCCGCGCCTTTAGGTTCCGGCGAAGTTGAGACTGGGGAACTGACTGCCAATGAATCAGAGCTGGCAACGTTAAGCGAGTCAGCGTTGCAGTCGGCAGAAGCCATGAAAACCGTTAACAATGCCACTGGAGTGCTCAAGGTGGCTGGACGCAATGCGGCAGGCGGCATTGAAAACTGGGTGCTAGATGGGACGTTTGACGGCATTGTTTCGTGGCCGGCTTCAGCGGGTGCTAGCCTGCCGCGTGTTGGCGCGTACGGTAGCGGTTCGGCCACTACTCCAGTGACCATCACAGTTCTTGAATTAAGGGATTCGGTTCATTATTGGGAAAACGAAGTATTCGACAATGCGAACCATAAGCTGGTAGGCTTCAAAGTGCGTCCCGAAGGAGGTTCTGGCTCCTTTACTATCAAAAACCTTGAAGCCGGCAGCAAGTTCAGCTTTACGTTGTTTGCCAACCATATCCACGGCTCGTCTTATGCCAATGATAATGGGGCCGTAAAAATCGAAAGCACAAACAATCCGTTGCTGCCGGTCTATGCGAATGCGGTAGAGGTGACCTCTGATACAGGAACGCGCACTATTCAGGTATGGTCGCGTGACACCAATGGCGTAACAACGCCACAATCACCACTGTACGGCACATTTACAGGGCATCTCTCATGGCCAGCGGATGCAGGAAGCGATGTGCCTACCCTCTCTCGCTATGGGACCGCTGGCAACAAAGCCGAAGTTAACATCGAGATATATACGCTTCAACCATTTGTCGAGCGCTACTGGGAGGATCCTGTTTATCACAAAGAAGGATACGAGCTTACTGGATTCAGGGTGCGCGAGGGCTGTGGCGAGGGCTTTATCAGCGTCGAGGACCTAGAGAGAGGCACAGGGTTCTCTTTCATGTTATATGCGCTTAGCTTAGGGCCAAACAGCACGGCCAGCGCAAGCAATACCATAATAGCTTCGAGTAACTGGCCGCTAGAGCCGGTTCATGCTCGCAAGACAGCTTCGGGCGCTATCGCAGCTTGGGGGTACAACGCGGCGGGTGTGCCCGAAGGAGGAAACTCCGTCTTGGATGGGTCTTTTTCGGGGACGGTATCATGGCCGGCGTCTTACGGCGATGTGTTGCCGGCGGGAACGGCTGCTGATAAAGCTCAGGCGCCTATCACTATCAAGGTAGATAGCTATACTTCTGCGCATACAAAATGGAATAGCACCGTGTTTCGAAAAAGCGGCTATGAGCTTACCGGGTTCAGAGTGCGTGGGGGCTGTGGAGAAGGGTTTATCTCGGTTAATACGTTAAGGTCAGGAGGCTCTTTCACAGTCACTTTCCGTGCAAGCTCCTTACAGTCATCCTCCTTCTATGATGCGCAAAAGGGAAGTGCGGGCATCTACACGTCGAACTATCCTTTTGAGCCAGTTCATGAAAAGCAATCTCCCGTTTACTTCGGGCAACTATCCGTGTTTTCTAAAACGGCTGAATATACCGATGGCGGTGCGGTTCTCGATGGCAGTTTCTTTGGCTCGGTGTCTTGGCCAAATGGTGTTGCGGGAGACGAGCTCCCTCTTAAGGGCGATACGCCAATTACGGTGAACGTGACAAGCTATACGTCAAGCAGCGAGCCATGGAAGGAAGAAAGGTATCAAAAGAAGGGCTATGCGCTTACAGGGTTTCAAGTGCGCGAGGGGTGCGGCGAAGGCTTTATTAGCGTAGGCTCATTGCAGCAAGGTGGCCCATTTAGCTTTACGTTGCTTGGCTTGAGCATGAACACGGTGTCGTATTTGACGCCAGATGGTGTTGCTCGCATCCAGTCCGGGAATTGGCCTTTGGAGCCCGTTTTCGAATATGGTGCCAATGATGTTTCAGGCAAGCTCACTGTTTGGTCGAGGTCGTTCGACAATAAGAATAATACGAATGATGCCCCTATCATTGATGGCGCTTTTGCAGGAAGCGTTTCATGGCCGCGTTCAGCGGGGGCGGATCTTCCTCGCATTGGAAACTACGGTAATGGGTCGGCAGACACTCCGGTGACCATCAGCATAACTTCTTTTACGACTTCGATTCGTGGTTGGCAGAATGATACGTACTTCAAGAAAGACAATACGAGCGTGCTGGAAGGGTTTCGCGTACGCGAAGGTTGCGGTAGTGGCTTCATCACGGTAGAGATGCTTGAAAAAGGATTGCCGTTCTCGGTCATCCTCAATGCTCGTTACTTGCAAGCATCATGCTATGTAAAACCGAGCGGGGAAGCCTTTATTCTGTCATCCGGTTTCCCGCTTGAGCCTGTATATAGTTACGGTGCTTATCGTTCGGCCGGAACGATAAAGGTATGGTCATATACCGCTGAAGGAAAGCCGGGTGGCAACGAGGTGATTAAGGGCTCGTTCAGCGGAGGCATTGCATGGCCTTCTTCGGCAGGTCCCTCATTGCCACGAGCCGGCAACTACGGTTCTGGCACAAAAGATACAGCGGTGACATTGATGGTCGAATCTTTCGAGTATGCATCTAGAGGGTGGGAGCAGGCGGTGTTCCAGCGAACGGGTTATGCCCTTATAGGCTTTCAGGTGCGTACAGGATGCGGAGGGGGTTACGTGAGCGTTGCCGACTTGCAAAGCGGCAAGCCATTCCGGCTTACGATTAATGCGGAGTACATCAATAGCATTTCGAACACCTTAGCAACGGGCGCAACATTTGAAACACGTGCGAATCCGCTAGAGCCTGTCTATACAGCAACATCGATAAAGTGCACCTTCGCAGCAAACAACGGTACGGATGAATCGTATGAAACGTATTCTCCTTGGGGAGGCTATGTGGCGCAGCCGCCAGACATTCCACAGAAGATAGGATATGTTTTTGGGGGTTGGTATGATGCGGCTACTGAAGGCAATAAAGTTACATCGACGACGCTTACGCCGACAGTACCCACAACATATTATGCTCATTGGGTACCGGTGCTGTCCGCCGATGTGCCCCTTGAGGTGACCGCGCGGGTGGATGTGCTCGGCATCGAGGACCAGACGACAGCAACGGGCTACATCGAGTCGCGCTGCGGCGAGCCGCTGAAGGTGGCCTCTGTTGAGTTCGCGTCGCTGCCTGGCGCGACCGAGCTGTTCGGCGCTGGCAACGAATCCCAGGTGCGACTGCAGGTGCTCGCAGGGGAAGGCGCCGCATGGCAACCTGACGGTGCCAATGTCGCCTTCTCATTCCCATTGGGGGCTTCCGCGACCGAGTCTGACGCAGGCAAGCTGGCTGCCCTCACCATGCAAGCCTACGAGGACCGCGTCCCGATAAGCTACCGCTTCGCGATACCTGAGGCGCTGCTGTCCAGCCTAGCCGAAACCACGAAGCCCGTCTGCTCGGTGGCCTACACGGTGGCGCTAGTGAACACGGCCTCCTGACATCGCGCGGGGCCTTCCGCGCCTTTCGCCGCAAGGCGCTATACTTTGACGAAAGCCCTGGCACCGAAGCGGAAGGAAGGCTCATGCGAAGCAGCGAGGTGGCGCGAATCGCCGATGTGAGCGTTCGCACGTTGCGCCACTACCATGCCATGGGGCTGCTGGCCGAGCCGCCGCGTCACGCTAACGGCTATCGCGATTATGGTGCTGCCGACCTGGCGCGAGTGCTGCACATCAAGCGCCTGGCCGCGCTGGGATTCCCGCTGTCGTACATCAGGGAAATGCTCGCCGCCGACGCTGCTGAGGGTGCGGAAGGTGCCGCGGGTCCGGGCGCCTCAAGGGCTGCGCTCGAAGCCGCGGCGCTCGACGAGCTCGACCACGAGTTGGAGTTGCAAATAGAGCGCCTGCAAGAGCAGCGGCGCACGGTGGAGCTGCTGCGCCGCGAGCAGCTGGACCCGGCCTTGCCCGTCGATTTTGCGCGAACGGTGAAGCGCCTGTTCGGCGATGAGCGCATGCGCACGACAGAGCCAGCGGCTGAGGCTGACCGCGCAGCGCTGATGATCGCTGGCCAGTTCTATGACGATCAGGACATCGCCGAGCTTGAGCGCGTTGCCGCGCGGCTGGAAGAGCTGGGCCTCTTGGAGAAGCTCTACGATGTGCAGCGTCGCAACGATGCCTTGGGGCCTGATGCGAGCAAAGCCGAGCGGGATGCGCTCGTGGCAGACAGCAAAGAGCTCATCGGGGCGGTGATCGATTGCCTTGACCCGGCGAATTGGGAAGACGATGCCGACAACAACATGTTGGGGGCGCTGACCGATTCCTTGCTGCAAGGCACGCTCAATCCGGCTCAACGCGATGTGGCGGAACAGGTCGACAGGGCCATCGTCGACTATGTGGCTAAGAAGCGCGCTAGCGCCAGGTCCTAGAAGGGGCTCCGCAGCGTGCCGACCGTTGCGCGTGGCGCTTCCAGTGGCGCGTACGCTGCCCTCTTCACATTTCGCACATCTGTCGCTTGACCCTGACGCAACGTCATAGTTTTGAATGCAGCTGGAAGCAACCCTGAGCGACCAGCAAAGGAGGCCATCATGGCCTTGGCTCAAAGGAAAGCCCCGACCACCACCTTGCGCTTCGTGCTGTCCAGCGCGCTTTCGCTGTTGGGCAACTCGGTGGCGGCGGTGGTGCTGCCGCTCATACTGCTAGCCCGCACGGGCGACGCGCTGGCCGCTGGCACGCTCGCGCTCGTGTGCGCCGTGCCGCAGATGCTCGTAGGGCTGCTGGGCGGCGCGTTGCTCGACCGGGTGAACCGGCGCAACGTATCCGTCGTGTCCGACCTGGTTTCGGCTGCCAGCGTCGCGCTTCTGCCCATCGTTGACATGGTGTGGGGGTTGAGCTTCGGGTGGTTCGTGGTGCTGGGGCTGTTGGGCGCCATCGGCGACATTCCCGGCATGACCGCGCGCGACACGCTGTTGCCTGCGGTGGTGCGACGCGACGGCATCGACCTGCAACGGTTCTTGGGCGTCAGCCAATCCCTTGAATCGCTGGTCACCATCGTGGGGCCGGCGCTGGCTGCTGTTCTCATCGGCTTTGCGGGCGATGCCTCGGCGCTGTGGGTGACGGCGGCGCTCTCGTGCGCGGCGGCCCTGGTCACGCTTACGCTGCCGCGCTCGGTGGGGCGCACGGGCAATGAGGAGAAGACGTCCGGACGCACCGCCGATAGCCGGTCGCAAGGCATTGTCGCGGCAGCCCGCGCATCTCTGCGCGATGGCGTGCGCGTTTTGTTCAAGAGCGACAAGCTTCTGCGGGCCTCGATGCTGCTCTCCTTCGGCATCATCATGGTCATGGGCAGCTTCCAGGGCCTCGTGCTGCCAGTCTACTTCACCGAGATAGGACGCCCCGAGCTGTTGGGGTACGTGCTCTCGGCCATGTCGGCCGGCTTGCTGATGGGCTCGCTCGGCTACACTGCCCTGGCCCTGCGGCTGCGCAGGCGCACGTGGTTCACGCTCTCGCTGCTGGGCATGGCGGCTGGCGTGGCGGTCATGGGCTTGCTGCCCGGCTATCCGGTGCTCTTGGCTGGTGCGGTGGTGCTAGGCATCAGCGCCGGCCCGGCTTCGGCGCTGCTGGGCTTCTTCGCCTTCGACCGCATACCCGAGGCCAACCGCGGGAGCGCACTTGGCACGCAGAACGCGTTGGTGCTGGTGGTGGCGCCGGTGGCGGTGTTCCTTACTTCGACGGTGGTCGAGGCCGCAGGCGCAGCGGTGGGGGCGTTGGTGCTGGTGGGCTGCTGGCTGGCGGTCACCGTGTGGGCGCTTGGCGCCCGCAGCTTGCGGAGGATGGACGAGAAGACCCCTTCCGCAACGGAAGGGGTCTAAGCCATGCCGGTATATGCAGGATTAGCGTGCGGGGCGCTTGCGCGCTGGCTTACAGCGAGAAGTCCTGCTCGCCGTTGAACACCTTCAGCGCGTCGGCAACGGAGTAGTCGGCCAGGGTGATGGCGCTGATGGCCTTGGTCAGGCGCACGGCCTCGTCCAGCGAGCGCTGGTGGATGTTGCGGCCAGTGGCGTTGCCCACGGCGCCGCCCACATGGATCTGGTCGTAGAGCTGGGTCAGGAACGTCTCGGCGTCCACGGTGGAGCCGCCAGCGCACACCAGGCCGCAGCGGCCCGCAGCGGTCGACGCGATGTTCAGCGCCTCGGCCGGGGTCGTGCCGTCCTCGGGCTTGGGCGGGTTCACCTTCACGAAGTCGGCGCCCAGGCACAGCGCCACGCCCGCGGCGCCTGCGATGAGGTCGGGGTCCTTCTCGGCGGTGACGGCCTTGCCGCGCGGGTACATCCACAGCACCACCAGCAGGCCGTGGTTGTGGGCGCGCGCGATGAGCTCGCCGGCCTCGGCCATCATGGTGGACTCGTATTCGCTGCCCAGGTAGATGGTGTAGCCCAGGCCCACGATGTTCACGCCTGCGTCGCGCATGGCCAGCACGGCGTCAAGGTCGTAGAGCTGCGGGGAATAGGGGTCGTCCTGCTTGACGCCCACCAGGTTGGTCTTGGAGTTCATCTTGACCAGGTAGTTGATGTCGGGATAGTCGGCCGCGTACTGCGCGATGAGCCCGCGCTGGCCGGCCAGGACGCCGCAGACGCCCTCTTTGCCGATCTTGAACAGATGCTCGGGGTCCAAATCGGCGATGTCGATGCCTTCGCCGTAGAAGTCCTTGTTGAGGTGCTCGACCTTCTGGTCGCAAGCGAACAGCATGAGGCGCCCGGTGCCCTGGGTGGCCTTCATGTAGTTGTTGATGTACTCGTCGCGCATCTCGGGCGCGACATCGACGGGGACCTTTACCTGATCACGGGTGATCTGCGGCATGGTAATCCTCCTTATAGCAGGTGGTTCTCGGGCCGCGCGCAGGCGCCGCCCAGGTGGGTTACGGTGCCTACCATTGTACAGAAAGACGACGCGGCGCATCCGAGGCTCCGGTGAAAACTTTCGAAAATTCTCAAACAAATGTTCGTGTGTTGTGATACCATACGATGCAACGAAGAGCCAGTGCAGGCGCCACCCTCTGGCCAGGGGCGCGTCCCGCGGGGCAATCGAAGCCCCCTATCTTTCCTTACGCCTGCAAGATCCTCTTTCCCATCGAAGGCACGACTATGCGGAAAGGGTGATTGCCATGAACGCCACCAACGGCAGCAAGATCCAAGCCCAACCTAAGGACATAACCACCATCGGCCAAGCCCTTGCTGGCTGCGACCCGAGCCTGCTCATGGAATGCATGCTGGAACTGGAGGCCGGCCCGCGGTATTCGACCCAGGCCATCACCGAGGTGATGCGCTATGCGTTCACCCGGCGGGTAGCTGACGATCTGGATGAAGTCGGGCGCTGCGCGACGGCATGCGCGCAAGGTGACGGGGAAGCCCCTGATGGTTGCGCCGAGGAGCCTTTGCCGGGCATCATCATCCCCATCGAATGGTACGAGGTGGAAGACGCTTGCGGCATGATACGCCATCGGTTGGGAGCGGCGCTGCTCGGTGCCGAAGCAGCCGAGAGGGCCGATGAGGTGCTGGAGCGCAGCGGCGGCTACGCTTACGAGCTTGCCGAGGTCTATGCGGCTGAGCGGCTGGTGCCCGACATCGGTTCGATGCAGCCGTGGACATGGGATGGCTTGCGGGCGAGCTCTTGCTGGTTCGCAACGGAGCCTTGGGAGAGCATCGTGCAGACGCGGGTCTGGCTGCCCGAGGCGCTGCAGCCCAAGGAGCGCTACTTCGTGCTGGCCCATGTGCTCTGGATGATGACCCAGCGCGGGCTCGATGCCTCGGTGGCGGTGGAAGGGCTGCGGGAGGCGAACCGCGAAGCGCAGCTCAACCGCTGCACGCCAGCGCCGCGTCGCATGCTCGAGCAAGTGTGGTGCGGGGCAGGGGCCGATCGTCTTTTCGGGGGTGAGATGCCGGAGTTCGGCTTGTACGGGCTGAGCCCGTTCGAGGAATCCTATGTGCAGCGGCTGTCCAACATCGTGAAGCTTCTCAACTACAACTGCTGGGTGGACGCGTTGGAGGCCTGCGCTGCTTTGCGCGAGTGAGAGCCGCTGGCGGGCGCGTGCAGAAGAAGGGGCGCCTTCCATGCGGAAGACGCCCCCTTTCGGCCTTGCGGCTTCGGTGCAGGTTGTCGAGGTTAGGCGACCTCGACCAGCTCCAGGTCGAAGTTGAGCGGCTTGCCCGCCAGCGGGTGGTTCATGTCGAAGGTGGCCACGCCGTCCTCGACGCTTACCACGCGCATGGGCACGGGCTGGCCTTCCGGGGTGCGCATGTAGATTATCTCGCCCACGGGCAGCTCGTCAGCGTTGGGGATGTTCTCCACAGGAACCTTCTGGATGAGCTCTTCGTTCACCTCGCCGTAGGCGTCGGCGGGCTCCAGGTGGATGGTCTTCTTCTCGCCCACCGCCATGTCCTTCACGGCGTCGTCGAAGCCCTTGATGACCTGGCCGCTCATGCAGACGAACTCGATAGGCTCGTTGCGGTCGTAGGACGAATCGAACTTCTCGCCGTCGTCGGTGGTGCCAAGATAGTGGATCTTGACGGTCTTGCCTTCGTTGCTCATGGGGTCTCCCTTTCGTTTATGAGCTTGCTCGCAGTCTATGATACACGGGTTTCCGCGCGAGCCGCCAAGGTCTCTCGAGCCGCCACGAGCTCTCCAAGCGGTGCGAGGAGCGGCACCTCAGAAGCATCCAGCTCCTCGAGGCCCGCTTCTCCCAGCCGCATGAGCTCGTCAGCCAGATCGGCCACGGGGCGCTCGTAGGCGCTGCCCCGGTAGCCGTGCTCCATCAGGCTGGCCTTCGCTGCTTCGATGTCGGCAGCGGTCACGCCAGCGAACAGGCGGTCCAGCGCATCAAGGCTCGCCTCGCAGTAGAACAGCCCCTTTATCAGGGCGGCGTAGGCTATCACGTAGGGCACGGGCATCGAATCAGCGGGGCGTATCTCGATGTAGGTCTTCAGCCGCACGTCGTTGAAGAACATGGAAAGCGCATGCTCGACGTTGGCGCGGGTCATGGGGGTGTCGGCGAATATCTCGCCGAAGGTGCGCTCGTCGTAGGAGGGCACGCCGTCGGCATCCAGCGCTACGATGGCCGGGGTGTCCAGTATGTACTCGGCGTAGCGCTCGAGCGTGAACCCGGGCTCCATGATGCCGGGCACGGTGCCGCAGCGGTCGGGGTCGCAGAACTCCCATATCTCGGTGCGCACCATCTGGTGGGTGCGGGGCGCGCCCTCGAAGGCGGTCGCGCTGTCGCACATGAGCGCGAACAACGGCACGAGCGCGTAGGCTATGCGCATCTTGCGCAGGCAGTCGCCGACGCTGGTGTAGTCGAGGGATATCTGCGCTGCCGCGCTGCCGCGCATCATGGCGATGCCGAAGTTGCCGATAGCGCCCAGGTAGCGGTTCATGAAGTCGTAGCGCTGCTTGGGTATGAGCTCCAGGTCGGCGGCGCGCATGGTGGGGTGGTAGCCTATGGCGTGAAGCTGCATGCCATGCGGCGCTATGATGCGCCGCACCTCGTCCTCGAAGGTGCAGAACGTGGCCTTGGCGTCAGCCAGCTTGCAGAACGGCCCGGCAGAAAGCTCCAGCTGCGCGGCTGGCTCTATGGTGACGGCGCCGCCTTCGCGGGCGACGCCTATCAGATCGTCATCGGCGTCATAGGTGGCCTGGGGATATTCCGTGCGCAGCTGCTCGAGCAGCCATTTCACCCCGTAAGGCTCGCTGTAGGAGACGGGCGCGCCGTCGGCCTTGGTCAGGATGTGCTCAAGCTCTATGCCGAGCAGTTCCGCTTCGGGCTTGATGCCGCTCTCGTAGAAGTCGACGATGGCGGCCACGTTCGCGGCGCGGGCAGGTTGGGCTTCCAGGGTCATGGGGCACGCTCTCCGAATAGCGAAAAGTGCGGGTTCTCGCCGTTCAACTTATATAATAGGCATGTCAGTCCTGTCCCATGCTAGCAAAGGGGCGGCCTGACTTCTTACTTCATCTGAAAAAGCGTTGAAGAATTGAGGCTTTTATGACCTATAAGGCAGCCGTGGTAGGTGCCGCCGGGTTCGCGGGCATCGAATGCGCGCGCCTGTTGCTGGCGCATCCCAGCTTCGATCTGGCGGTCGTCACGTCGGACGCGCTCGCCGGAACGCCGCTGGCCAAGGCATACCCTGCCTTCGCTGGCGCTACCGACCTGGCGTTCCGTGCGAACGACGAGGCCCAGGCCGACCTTGCATCCTGCGACGTTGCCTTCTTGGCGGTACCCCATACCGCCTCGCTGGGCCTTACCCCGCAGCTCATGGCTCAGGGCGTGACCGTCATCGACCTTTCGGCCGACTTCCGCTTGAGGGACCCAGTGGTCTACGAGCAGTGGTACGGCGTGCCCCACACCGCCACCGACCTGCTGGCTCGCGCGGCGTTCGGCCTGCCCGAGGTGGCGGCCGACCAGCTGGCATGTGCCGCGGCCGACCATGCGGCGGGCAATGCGGTGCTGGTGGCCTGCGCCGGCTGCTACCCCACGGCTACGAGCCTAGCGGCGGCGCCGCTCATCCGCGAGGGGCTGCTCGCCACGGCCGGCGCGGTGGTGGTCGATGCCGTGTCGGGCGTGACCGGTGCGGGCAAGAAGGCCACCGAGCGCACGCATTTCTGCTTCGCCGACGAGAACTTGGAAGCCTACGGGGTAGGTACCCACCGCCATACCCCCGAGATAGAGCAGATCTTGGGCCTGGAAGGGCGCTTGGTGTTCACGCCGCACCTGGCGCCGCTCAATCGCGGCCTGCTGTCCACGGTCACGCTGCCGGTCGTGGCGGGCACCGCCGTGCCCAGCGCCGAGGAGCTGACCGCGCTCTACGAGAGCTTCTATGCTGGTCGCCCGCTGGTGACGGTGCTGCCGGCCGGTCAGCTGCCGCGCACCGACAGCGTCGCCGGCACCTGCCGGGCCCATGTGGCCGCGGTCCCCGATGCGCGCACGCGCAGCATCGTGGCCGTGGGCGCCATCGACAACCTGGGCAAAGGCGCGGCTGGCCAGGCGGTTCAGTGCGCCAACATCGTGTTCGGCCTGCCCGAGGACGCAGGGCTCGCGGCCGTGGCCGTGCCCGTTTAGGGGGCTGCCATGAGCTACGCGAACCAGTGGTACGTGCCCCGCGACGGGCTGACCCTGCTGCCTGACGGCGGCGTGACCAGCGCGGCGGGCTTCAAGGCCGCCGGCATCCATGCGGGCTTCCGCGCCAACCCCCAGAAGCTCGACCTGGCGCTGGTCGTGGCCGACGAGCCCTGCGCGGCCGCTGCCGTGTTCACGCAGAACGTGTTCTGCTCGCCGCCGGTCATGGTCTCCCGCGAGCATCTGGCGGCCAGCGGCGGGGTGGCGCGCGCCGTGGTTATCAACTCCAAGGTGGCCAACGCCGCCACCGGCGACGAGGGCCTGCGCCGGGCGCGTTGCCAGGCGGCCATCACGGCCGAGGCAGTCGGCTG
The DNA here is from genome assembly GCA_910588095.1 of uncultured Eggerthellaceae bacterium. Classification (GTDB taxonomy): domain Bacteria; phylum Actinomycetota; class Coriobacteriia; order Coriobacteriales; family Eggerthellaceae; genus D16-63. Next base: position 12,788 of record CAJUQH010000014.1, read on the forward strand.
CCCTGACGACGAGGTGCTGGTGGCCTCTACCGGCGTCATCGGCGTGCAGCTGCCGCTGGAGAACTTCGAGGCGGGCGTGCCCCAAGCAGCTGCGCAGCTAGCGGCCACCCCCAATGCGGCGCTGCGGGCCGCCAACGCCATCATGACCACCGATACCCAGGCCAAGTCGTGCGCGGTCACCTTCGACGGCGGCAGCTTCGGCTTCCCGGGCCAGGTGTTCACCGTGGGCGGCATGGCGAAGGGCTCGGGCATGATAATGCCCAACATGGCCACGATGATAGCCGTGCTCACCACCGATGCGCCGCTGGCTTCGCCCGACCTGTCCGTTGCGCTCAAGGCTGCCGTGGGCGTGAGCTTCAACAAGGTCACGGTGGATTCCGACACCTCCACCAACGACACGTGCATCCTGCTGTCGTCCGGCGCCGCCCCAGGCAGCGCCCAGACCAGCGACTTCGCCGAATCCACCCCTGGCCACGCTGCCTTCACTGCGGCGCTCACGGCCGTGTGCACGGCGCTGGCGCGTGCCATGGCGGCCGACGGCGAAGGGGCCACACGCCTCATAACGGTGAACGTGACCGGCGCGGCCACCCCTGAAGACGCCGACCTGGCGGCGCGCACGGTGGCCAATTCGCCTCTGGTCAAGACGGCTGTTTACGGCAACGACGCCAACTGGGGCCGCATCGCCGCCGCGCTGGGCCGCAGCGGTGCCCGCTTCCGCGCGCAGGACGTGAGCATACGCATCATGGGCATCCCTGTGTGCGAAGGCGGCCTGGCGCTGGGCTTCGACGAGGACGAGGCACTGCGCCGCTTCGAGCAGCCCGAGATAGCCATCGACGCCCACTTGGGCGCGGGCAGCGCAGCTGCCACGGTGTGGACCTGCGACCTCACTCACGAGTACATCACGATCAACGGAGACTACCGCACATGATCTACGACCACGAAGCGCGCCTCAACGGCGTGTCGCCCCTGACGGGCGAGGTGCTTTCCGAGGCGATGCCTTGGATCAAGAACGTCACCGGCAAGACCATCGTCATCAAGTACGGCGGGGCCGCCATGGTCGACGAAGACCTGCGCGCCGGCGTCATGGCCGACATCGTGCTGCTGAAGATAATCGGCGTGAACCCGGTGATCGTGCACGGCGGCGGCAAGGCCATATCGCGCGCCATGGATGACGCGGGCATTCCCGTGGAGTTCGTCGACGGGCAGCGCGTCACCACCCCTGAGGCCATGGACATCGTGCGCACGGTGCTCACCGGCGAGGTGAACCAGGAGCTGGTGGAGGCCATGCACCGCCACGGCTCCATGGCGGTGGGCCTTTCCGGCACCGATGCCTCCACCATCGTGGCGGAGCCGGCCGACCCGCGCCTCGGTCGCGTGGGCTGCATCACGTCCATAAACCCGGCGCTCATCCACGACCTGGTGGCTGCTGACTACATACCGGTCATCGCATCGGTGGCCGTGGGGGCCGACGGCGGCGCCTTCAACATCAATGCCGACGTGGCCGCGGGCCATGTGGCGGCAGCCATCGGCGCCCACAAGGTGGTGTTCCTCACCGACGTGGACGGCTTGTTCATGGACTACCCCGACCCTGCCTCGCTTGTGTCGGCTATGACGCTGGATGAAACCCGCCAGCTGATCGAGACCGATGCGGTGGCCTCGGGCATGATACCCAAGCTAGGCTCGTGCGTGCGCGCCCTGGAAGCCGGCGTGCAGCGCGCTCACATCATCAACGGCACCACGCCCCACTCGCTGCTGCTCGAGCTGCTTACCGACAAGGGCATCGGCACCATGGTGGAGGGTCTGGCCGCAGTGCCCGCCTCGTTCAACGAATCGGAGCTGGGCCGCTTCGCCGCCAAGCTGGCGAACAACGAATAGCAGAAGTATGACGGCCTTCATTCGTGAGGAAACGCCATGCATGCCGAACCAATATGGAAAGAAGCGAGTCGCCCCTTTTGCCGCAGCGCAGAGGGAAGTTTGGGATTTCGAGTCAAGCTAATGTGCGTATTTTTTGCAACAAGACGCGACTGAAAGTAGAGTTATCCCTGATAGAGGCGTTTGCCTAAAAAAGCAAAAATTGCCTAAACTTGCAAAAATTGCCTAAAAAAGCAAAAATTGCCTAAACTTGCAAAGAAAATCAGGCAGAATCGGGGGTACGTGCTCATGAGAAGCAAGAACCCATTCACACCGAGCTTCGGCAAGGTTCCTCCCACTATGGCGGGCCGTGCTGAGCTTTTCGAAGACATGGCCCAAGCCTTTGACGAAGGCAGCGGCAACCCGAACCTTTCGACGGTTTTCGCGGGCCCGCGAGGCACAGGGAAAACAGCGGCCATCTTCGCGCTTTCCCGCCAGGCAGCGTCCCAGGGCTGGCTAGCGGTCAATGTGAGCGCCGTGCCAGGCATGCTCGATGACATATTGCAGCAGACGCTGAAGACCGCAGCGCAGTTCGTCGACGAAGGGGCGGGCGTGCGCCTCAAGGGCGTGAGCTTGGGGCAGGTCCTCGGCATAGAATGGGAGCCAGCCCAGCCGGGCGAGAGGAACTGGCGCAGCCGCATGGAGGACATCCTCGATGCTCTGGCCGAATACGATATCGGGCTGCTCATAACCGTTGACGAGGTGAAGCCCGACCTCGACGAGATGGTGCAGCTTGCCTCGACGTATCAGCACTTTGTCGGCGAGGACCGCAAGGTCGCGTTGTTCATGGCGGGCTTGCCGAGCAAGGTGTCGTCCCTGGTAAGCGACGAATCCATCTCTTTCTTGCGCCGGTCCTGCCGCCGCAACTTCGGCCGCATCTCCAACGCCGATGTGGCGGAAGCTTTGCGCGCGACCATCGAGGAGGGCGGACGGACCATCGGCGACGATGCCTTGGATGCTGCCGTAGAGGCCATCGACGGCTTCCCCTACATGATGCAACTCGTGGGCTTCCGCGCCTGGGCGCAGCATCCTGCTGAAAAGGAGATAACGCTGCGAGATGTGCAGCGCGGTATCGAAGGCGCTCAGCGCGACTTCCGCGAACGCGTGCTGGATGCCACGTACTACGACCTTTCGGCGGGCGACGCGCGGATGCTCGAAGCGATGCTGGCCGACCCAGACGAGAGCCGCCTCAGTGACCTGGCAGCGCGCATGGGCGAGAGCAGCAGCTACGTGAGCACCTACAAGAAACGCCTGGTGGAGCAGGGCGTCATCGGCGAGAGGGGCCGAAGCGTGGTGGCATTCGAGCTGCCCGGCATACGCGAGTACCTTGCCGAGCGGTTGGGCTGACACGCCAGCCGCCCATGCCTTCGGGCAGGTACAATGGAAGCAGGAACCTCGGGCCGAGCGCGAGCGGTGCGAAGCCCCGCCTACGGAAGGAAGCAGCGATGACCCTGCAGGAACAGCAAGCCCTCGAATCCGAGTACGTCATGCCCACGTTCGCGCGCAAGCCGGTGGAGTTCGTGCGCGGCCAAGGGATGCGCCTCTACGACGATGCGGGTGCCGAATACCTCGACTTCCTCAGCGGCATAGGCGTGGTGTCGCTCGGCCATTGCGCATCGGCGCTCGTGGCGGCGGTGCAGGGCCAGGCGGCCGAGCTCGTCCACGTGAGCAACTACTACTATATAGAGCATCGCGGCCAGGTGGCGCGCATGCTGTCCGACCTGCTGAATGCCGAGGCGCCAGCGGTGGACCGCACGCCGTGGAAGTCGTTCTTCGCCAACTCCGGCGCCGAGGCCAACGAATGCGCCATCAAGATAGCCCGGTTGCATGGCCGTCGGCGCGCCGAGGCGGAAGGTGCCAGCGCGGTGCCGCGCCTCATCGTCACGCTGGAGGGCAGCTTCCACGGCCGCACGCTGGCCACGCTGGCCGCTACCGCCCAGCCGGTCAAGCAGGAGGCGTTCCAGCCGCTGCCGGAGGGCTTCGTGGCTACCCCGATCAACGACGTGGCAGCGCTCGAGGCGCTGTTCGCGGCGCGCGGCCCCGAAGTGTGCGCGGTCATGCTCGAATGCATCCAGGGCGAAAGCGGCGTGCACCCTTGCACGGCTGAGTTCCTGCAAGCAGCCCGGCGCCTGACCGCCGAGCAGGGTGCGCTGCTGATATGCGACGAGGTGCAGTGCGGCTGCTTCCGCACGGGGCTGCCCTTCGGATTCCAGAACTTCGGCGTGCTGCCCGACGTGGTGACCATCGCCAAAGGCGTTGCTGGCGGGTTCCCCGCGGGGGCGTGCGCGGCCCGCGGCGTGGCGGCCGAGGTGCTGCAGCCGGGCGACCACGGCTCCACCTTCGGCGGCAGCAACCTGGCCATGGCGGCGGCTCAGGCCACGCTCACGGCGCTGGCGGCCCCGGGCTTCGCAGAGCAGGTGTTGGAAGCTGGCGCCTACCTGCGCGAGCGCTTGGCGGCGTTGCCGCAGGTGGAAGAAGTGCGCGGCTACGGCCTCATGGTGGGGGCCGACCTTGCCGAAGGTGCGCCAGCAGCGCCCGACGTGGTATCGGCGGCGCTGAAGGCCGGCTTGGTGCTCAACGCCACGGGGCCGCGCACGCTGCGGTTCCTGCCGCCGCTCATCTGCGAGAAGGCTCATATCGACACGCTCGTTGAGCGCTTGGCGCCGCTGCTGGAAGGCTAGGGTTGCTCAAGCGCGGCGACGCCCGACCTCGATGGATTCGCCGCAGCACGCCCCATAGGTCCAGCTGTCGATGATGGCGTGCACGCGCTGCACGAATGCGTGGCGGTCGGGTACCTGGGCCAGCGTGCAGATGTTGCGCATGTGGTAGCGCACGTTCGATTCGGACATATGGAGGCGCTGGCCTATATCGGCATAGGGATAGCCCTTCACGACCAGCAGGGCTATCTGGCTTTGGCGCTGGTTCAACCCCAGCGCCTCGAACGCGTGCATGAGCAGGCTGTTGTAGCGTCGCATGGTCTCGCGGTCGAATGCCATGCGGTTGGCAATGGCGATGCAGCTGTCAGCGCTGCTGCGATCGCCAATGCTGCTGCGGTCATCGCAACCAGGTGGGGCCGCCGCCCTGAACGGCTCCGAATGCAGAACCGTTCGAGACGCGTCGCGCTTGGCGGCCTTCTCGGCCAACTTGCCTTCGAGCAAGCTGGTGATACCCCTGAGCAACCCTTGCATAAGCATGGCCCTTGCATCCCGAGGCTGGGTGCGCTGCCGTTGCCGCGAGCAGCGCGGGCGCCTTGCGCCCCGACCCAGTCAATTCATCTCTTATATTCAAAAGCAAAGCTAATCCTAGCGCATCACACGCAATTTTTATAACCACTCATCAATCGAAAGCTGCAGGCAGCCCGCAAACGGCGTCTGCGCAAACGCAACTATTAGCGCACCTCCTATAGCTCATGCAGTACAATAGGCCCCAACAAGAACCCCGCACAAACCGAAAGAAGGCCCTGCCCATGCTGTTCACCGACATAGCGCTGCTCGACCAGAGCTTCGAATACCGCGAGCACCAGTGGGTGGGGGTGAAGGACGGTCGCATCGACTACATCGGCAGCGTCGCTCCGGCCGACCCTGCCCAGTACGGCCGCGCCTACGACGGCCGTGGCAAGCTGCTCATGGCGGCGCTCTACAACGCCCACGCCCACGCGCCCATGACGCTGCTGCGCGGCTTTGCCGAGAACCTGCCGCTGCAGCGCTGGCTCGAGGAGCGCTGCTTCCCCTTCGAGGCGAAGATGACCGACGACGATTGCTACTGGGGCACCGTGCTGGCCTGCGCCGAGATGGCGCGCTACGGCGTGGTGAGCTTCTCCGACATGTACTACTCCACCGAGGGCCGCGCCCGCGCGGTGCTCGAGGCCGGCTTGAAGGCCAACCTGTGCGAGGGCCTGGTGGCCTTCGAGGACAAGCCCTACGCGGAATACCCCATCTGCGCTCAGATGGAGGGGCTCGTGCGCGACCTGCACGGCGCCGGCGACGGCCGCGTGCTCATCGACTACAACATCCATTCGGAGTACCTTTCCACCGAGCAGGTGTGCCGCGACATCCTGGACATCGTGCGCGGCAACGGCTTGCGCCTGCATATCCACCTTTCCGAGACCGAGAAGGAAGTGCGCGAGTGCCGCGAGCGCCACGATGGCCTTTCCCCCGTGGAGTACTTCGACGGCATCGGGCTGTTCGAGGTGCCGGTGACCGCGGCCCACTGCGTGTGGCTGGACGACCACGACTTGGACATCCTGCAGGAGCGCGGCGTGTTCGTGGCCAACAACCCCGCGTCCAACATGAAGCTGGGCAGCGGCTTCGCTCCCATCCCCGAGATGCTGCGCCGCGGCATGCCCGTGTGCCTGGGCTCTGACGGCATGGCCTCCAACAACAACCACAACCTGTTCCACGACCTGTACCTGCAGGCGCTCATCTACAAGGGCAGCACGCTGGACCCCACTGCGGTCACCCCGCAGCAGGCGCTCGCGGCGGCCACGCGCACCGGCGCGCTTTCGCAGGGGCGTCAGGACTGCGGCGCGCTGGCCGAGGGCTTCAAAGCCGACCTGTGCGTGCTCGACGTGACGGGCCCGCAGTGGTGCCCCATGACCAGCGCCCCTTACAACGTGGTGTTCGCCGGCAACGGCAGCGATGTGGTGCTCACCCTGTGCGACGGCCAGGTGGTCTACGAGCGCAGCGCCGATGGCACCGAGGCGTGGAACGGCGTCGACGTGGAGAAGGCCAAGGCGGAAGCGGCCCAGCGCGCAGCGCGCATAATCGCGGAGCTGTAGCCGCACCTTCGCGCACCCCTCCTCCAACCGCGCGACCTGCGGCATCGCCGCTTCGACAATCGCATTTTCGCGCGGGCTTTTCCGCGTCCCCTTCCGCAAAGTGCGCTACACTGGGAGGCACTTGGAAACCGTTTGAGGCGCTTCGCCCTCAGCGTGCGCCTGCGCCTTGAGCTTGACCCGAAAAGGTTTGGTGGTCACTATGGCAGCTCCTGCAACCGAACACGTGCGCAACATCGTGCTCGTCGGCCAAGATGGCGCAGGCAAGACCTCGCTCGCCGAGGCCATGCTGTATGTGTCGGGCAAGACCCCGCGCATGGGCACGACCCACGATGGCAAGTCGTACCTCGACTACGACGCCGAAGAAGTGAAGCGCAAGTTCACCATCAGCATGTCCATAGCCCCGGTGCCGTACAAGGACTACAAGATAAACGTGCTGGACACCTCGGGCCACCCCGATTTCATCGCTGACACGCTGGCCACCATGCAAGCTGCCGAGATGGCGCTGTTCGTGGTGGACGCCGTCGAGGGCCCGGGCGTCATGACCACCCGCCTGTGGCACGATGCCGAGGACATGCGCCTGTCGCGCGCCGTGTACATCAACCACATCGACCGCGAGCATGCCAACTTCGACACGTCCATGGCCACGCTGCATGCGCGCTTCGGCAGCCGCTTGGGCGCGGTGACCATTCCTATCGGCCAGGCCGAGGACTTCAAGGGCGTCATCGACGTCATACGCATGAAGGCCCGCTACTTCGGCGAAGGCGAGACCGAAGAGCGCGTCGAGGACATACCGGCCGAGTACCAGGCCGCGGCTGACGCCGCCCGCGACAAGCTGTGCGACCTGGTGGCCGAGGCCGACGACGAGCTCATGATGAAGTACCTCGACGGCGAGGAGCAGCTCACCCAGGAAGAACTGGAGCGCCTGCTCGACCAGGCCATCGCCCAAGAGCTGTTCATTCCCGTGTTCGTGGGCTCCACCATCATCATGCAAGGCGTCATGGGGCTCATGGAAGACATCTGCACCTACTTCCCGCACCCGCGCAGCCACGGCCGCTTCCGCCAGATGTCCGACGGCGTGACCATTCCCATCGACGAGACGAAGCGCCCGAGCGCCTTCGTGTTCAAGACCGTGAGCGACCCGTTCGTCGGCCGTCTGAGCTTCCTGAAGGTGCTGTCGGGCTTCTTGGAGCCGGGGCTCGAGCTCATCAACGCGCGCACCGGCAAGAAGGAGCGCTTGGGCAAGATCCAGGTGGTCATGGGCAAGGAAGCCACCGACGTCAAGAGCGCCAAGGCCGGCGACATCATCGTGGTGCCGAAGCTCTCCGAGACCCGCTCGGGCGACACGCTGTCGGTCGAGGGCGACATCCAGATAGAGCCGCTGAACCTGCCCGCGCCGCAGTACCCGGTGGCCCTCGAGGCCGAGAACCGCGCCGACGAGGACAAGCTGGGCAGCTTCCTGGCACGCGCCGTCGAGGCCGATCCGTCCATGACCATCGCCCACGACGAGAACACCCACCAGATGATCCTCACCGCCATGGGCGAGACCCAGGTGGACATGCTGCTGGCGCGCCTGACCGAGCAGACCGGCGTGAAGGCCAAGCTCGTGCCCGTGCGCGTGCCCTACCGCGAGACCATCCGCAAGACGGCCGAGGCTCAGGGGCGCCACAAGAAGCAGACCGGAGGCGCAGGGCAGTTCGGCGATTGCTGGCTGCGCCTGTCTCCCAACCCCGGCGGCGGCTACGAGTTCATCGACGAGATCAAGGGCGGCGCCATTCCCAACGGCCTCATTCCTGCAGTGGACAAGGGCGTGCAGGATGCCATGGCCGAGGGCTTCCTGGCTGGCTACCCCATGGTGGACATCAAATGCGCCTGCTACGACGGCTCGTACCACTCCGTCGACTCCAACGAGATGGCGTTCAAGACCGCGGCCCGCATCGGCTTCCGCGCGGCATGCGAGAAGGCCGACCCGGTCATACTCGAGCCCATGGCGTCGATGAGCATCACGGTGCCCGAAGAATACGCCGGCACGGTGATGGGCGACGTGTCCACCCGGCGCGGCCGCATCATCGGCACCGACGCCGGCTCGGCTGGGCAGACCGTCATCATGGTGCGCGCACCCTATGCCGAGGTCATCACGTACACGAAGGACCTGCGCTCGCTCACGCGCGGCTCGGGCACTTACACCCTTGAGCTGGAAGGCTACGAGGAAGCGCCTCACGACGTGATGAAGAGGCTGGTGGAGGAATACCAGGCAGCGCGCGCGTAGCGGGCGCGGGGGGGGTCGCGACAGGTTGCGGAAGGGCCTCGGCGCTGCCTTGCCCCGTTCCGCCCCGTCCGCTTTCGCTAAGCCGTGCGACCCTACGCCGAAATAGAGGTAATTATCGCGGCTCGCGCTTCGTGCGCGGGCCGCTTTCCTTTATCATGGGAGCACGTTTTCTGTAATGGGGGAAATCTCACAACGAAATAGGGGGGATTCAATGAAGCCGTACAAGACGGTCATCTACAGCTTCTTCGTCGGAGGCACCTTCGCGCTCATCGCGCAGGCCATCCTGGCCTTCTGGCAGATGGCGCTGGCCGACACGCCCATGGCGTTCTTCACCGGCGGTGCCACACTGGTCAGCATGGGCATCATCGGCTGCGTGTTGGGCGGCCTGGCGTGCTACCAGTACGTTGAGGAATGGGCTACGTTCGGCGCGCTGCTGCCGTTCTCTGGCTTTGCCATGGCCGTGGGCATGAAGGCCGTCGGTCCGTGGACGAAGAAGAATGAGACCATGGGCAAGTGCATCTGGAACTGCGTGTGGTTCGTCGTCTGGTTCAACGTGCTGTTCATGGCCATATGCGTGGCCATCGGCTACGTGTGCGGCATGATGGGCGTCGCGCCCGGCCAGGACCTGGGCATGCCCAAGACCGAAGGCGGCATGCTGTTCTTCAACGCGTTCTGGGTGGGCGGCCTGCTGGCGGCCGTGTTCCAGGTCCTGTTCATCGTCTGCAAGTCCATCACCCCCAAGACCACGCCGCTCTACATCCTGATGACGGCGTGGATGGTGGGCGCCATCCTCGCGCCCTTCGGCGTCTCCGGCGCGCTGGCGAACTTCGCTGGCCAGGGCTTCTCGGTCATGATCACCGTTGGCGGCTACAACACCTACAACATCGGCATGGACCTGTTCCTGGGCGGCGAGCATGCCATGGCGGGCCTGGTGCACCTGGGCTCCTTCGCGCTGGCCGTCTGCGGCCTGGCGCTCACGGCCCTGTTCACCTTCTGGATCTACAACGCCGTGTTCGGCCGCAAGCCCATTGACGAGGTGCACGCCGAGAAGGCCCTGCACTCGCTCGAAGAGCTCGGCTACGACGCTTCCATGATCAAGATGAAGAACGTCGAGGAGCTTGAAGGCTTCGACTCCGGCACCGACAACGGCACGCCGGTAGGCACTGCCGAGACCGTCATCGCCTAGCCTTGGCGATTCGCCAGCTGGGCTGGCATCTGTCATTCATGTTGGGAAACCCCTCTACGGAGGGGTTTCCTCTATACTGGTAGCAAATCTTCGCTGGCACAGGCGTGCCGTTGTATGACCGGAGGCTCCATGTCCAAGAAAAAGGGAAAGAACGCCCAGCAGCAGATAGCCGAGCTGCGCGTGAAGCGCCGTGCGGGGCTGATCAAGGTCATCGCTGCCATAGCCGGGCTGACTGCGCTCATCATCGTGAAGCAGAACCTGATGATGGCGGGCGTGGAATGGGCGTCGAGCGAACCGGCCAACCTGGGGATATTCCTGGCTGCCGTGGTGGCAGCCGGCTTTGCGGGCTATGGCTCGCGCGATTGGCGTCGCGCTGGCCAGAAGATAGACCAGCTGCAGGGCAGCCAAGGGAAGCGGTAGCGCCATGGGCGATGCTGCGATGACCGCCGCTGCGCGTGGCGCAGAGGGCGCCGAAGGCTGCGGCAACCCTGCGCTCGAGGCCGCGCTGCGCGGCTATGACGAGGTGGAGCGCCGCTACGTGGCCGAGCTGGAGGCCAAGGGCCTTGCGTTCGCGCCACGTGGGGCGGGTGCCGAGCAACGCCAGCAGCTGCGTGAGCAGCTGGCTGCCCGGGGCGTGGCGGTGCGCAATGCCGGCGCGTCGCTTTCGGCTGGGTGGCTGTCGCCTGCATGCGTGGAGTGCACCGGGGCTGGCGGCAGCGAGACGTTCTCGACCACCTTCCGCTGCCATCGCGATTGCTACTTCTGCTTCAACCACAACCAGGCCGACTACGACACGTTCTTCGATGAGGGCTGCCCGTGGGAGGAAGGGCTCGAGCGCTCGGCGGCCGAGAATGGCAAGCTGGCATGCCTGGGCTTGACTGGCGGCGAGCCGCTGCTGAACCTGGACGCATCGCTGGCGTTCCTGCGTCGCGCGGCCGAGCTGTTCCCGCAGGCGCACAAGCGCATGTACACATCGGGTGACCTGCTCACGGCCGAGAGCGCGGCGGCGTTGCGCGATGCGGGGCTGGACGAGATACGCTTCAGCGTGAAGACCGATGACACGTCCGAGATGCAGGCTCGCGTGCTGGCAGCCATGCGCTTGGCGCGCGGCTATTTCGACGCGGTCATGGTCGAGATGCCGGTGGAGCCCGGCTCGCTCGAGTTCATGCAGGAGCTGTTCCGCGAGTTCGACGCCATCGGCATCGATGGAATCAACCTGCTGGAGTTCTGCTTCCCGTTCTGCCATTGGAATGAGTTCGCCAAGCGTGGCTTCGATCTGCGCAACCCGCCGTACGAGGTCATGTACGATTACGGCTATTCTGGCGGCTTAGCGGTGGCTGGCAGCGAGGAAACGGCGCTCGAGCTCATGCTGTGGGCGCTGGATGAGGGCGTGGGCTTCGGCATGCATTACTGCTCGCTGGCGAACAAGCACCGCTCCGAGATGCGCCAGAAGAACGAGCGCGCTGCCCATGTGCACCCCTGCGTCGCATTCGACGAGGGCGACTTCTTCCTCAAGACCGCCAAGGTGTTCGGCGACGACCGCGCAGTGGCGCGCCCGCTGCTCAAGGCAGCTGGCTGCACCGACTTCATGGACGATGCCGACGAGCAGTCGCTGGCATTCCCGCCGCGCTACCTGGATGCGCTGGCTACAGCATCGGTGACGCCCATGCTGTGCACCATGGTGTACGAGGTCGAAGACGGCAGCGGTTACTTGGTCGACACGGCCCTGAGCCCTGCCCTTCCCGCGCGCTAGCAGGCCGGCTCACCTCATGCGTACTATGGTATGAGGCCAAAAAGCGCCAAAACACCCGATAGCTCGTCATTTTAGTACCACCGGTTATAAGCCGCCCCGGCTATCACGTTCATAATCAAGCGATGAAGGTGCCGGGAGGTCGGGTGAGCGCATCCTTTTCCGGGTCCTCGAAACAAGGGGGCATCGCCGCCCCTTCGGCACCTCAAGGAGAGAAGGGAAAGGAGAAAAATGGAGGAAATGTCAGTCAGCCAGATAAAGAAGAGCCGTGCGCTCTATCTAACGCTTTCCACGGTTACCCTGTTGTTCTTGGGGCTCATCTATGCGTTCTCGATGTTCGCGGCCCCCATGTGCCAGTCGTTCGGGCTTGAGAAGAGCGCCGTAGGGCTGACGTTCAACATCATGATGATACTGTTCTGCATCGGCGCGGTAGTCGGCTCGCAGATAGAAAAGGCCGTCGGCGTCAAGGCGACCATCATCATCGGCGCGGTGCTGTTCGCCGTCGGCTTCATCGGCACGGCGCTGTTCGCCAACGGCAACATCACCATGGTCTATGTGTTCTACGGCGTGTGCGCGGGCACCGGCGTGGGCATCGGCTACAACTCCATCATCGCCACCACCAACGTGTGGTTCCCCGACAAGGTGGGCTTCTCGTCGGGCGTGCTCATGATGGGCTTCGGCTTGGGTTCGCTCATCCTAGGCACCCTTTCGGTCAACCTGTTCAAGGGCGGCATGGATCTTTCGACGGTGTTCCTGGGCATTGGGGTCATCGGCGGCGTGGTGGCCATCGTAGCTGGACTGCTGCTGCGTCGCCCGCCGGCAAACATCGTGCAGCTCATGGCGCCGGAGAAGGCAGCTGCCAGCGGCTATGACCCGGCCGAGGACGACAGCGCGCTCAAGACTCCGCTGTTCTACGTATACTGGATCTGGGCCATCATCGTCATCGGCATCGGCCTTGCCACCATCGGCAACTGCGCTTCCGACGCTCAGCTGGTCGGCTGGGACGAGGGCTTTGCCACGCTGCTGGTGGGCCTGGTGTCAACCTGCAACGGCCTGGCGCGCGTGGTCATCGGCATCCTATTCGACAAGACCAACGTGAAGGTGACCATGCTGGTAGATGCGCTGGTGTCCGTTGTGGCCACGGTGTCCATCGTGGGCGCGTTCACGCTGCATATACCGGTGCTGTACGTGGTGGGCGCGTTCGCGTGCGGCTTCTGCTATGGCGGCGTGCCCGTGGTTGCGTCGGCTTTCGCCCGTCAGCGCTTCGGTGCGAAGAACTACCCGCTCAACCTCTCGCTGGCTAACTTCGCCATCGTGTTCGGCTCCATCCTGAACCTGGTCATCCAGGGCGTGCTCGGCGGCGATGCTCGCGTGGAGACGTTCATCGTGCTGGCCGTGCTCTCGTTGCTGGCCACCTTCGATGTGCTGCCCTTCTCCAAGATGTTCAACAAGAGCCAGAAGGAGCTCGACGAGAAGCGTGCTGCCGCTGCGTAAGCGGGGCTGCTTCCCGCCGCAAGCCATGCGGTAACGGAAAGGGGCTGCTGGGACGAACCCGGCAGCCCCTTCTTCATGGGCGGGATGATGGCCGATGTTAGGCGTCGGCCTTTCTGCCCTGCACCCGTGCTCGATGCAACCTACTCGGCGTTCTTGGCCTTCTCGTCGTCGCGGTACTTCTCCACCAGGTCGAGCAGCTCTTGCATCGAATGCACATCGAGCTTGTGGTAGATGTTGGCGATATGCGTCTTGGCGGTATGCGTGGATATGGTCAGGCTTTGCTGGATGTAGTCGGCATTGCGCCCCTTGGCCACCAGCATGAATATCTCGGTCTCACGTGGCGAGAGCTGGTACCATTTGGCTATTTCCTTGCAGGCAGTGCGCCAAGGCGACTCGAGCCGCTTAGGCGTGCTCGCCTGCAGGCCAGCATCCAACGTCTCGGCCGGGAAGGCCGAAAGGCTCACCATGACAGGCTGTTTTTCCGTGGGGGGGGGTGCCTTCTGCAGCCTCTTTCTCAGACGACTCGCGGTCGTCTACGATCTTCAGCTTGTAGAGCGGTATGAGCGTCGTGGCCACGATGAGTATCACCGACGTGCCGCAGATGATGGCAAGCGCCATGGGCGTATTGGCGGGAGGCGTCATGCGGATGATGAGATAGCCCAGCAAAAGCCCGAGCGTCATGCACACGTACACGATAGGGCGCGCGAAATCGGCGCCATTGGGTGCCAGGTTGCGCCGCCAATGCCCTTCGATGCCGTAGACGAACACGCCGAAGTCGAACAGGTTGAAGCCGGCCAGCAATGCCACCTGAGCGAGCAGCAAAAGGAAGAAGCTCAAGCTGTTCCAGCTGATGACGATGCTGCCTACTACGAATAGTATGAGGGAGAATCGGTGCATCATATCCACGCTCAAAGTGACGCTGACCGTCTTGGGTATGCTGTGCAGCAGCAGGCCGGCCAGCACGATGCCCACGAGCACGATGGCGTCGCTGGTTATGAGCATGGGGATGTTCACCATGATGTAAGCGCCCTGGAGCAGGCCGAATGCGAAGGCGAACAGGGCAGAGAACAGCACCATGCGCTTGTTGCGCGACGACATGGGCTCTTTGATTGGGGTTTGCTCGTCCGTCGAGCTGTCCTCAGGCCGCGCGACGTGGGCCGGCACGGGTATCGCCGCTGCCTCGTCGCCACTTGCCACAGCTTTCTCAGCCTTGCTCTTCTTCTTGCAAAAAGCTGCTTTGTCCTGGTGCTTCTCGTAAGAGAGCAGCAAGGCGGTGGCAAGGGGCAGCACCGAGGCGGCTATCTGCTGCACGGGCCATTGGAAGAAGCATACGAGCAGCGCGATGGTGCCTCCGGCAGTCATGTACAGGCCGAAGGAGGGAAGGATGTGCCCCGATCCCTTGTTCATGAGGCAGCGCACCCATAGCACCATGAGGTATGCCTGCAAGATGCCCATCGCGCCGATGAGCGCCAGCCGCACGGGCACTGGCAGCTCGACGACGTGATTCCCTACATATATAAAGGAGACCACGGTGGCGAGCGCCCCGATGGCGATGACCGGCGCGGAGAAGGCGCTTTTGCGCTCGCCATGCCGCATCTGCCACTTGCCATGGGCCCATATGGTGTAGAACGCGGCAGCTATGGCGACATAGAGCGTCAGCTGGCGCAAGAAAAGGTAGTCGAACCCGCTAGTCCTACTGACGTCGCCGAAGGCGGGCGAGAACAGGATCAGGTAATGCCAGGCAAGCATCAGTGCGAAGCCAACGTGGGTGGTCACCCGTCTGGACTGCATGATGCTCTCGTTCTCGCGCTCAACCACTGAGGCAGGCCCAGTACTCCTACTCATACCAGACTCCTAGCTGTTAATCGCTTTCACAACAACGGTCCGGTAAGCGTATCCCCCACTACGGACCCCACAGTACCAAGGGTAGTTTATTTGGCTTTTCGGCACCTAAAGCACCTAGTACTACTTTCCCCTTTTTAGTACTAGGCGAGCCATACGTGAGAGAGGGACTTCTCTATAACTGATACTTAAACAATCAGCCTTTGCGATTGAGGGTGCGAAAGCCTTCAGCGCGGGGCACGCCCGATCCTGAAAGCAGAGGGGGACCTATCATGTCGGACGCAATCGAGGCTTTCGAGCTGAATCCCAAAGACTTCAAGCTGAACGACTACGACAACATCAGCATCGACATGCCGGAGAAGCCGGCCATGAGCGAAGAGGACATCGATGCGCAGCTGTTCGAGTACGTGCTCAGCAGCGGCAAGGAGATCCAGAGCATCGCTGACCTGGACGACGAATGGGTGAAGAAGCACTTCGACGGCCTTGAGACGGTGGCCGATGTGCGCAACGCCATCAAGGATCAGTACGATCGCGAGCTCGAGTTCCAATACAGCGATATAAAGTTCCGCAATTGCTGCGACGCGCTGCTCGCGCGACTCGAGGGCGAGGTGCCTGAGGAGGCCCTGAACCAGAACATCGAGGCCATGCGCGCCGGCAACCAGCAGCGCCTGGACTCCATGCACATAAGCTTGGAGCAGTTCCTGCGCGAAGAGCACATGACGCCCGACCAGTACGAAGAGAAGCTGCATGACGAGGCGCTTTACCAGATGCGCCTGAACGTGGCGCTGGACCTCATGGCCGACGTGCTGGGCATGCAGGTGGGCAACCACGAGCTGACCGAGTACCTTTCGGCCCCCAACCCTGAGGCGTTCCTGGCCGAGATACGCGAGAAGGGCCAGGTGGAGAATGCTCGCCGTGCGGCCGTGCGCGTGAAGGCCATGCGGCGCATCGTGGACACGGCCATCGTCAACGGCGCCATAGAGAAGAAGGAGCCGGAGCCCAAGGCTGCCCCTATCGTCGATGACGCCGACATGCCTGACCTGGACAACCTGCCCCAGGCTCAGATACGCGATGACACGCCGGAGTATTCCTGGACCAAGGAGCTCTAAAGGCCATTGGCCGCTGAAGGGCCCGTGACGGGCACTCGAAGGGATCAGGCGCGAAAGCGCGCAGAATAGGGGGACACCATGAAGGTTGAGAAGGTGCGGGAGAAGGACGGCAAGCTCGAGCTGCTGGTGGAGCTTTCCGTAGCCGAGGCTGACCAGGAGATACAGAGGGCTGCGCTCCACGAGCTGTCGAAGCGCGGCATCGAATACGACGCGGAGGCCACCGTGGCCCCCATGGACTTCCTAGCTGAGCAGCTGGGGCAGGCCGAGGTGCCCTTCGTCATCGACGAGGCCATCATGCGCCGTCGCGCCCCGTTCGCGTGCACGGCCGCTCAGGTGGACATCATCGGCGCGCCGGTGTACCGCTGCTCCGAGCACGCGGTGAGCGGCAAGCCCTTCCAGTATCAGCTCGTGTGCGTGCCCGTGCCCGAGTATGAGCTGGATGACTATGGCCCGGTTTCCATCACGGTGCCCCTCTATGATGTGAAGGAAGAGGAGATAGACGCCGAGATAGCCCGCATGGTGCAGGCGGCGCCGCTTTCCGTTACCGTTACGAGCCATGACCAGGTGGTGAAGGGCGACAAGGTGGAGCTGGCTTTGAGCACCACCATGAACGGCGCGCCGGTGCGCACGCTGTGCAGCGAAGGCCGCGAGTACGCTACCGGCACCTTCGCCATGCCCGACGAGTTCGACGAGGCCATCATCGGCATGAAGGTGGGCGATACCAAGACGTTCACGTTCATGGGGCCCGACATCGTGCCCGATGCCGATGGCAACGTGAAGATGGACGAGTACAAGACCACCGTGACGGTCAAGCGCATCATCGAGGCGCAGGTGGGCGAGCCCGACGACGAATGGGCCAAGACGGTGAAGCCCGGCATAGAGACCTTGGCGCAGCTGCGCGGGGAAGTGGCCGAGAAGCTGCGCGCGCAGCACGAGGACGACTTCCAGCGCACGGCGCAGATGCTCGTGGGCAACGAGCTGGCCAAGCGCTTGGTGGGCGAGATCCCTGACATCATCTACGGCGTGGCCGTGAAAGAGGCGCGCGAGGGGCTCGATGCCCAGCTGCGCAATGCCAACCAGACTTTGGACGCGTTCTTGGCCCAAGAGGGCATGACCCAAGAGCAGCTCTCCAATGCGCTCATGATGCAGGTGCGCACGCAGCTGACGCGCCAGTTCGCCATGAACGCCTATGCGAAGCACTTGGGGCTCGTGGTGGAGGATGACGACCTGGACGCGTTCTTCGAGTCCATCGCTCCGAACAATGCCAACCTGGCCCATGCCGACTTCAACCGCGACGGGCGCATCTACGCGGCCCGCTGCGCGGCTCTGCGGCTCAAGGCGGCCAAGCGTGCGGTGGAGGATGCCGACGTGACGCCGGTCGGCGCTTCTGCCGAGCAGTAGGAGCGCCCTTTCCGCGGCAGCCCCGTGCCGCCGTGCGACCTTCCCGAGCCGTCGAAGGAGATATGACGTGCAGCAGTTCAAGACCGAGAGCAAGAAAGTGCTCGACCTGGTCATCAACTCCATCTACTCGACCAAAGAGGTGTTCCTTCGCGAGCTGATTTCCAACGCGTCGGACGCGCTCGACAAGGCGGTGCTGGCCCGTGCCGAAGCGGGCGATGCCGCGCCGGACGACGAGCTGGCCATCGAGCTGGCCTTCGATACGGCTGCTAATACCATAACCGTGAGCGACAACGGCATAGGCATGACGGCTGACGAGCTGGAGCGCAACCTGGGCACCATAGCCCATTCCGCGAGCCTCGAACTCAAGCAGGCTCAGGCCGCTGCCGAAGGGGCCGACGGGGAGGATGTGGACATAATCGGCCAGTTCGGCGTGGGCTTCTACGCCAGCTTCATGGTGGCCGACGAGGTGACCGTGATCTCGCGCGCCTTCGGCAGTGACGAGGCCTTCGCCTGGAAGAGCGACGGCGTTGAGGGCTTCACCATCGAGCCTGCCGAGCGCGATGCCCCCGGCACCGACGTCATCCTGCACCTGCGGCCCAACGACGCTTCCAACGACTACACCAAGTTCCTGTCGTACCCGGCCCTCGAAGAGCTGGTGAAGCGCTACAGCAACTACATCCGCTATCCCATCTGCCTCGAGACGAGCGGTCGGCGCGAAGTGGAGCCGCCCGAGGGCGCGCGCAAGTGGGAGCCGCAGTTCGAGGAGTACACCGAGCGGCGCGTGCTCAATTCCATGGTGCCCATCTGGGCCAAGCCGCGCGCCGAGGTGACCCAGGCGGAATACGACGCCTTCTACAAGAAGGAGTTCGGCGACCCGAACCCGCCGCTGCGCACCATAACCATGCACGCGCGCGGCAGCCACAACTGCGACGTGCTGCTGTTCATACCGTCGGAGCCTTCCGGCGACTTCTACAGCCGCGACTACAAGAAGGGCCTTGAGCTCTACAGCGCCGGCGTGCTCATCGAAGAGCAGTGCTCCGACCTCATACCGGAGTACTTCGGCTTCGTGCGCGGCATCGTGGACAGCTCTGATCTGACCCTGAACCTCTCGCGCGAAGGCGCCCAGGATGACCCGTTCCTGGCCGACGTGGCCAAGCAGATAGACAAGCGCCTGAAGCACGAGCTCGACGTGATGCGCGACGAGGAACGCGACACCTACGTGGAGTTCTTCGCAAACTTCGGCCGCACGTTCAAGTTCGCCATCTACGCTACCCTAGGCGCGCTCAACGAGGCGCTGGAGGACTACCTCATGTTCTTCACCGCGATCAAGGACGAGCCGGTCACTCTGCGCGAGTACCGCACCGCCATGGCGGCCGACCAGCCGTGCCTGCTGTTCGCCTCGGGCGACGAGGCGCGCAAGCTGGAATCCACGCCGTCGGTGCGCGCGGTCATCGACCGCGGCTGGGACGTGCTGCTGTGCTCCGAGGGCATCGACGAGTTCTCGCTCATGACGCTGCGGGAATACGACGGGCTGCCCATCAAGAACGTGGCTGCTGACGACCTGGTGCTCGACAGCGTGGGCGACCTGGAGCGCAAGGCCCAGGCCGATGCCGACAACGCTGCGCTGTTCGCGCGCATGCGCGAGGTGCTGCCGCCCGACGTGGAGGAAGTGCGCTCGACGCTGCGCCTCTCCAAGGAACCCGCCTGCATCGTGGCCCTGGGCCCGGTGAGCCTGGGCATGGAGCGCTACTTCGCCTCGGTGCCCGAGGAATCGTCGGCGCGCCCGCGCATTCGCCATGGGCTGGAGGTCAACCTCGATCACCCGGTGGTCAAGGCGCTGCAGGAGGCGTTCGCCGCCGGCGACAGCGAGAAGGTGGACCGCTACGCCACCGTGCTCTACGGCCAGTCGATGCTGGCCGAAGGGCTCGAAGTGCCCGACTTCGGCGCGTACTCCCAAGCGGTCTACGCGCTCATAGGCTAAGCCGCCGCGCTGCGCCTGCCCGTTACGAACCGTCCCGTCATACCAAGGAGCCTTATGCAGTACAGCGACATCAACGGAACCAGCGTATCCCGCTTCGGCTTGGGCACGAAGCGCTTCCCCACCGAGGACTCGTCGCGCGTCATCCACATGGACACCCAGGCGGCCCATGGCATCGTCGAGGCGTGCCTGGCCCATGGCGTGAACTTCTTCGACACGTCGTATTCCAACCACAAGGGCGAGGCCGAGACGTTCCTGGGGCAAGAGCTGGCCACGGTGGCGCAGCCCACCTACGTGGCCACGAGCTTCTTCGAGATGGTGGACCCGCGCTTCGACTACGTGTTCCAGAAGCAGCGCAAGAAGCTGGAGCGCGACTGCATCGACTTCTACTCGGTGGAGGGCGTCACCGACCTCAACCAAGAGGTGAACGTGACGTCGGGCGCCATCGACTACCTGTTCGAGTGCAAGGAGCAGGGCCAGATTGGCCAGCTGGGCTTTTCTGCCGAGCTCACGGCCGAGAACCTGGCGTCGTTCGCGAAGCGCTACCCGTGGGATTTCGTGCGCCTGCGCATGAACTACTTCGACTGGTTCGAGAAGGAAGGCCGCGCCCAGTACGAGGCCGCGTGCGAGGCGGGGCTGCCCATCATCGCGCATGGCGCGCTGCGCACGGGCCCGGCCACGCGGCTCAAGGACGAGGCGCTGGCGGTGCTGAAGGAAGCCGACCCGACGCGCAGCAGCATCGACTGGGCGCTGCGCTTCGTGAAGTCGCTGCCGGGGGTGCGCACGGTGTCGTGCAACGTGTACTCGGTGGAGCAGGTTGAGCAGGGCATGGCCGTGTTCGAGGACGACGTGCTGCTCGACGGCGAGCAGATGGCCGTGCTCGAGCGGGCGGCGCAGGCCCAGCGCACGCGGAAGGGCCCGGCCCAGCCTTAGCAGGCAGGGTAGCCGTCTGTTGCCATGGCGTGGAACCGCGAACAGATCGACCAGGTGGCGCTCAGCAGCGCCGGGGCCGACTACGCGGCATTCGAGCGCATCGGGCTTTCCGAGATGGAAGGCGCGCGCGTGCTGGACGTGGGCTGCTTCGACGGGTTCAACACCCTGCTGAAGTTCGCACCGTACCAAGGGGTGCGTCAGGTGGTGGGCATCGACCCCTCGGGCGAGGCCATCGCGTTGGCCTGCGCCGCCACCAGCGACGAGCGCTTCCTATGGCGGCAGTGCAGCTTCGAGGACTTCGATCCGGATGACGACCTGTTCGACATGGTATACCTGGCGCATACGTTCCAGCATTTGCCCGACAAGGCCGCTGCCGCTGCCAAGGCATTCGCCTGCCTGAAGCCCGGCGGGTTCGTGGTCATAAAGACCGTCGATGACTCGCTGAAGGCATCGTGGCCCGATCCCGACGGCATCATGCGGCAGGTGATGGCCTTCTACGAGGACCGCGTGCGCGCGACCAAGCCGCACACGCGGCACACCGACCGCAACAACGGCGCGAAGTGCTATGGGCTGCTGTGCGATGCGGGCTTCGAGGGCGTGAGCATCGATGTGCGCCACGCCACCACCGCGGGGCTCGGACGCGACGAGCGCCTGGCCTTCTTCGAGCGCATGACGTACTTCCGCAAG
This sequence comes from uncultured Eggerthellaceae bacterium, assembly GCA_910588095.1. GTDB lineage: Bacteria > Actinomycetota > Coriobacteriia > Coriobacteriales > Eggerthellaceae > D16-63. The sequence continues at coordinate 34,122 of CAJUQH010000014.1, forward strand.
CCATCGCCCGAAGATGCCGAGGCGGTGCAGCGCATGGGCGAGCTGCTGGCGCAATGGCGCGAGCTGTTCTTGCAGGATGGCTACTTCTTCGACAGCCCCACCTTCATGGTGGTGGGCCGCAAGCCGGGCGCCGCGGGCACGTCGGGCGACGCGAGCTGTGCCTTGCGCGACGAGGCGCTGGTCGAACGCGACGGCTTCACGTTGGCCCCCATGACCGAGGCTGATCTGGGCCAGGTGATGCGCATAGAGGTGCGGTCGTTCCCCGACCCGTGGGCGCCCGTGGCCTACGCCATGGAGCTGCGCCATAACCACGATGCCTCCTACTGGGTGGCCCGCGACGCCAGCGGCGCGGTGCGCGGCTACGTGGGCTGGTGGGAGGCGCCCGATGCGGCCACCATCGCCCAGGTGGCGGTCGACCCGGCCCTGCGCCGGCAGGGCGTGGGCAAGCTGCTCGTCGAGCACGCCTGCTCTCGGGCGGCAGCCCATGGCAAGCCGGCCATGCGCCTGTGCGTGCGCGCGGCCAACGCAACGGCGCGCGCCTTCTACGTCACCCTGGGGTTCGCGGAAGCGGGCATGGCCCAAGGCTACTACACCAACCCCGCCGATGACGGCGTACTCATGACCAAGCCCTTGTCGGCATCGGCAGCGCCGGCTGACGGGGAACCGGGGCCGAGCAGCCCTGCGAAAGGAGCGTGACCATCATGGCCGCCACATCCAACGGCGTCGACGAGCGCACCACCGCTGATCCACAGGCCGAGCCTGCCGAGGCGGCCCAGCCGGACAAGGCCATGCAGGCTGCCGACGCGCCCGAAGCCGCCCCAGCGGCCGACGACGGCGGCAGCACCGACGGCGAAGCGGACAGCTTCTACGAGTACCTGGCTACGGAGTATCGGCGCTTCCGCTTGCTCACCTGGGTGTTCGGCATCTGCGGGTTCTCGCTCATACTCGTGGCGGTGAGCCTCAACCAAACAGGCGTCATGTCGTTGGGCATCTACAACATCGTCATGTCGGTGGCCTACTTCGCCATCTTGCTCATGGCCATCACCATATTCACGCGCACGCGCCCGTTCAAGCGCCGCATGAAGGAGTACAGCGGCGAGCCCATCTCCAATATCCGCGACGACAGCGCCCCCGATGGCGTGAAGATGGAAGACCCCAAGTTCCGCGACATGGACGACGTGTACAAGATCCTCGAGCGCGACATACGCACCGAGGTCATCCCCGAGATGCCCGAATATCGCAAGCTGCGCCGCCTGTGGCTTGGCCTCATGGGCGCGGCGGCGCTGATAGGGCTGGCTTCGTTGGTCATGTACTACCTGCGCCCCGAATGGGGGCTCATCTCGTCGTTCATCCTGCTTACAGCATTCATCCTGGTCATCGTCGCGTTCTACGTCGACCGCACCCGCATGAAGCCCCTGCGCAACGCATGGGCCAAGCAGTACGGCATGACCGAGATGCAGATGCGTGACAACCTGCGGGCCATCCGCGAGGGCAAGTACGAGAAGAAGGAGGCCTAGGCGAGCATGGGCAAGAAGAAAAAGAACAGCTCGAAGGCAAGCGTCGGCACCGGCGCGCAGGATATGCAAACCGAGGGCCTCGACGATGTCCTGCGCGAGAACGACGAGAGCGATGCGAAGAAGACGCGCCGTGCGGTGGACGAGGCGCTTGCCAGCGCCCGCGCTGGCAAGGACATAGACCCGCGCCTGCTGCAGCTGTTCAAGGACTTCAAGCTGTACCGCGTGCTGGTGGTGGCCATCGTGGCCATCGGCTTCGCCATATTGCTGGTGGCCATGTACCTGTACAGCCGTGGCTTTATAGGCGAGGAGACCCAGAACAACATTCTGCTGTTCGCCAACATAGTCATCGTGGTGGGCATGGTGGTGGCCTTCGGGCGCGCCCGGCCTATCCGCGAGGACATCAACGCCTGGCACAAGGTCAACGCGCTGGCGCTCAAGGAATCGAACGGCAAGCATGGCGCCACCGAGGCCGACATCGACAAGATATTCCTCAGCCGCGCCCGCAACAAGCGCATCCCCCCTACGCCGGAGTTCAAGGCCATCCGTCGCGTGTGGCTGGCGCTCATCGTGGTGGCGGCGCTCATAACGCTGGCGGCGTTCATCATGGCCCAGCGCAACATGGGCGACGTGACCGTGCCCGTGGTCATGATCATATTCTCGTTCGTGCTCGTGCTGGCGGCCACCGTCATCGAGCGCGTGAAGATGAAGCCCCTGCGCCAGGCGTGGGAGCGTGAGCTCAACGAGAAGGTGAAGCAGGCTTCGAAGAGGTCGAAGAAGGCGAAGCGCTAAGGAGCGCGGGCCCAGGTCGCGGCACGTTGCGGCCTTCTGCTCGCGGGCGCGGCCCTGCCCTTGCGGCGATGACCGGCCCTTGAACGGAGGGTAACGCGACCCCAACGCCTGGCGGCTCCTTGGCAGGGCGATGCGGCAGCGGCCTATACTCGCCTTAGCTGTAAGCAGGCCTTCGGTTCCTCGTCGAGGACGACCGCTCGCCCTGGCTGCGCTAGGGCAGCGCCTCGGGAGAAGAATGGAAAGGATGCTTGAGATGTTTCCGAATGACGAAGGCCAAGCAGTCGATGCCGCCCGCGAGCACATCGAGGAAGCTTCCATCGCCGATGGCCTGGCCAAGGAGAAGGCCCCGGCCCCCGGTAACGGGCTGCGCGAGGAAGCAGGCACCGGTGCCGAAGCCGACATCGTAGGCGCCGCGATGGAGCACGTCGAGTCCGCCGCCGTGGCTGACGGGCTCGTTTCCCGCTAACGGCCACCGCAACGGCGGCTTTCCCTCGGGCGTTGCCCGGAAGGCCGCCCCTAACCCCGCAAGCAAGCAGCCGAGGCGCTGCGTAGGAGAAGGCCTCGGCTGCTGCTTCGCCCCGCAAGGGGCGCCTTGCAAGCCATCTGATTCCCCGTAGCGAACGCTGAGAGAGAGGAAGCGAACATGCCCGGAGGATGCTGGATATGCAATCCCATGTGCGGCAAATGCCAGCCCGCACCGCTGAAGTCGGCCACATGCCCCGAATGCGGCACGCTCAACGTGTTCGAGCGCGAGCCCATCATCGCCGGCGCCGACTTGCTGTGCAAGAAGTGCGGCTTCGACTTGGCGCCGGAAGTGCGCCCGAAGGTGGTCAAGTGCAACTACAGCGGGTACGTGTGCGCCTACCCCTGCGGCAACAGCCGCGTGCCCAAGCACGAGCATGGCGACATGCCTTGCGAGCGCAACACGCCCCCGAGCGAAGAGTGGCTCGAACAGCATCCCAAGATGCGCATGTTCCTGAAGCCATAGCCTCATACTTACCGTATTAGACGGCCCTCTTTCTGGGCTTTTTACTATGCGGGGTGTGACATGAGCTTCTGGCCATCATGATAGTGTGGCCCCATTCCGGAGGTCGCCCGGGCTCCTGCGTTTCAGCCCGGGGCCGCCATCCGGTCAGTTTGCCAGTGATGGTTATTCGAAAGGGGTTCCCAATATGTGTTTTAGACCGCCATCATTCGACGACATGATGAAGAAGTGCCCGAATTGCGGCTCCTTCAACCCGCCTGAGATGGACAAGTGCAAGAAGTGTGGCACCGACCTTCCCAGCGGTGGCGACGACGTCGCTTCTCCCTCGGCCCCCGGCGCCCCTGCGGCCCCCGGCGCCCCTGCCGCGCCTGGCGCCCCCAAGGCTCCTGGTGCCTAAGGCTTTTCCCCTTATACAAAACAGTCCCGGTTCGTGGACGCTAGGGGTCGCGTTCTGCAAGGCATGAGGTTTTCGAACCGACCGCCTGCTTACAGCGACGAACGTAGCCCCTCAGGCTGCGAACCGGGGCGTCACGGATTTGAGAGTTCCTGAAACGGGGGTGGTTGAGAAAGGCTACAGGAAAAGGATTTCGGAAGCAGTACTAACACTCTTATGAGAAGGAATGAGAAGAAAGAGAAAGGAGGGACGTTTCATGATCAACGAGCTCAACAAAGATCTTTATAAAACAGACTGGCGCTGGTATGAGGATGGCTATGAGGTGACTCGTACTTCGGTCTGGACCGGCCCCGGCTGCCACAATGGTTGTGGCGTTCTGGCCTACACTAAAGATGGTACGCTCGAGCGCGTGGAAGGCGATCCCAATTTTGCTTATAGCCAGGGTCGTCTGTGCCTGCGCTGCATCAACATGGTTGAGCAGATCTACAACCATGACCGCATGAAATGGCCTCTGCTCCTTGATGGAGAAAAGGGTTCTAACAAGTGGAAGCGCGTGACCTGGGACGAGGCTCTCGACTTCATCGAGGAAGCCTTCCAGGATTGCTGCCGCATCATCCGCGACGAATTCGGCGGTATCGGGCCTGAGGGCGTCGTTGCCCTTTCTGGTACTGGCCGTAACGCGATGTGGCAGGGCGCTATGGTCCTTCGCACCGCTTTCGGTTCCCCGAACATGTCGTTCGGCTTCCTGTCCGCTGACTCCTGCTATCAGCCTCGCATGACCGCGAACCTGCTGCAGCAGGGCGACTGCTGGATTCTCGACAACGCTCAGACTCACCCCGATCGTTACAACAACGCTGAGTGGGTCAAGCCCGAGGTTGTCATCGTCTGGGCTAACGAGCCTCTGGCTTCCAACCCCGACGGCTTCATGGGCCACTGGCTCATCGACCTCATGCGCATGGGCACCCGCTTCATCGTGGTCGACCCGGCGCTCACCTGGCTGGCTTCCAAGGCTGACATCTGGCTGCAGATTCGCCCTGGCACCGACTGCGCTCTGGCCCTCGGCATGCTGAACGTCATCATCAACGAGGACCTGTACGACCACGAGTGGACCGAGACCTGGACCTATGGCTTCGAGTCCCTGGTCGAGCGCGTCCAGGAGTACCCGACCGACAAGGTCGCCGAGATCTGCTGGGTGGACGAGCAGCTCATCATCGACGCTGCCCGCATGTACGCTGCTGCCAAGCCTGCTGCTGTCCAGTGGGGCCTGGCCATCGACATGCAGATCTCCGCTATGGAGGCTTCCAACGCCATCGACGACATGGTGGCCATCTGCGGCAACCTGGACGTCCCCGGCGGCAACATCCTGATGCGCTACGCCTACAACTCTTCCAAGAAGTACGGCGCTGGCCTCGAGTTCATCTCTCCCGAGATGCTCGACCGCCGCATCGGCACGACGCAGTCGCCCATCCACAAGGCTGGCTACACGCCCTTCATCCCGCCCGATCTGCTGCTCGAGGCCATGGAGACCGGCGTGCCCTATCGTCCGCAGCTCATCTGGGTCGAGCAGACGAACCCCATCGCCAACATGGCTGGCGACGCGCCGCGCGTGTACAAGGCATGGAAGAACATCAAGTACACCATCGTGGCCGACTACTACCTGACGCCGACCGCCGTGGCCTTCGCTGACTGCGTGCTGCCGATGGCTATGTCCATCGAGCGCGACTCCTACCGTTCTTGGTGGCAGCCGCTGCGCACCATCACCGCTTCTGCGGGCCGCTACTACGAGTGCAAGTCTGACGAAGAGCTCGTCATGGCTATGGGCAAGCGCTTCAACCCCGAGTTCTATGGTCAGTTCGAGACCACTCAGGACTTCCTCACCTGGATGATCCAGGACGAGGGCCAGGGCGTTGACTACACCTTCCCCGAGCTTCAGGAGAAGGTCTACGACTGGTGGGATTGGAACGAGACCTATCGCAAGTACGAGAAGGGCCTCCTGCGCGAGGACGGCAACCCCGGCTTCGTGACCGCTACCGGTCGCTTCGAGATCTACTCCCCGCTGTTCGACGTGTGGGGCTTCGATCCGCTGCCGCACCACATGGAGCCCTACGAGTCTCCGTACCGCACTCCTGAGCTGTACAAGGAGTACCCGCTCATCTACACCTCTGGCCATCGCCACATCGGCCTGTTCCATTCGGAGCATCGCCAGCTGCCGCACATGCGCCAGATCCATCCGACGGTTATCTGCGACATCTCTCCTGAGCTCGCAGAGGAGCTGGGTGTCATCGAGGGCGACTGGGTATGGTTCGAGAACCCGCGTGGCAAGTGCAAGCAGAAGGCGCACATTGCCCCCGGCCTCATGCCGAACCTGGTGCGTGCCCGCCACGGTTGGTGGTTCCCCGAGGAAGAGGCTGCCGAGCCGCATCTGTACGGTGTGTTCGACTGCAACGCCAACAACCTCACCACCATGGGCGTGTACGGCCCGACCCATTACGGTGCTCCGTACAAGAGCACGCTGTGCAAGTGCTACAAGGTGACGCCCGAGAACGATCACAGCGAGTCTGAGCTGATCACTACCCAGCCTCTGACTGGCTTCCACTACACGCGTTTCGAGGGGGTTTAAGATATGCCTACAGCTGAGGAAATGAACCGCGGCTTCGATGCTGTCAAGTATTGGGCTGAGTTCAAAGATCACAACGCAAAGCCTGTGGAGAATGGCCTCCTGATCGACTACGAATACTGCACCGATTGCCATTCGTGCGAGATCGCCTGCCAGATGCACCTGGGCCTGCCGGCCGAGCAGTGGGGTATCCGCGTTCTGGAGTACGGCCCCATCAAGGACGTCAATGGCAAGTGGGAGTGGACCTACCTCCCCATGCCGACCGACCTGTGCGACGGCTGCGCCGACCGTACCGCCGAGGGCCGTCTGCCCATGTGCGTGCACCACTGCCAGTCTGGCGTGATGTTCTACGGCCCGATGGAGGAGCTGGCCAAGAAGGCCGCCGAGAAGCCGAAGATGGTTCTGTTCTCCCTTGATCAGGACTAGTTCGGAATATTGGTTGAGTTTCTAAGGAGGAGACTATGTCTCAGCAAATGAAGGGCGGGTTCCGTCCGCCTCCGATCGGTAACATCCTGTGGAAGTGCCCCGAGTGCGACACTTTCAACGCTGCCGAGGCAGATACGTGCAAGAAGTGCGGCGCTGCCAAGGTCATCACCGATGATATCGCTGGTGCTACCTACAAGCCCATCGATGAGTCGGAGCGCCGTAACCAGGACCGCAAGTTCAAGTAACGGCACTGCGTTCAAGGGCTGGGGTCCCGCCTCATGCGGGTCTCCAGCCCCTCACATAGGGGCCCCATGGGATGGGCCTCGACTCGAAAGCTGTCATTTCTAAGGTTCGCAGCGTTCTTCAACAGGGGGAAGTCCAAGGGCTTGGAGGGCCCATGGCAAGGGTGATGGAGACGTTCGGATTTGTACTTCTGGAGGGCGGCGTTCCCTGGTGGGCATGCCACCGAGATGCGCAAATTCGAATGCTTCGCAGGATCTTTCAAAGGACATAGCTCATTCTAAATAGGAGGGAATGGGTGATGAATCTACTAATCTCTTTCATCCCGATCATCGTCATGATCGTGATGATCGTCGGCTTCAAGGTCCGTGGTGACATCACGGGCACCATCGGCTGGATCCTTACCATCATCGTAGCGGTCGCGTTCTTCAACACCGACTTCGTGTTCAGCTTGCTGGCCTCGTTGAAGGGCCTCTTGGCGTCGATGGCCATCACCGGCATGGGCTTCTTCGCGCTCTTGCAGATCACCTTCATGCAAGAGACTGGCGCCCTGCAGCGTGTGGTCGTCTGGATCAAGACCTTCTCCCATGGCGACAAGGCATGCCAGATCATGGTCATCAACGTGATCTTGGGCTCGATGCTGGTGTGCGTGGGTGCCACGCCCGCTATCATCCTGCCGCCCATCATGTTCGCCATGGGCTACACCACGGTCATCGCCGTGGCGTTGCCTTGCATCGGCTACGACTCCCTGTGCACCTTCGCCATGCTGGGTGCCACGGTGGTTACGCTGACCGACATCCTGACCGGTGCCGGCTACACCATGATCGACGGCTCGGCGCCGACGCTCCAGGTGGTTGCGCAGTACTTCACCAACTACCTGCCCGTCATCACGCCGGCCATCTGCCTTTCCATGCTGTTCATGGCTGGTGGCGCCAAGCTGCTCAAAGAGGGTTGGCTTGCTGCCCTCATCACCGGCCTGTGCATGGGCGGCTTCGCGTTCATGTTCGCGCACCTGGTGCCGCAGTCCATCGTGCTGATGGGCGTGCTGTGCGGTGCCTGCTCGCTCGTGGTCATGCTGCTGTACATGAAGATACGCAAGGTGCAGTTCTTCGATCGCTCTGGCCTCACCGAAGAGGACATCGCGCTTGAGAAGGAGATCCCGCTCTGGAAGGGCCTGCTGCCCTGGGGCCTGCTCATCTTCTTCTGCGTGATCACCAACTTCGTCGGCCCGCTGAAGGACATGCTGTACTCTGGTCCGTTGGAGATGCGCGTCATCCTGTGGCCTGGCGATGCTGGCCAGCCCATGCGCGTCATCTGGAACGCTTACTTCTGGGTGCTCGTGTCCACGATCATCTCCGCCATCTGGCTTAAGCCGCGCAATGGCTCGAGCTGGGGCACTATCCTGAAGAAGTGGAACAAGCGCTGGGCTCCGCCCACCATCAGCTCCATCGTGTACTTCATGATCGCCTACGTCATGATGTACTCGGGCTACACCTTCGGCACCAACGCTTCCGGTGCAGAGGTCTGGTTCCTCGATCCGGCCAACCAGGACACCAACATCATCGCGCTGTGGGCCCATTCGGCTGCTGCCGCGTTCGGTTGGTGGTACCCGGTCGCAAACGGCTTCCTGGGCCTGCTGGCCGGCTTCGTCACCGGTTCGGAGACGTCGACCATCGCGCTGTTCGCGAACTACAACCTCATCTCGGCTCAGGACCTCGGCCTCAACCCGCTCGCGGTTATCGCCTCTGGCGGCGTCGCGGCTGGCCTGGCTTCGGTCATCACCCCGGTCAAGCTGCAGCAGTCCGCTGCCTCGCTCGACAAGGTGGGTGCTGAGTCGCAGGTCCTGCGCAAGGTGCTGCCCTATGCTCTCATCCTGGTGAGCATCTCGGTCATCATGTCGCAGATCTTCGCGATCACCATTCCTGCTTAGGATTCTCCAACCTAGGCAGCACGAGGGAAGGGCGCCTGCTCCACGCGGGCGGGCGCCCCGCCCTTTGCCTTTGACAACTCGTTTGCGAGCCGCTGCCAGCGGCCCGCGGCAGTGCCCGGCATGCCCGAGCCTGTGCTACGGCCCTTCTTGCTGAGTTTCCGAGCGTCCCCCCATTCACACCCACGCTCGTGAAATGGTCGTAGCGCAGACCCGGGCATACCTGTATTAAGGGGCAGTGCGAAAACTCCTTGAAACATGGAACCTTTACCCTTGAACGCGCAAGTTGCCATGCGGTTTCAACCCGGCACGTGGTACCCTGAAACGCAGCGCCCGAACAGCCAGATGAGGAGCACTTATGCCACGTATTTCCGACATTTACGGCTCGATGGTATTCAACGAGCACACGATGCAGGAACGCCTGCCGTCGGCTACGTACAAGCAGCTCATGAGGACCATCAAAGATGGTGCTCCGCTCGACCTGGACGTGGCCAACGTCGTGGCTCACGCCATGAAGGAATGGGCCATCGAGAAGGGCGCCACCCACTACACCCACTGGTTCCAGCCGTTGACGGGCATCACTTCCGAGAAGCACGACAGCTTCCTGGACCCCATGCCCGACGGCCGTGCCATCATGAGCTTTTCGGGCAAGGAGCTCATCCAGGGCGAGCCCGACGCGTCGAGCTTCCCCTCGGGTGGCTTGCGCGCCACGTTCGAGGCCCGCGGCTACACTGCTTGGGACCCTACCAGCTATGCCTTCATAAAGGACGAGGTGCTGTGCATCCCCACCGCCTTCTGCAGCTATACCGGCGAGGCGCTGGACAAGAAGACCCCGCTGCTGCGCTCGATGAAGGCGGTCGAGGAGCAGGCCGGCCGCGTGCTCGACCTATTCGGCGATGAGCACGACCGCGTGGTTCCCACCCTGGGGGCCGAGCAGGAGTACTTCCTCATATCCGAGGAGGACTACAAGAAGCGGCTCGACCTGGTGCTTACCGGGCGCACGCTGTTCGGCTACTCGCCGTGCAAGGGCCAGGAGCTCGAAGAGCATTACTTCGGCGCCATTCGCCCCACGGTGAACAACTACATGAAGGAGCTCGACGACGTCCTGTGGAAGCTGGGCGTTTCGGCCAAGACGAAGCACAACGAGGTGGCACCGGCCCAGCACGAGCTGGCGCCCATCTTTGCCAACGTGAACCGCGCCATCGACGGGAACCTGCTCACCATGGAGGAGATGCGCCTGCTGGCCAGCCATTACGGGTTGGTGTGTCTGCAGCACGAGAAGCCGTTCGAGTCCATCAACGGCAGCGGCAAGCACAACAACTGGTCGCTTTCGGCGGGCAAGAAGAACCTGTTCGACCCGGGCGAGAACCCCATGGAGAACCTGCGGTTCCTCGTGTTCTTGACCGGCGTCATCCAGGCGGTCGACGAGTATCAGGAGCTGCTGCGCATGACCGCGGCCAGCGCCGGCAACGACCATCGCCTTGGCGCCAACGAGGCGCCGCCGGCCATCGTGTCCATCTTCTTGGGTGATGAGCTGGGTGCCGTGGTGGATGCCCTGGTGGAAGACCACGACTACACCTCGGCCGACCGCGTTTCCATGGACCTGGGCGTGGACGTGCTGCCCAACTTCCTTAAGGACAACAGCGACCGCAACCGCACGAGCCCCTTCGCCTTCACGGGCAACAAGTTCGAGTTCCGCATGCCGGGCTCCGAGCAGAACCTCTCTGACTGCGACACGGTGCTGAACACCGCCATGGCGAAGTCGCTCAAGGAATTCGCCGATCAGATGGAAGGGCTCGAGGGCGAGGCGTTCGAGGCGGCGGCCATCGACTACATCAAGCACACGCTGCGCGACCACAAGCGCATCATCTTCAACGGCGATGGCTACTCCGACGAATGGCCCGAGGAAGCGGCGCGCCGTGGCCTGGCCAACCATAAGACCACGGCCGATGCGCTGCCGTGCTATGTGTCGGAGAAGTCGTTCGAGCTGTTCGAGGAGTTCGGGGTGCTGTCGCGCGCCGAAGTGCAGAGCCGCTACGAGGTGAAGCTTGAGAAGTACAACAAGATAATGAACATCGAGGTGCGCACCATGAAGCGCCTCGTACGTCGTGATTACCTGCCAGCCATCAACAAGTTCGCGGCCGACATCGCGCGCCATATAGCCGAGGTGGAAGCAGTGCTGCCCGATGCCGACCTGACGTGCCAACGCGAGCGCCTGCGGAAGCTGCTGGCTGGCGCTGCCGAGATAAACCAGCACCTGGAAAAGCTGCATACGCTTCACTACGCCTCGCGCGAGGTGGTCGACCAGCAGGAGCGCGCCAACATGAACGCGCATCAGATAGTGCCGGTCATGGATGACCTGCGCCATGCGGTTGATCAGATGGAGCTTATCGTCGAGCGCGAGTTCTGGCCGGTGCCGACCTATAACGAGATCTTGTTCTATGCGTGATGCGCGGCAGCGCGGTAAGCATTGGATAGAGAAAGGGCTGCGCAAGCCCTTTCTCTTTTTCCTGTCCTATGCCTGCTTCGTGCGCCGTTACCCGGTCTTGCGCGGCAGCGTCACGGTAAAGGTGGTGCCTTCGCCTTCGGCGCTGGTGGCTACGATGTCGCCGCCGTGCTCGCGCGCCACATCGCGCGCGATGGCGAGCCCCAGGCCGTAGCTGCCGCTCTCGCGGGTGCGTGCCTTGTCGGCGCGGTAGAAGCGGTCGAACACGTGGGGCAGGTCTTCCGGCGCGATGATGGCGCCCGTGTTGTGCACGGTCAGGCGCATCTCGCGGGAGTCGCTGCTCAGGCGCACGTCCACGCGGCCGCCCTCGTCGGCGTACTTGCAGGCGTTGTCGATGAGCGTCGAGGTCAGGCGGTGCAGGCGCATCACGTCGCCCTTGAGGTGGACCCCCTGCTGGATGTCCATGTGCAGGTCGATGCCACGTTCGAAGGCCACCGACTCGAATTGCAGCGCGTCGCCTTCCAAGAGGTCGGTCAGATCGATGTCCGACAGCACCTTGGGCGTGCGCATGGCCTCGGGCTTTGCCAGGTCCAGCATGTCGTTGATCATCTGGCGCATGTGCTCGCCCTCGGTCTGGGTGCTCTCAATCCACTGGCTTTGGCTGGCGATGGTGTCCTCGGGGTGGCTCTGGAGTATCTGCATGTTGGCAAGGATGACCGTCAGCGGCGTCTTGAGCTCATGGGATGCATCGGCTGTGAACTGCTGCTGCGCCTTCCACGACGCCTCCACTGGCTTGAAGGCCCAGCGCGAGAAGAAGATGGATATGGCGAAGAACGCGCCCAGGGTGCACACGCCAATGCCCACGAGCATCCAGGCCAGGCTCTGCCAGGGCAGCACGGTGCCTGCGTCGGCGAAGGCGATGCACAGGCTGCCGAAGGCGGTGCGCTTGGAGAAGTAGAGCCCTGCGTCGCGCAAAAAGCCGTTGTCGTCGGTCGATTTGGTGGCTTCGGTGATGGCTTGGGCGCGCACGTCCTCAGCGATGGAGGCGCTGGTCAGCTGCGAGAGCACCGACACCTTGCCGTCGGCGCTCACCACGTACACGGCCATGGGCAACACCAGGCCGTTGTGGGCGTTGGTGCCGCCTATCTCGGGCTGGTTGGATGTTGCCTCGGGGGTGGCATCGCTGGTGCTAGCTGCGTTGTCGTCGCTGCTAGCCACCGCGTTCGCGTCAGCGTGGGCGTCCGCTCCGTCGCCGTTCCCTTCTTCGTCGGCAGGAGCTTCCGCATCTTCCCAGGAGCCTTCCGCAGCCTCGCTGCTGTCCTCGATGGGCTCCAGCGTGCCTATCTGGGCCAGCTGGACGGTGCTCAGGTTGAAGGTCAGCGGCACGGGGCCGGTTATGACGTTGCTCGAATGGCTATCGTACAGCGATGCGGTGGCATAATGCAGCGCGTCATCCAGCGACGAGTACACGTTGTCCACGCGCGTGCGGTAGTCCAGGTAGCATACGGTGCTGAACGCCACCACCAAGATGAGGGCAGCCAGCACCATGTTCAGGGCGACGAACTTTATGCGCAGGTCTTTCAGCATGGGCGGTCTCCTCGGCTTCCCTGGGCTGGGCGGGCGCCGCTGCGACCGGCGCGGGCGCGGCCCTTAGTCGGTGATGAGCGGCATGGTGGGGTGGTTGCCGATGCCTTCGTCGGTGTCCTCGTTCTCGACGAAGCGGTAGCCGGCTTTGCGCAGCGTCTCGATCTTGGCCTGCGACCCCAGGTGCGCCAGCTTCTTGCGCAAGAACGATATGTAGGCTTCGACGTTGTTGTCGCCGGCCGAGCTTTCTTGCCCCCACGCCTTGTTGATGAGCGTCTCCTTCGAGATGACCTGCCCCGGGCTAGCCATGAGGATGCGCGCGATGGAGAACTCCTTGAAGCTCAGGTGGATGGATTTGCCATTGCAGGCCAGGTCGTAGCTTTCCAGGTCGAGCGTCAGGTCGCTGGCGGCCAGGTGCTCGAACATGACCTCGCCCTGGCGGCGGGTGAGTGCGCGCAGGTGCGCCATGAGCTCGGCCGAGCTGAACGGCTTGGTCATGTAGTCGTCGGCGCCCGAATCATAGCCCGATATCTTGTCCTCGGTGGCGTCGCGCGCGGTCAGCAGCAGGATGGGCGTGCTTATGCCCATGCGGCGCAGCTCGGTGGTGACGGTGAAGCCGTCCTTCTTGGGCATCTGCACGTCCATGATGATGACATCGTAGTTGCCGGTGCTGCCCCAGGTGACGCCTTCTTCGCCGTCGTTGACCACGTCGACGTCGTTGCCTTCGTCCTCCAGGATGCGCGCGAGCGCCGCCGAGAGGTTCGTATCGTCTTCAACAATGAGCACATGCATGGGGCTTCAGGGCCTTTCCGCTGGTTGTCTTGCCCTTTATTGTACCGCGTCGCGATGGGCTTTTCGTGGCGGCAGGTAGCCATAGTGGCGCCCTAGCCCGAGCATGAATGCGGCCGTGACCACGAGCGCCGCGACCTCGGCCACGCTCACCGACAGCCAGATGCCGTCGATGCCCAGCGCCAGCGGCAGCAGCAGAACGCTGCCCACCTCGAACACCAGCGTGCGCAAGAACGATATGAGCGCCGACACCACGCCGTTGTTGAGCGCGGTGAAGAAGGCGCTGCCGTACATGGAGAAGCCCATGAGCAGGAACGCCAGCGCGTAGATGCGGAAGCCGTGCACGGTGAGCGCGAGCAGCTGCGCGTCGTAGCCGGTGAAGATGAGCGCGATGGGCTCGGCCAGCAGCTGGCCCAGCACGAACATGGCCACGCCGCCCACGGCGGTGAATAGCAGGCTCTTGGCCAGCAGGCTGCGCATCTCGGGGCGGTTCTTCGCGCCGTACTGGTAGCTCAGCAGCGGCGACGAGCCTATGTTGAAGCCCATGAATATGGCCGCGAACACCATGACCACGTACATGATGACGCCGTAGGCGGCCACGCCGTCTTCGCCGACGTAGTGCATGAGCTGCAGGTTGTACAGCATCGACACCACCGACATGGCTATGGCGGTCATCATCTCGGAAAGGCCATTCACGCATGCCTTGCCGAAGGGGCGCCACTCGAAGCGCGCCCGCACCAGGCGCAGGTAGCTGGTGTTCTTGCGCAGGAAGTATATGAGGGGCAGGCCGCCGCCGAGTATCTCGGACACGTTGGTGGCCGCTGCCGCGCCCGCCACGCCCCAGCCCAGCGCACCCACGAACACCGCGTCGAGCACCATGTTGGCTACGCCGGCTATGATGATGACCGCGAGCCCCAGCTTGGGCTTGCCCGCGGTGACGAAGAACGTCTGGAAGGCGTATTGCAGCACGTAGAACGGCAGCGAGATCATGAGCATGCGCCCGTATAGCGTGCACAGGCCCACCATCTCGGGCGTGGCGCCCAGGGCCCAGGCCACTGGCTCCATGACCGCGGCGCCCACGATGGCCAGCACCACCGATATGACGATGCCGCCGTAGACGATCATCGAGAAGTAGCGGTTGGCGCGCTCGTCGTCGCCCTGGCCACGCGTCTTGGCTATGAGGGCGCTGCCGCCCGTGCCCAGCATGTAGCCCATGGTGGACAGGATGATGACCGGCGGCAGGATGAGGTTCACCGCGGCGAAGGCGGTCTTGCCGGCGAAGTTCGACACGAACAGGCCGTCTACGATGCCGTAGATGGAAGTGAAAATGACCATGGCGATAGAGGGCGCTGTGAATCTGAGCAGCGCCCCGAGCGTGAAATGCTTTGCCATCGATTGAGCCATAACTGTCCACTCTAGCCGAACCACAGGAAAAATGCCAGCGGAACGGGGCGTTGTTGGCAAGCGGAAAGGTGGCGAGCGGTGGCTTTGAAGCCTTGTTTCGGCTAAAATACGGTTTGACCGTATAATTGCCGAAAGTGGAGCACCGATGAGCTATATCCCGCGTTCTATTGAGCCGTTGCTCGAACAATCAGCTCAAGCGAACCGTGAAGGCGCCGAAGCTCTATTTCCACGACAGTGGCCTTGTGGCGCATCTCACGCGTTGGTCAGATTCCGAAGCAATGGAAGCGGGGGCTATGAGCGGCGCGTTCCTGGAGAACTTCGCCATAGCCGAGATGTATAAGGCATTCCAGAATGCAGGGATGGACGCGCCGCTGTATTACTATCGGGACCGCGATGGCAAGGAGATAGATGCCGTCGTAGAGCTCGATGGGAAGGTTCATCCCATTGAGATTAAGAAAACGGCATCACCGAACCGCAGCATGGTCAAAGCCTTTGAAGTTCTTGATAAGTCGCTTGTTCCACGAGGGCAAGGCGCCCTTGTCTGCTTGGCATCGAGCTTAGGTGCCTTGGATAGCGATACGCTGGTCATTCCGCTATGGATGGTGTGATTGTCCGCCGCCAACTACGCACCCATCTTGCATGCAAGCCGGTCTGCTCGGTTGCTTACATGGTAGCAGTGGCGCGGGCGTGATGCTGGCGCTTCGCCGTGGGTTTTCTGCCGTTGGCTCGGCGCTCGTGTGAAGAAGCGCGGTGTTCCCGTAAGCTTGCTGGTCAATCAATCCGTTTTGCGCCTTACGGTGGGGACCGTTGGTATGGGAGCTGTTAGGCACTCCGTCAAAGGAGGCTTGCATGCTAGCAGGTGCGCAGATCGTATCGGTCGTTGTTTTCGTGGCGGTCATGGCCCTGGTCGTCACCGAGAAGATCCATCGGGCCATCGCCGCGCTCTTGGGAGCGGTGGCGCTGCTGGTCATGGGAATCGTCGATTTCGACACCGGCATGGAATCCATCGACTTCAACACGCTGGGCGTCCTATGCGGAATGATGCTGTTCGTGGCCTGTGTGAAGGAATCGGGCCTGTTCGAGTACGTAGCCATCCGCTCGGCCAAGCTCTGCAAGGGCCAGCCGTGGCTCATCATGGTGGCGTTCTGCATCATCACCGCGGTGTTCTCGGCGCTGCTGGACAATGTGACCACCATCCTGCTCATTGGGCCCATGACCATCATGCTGTGCCGGGCGCTGGACATCGACGCCACTGCCTTCCTGATAGCCGAGATACTGGCGTCCAACATCGGTGGCACGGCCACCCTCATCGGCGATCCGCCCAACATCATGATAGGCTCGGCCGCAGGCTTCTCGTTCTTCGACTTCATCCGCTACGATGCGCCGGTGGCTGCGGTAGTGCTGGTGGTGGTCATCGGCATATTCTGGTTCCTGTACGGGCGCAAGCTGCACGTTGCGGAAGAAAACGTGCGTGCGGTCATGGCGCTTTCCGAGGCTGATGCCATCAAGGACAAGCGCCTGTTCCGCCAGAGCGTAGCCATGATAGCGCTGGTTACTGCAGCGTTCATGCTGCACGGGGTGCTGCACCTGGAATCGTCGGTCATAGCGTTGGGCGCGGCTGGCGTGATGCTGCTCATATCGCGCGTCGACCTCGAAACCGCCATCGAGGGCGTCGAGTGGAGCACCATAGGCTTCTTCTTGGGCCTATTCATCGTGGTGGGTGCCATGGAGCACACCGGCGTCATAACCATGGTGGGCGAGAGCCTTATCGCGGCAACGGGCGGCGATGTGGTGCTGCTCATGATAGCGCTGCTGTGGGGCTCGGCCGTGCTCTCGGCCATCCTCGACAACATCCCCTTCGTTGCCACCATGATTCCCATCATCGGCGTGATGGCATCCACGGGTGTGGACGTGTTCCCGCTGTGGTGGGCCATCTCGCTCGGGGCGTGCCTGGGTGGCAACGGCACGCTGGTGGGCGCGTCGGCCAACGTGGTGCTGGCGAGCATTGCCGACAAGGAAGGCTACCCCATAAGCTTCATCGGCTTCACGAAGGTGGGCTTGCCCATCATGGTGGTGTCGGTGGCCATCTGCACGGGGTATCTGCTGCTGATCTTCTAAAGGGCAGTCGTTCGTAGGCAGAGAGCGCTAGGGTTGGGACGGGGGCCGTCCAGCAGCGTGGCGGGGAAGGCCCTGCCCGCCAGCCTCGTGGGCGAAAGACATTAACTAAGCTCTGAACTGGCTTTATGCTCCCTTCTCCTACTCAAAGGCGGAGAAGGGAAAATGGCATCTACCGCAAAATTCAGAAGCACAAGCTGATTCGCGAAGCGCCGATTTGTGCCATTCTGGGATCTGCGCACCCGCAAGACGCGTGGCGCGCACGATGCCTCAGAGAGGAGCGAATATGGATGACTTCGAGAAAGTGCTCGACGAAGCGCGCGACGAAGGGCCTGCCGTGAAGACGCAGGACGACCCGAATGGCCGGCCGTGGACGTGGGAGGAAGACGGCTTCACCGTCATCCGGTCCAATGCCCGCAGCGGTCCCGGCTGCCATGAGAACTGCGGTGTGCTCATGTACGTGAAGGATGGGGTGCTCGAGAAGATAGAGGGCGACCCCGATAACCCCTTCAACCAGGGGCGCCTGTGTCCGCGGTGTCTGGCTTTCAAGGAGATGCTCTACCATGAGGATCGCCTGAAGTACCCCTTGAAGCGCAAGAAGGAAGACCGTGGCAAGAACACGTTCGAGCGCATCAGCTGGGACGAGGCCTACGACATCATCGAACGCGAGATGAAGGCCGTCATCGACAAGTACGGCGCACGCTCGATATGGGTCACCCAGGGCACTGGTCGCGATATCAACGGCTACGGTCCGCTTATGGCACAGTACTTCGGCACGCCCAACTATGGCACCGGTTTCCTGTCGGGTCAGGCGTGCTACGCGCCGCGCATGTTCTCCACCTCGTTCAAGTCGGGTGGGCTGTTCGTGTGCGACTATTCGCAGTTCTTCCCCGACCGCTATGATGATCCGCGCTGGGAAGCGCCCGAGTATGCCCTTATCTGGGGAAACAACCCGGTCGTGGCCAACTCGGACGGCATGTTGGGCCACTGGATAGTTGAGTGCATGAAGCGCGGCACCAAGCTCATGGTGATGGACCCCATGCTCACCTGGATGGCGGGCAAGGCCGACGTGTTCATCCAGCTGCGCCCTGGCACCGACGCAGCGCTGGCCATAGCCATGGCGCATCAGATCATCGAGGACGGCCTGCAAGACCAGGAGTTCGTCGAGAAATGGTGCTACGGCTTCGAGGAGTTCAAGGAGCACGTAAAGCAGTTCCCGCCGAGCTGGGCTGCCGAGATATGCGGCGTCGACGAGGACCTCATCATCGAGGCGGCACGCAAGCTGGGCAAGGCCAAGTCAGCGTGCCTGCAGTGGGGCGTGGCCATGGACCATACCTCCGAGGGCTTCGTGACGGGCATGGCGTGCTACGACCTCATGGCGCTGACTGGCAACTTCGAGAAGCCGGGCACGATGCTTGCGGCGCGGCCGGCCTTCGGCGTGAGCGTGACGTGGCTGCCTAGCGTGGATGTGTGGAACGGCTGCACGCCGCCGGTGGACGAGACGGAAACGATGAACGGCGACTACCCGGCGCTCAAGGCCATCGCCGCCATTAGCCCCGACATGCTGCTGACCGCTATGGAAACTGGCGAGCCGTACCCCATCAAGGCCATGTTCATGATGCAGAACAACGCCATCGCCTGCATGGGGGCAGCACCCCAGCGCATCTTGCCTGCGCTGCAGAGCATGGAGTTCAACGTGTGCGTCGATTTGTTCATGACGCCTACGGTGCTGGCCTGCGCCGACGTGGTGCTGCCCGCGGCTTGCTTCGCTGAGCGCATCGGCATCACCGGTCACCAGCCTTACGCGCTGGGTTCCATCGCCCAGGCTATCGAGCCCTTGGGCGAGTGCAAGTCTGACCAGCGCATCATCTACGAGGTGGGCGAGCGTTTCGTGGACGAGTCCTACAAGCAGTGGGACGACGAGCAGGGCATGTACGACTTCCTGCTGCGTCGCGCGGGCATGACGTACGACGAGCTGCGCGATCGCACTTGGGCCTATCCTGAGTTCGAATACAACAAGCACGAGAAGGGCCTGTTGCGCGCCGACGGCGAGCCGGGTTTCGCCACGGCTACAGGGCTGTACAACTTCGTGTGCATAGAGATGCCCTACTTCGGTCTGTCGCCGCTACCGGTATACGAGGAGCCGCTGGAGAGCCCGGTATCGCGTCCTGACCTGGCCGAGAAGTATCCGCTCGTGCTTACTTCAGGCATGCGGCCGTGGGGCTTCTTCCATTCGGAGCACCGCCAGAGCGCTTCCATGCGCGCGCTGCATCCGATGCCGACGGTGCGCATGCATCCCGAAACGGCCGAGCGCTTCGGCATTGCCGAGGGCGACAAGGTGCGCATTGAGAACAACTTCGGCTCGTGCGTGCAAACAGCGCACCTGACCACGCGTTTGCGCAAGGACACCGTGTCGGCCGACCACGCCTGGTGGTTCCCCGAGCGCGGTGCCGACGATGGGACGCTGTTCGGCGTCATGGAGGTCAACATCAACCAGTTGGTGCCCATGCGGCCTGGCAAGGTGGGCCTGGGCGCCTCGTACAAGTCCCAGCTGTGTTCCGTCAGCAAGGTTGAGGAGTAGCGCCATGAAACAGAAGATACTGATCGACTACGGCTATTGCTCGGGCTGCCACACCTGCGAGGTGGCCTGTCAGCAAGAGCACGGCCTCGCGCCCGACCAGTTCGGCATCAAGCTGACCCAGATAGGGCCTGACCAGATAGCGCCACGTCGCTGGCAATACGAGTTCGTGCCCATTCCCACCGATAGGTGTGACCTGTGCGCCCATCGCCAGGCCGAGGGCAAGCGTCCCAGCTGCGAACTGCACTGCCAGGCGGGGTGCATACGCATTGGCACGTTGGACGAACTTGCCGACGACCTGAGGAAAGACAAGGTAGCCCTGTTCGGCTAGCCCCTTCTCTCATTCTCCACGCTAAGAAGGCCGCAGCGCATCCCTCCCTGCGGCCTTCTGCTATTGTTGCGGTGCTCGTGGCGCCTATTCTTCGGCGGGCTCGTCGACGATGTCCATCAGGTGCTGTTGCGAATTGACGTCCATCTTGCGATAGATGTGGTAGATGTGTGACTTCACCGTGGCTATGCTCAGCACCAGCACGCGGGCGATATGCTCAGCATTGCGCCCCTTGGCCAGCAGCCGCAGAACTTCGGATTCCCGCGGCGTCAGCTTATAACGAGCAGCCACCTCGTCGCAGCGGGCACGGAACGTCTGGCCGTCGTCGGTCTCGCCTTCTTGTTGGGGCAGCTCGGCCACCGTGGCAGCCGCCGAGGCCAAAAGCTTGTTCAGGCGCTTGCGTGCCTCGGTCTCGTCGGCGCCGTAGATGACGAAGCTCACTACTATGACGAGCGAGAACGCCACCATGGCGAACTCCAGCGGGCGCTCGGATAGCGGGAACCACACCATGATGACGAACGACAGCGCCGAACCGACCAGGAACCCGACGTAGTTGGGCACGCTGCCCATGGAGTAGCGCTGGACCGGGTGCAATCGAAACTCATAGCTGTCTATGCAGGTGGAGTAGACGGTCGTGATTACCTGGTAAGCTAGCGCCGATATGACGACCGCGCAGCATGCGATGCGCCCTGCGGTGCCGAACAGCGGCAGCAGCAACAGGCCTCCCAGCAGAAACGGCAGCGTGCTGCGCTGGGATATGCCACGGTCGATGTTCACCTTGGTGCTCAGGTAGCCGCACACGCAGGCAATGACGGTACCCACGATGCCCGAGGCGCCGCCGATGAGCGCTGCGTAAGGGCCCAAAGTGCACACGGTTATGGATATGAAGCCGTAAGCAGCTCCGAAGCAACCGGTTGAGAGCGCCGCCGGGAAGGTGAGCGTCTTCACGTGGCGGAATGAGCCGATGGGCCGTTCCCATTCGGCGGGCATGTGCGAGGATAGGGCCAGCGGCGCCACCACCGAGCACACCATGATGCCCGCGAGCTCCAGGAGGCTCACGGCGAAGATGCCCGGCGCGTTGATGAATGTGAACAGCGCTGTGCCGAGTACTGCCCCCATTCCGACAGAGATCGCGGTTCGGCGCGTAGGTATGAGGCTGAAGAAGATGCACCAGTAAAGGCTCACGGTGCTTTGGGCGATGCCGAAAGCACCCCAGAAAAGAGCGGCCACGCCCAGCGGAATCTGGAAGAAGTAGAAGTTGATAAAGGCTCCGGCTACCGCTGGCAGCGAGAGGAAGGCCGTTGAGAGCAGGACGCGGTTCTTGTTCTCAAGCACCCAGTCGGCTCGACGCAAGCAAACGACGAATGTGGCAAGCAGCGTCATGAGCGATATTATGCGCAAAGCCACTGCTTCGGTGATGTCGTACCCCTCTAAGAGCACGAGCGAGGGGGAGAAAACTCCAGAGAGCTCCCAGCCGATAAGGCATCCGAATCCTATGCTGGCGACCACATAGGTCAAGGTCAGGTCGCCGTCTCGTCGCGTCTTCTCCGTCTGCATGGCCTGTACCTCCATTTTCGCAGGTCAGCGGTCTCAACCTTTGCGTATGAGATTTTTTCGCGAGCCTTTATTCAACATTAGCAGTTGTTGGCGAGAGCCGTCAAAACAAAAATAATCTGCCTATCCGATAAACCCGACCATGCATGACCATCCCCTTCCGTCGCCCTAACCGGACGACAGCTCCATTGGCATCACGCGCCTCGCGAAGCAAGGCGCTCAAGTACCCCAAGGAAAGCGGAAACGCGGAAAGGAGCATGTGATGTGTTTCAGACCCCCGACTGTGGATAGCGGACCGATCAAGTGTCCCAAATGCGGGGCGCAGGTCGACCCGGCAGCAGATGCCTGCCCATCGTGCGGCGCGACGGCCGATTCCCCGGCGCCCCCTTCTATCCCACCCGTTCCTGGGGCATCGGGCGCCCCCAAGGTGCCCAGCGTGCCCTCGGTTCCGCCCGTACCGGGCGCGTCCTCGGTACCTAAGCCGCCAAGCGGCCACTGAGGCAATCACGAGGGGCCCCTTTGGGGCCCGCAAGAGAGGAGAGGATATGGGGAAGAACGTAAAAGGCACCCCGATCGTCAAGGGCC
>CAJUQH010000015.1 GCA_910588095.1 uncultured Eggerthellaceae bacterium
AACCCGCGACCTTGGGATTAAAAGTCCCCTGCTCTACCAACTGAGCTAACGGCCCTGCTCCGTCGCACGCAAAGAAGCATTGTACCAGCATGCCAAGGTGCGGGCAACGAAAAGGTGGTAGAATCTATGCCGCCGCGCCCCTGTAGCTCAGCGGATAGAGCGTCGGTTTCCTAAACCGTGCGTCGGAGGTTCGAGTCCTCTCAGGGGCGCCATCATGGCATCCCCTTCCCTCGCAAAAGCCCTCGCCCGAGCACCCGCTTCGCACGCATGCGCTCGCGCTGCGCGACCGCATGCTGCCCGCGCAGCGCGTCGCCCACGCCCGAGCGTGCCGCCTCAAGCCGGCCCTACGCCGGGAAGCGCAGCATCAGGTACACGGCAGCCACCGCCACCGACCCCAGCATGATGGGAAAGCCCACCTTCAAGAACTGCACGAACGTTATCTCGTAGCCGTTCTTCTTCGATATGTCGGACAGCACCACGTTGGCGCTTGCGCCGATGAGCGAGCCGTTGCCGCCCAGGCACGCGCCCAGCGAGACCGCCCACCACAAGGGCGCCACGTCCATGCCAGACGCCTCCATGGAAAGCAGGATGGGTATCATGGTGGCCACGAACGGGATGTTGTCGAGGAACGCCGACACCACGGCCGACGCGAACACCAGCACCAGCATGGTAAGGAACACGTCGCCGCCGGTCAGGTCGATGAGCCACTGGGCCAGCATGCCGATGACGCCCGTCTCGGTCATGGCGCCCACGATGACGAACAGCCCGGCGAAGAACGCGAGCGTGGTCCATTCCACCTGCGAGAGCGCGTGCTCGATGGACTCGCGCGACACCAGCAGGATGATGGCCGCCGCACCCAGCGCGATGACGCTCGACTCGAGCCCCAGCGCGCCATGCAGCATGAAGCCGGCCACCACCAGCACCATCATGCCCACCGATATGCGCAGGAGCCGGCGATCCTTTATGTAGTCGGCCGGCGCCAGGTCCATGACCTCGGCCGTGGCCTCGGCATCGGCGTGCATCTTGCGGCCGTACATGAAGTAGAACGCCACCAGCAGCAGGGCCAGTATGACCAGCACCACCGGCGCGTCGTAGACGATGAAGTCGGCGAACTCGAAGCCCGCGGCCGAGCCGATCATGATGTTAGGCGGGTCGCCGATGAGCGTGGCGGTGCCGCCGATGTTGGATGCCAATATCTCGGCGATGAAGAACGGCACGGGGTTCACCCTGAGAAGCTTGCACAGCGTCAGCGTCACCGGGCCCATGAGCAGCACGGTGGTCACGTTGTCCAAGAACGCCGAGAACACCGCGGTCAGCAGCACGAACAGCATCATTATCTTCCAGGGGCTGCCCTTCGCCGCATGGGCGCACTTCACCGCCATGTACTCGAATATGCCCGAGAGCTTCACCACGGCCACGAACAGCATCATGCCGAACAGCACGCCCAGCGTGTTCAGGTCGAGGTGCCCCATGGCGGTATCGAACGGTATCACGTGCAGCGCGATGAGCAGCACGGCTCCCGCGATCGCCACCAAGGCGCGATGCACCTTCTCGGAGATTATCACCGCGAGCGCGATGACGAACACGGCAACGGATAGCATCTGGTTTGCGTCCACGGGCGGCTCTCATTCCTCACCAAAGAAGAGGCGCCGCCAGGCTTGCGAACGACGGCGCCCTCTGCTCTCTCGATAATCTGATTGTAGCTCAAAAAGAGGGCTGCGCTACACAAGCCCCACTAGAGCAGCCGCGGCCGGGACCCAAAGCCCCATAACCACAGCGATGAACAGCTGCACCGGGATGGACACCTTGGGCAGGTCGCCCATCTTGTAGTAACCCGGCGCGTAGGTGATGGCTGGCACGGTGTCAAAGGGGAAGATAATGCAGTTGCCTGCGCACATGCCCAACGGCAGAAGGAACAGTATGGGCGAGAGCCCCGACACGGTGGCCAGCGTGGCCAGCGGCGCAGCCAGCAGATTGATGATGGCTGGCGCCGAGGGGATGATCACCATGAGCACGAACACGATGAGCGAGACGATGAACACCGCGATGATGGCACCCATGGCAAGCGACTCGGGGAAGATGAGTCCGCACAGCCACACCGTCACCTCGTTCTTCACCAGGTACTGGCCCAGCATGATCATGGTGGAGATGATGATGTACGGGGTCCAGTTGATGGACTTGAGGTACTCCTTGTACGTGAGTATCTCAATGTGCGGCAGGAACATGAGCACGCAGCCCACCGTCGCCACCATGGTGATGTCAAAGAACGGCACCCACGAGGAAGCGATCCAGAACACGAACATCAGCACGATGACGCCTAGCACATAGACCTCTCTGGCGTCCATCTTCGCTGGGATGGATTCAGCACGCAAGTTGTCGCGGTAGGCGCTGATGGTGCTGGCGCTGAGCTCGGGCATCCTGAACACGCGTGTCGCGATGAACCACGTGAACAGAGTGCACGCGAAGGCCGCAGGGGTGCCGCACACCATCCACTGCAGGAACGTTATGCGCGTGTCGGCGAACTCCTGGACGAACTCGATGATGAGCAGGTTCAGCGACGAGCCGGCCGGGGTGGCCATGCCGCCGAGGGTAGCCGATATGGCGATGCATATCATGAATATCTTGCCCGCCTGCTTGGCATCGGCCTCGTCATCGTAGATGTCGAGGAACTTCACCGCCACCGCCACAAAGATAGCTGCCGTAGCCACGTTGGATATGAAGGCCGAAAGGATGCAGATGGTGAACATGAACGCCAGCAGTATCATCTTGATGTTCTTGCCGAACAGCCGCATCATGCTGAACAGCAGGCGGTTGCCCAACGGCACCTTCGTGATGGCGGCCGATAGAGCGAACGACACAATGACGAAGAATGACGTGGTGTTCGTGAAGCCTGAGAGCGCCGCCCCGAAACTAGGCACTGCGCCGAACAGGTACATGAGCGCGATGCAGATGAAGCAGGTGATGGGCGTCGCAAACGTCTCGGTGAGCAGCAACGACAGCGTTATGGCCAGCACTCCCACCGTGCGCAGAGCCACTTCCGAAGGAAGCCCCAGCGCCTCGTAGGGTAACACGAAGCTCAAGATGCCGAACAGCACCGACAGCCCGAGCCCGATGGCTTGCTTGATTCTCATGAGAGCTCCTTTGTCGAGAAGGTCGGCAGCTTAGGTATCGAGTCCGAGCTTGAAGAACCCGTTGGCGGTATCGCGAGCTATCTTGCGCTTGTCGGTCTCGCTTATCTGGAGGTTGTCGAACCACACGCAGGCGTCGCTTATCTCCTCGAAGGGGTAATCGGTGGCAAACATGATGCGATCGGCGCCCATCTGCAGCATAGTGCACACGAGTGGGGGCAGCGTGAACTGGCCGCTGGTGGTCACCCAGAAGTTCTCGTTGAGGTACTGCGGCAGCGGCTTTTGCGCCGGCATGCCGCGGCGGCGCTTGTTCAGATGGTTCTGCGCGCGCCAGATGAGGAACGGCAGCCCCTCCCCCAGATGCCCGAGCACGATGCGCAGCTTCGGATGCTCGTCGAACAGGCCGCTGCACATGAGACGCAGCGCATGGGTGGCCGTCTCCACGCCGAAGGCCCACGGCGCGCCATGAATCCAGTAATGCCCATCGAGGGTGTGGGCGTTCTCGGGCATGGGCTCGCGCGGATGCAGGTAGAACGGCACATCCATCTTCTCCATCTCAGCCCAGAAGGGGCGGTACGATTCGTCGTCGAGGTAGAGATAGGTGCCCTCGTCGCCTATCTGGGAGTAGCCGTTGGCCAACACGCCCACGAAGCCCAGGTCATCGATGGCATGATGCAGCTCCTCAATGGCCAGCTGCGGGTCCTGCAGTGGCAGCGCCGCGAAGCCACGGAAGCGGTCGGGGTGCGCAGCGATGGCTTGGGCCAGCTCATCGTTGGCCTTGCGTGCGATGGCCGCGGCCTCGTCCTTGTCGGGCATCGACTGGATAGCCGGGCTGTTCAGCGACATGATCATCATGTCCATGCCGTGCTCGTCCATCTGCTCGAGTCGCAGGTCCACCAGGTCGAGCAAGCGCATGGTGCGCAAGTCCTGCTCGCCGGTGAAGTAGAGCAGCGAGCCGCCCAGGGTGTCCGGTATGGCGAAATGCTCCTCGAGCCCTATCTTTCCGTACATGGCTGCCTCCTCTTCCGTCGGGCGCCCCTTGCGGCCGCAGTAGCCTTCGCGGGGCCTGTTGACGCAGACCTTACCAGAGCGGTGCCCACTACCGGAAATGAATAATCATCAGGGGAAACCTGCCGCATCGGACCCTGTGCTATTCCGTTTTTTCCAACGTTCTATCGGAAGATGGAATAGCCGCGCGCCTTCTTCGCCTCCAACCCCTCATACGGCTGCGCGGGCGGCGCTGACCCCCTATAATCGAAGGGACGGTCGCGAGGCCGCCGCATACCGAGGGAGGTCAACCATGAACCTACGTATGCTGGAGGAGTTCGTCGAGTTCTCCAAAGCCCTTAACTTCAGCACCGCCGCCAAACTGCTGCATATGTCGCAGTCGAGCCTGAGCAAGCACATGTCAGAGCTTGAGCGCACCATCGGGTTCACCCTCGTGTCGCGAGATGCGCCCATGACCCTCACGCCGGCTGGCAAGCTGTTCTTGGAATCGGCGGAGGATATCTTATTCCGATACAACGAGACGCTAGCCGCGTGCCGCCGCCTCCAACACCAGCGCCAAGGGCGCATCACCGTGCATGACCCGCTCATAGACTCCACCATAGGCAACCAGGCCATCAGCGTCTTCATGCACTTCTCGGAGCACTACCCAGACGTCGAGGTGAACCTGCACACCATCCGCAACCAGACCGTTTCCGAAGCGCTCGACGACGGCACGGTAGATATCGGCTACTACATGGCCTATGGCGACGTGGAGGCCATCATCGAAGAACGCGCAGCCCGCGGCATCGTGGCGGTGCCACTGCGCCAACGCCGGTTCTCGGTATGGATGAAGAAGGACCACCCCATGGCCGCCAAAGACCATCTGTACGTGGCCGACCTGGAGGGCAGCCCATTCCTCATACCCGCTGACCGCCTGTTCGACGATTGGCGCATCGTGCTGGAGAAGCTGTGCATGGACCATGGGTTCTTCCCTCGCGTAAACTTAAAGGTGACGCCCACCATCAACGGATACTTTGCCCTGAACACCAAGAACGGGGTCGTCATCTTGAGCGAGGCCTTCCTGCAGGATCCGCGCTTCCTCATGCGCGAGGACATGGTGGTGCGCGAGCTTTCCGACGAGGATTGCGCTTACACACTGTTCTTCGTGTTCAAGGAGGGCAATCCCAATCCCATCGTGCCGCTGTTCGCCGAATGCCTTGAATCCACTGTGTGATTCGCTCGCCGCCACACCGCAACCGGGCAGCTTGGAGGATAATGGCACAGTTATGGTTTCAAGCCCGCGGGGCGGACGGGACAGGGGTTTCAGATGAGCATTCGTTTGACGGCAGCCAAGGCGGTAAGCGCGATGCTGACGGTGGGGCTGCGCGATGTGCTGCGCCGCCCGGCGGCCAACATGCCCGGCAAGATAGCCCTCTACGTCGACCCGCATCTCATAGCCGACCTGCGCGGCAAGCTGGCGCGCGGCTCGGTGGTGGTAGTGGGCACCAACGGCAAGACCTCCACGGTCAACCTGCTGGCCGACGCGTTGGCCTGCGCCGGCCAGCAGGTCATCTGCAACCGCACCGGCGCCAACCTCGACTCGGGCGTGGCCACGGCGCTGCTGCAGCAGCCCGCCGCCGACTGGGGCGTGTTCGAGTGCGACGAGCTGTGGCTGGCCAAGGTGACGCCCGGGCTGCAGCCCACCTACGTGCTGCTGCTCAACCTGTTCCGCGACCAGCTGGACCGGTGCGGCGAGATAGACCGAATCCAGGAGAGCATCATCGGGTCGCTGGTCGCATCGCCCAGCACCGTGCTGGTGTACAACGCCGACGACCCGCTGTGCGCCGCCATCGCGGCCAAGGCTCCCAACCGCTCGGTGGCGTTCGGCATCGACGAGGACCTGGGGCTGGCCCAGAACACCGTGGCCGACGCCCAGATGTGCCAGATGTGCGATGCCATGATGGGCTACGACTGGCGCCAGTACGGCCAGCTGGGCAAGTACCACTGCGACAGCTGCGGCTTCGAGCGGCCAGCGCTGGCCATGGCGGCCCATGGCGTGGAGCTAGGGGCTGACCGGGCGTCATTCGAGGCCGTGGCCCGCGAGGGCGCGGAAGGGGCCGAAGGCAGCGCCGATGCCGTGCGCATAGCCACCGGCCAGGCGTCGCCCTACGTGGTGTACAACCTGCTGGCTGCCTGGGCCGCCGCGCACCTGATGGGCGTGCCCGTTGCGGCGTTCCAGCAGGCCGTGGACGAGTTCGACCCGCAGAACGGCCGCCTGCAGCGCTACGTCGTGAACGGCCATCCCGTGCTGCTGAACCTGGCCAAGAACCCCACCGGGTTCAACCAGAACCTCAAGATAATAGCGGCCGACCAGAGCCCGAAGGCCATCGCCTTCTTCCTGAACGCCCACGAGGGCGACGGCCGCGACACCTCGTGGATATGGGACATCGACATGGAGGAGCTGGCCGGGCAGGACGTCCGCGCGGCCTTCGCCGGGGGCGAGAGCTGCTATGACATGCAGATACGGCTGAAGTACGCCGGCCTGGAGGCGGAGCGAACCTCCAGCATCGACGCCGTGTTCGAGGCCCTGGCCGCGCCTGGCTGCCCCCTGCCACCCGACGCCACCGTGTACGCCATAGCCAACTACACCGCGCTGCCTCCCGTGAAGAAGGGCCTGGATGCCCTGGCTGCAAAGGAGGACTCTGGCGCTGCGAAGGCAGGAAGCTACGCAGCGGAAGATGCCGCCGCGGCAACCCCAGAGGCCGCGTCAGGTGCACCCGAGCCGCCGAACCATCGGGCTTCACATCCCAGCGCAGGCGTCGCGGGCGAAGGCGAGACGCTCGATGGCCCCGCCATCCGCATCGTGCACCTCTACCCCGACCTGCTCAACCTCTACGGCGACAACGGCAACGTGCGCATCCTCGCCCAGCGCCTGCGCTGGCGCGGCATCCCCGCGGAGGTGCGCGAGGTGCACAACGGCGAGACCGCCGACCTCTCCCAAGCCGACCTGGTGTTCCTCGGCGGCGGCCCCGACCGCGAGCAGCGCCTCGCCAGCACCGGCCTCATGGCCCTGCGCGACGAGCTGGCCCGTTTCATCGACGAGGACGGCCCGCTGCTGGCCATCTGCGGCGGCTTCCAGATACTGGGGCGCACCTGGGTGCTCGGCGACGAGGAGGTGCCCGGCCTGGGCCTGGCCCCCATGGAGACCCGCCGCCCCGGAACCTCGGCCGACCGCCTGGTGGGCGACATAGCGCTCGAATCCCCCTTGGCCGAGCATCCGGTCATCGGCTACGAGAACCACGCCGGCCGCACCTATCTCGACGAGGGCGTGCAGCCCTTCGGCGATGTGGCATCGGAGTATGGCAACGGCAACAACGACGACGGCAAGGCCGACGGCATCGCCTTCCGCAACGTGGTGGGCACCTACCTGCATGGCCCGCTGCTGGCCAAGAACCCGGAAGTGGCCGACTGGCTGCTCCAACGGGCGCTCGACCGCCACAGCCAACGCACAGGCGCCGCAGCCCCCGCGCTCGCGCCCCTCGACGACAGCGTCGAGCAGTACGCCAACGAGTTCGTCGGATTGCGCCTGAACGTCTAGCTCGGCAAGGAAGAAGGCGGTTCCGGCCGGAAGATCGAGCGGGAAGGCCCGGCACCCAACCGCGCGGCGGCAGCTCGGGCGAACAGCCTCCTAGAACGTGACGCCCACCGCCGCCACGGCCAGGCCCCACAGCACGCCCATGGCGTAGAGCCCCGCGATGATGGCCACGTTCTGCTGCCACGGGCGGTTCGCCCGCACGAGCACGAGCAGGCCCACACCCGCCGACACCAGCAGCCCCGCCATCATGGCGCCGGCTCCCAGCACGCCTTCGAGGTAGAGCTGGGCTATCACGATGCTGGCCGCGCAGTTGGGCACGAGCCCGACCAGACCCGACGCCAGCACCGCCAGCACCGAGTCGCCACCGAGGATGTCGGCCAGGGCATCCTCCCCCACCGCTTCCAGCACGCCGTTGAGCACCAGCGTCACCAGGAAAACGAACAGCGTCACCTGCACCGTATGCACGAGCGCGCTCTTGAAGATGCCCTTCCAGCCACCCTCGTGCCCATGGTCGTGGCAGTGCGCCTCGTGGGTGCAGCCCATGGCGCAGTCGTCGTGGTGCTCGTAGACCAGCTCGGGGTTCTCGGCGCAGGTAGAGCAACCTTCCTCGCAATGGCAGCCGTCGCGCTCGCACAGCTCGTGGATGCGCAGCCGCTGGTCGTCGCGGCGCGCCAGGCGCAAGCCCGCATCCACCACGAAGCCCATCACCATGCCGATGACCACCTTGGTGCCCATGATGGCGGCGATGGACTGCAAGGGCGCCCCCTCGGCCAGGAAGATGGGCAGCATCTCGTCCGACGTGGAAAGGAACACCGCGAACAGCGTGCCCAGGGTTATGACGCGCCCGGCGTACAGCGTCGCCGCCGCGGCCGAGAAGCCGCATTGGGGCACCACGCCCAGCAGCGCGCCCACCACCGGCCCGGCGGCCCCGGCGCGCTTGACCGCCTCTTGGGTCTTGCCGGCCGTGCGGTGCTCGAGCCATTCCATGGCCAGGTACGTGACGAACAGGAAGGGGATGAGGTACAGCGTGTCGGCTACGGAATGCTCCAGCACGTGCGCTGCTATGTCTGCGAAAGATTCCATGGCGCTATTCTACGCCAGCAGGCCCCGCATCAGCGGCAGCTGCAGCCCTTCGGTGGCTCAGCGGTCAGCCAGCCGTTGACCAAGGCGCTACGCCACGGACGACAGCATGACCGACAGCGGCGCATCCTCGAAGGCGTTGGCGGCGCTGATGTAGCCTTCCAGCGTCAGCTCCTTGCCGATGCTCTCGGAAAGCGCCATGTTGGGCGCATTCACCACGAACGCGCTCACCTGGTAGGTGCGGCCGGCCATGCGCACCTGCATGGGGCCGGTCTCCAGCACGAACTGGTTCTCGCGCAGCTGCAGCGTGCCCGTCAGCCGCACGAGATCGCCCTCATGGCAGGCCAGCAGCAGCTCGGGCTCGTCAGGGTCGTCGGTGGCGGTGAGCGGCTGGGGCGCTATGGCCGCAGGCGCGCTCGCAGCAGCCAGGCCCGCGGCGCCGGTGGCCTCCACGCTCTCGACCGTGACTATCCAGCCATGCACGTCGGACCATTCCACTGCGAAGTCAACCCGGCAGGTGGCCGCGCCAGCTGGGCCGTCCTTCTCCAGCAGCGCCATGAAGGTGCCCCCATCAACGGTCAGGCCGGTATCCTCCACCGACACGTGGGCGTCGGCGAACTGCTCGCCCAGCCGCGAGTTGTGCAGCCTCAGCAGCGCCACCACCTCGTCTTGGAACGAGCGCACGTTCGGCGCGCGCACGGGCGTCACCTCGGGCGCCCCCAGCTCGCTGGTGGTGGTCTGCCAGCCGTTGGCCTCGGTGTCGAACACGAAGCGCTGCACCACGAAGCGCTTGACCTCTATGTAGCTGCTGCGCCAGGTGGCGAATGCCGACACCACGCGATACGACGAGAACGCACCCTCGGCAGGGTTGCCGTCGTCATCTTGCGAGAGCAGGCTGTCGAACAGCGACGTTCGCATGACGATGTCGCCCACGGTCACGTCCTCGAAGCGCGGCCCCTGAAGGCCCTCGGTCGAGACGTAGGCGTACTGGGAAAGGTCGGGCGCCTGCAGCTGGGCGCTGCTCAGGGCAGCCGTGGCCTCGGTCTCGGAAAGGCTGCTCAGGCGCTCTTCGGTGAGCGAGCGATCGATGGCATCGAAGGCGATCCAGGCGCACACGGTGGCCAGGGCCACCACGCCCACCACCATGGCCAGGCCGATGAGGAGCGCCTTGAGGCAGCCGCCTTTCGAGCGGCCCTCAGGCGCGCCCGCAGGCGTCGCGGCCGTGGCGACCGCCGGTGCCGGTATGGGCTGCGGCTCAGAAGCCATAGCGCACCCCCCTCCTTTGCTTCCTTAGGGGCCAATCGTACCATACGCCGGGCCATTCCCCTGCTCTGACGGGGCTCTTCGAGCGCAGCAGGCAGGGCGCCGGAAGCCCCGTGCGCGCTCGTTCGGGTTATAATGGGCGCACACCATACCCTCTGACAGAGCAAGAAGGCGAATGACCCATGTATGACGGCGGCCCCGACCTCGGACGCAACGATGAATGCTGGTGCGGCAGCGGCAAGAAGTACAAGAAGTGCCATGCCGAGCTGGACCAGCGGCTGCAAGCGCTCTACGATTCCGGCGAGGAAGTGCCCGAGCGCGCCCTGCTCAAGACGGCGGAGGACATCGAGGGCATCAAGCGCAGCGCCGCAGTGAACGTGGGTGCGCTGGACTACGTGGCCAGCCGCATCGGCCCCGGCGTCACCACCGAGGACATCGACCGCTGGGTGCACGACTACACCGTGGAGCACGGCGCCGTGCCCGCGCCGCTCGACTACGAGGGCTTCCCCAAGAGCGTGTGCACCTCGGCCAACGAGGTGGTGTGCCACGGCATCCCCTCGCCCGACGAGGTGCTGCGCGAGGGAGACATCGTCAACGTCGACTGCTCCACCATCCTCGACGGCTACTACTCCGACTCGTCGCGCATGTTCCTGATAGGCGACGTGCCGCCCGCGAAGGCCGACCTCGTGCGCGTGGCCAAGGAGGCCATGGAGAAGGGGCTTGAGGCCGTGAGGCCCTGGGGCCACCTGGGCGACGTGGGAGCGGCTGTGAACGCCTACGCGCGCGAGCACGGCTACAGCGTGGTGCGCGAGTTCGGCGGCCACGGCATCGGGCTGGAGTTCCATGAGGACCCGTTCGTGAGCTTCGTGGCGCGCGAGGGCACCGGCGACGTGCTGGTGCCGGGGCTATGCTTCACCATCGAGCCCATGGTGAACATGGGCAAGGCGCGCATCGACATGAGCGACCCCAACG
Organism: uncultured Eggerthellaceae bacterium; assembly: GCA_910588095.1. Taxonomy (GTDB): domain Bacteria; phylum Actinomycetota; class Coriobacteriia; order Coriobacteriales; family Eggerthellaceae; genus D16-63. The sequence continues at coordinate 11,026 of CAJUQH010000015.1, forward strand.
GCTGGACCGTGCGCACCCACGACGGCAAGCCCACGGCGCAGTGGGAAGTGCAGATCGTCATCACCGAGGATGGCTACGAGCTGCTGAGCTGGTAGCTGGCTCCTGGCACGGCGCCCTTCGGCAGGTCGCCGAAGGGGCCGCCTCGCCCGCTAGGCCAAGGGGCGAAGGTGCGCCTCGCCGCTGGCCACCGCCATGGGCTGCGCTGCGCCCGGCGGCTGCACGAGCAGGCGCCCTGTGCTGTCGATGCCAACCACGCACCCTTCCGCCAGCACGGCACCCTGGCGGTCCTCCACCACCACGCTGCGCCCCGTGAGCGCCGCATGGGCCTCGTAGGAAGCCATGAACGGGTCGAACCCCTCGTCGAGCCAACGGCGGTAGCTGCCTTCGAGCTCGCGCAGCACGGCAGCGCGCACCTCGTCCACAGCGGCCCGGCGCTCGCACGTGCCGCCGAATCCCAGCTCCTCCAGATAGACCGGGCGGTTCTTGCCCGCCACCGATGACGCCCCGCCCACTGGCGGGAACACGTTCACCCCGATGCCCACGCACACCCCGCCTGCATGCTGCTCGAGGGATATGCCCACCATCTTGAGAAAGCCGCTGCTCAAGCGCTCGCCTTCCGCGATATAGACCACATCGTTAGGCCATTTGACACAGATGCCCGTCACAACGTCACCGGCCAGCAACGACGCCAGTGCTCGGCGCACCGCCACGGCCGCCACCAGGCTCAAGGTGGGCAGCTGCGCGGGCGGTACCTGCGGCCGCAGCAGCACCGAGAGGTACATGCCCCCTTCCGGGCTGGCCCAGGCGCGCCCTTGGCGCCCGTAGCCGCCGCTCTGGCGCTCGGCCGTCACGGCAAGGCCCTCCCCTTCGCCCTGCTCGAGCGCCTCCTTCACCACATCGTTGGTGGAAGGCACCTCGCCCAGGCACTGCAAGCGGAACAGGCCCATCAGCTAGCCCTGCAGCTTCCAGGCGCGACCGACGCGCTCGGCCTCGGGCACCTGGCCCACCGGCGTGCCGTCGGCCAGCACGTGGCCCGGCAGCAGGTCGAGCAGCGGCTTCACCACGAAGTCGCGCTCGGTCACGCGCGGATGCGGCAGCACCAGGTCGTCCGTGGCGAAGGCGTACAGCTGGTAGTCCAGTATGTCGATGTCGAGGGTGCGCGGGCCGTTCTCCACCTCGCGGATGCGGCCGAGGCCGTTCTCGATGGCATGCAGGCACCCCAGCAGCTCGCGCGGGGGCAGCCCCGAGCGCATGAGCACCACAGTGTTCACGAACTCGTCCTGGTCGTCGTAGTAGGCCGGCTCGCTGCCATAGAACGGCGCGATGTCGACGATCTGCGAGTCGGGCAGCGTGCACAGCTGGGCGATGGCCAGGTTCAGCTGGGCTATCTTGGCTTCCGTCTCCTCGCCGGGCTCGGCCACCAGCGCCACGTTGCTGCCCAGGCCCAGCAGCACATAGGGCCGCAGCCCTTCGAGCGCCTTGGCCGTGGCGGCCACGTTGTGGGTGCGCACCACGCTGGCGCCCAGCTCGCAGGCCAGCAGCGCCTCGGCGGCCGATGCCTCGTCGCGCTCGAGCGGGTCGTCGATGCCGTAGGCGCGCCCGATGAAGCCCTTGCGCGAAACGGCGCACATGACCGGGTAGCCCAACCGCGCCAGCTCGTGCAGGTTGCGCATGAGCTCGGTGGTCTGCTGCGGCGTCTTGGCGAATCCGGGGCCAGGGTCGATGCACAGGCGCTCGTGCGCGATGCCCGCCGCCTCCAGCTCGGCGCAGCGCCCGGTCAGGTAGTCACGCACCTCGGCCACCACGTCGTCGTATTCGGCGTGCTGCTGCATGGTGGCCGGGTCGCCCTTCATGTGCATGACCACGCAGCCCACGTCGCTCGCGCGCGCCACCTCCACCATCGCCGGGTCGCAGAATCCCGACACGTCGTTGATGATGGCCGCCCCCGCCTCGACCGCCTTGGCCGCCACCTCGGCATGGCGCGTGTCCACCGACACGCACAGGCCGCGCTCGACCAGCGCCTGCACCACGTCGCCGATGCGGCGCCACTCCTCGGCCGGGTCGACCGGATCGGCCCCCGAGCGCGTGCTCTCGCCGCCCACGTCGATGATAGCCGCCCCCTCGGCTGCCATCTGCTCGGCATGGGCCACCGCCGCCTCCACGCTGGCGTAGTGGCCGCCGTCAGAGAAGGAATCGGGCGTAACGTTCAAGATGCCCATGAGGATGGGCATCTTGGCATCGAACTCGTATGAGGCACAGGTCCACTTCATATATCAGCTCCAAATCGCAGGTCGGGGCCGCCCCGGCAACGCTGCCCGAGGCCGCGCGCTTCAGCGCTTCTCGGCGTCGTCCTTGGTCGCATCGTCATCAGCCGCACCGTCGCCACGCGCAGTGCCGTACGGGTCGGCGTATGGGTCCTCGCCCCTGGGCGCTGGTGCCGCCGCGCTCGAATCCATCACATCCTCGCGCTCGATCTCGGCATCCACCTGAGCCTGGGTGAGCGCATCGTCGGTGCGCGCGTCCTCGGCTGGCTTGCGGAAGGGCCCGTTGGGGTCCTGGTCGCCCGGCTCCACCGGCTCCTCCTTCCAGTCAGGATCGGCCAGCTGGGCCATGTTGGCCTCGTCCTTCGCGCGCGCCTCGGCTTCCTCGCGCTCCTTGGCGGCGATGATGTCGTCCTCGCGCTCCAGGTACTCGTCCCAGCGGTTGTCCAGCAGCGCCTCGCAGGCTTCGCCTTCCACCGTCTCGCGCTCCAGCAGCACCGTGGCCATGAGGTTCATCTGGTCGCGGCGCGACGACAGTATCTCGTAGGCCCGGTCGTGGGCCTCCTTCATGATGATGGCCACTTCCTCGTCGATGCGGCGCGCCGTCTCCTCGGAGTAGTCCTGGGTGTTGCCGTAGTCGCGACCCAGGAACACCTCGTGGTTGGGCTGGCCGAACACCTGGGTGCCCAGCGGGCTCATGCCGTACTGGGTCACGATGGCCCGCGCCATCTTGCTCGCGCGCTCCAGGTCGTTGCTGGCGCCGGTGGTTATGTCGTCGCAGAATATCTCCTCTGCCACGCGGCCGCCCATGAACACCGCCAGCTCGTCCTTCATGCCGCCCAGGGTGTTGAGCACCTTGTCCTCGTCGGGGATGGAAAGCGTGTAGCCCAGCGCTCGCCCGCGCGAGATGATGGATATCTTGTGCACCGGGTCGGCATGGTCGAGGGTGTGCCCCACCAGGGCGTGGCCGCTCTCGTGGTAGGCGATGGTGTGCTTGGTCTGCTCGTTCATCACGCGGCCCTTGCGCTCCGGGCCGGCGATGACGCGCTCCATGGATTCGCTCACCTCGCGCATGGTGATTATCTTCTTGCCGCGACGCGCCGTGAGCAACGCCGCCTCGTTCATGAGGTTGGAGAGGTCGGCGCCGGTGAAGCCCGGGGTTATCTTCGCCACGGCGGCCAGGTCGACATCGCTGCCGATGGGCTTGTCCTTGGAATGCACCTCCAAGATGCGCTGGCGCCCGCGCACGTCGGGCGTGTCCACCACTATCTGGCGATCGAAGCGGCCCGGGCGCAGCAGCGCAGGGTCCAGCACGTCGGCGCGGTTCGTGGCGGCTATGAGCACCACCGAGTCGTTGGACTCGAAGCCGTCCATCTCCACCAGCAGCTGGTTCAGCGTCTGCTCGCGCTCGTCGTGGCCGCCGCCCAGGCCCGTGCCGCGCTGGCGCCCCACGGCGTCGATCTCGTCGATGAAGATGATGGCCGGAGCCGCTTCCTTCGCGTCCTTGAACAGGTCGCGCACGCGGCTCGCGCCCACGCCCACGAACATCTCCACGAAGTCAGAGCCCGATATGCTGAAGAACGGCACGCCCGCCTCGCCGGCCACCGCCCGCGCCAGCAGCGTCTTGCCGGTGCCCGGAGGGCCCACCAGCAGGCAGCCGCGCGGTATCTTCGCGCCCATCGACTGGTACTTGGCCGGGTTCGCCAGGAAGTCCTTGACCTCCTGCATCTCCTCCACGGCCTCGTCCACGCCCGCCACGTCGTCGAACGAAACGTCAGGGCGCTCTTCCAGGGTCTTCTTGGCCTTGTTCTTGCCGAAGCTCATCTGCGAGTTGTTCGCCTTCTGCATCTGGGTGAAGAAGAACAGCAGGAACGCGCCTATCAATATGATGGGCAGCAACGACCCCAGTATGCTCAGGAACGGGCTCGGCAGCGTCACCTGGTACTCGATCTCGGGGTGGCCCGCCACCAGCTCGCCCAGCGAGTCGGCGCCCACGTAAGTGGACGTGTAGTTGTGCTCGGCGCCCAGCGTCGCCGGCTCGAGGGTCTGGGTGCCCACGCCGCCGCGCACCCCGCCCGACGGGTCGGGGGTAGATGCCATCAGGGCGTTCATGGTGTCGAAGGCGCTGTTGAACGCGTTCACCGCCGCCGCGCCGGCCGTGGCCGCCGGGTAGTAGGTGCCCGACACCGTGTAGTCGCTGGCGGCGTAGACCACGCTCTGCACGCGACCCTGCTCGACGGCCTGGACGAACTCCGAGGTCACCAGCGCATCGGTCTGCCTCTGGTCGGCGGCATTCAGGGCGAAGAACTGGCTGCCCACGAACAGCGCCGTCAGGCAGATGAGCACCACCATGATGATGCCGGTGCGGTTGGACACCGGCTGATTCGACTGCTTTTTCTTGTTGTCTGCCATGCTGTAAGCGCCTTACTGGTATATGTCCGGTCTGAGTATGCCAATGAAGGGAAGGTTGCGGTAGCGCTCTGCATAGTCGAGCCCGTAGCCCACGATGAACTCGTCAGGGCACTCGAAGCCCACGTAGCGGCAGTCGATGGCCGCCTGGCCCTGCCTGCGCTTGCGCAGCAACGTGGCCACCTCGATGGAAGCGGGGCCGCGCGAGGCCAGCTCGTCGATGAGCCGCTCGAGCGTCAGGCCCGAATCGAGGATGTCCTCGGCTATGATCACGTGCTTGCCCTCGAGGTCGGCGGTGACGTCCTTCAGGATGCGCACCATCCCTGAGCTCTCGGTGCCGTTGCCGTAGGAGGAAACCGCCATGTAGTCCATCTCCAGCGGCAGCCCTATCTGGCGGCATAGGTCGGCCATGAAGATGGCCGCCCCGCGCAGCACCGATACCACCACGATGCCCTGCTCGGCTGGCTCGCCTGCGTAGTCCGCGGTGATGGCGGCACCAAGCTCGGCCACCCGGCGGGCTATCTGGCCTTCGGTGTAGAGCACTTGGGAGATGTCCTTGCTTTGCATGAGCGCTTTCTTGCCTGGCCAGCCGCTCCTGCCAAAGGGCAGGGGCGTAGCGGGCGCGTCCGTCAACACAACCCGTCTAGTTTACCATTGCGAGCGGGCCGAGCAGGGCCGAGGCGCGGCCCTATGGCTAAATCTGACGGAAAGCTGTATAATATCCATGATTTACGCGGAAGCCCGTATCCGAGGCTTCAACCAAGATAGGGATTTTGGTTTCGTGGAGGGGACGGAATCCCTTGTCTTACAAAGGGAGTGGCCGATGCTATAACGGTCACTCCCTTTGTCATTTCAGCGGACGGAGCCCTTGCCCGCCCTTGCCGCCCCAGTACGCAATCGGAATGCTCCGAACCGTGCGCTCGCTAAAGACAGAAGCACGGGGCGAACCAGCTCGGCGACCCCGAGCTCACCCGGCTCATAGAGCCGTCCATGTACGCCCCGCTGATATGCGTCCTCAAGTTGCCATCGTACTGGGCCGAGCGCCCCACCCATATGCGCGCGGCTCCGGTGCTGTCCTTCTTGACCCGGTAAGGGCTGGCGCTGACATTCGCGCCGCCCTTGGCGAAATGCTGGTACTGGAAGCTATTCGAGGCGCTCTCTGCGTTGTTCCAGCCCCCAGACGTCCTCGTGACGCCAAATATCTCGTAGAAGCTCGGCACGAAGACATGCTGGTAGACCGCCGTTTGCAACGTCATGGTGTTGTTGACCTGATGGCGTTTTGTCACGCCGACGATGCCGCTCTTCTCGTCGCGCATCCTCGCGCCGAGCCTGCCGTAGAAATCCTCCTCCAAGTACTTCTGCAGGGCGGAGCCGTTGTAGCCCCACGCCCCGCTCGAGGGGACAACCTGCTCGTCGTAGGCGCCCTTCATCTCGAAGGTCAGGCCCGCCTTGCCGCCGTCGCTCATCGTGTCCTGACCGATACCGAGGATGCGCACGTCATAGTAGGCGTCGCCAACCAGCAAGTGGAAAGAGGCATCGGCGTCGAAGAGCTTCTTGTAGGCCGTATAGTAGCTGGATGCAGCCACATCGGGCGCATGGGCCGACAAATCGAGCGCGGCCTCCTTTATATCGTCCAACAGCAAGAAGCCCGCTCCGTCGGGGTCCTCGACCCAAAGCGGTTCCTGCCAGTCAGACGGGGTGAGGCCGTCCGCGGCGAAGCAGTAGCTGATGGTTGCGATGGAGGCGGTGCTGTCATCGGGCAGGGCCGAGAGCTTGTCGTAGTCGAGGACGGTATCCGTCTCAGAGAGGTTCAAGCGGTAGCCGAGCGAGAGGGTGTCTCCTGCTGGGATGGTGAACTTGTCCGCGGCAAAGGACTTCTCGAGCAGGATGTCATCAAGAGAGAAGTCGACTGCGCCAACTGGTTTGGAAACTGAGGTAGCATCCGGGTCCTTGAGGTCATCTTCGGTGAGGTTGCCAGTTGTCGGGTACAAGCTGAACAGCTTATCTGAGGTGGCTGGCAAGTCGCTGCCATCCTTCTTCTTCAAGATGTCGGAGGCGCCGAGGGATGTCGAGCCGTTGCCTTTGACCTGCTTGGACTCAAGGCCCACTATGCGAAGGTCAACCTCTGATTGGCTTTGCATCTTGCTCTGGCCGAAGGCGCTCGAGGCTAGTCCTTCCCTGCTCTCGTTGCCTTGGGTCACCACATCAGCGTAGAACGTGACAGAGCTCGGCACGTCCACGTTGATGACGGAAGTCCAGCGAGCCGTGAGCTCTACTCGCCCGTCATCTCCTGCGTAGTCAGGCAGCTTGGAGGCGTCCACGTACCATTTGCCGTCCGTCTCGTCTTGGTAGACGAGGTCTTGGTCGATGGCTTCCGTGCCTTCTGCATTAGGGACGGTCCAGCCTTGGAACACGTACCCTGGGCGCTTGGGGTCTTCGATGACCGTAGGGCCACTCTCAACGTTCACCGTCTGGTCGGGCTTATCGATGCCTGGATAGTCCCCATCCCCCGGTTCGGAATCCACATCGAAGCCAAGGTCATAGTCCGTTCGTTCCCACTGAGCATAATATGTAGCGTTTGAGATAGGCAGCACGGTGTCCGAAGAGACAGGATTACCACCTGATGATGCTGTAAACCATCCCTTGAACGCAAAGCCTTTCTTGGTAGGCGAGTCTGGAAAAAAGATCGTTGATAGTTGATTTGGGATGAATGTCGAACCTGTAACAGACTTAACTGCGTCGGTTCCATCAGAAAAAGAGCCTCCGCAAGGATCAAATGAAAGGGTAAGGCTCTTTTTCCATATTGCATAATAACGAGAAGGTGCGCTGCAGGTCACTGTGCGTTTAACATCCGAATCGCTCCAAGATGCAGCGCTTCGGGTGCTCCACCCCATGAATATCCCATTTGCGGAAACAGGAACTATTCCATTCCCATATCCCGATGCAGAATGGGCTACATTGCGATCGTTCCAGAAAGTTACTTTCTCTGCCCCATCAGATGAAGGCGAGCCATCCGATGCGGGCCAGAATCCTCCATTGGTATTCCACATAGCCTGAGTGTTAAAAAGTGCATAAACCCTGTTGTAAGTGCTTAGATTTGTATTGTAGCCAATCTGTCCTCCTGTATAGGAACTGCTACTCCAGCCTACATTCGTTACGCCATTTAACTTTGCAACCCATTTCCATCGATGATCGCTGGTGACTACACGGTTAATGGAGTTTCCCTGTATGCGATAAGCTCCAGGATCATCTTCTGTTTTCTGATGATCTCGAGTGCCAGGGTTTTGCGTACCGTTATTCCAGACATATCCAAGCCCTGCATACAAGGTTGTGGTGCTATAGCCACTATAAGCGAGCGAGCTATCGAACTCGACACCGTGCGAATCCGACACCCGGTATGAAATAGCGCATCCGAGCAAAAGCCATGGATCTTTGTTGGCATCGGTCGGTAAAACCACGACCATAGAGGCCCTATCCACCCCAGGAAGATCGTCGGTAGAAGAAATAGTTGCAAGATTGTTTATTTGCGTTGGAGCAAACAGGGAAACTCTTTGATTGGATTGCCTTTGCATAATCCCTCTGCCTATGCCAAAAACAGCATCAGCGGAAGTTGCTGTCAAATCCACGGCAAGTGACGCGAAAGGTAGCGATACCGTAGGGATCGCGTGGAATACGTCTGAGCTGATGGATGTGACGGTCGCGGGTGCATTGATGGTGGCGAGACTCGCACATGCCTCGAGGGCTCCGGCGGCTATGGTGGTGCAGCCCTCGCGGATGGTGACCTCGGTGGCTCCAGCTGGTACGCGAAGCAGCGTTGTCAGATCAGAGCTGTATAGAAGACCATTCCCCGAGGCGAATGCTGCGCCGTCCTCCTCCACGGAGATGGAATCCACCAGCGGGCAATGCGAGAACACGCTGGCTTCTGCCACCTCCGCAGTCTTGGGGAGAAGGACGGCGCCCTGCTTGCCCTCGGGAATGAGCAAGAGGCTTGATTGGGTGGCGTCATAGAGGGCGCCATCGAAAGAGGAATAGAACGGGTTGTCGTCAGCAACTAGCACCGAGGCGACATCGGACGAGCGAAAAGCCCGGTCATCCACATTGCTGATGCTTGCAGGCAACGTGACAGAGGATATGCCTGAGAGATAGAAGGCGTAGGCGTCGATAGAGGACACGATATGGGTCACACCTTCATAGGTGACGGTTTCAGGGAGCATGAGGTTGCTGACGCCAGCTTCGCTGGCGTGGCTTTCATTGGATTCTTCGACTCCGGCAGCTTCGCTGCCTTCGCTCAGAATGACGGAAGGAGCGACGCCAACGAGCTCGACGTAAGGGCCGTCGAGGACAGCGAAGGTGAGGCCGTCGATGGTGAACGAGCCGATGACCGGCTCGCCATCGAGGGCTACATCAGAGTTGATGAAGTTAGAGGGCGTTCCAACAAGACCAGAAGCCAAAGTCGGTGACTTTGTATTGGACCCTTCGACTCCGCTGCCTCCGGCGGCTCCGCTCAGGGTGACGGAGTCAGCAGGATCATTCGACTGGTCGAGCAAGCCTGACGCTGCGGTCCCAGCATCAACTTCGCTGGCGCCTTCTCCTTCTTCCGCGTAGGCGGAAGGCGTAAGCGTAAGCGTCAACAACACTGCCAAAGTGGCAGCAGCTAGCTTATGAGTGAAAGAAACAGCGGATGCTCGCATTGCAATCTGCTCCTTCGGGCGGTGCGGTTACTACGCACTGCGGAGGAGCCCTGATGCAACGCTCGTCTTGCCGACCGATGGATTAAGAGGGCATCCACCACAGTCGGCAAACCGCAAGATTGCAAAGAATTCTAGATTGCTCTACGAACATGAATCTTGATAGGCAGATGCCCTCTTTATCTCATGTTCCTAAAAGCAATGCTTGAAAGAGATGGTATTCAATTCTTTGCAATTCCCCCTATCGGGGAACCGCGGTTTGCCAACTGCGACTATATCAATCGTTCTCCCCCAACGCAAGAGACTATTTCGCAGCTTGCGCGAAACCGCAGCTCAACACCCACATCTCAGAATAAAGAAGGGATGCCAGCCCGAAAAGGCCCGCATCCCCTCAGTAATCTCTATGCAGCCGAAGCTTAGAAAGTGGCGGCGCCAGCGCCTTCCAGACGCTCCTCCTCGGCCACCTCGCGCTCGTACTCCTTGTCCACGGCGCCCATGGCGCTCGGCGGGTCCACCTCGAAGGGCACCCGCTTGGTCACCAAGCTCACCAGCGGCACCACCGCCAGCGACAGGATCATGCACAGCGCGCCGCAGTTGATGGGGCTCGCGATGAGCGGCGTGCCCACGAACCCCATGACCATGTTCACGGCCGTGAGTCCCACGCCGATGGCGAACGAGCACCACACCGCCGCCTTCGACACGCGCCCGGAGTACAGCCCCCAGAAGAACGGCCCCAGGAACGCCCCAGCCAGCGCGCCCCAGGAATAGCCCATGAGCTGGGCGATGAACACGATGGACGAGTGATACTGCAGAAGCGCGATGCCCGCCGACACCACAATGAACACCACCAGCAGCACGCGCATGGTGGCCAGCTGCTTCTTCTCGGACATGTCCTTGACCACGTTGCCTTTGATGAGGTCGATGGTGAGCGTGGACGACGAGGTGAGCACCAGCGAGCTCAACGTCGACATCGAGGCCGACAGCACCAGCACGATGACCAGGCCGATGAGCACATCGGGCAGCGTGGACAGCATGGTGGGTATCACCGAGTCGTAGATGGGCGTGCCGTTGGCGGCGTACTCTATCTGCCCTTCGTAAAGGCGCCCGAAGCCGCCGAGGAAGTAGCTGCCACCCGCCACGACGAACGCGAACACGGTGGATATGATGGCGCCCTGCTTCACCGCCGGGCCGCTCTTGATGGCGTAGAACTTCTGCACCATCTGGGGCAGGCCCCACGTACCCAGGCTCGTCAGGATGACCACGCCCAGCAAGTTGAACAGATCGGGCCCGAAGAAGCTCACGAAGGGCCCGGCCATGGCCGAATCAGGCGAGCTGATGTAGGAAAGCTGGTTGACCGCCTCGGTGAAGCCGCCGTTGTTCAGCACGACGGCCACGATGACCGCCGTGATGCCCAGCAGCATGACGATGCCCTGGATGAAGTCGTTCATGACCGTGGCCATGTAGCCGCCCAGCACCACGTAGATGCACGTGACCACCGCCATGGCGATGACGCACACGTCGTAGGGCAGCCCGAAGGCCATGCCGAACAGGCGCGACAGGCCGTTGTAGACGCTCGCGGTATACGGGATGAGGAACACGAAGATGATGGCCGCCGCGGCGATGCGCAGGGCCTTGGAGTCGTAGCGCTTGCCGAAGAACTCCGGCATGGTCTGGGCCTTCAGGCGATGGGTCATCTCGCGGGTGCGCGGCCCGAGCACCCACCAGGTCAAGAGCGAGCCCAGTATGGCGTTGCCGATGCCGGCCCACGTGGCCGCCAAGCCGTACTTGAAGCCGAACTGCCCCGCATAGCCCACGAACACCACCGCCGAGAAGTAGCTGGTGCCGTAAGCGAAGGCGCTCATCCACGGACCCACCTTGCGGCCGCCCAGCACGAAGCCATCGACGGTCTTGGTGGTCTTGCGGCAATAGATGCCCACGCCCACCGCAACAGCGACGAACAGGCATACGAGCAGTATCTTCAGTTCCATATCCGATTATCCCCTTCTCAGTGCGAACGGGCACACTTTACCACAATAAAGCACACCTGTTCGAAGGCGTTAACCTGATGGAAACAAAAGGACGCCGCGCTCCTAGCGGCTGCAGGAGGGCCGTGCGGTCGCCAGTGCCCCAGATTCGCGTGAAAGCGCACCCAAACGGCTTTCGCGCCGCGAAGAAGGAGCGCCTGGAGCGCGAAGGTGGGGGGGGTGCTGGCGGCTGCGCTACGCGATGAGCGCCTGCCGCCCGAACAGCTCGCACAGCTCCGACCGCAGCGCCGTGGCGCGCGCGTCCACCGTCACCGGCAGCTCGGCGCGGAACTTGCGCCCGTCGGATTGGTCGACGAACAGCACCACGTTGTCGCGCCCCGGGTAGGCCTTCAGTATGCGGTTGAGGCGCATCGACTTCGTCTGGTTGAACTCCGCCGAGGGCACCCGCAGCTGCAGATGCGAAGGAGCGCGCGGCGCGTCGTTGGCCTCGAACGCCTCCACTTGCAGCTCCTCGATGCGTCCGACCACTATCTGATTGCCGCGGGCGTTCACCTCGAAGTTGCCCACCACCTTCACGATGGCATCGTCGCGTATCACGTCAGCGTGCTTCTCGAAGCGGAAGCAGATGCACTCCACCGCGCCTGTGGTGTCCTCTAGCCGGAACGTGGCCATCTTCTTGCCCGTGCGGGTCAAGCGCGTGGCCACCTCGGATATCATGCCCACGAACACGCCGTCCTTGATGCCGTTCTCGCGCTCGGAAAGGTCGCCCATGCGGTGCTTCGTTATGCGGGCGAGCGCATCCTCGTAAGGGCGCAGCGGGTGGTCGGATACGTACATCTTCAAGATCTCCTTCTCGTTCATGAGAAGGGTGCGCTTGTCCCACTCCACCCCGTCGGGCTCGGGCACCACCTCGGCGAAGCCAGAATCCTCCTGGTCGCCGAACATGTCGAACATGGATATCTGCCCCGAGTCCTTCACCTTCTGGCGCTTGGCCGTGGCTTCGAGCAGATTCGTCTCGTCCACGAAGTACATCAGCTGGCGGCGGGTGTAGCCCGTCGAGTCGAAGGCGCCGCTCTTGATGAGCGCCTCGAGGGTCTTGCGGTTGTAGCACTTCGAGTCCAGGCGCCCCACGAAGTCGTGCAGCGACTTGAAGGGGCCGCCCTTCTCGCGCTCGGCGATGATGGCGTCGGCCACCGCGCCGCCCACGCCGCGGATGCCCGAGAGCCCGAAGCGGATGCCCTCCTCCACCGGGGTGAACTCCACGTTGGACGAGTTGATGTCGGGCGGCAGCACCGGGGTGCCGTTGCGGTTGCAGCTGTCGATGTACTTGATGAGCCGGTCGGCCGAACCCATGTAGCTCGACAGCACAGCGGCCATGTACTCGAAGGGGTAATGGGCCTTCAGATACGCGGTGCGCATGACCAGGATGGCGTACGCCGCCGAGTGCGACTTGTTGAACGCGTACTTCGCGAACTTCTCGGCGTCGTTCCATATCTGCTTGGCTATCTCGAGCGAGTAGCCGTTCTCCACCGCGCCCGTGTTCCAGTCCTCCTGGAGCTGGCGCATCACGTCGATCTTCTTCTTGCCCATGGCCTTGCGCAGCTTGTCTGCCTTGCCAGCCGAGAAGCCGCTCATGGCCATGGATATCTGCATGATCTGCTCTTGGTAGACCATGGTGCCGTACGTCTCTTCCAAGATGTCGCGCAGGCGCTCGTCGTAGAAGTGCATGGGCACGCGGCCGCTGGCCACCTTGATGTAGTCCTCCACCATGCCCGACTCCAGCGGGCCCGGGCGGTTCAGCGCGATGGAGGCCACGATGTCGGCGAAGCGCTTGGGTGGCAGGCGCGCGAACAGGCTCACGTACAGCGCGCCCTCCACCTGGAACAGGCCATCCATGTTGCCCGAGCGCATGAGCTCGAAGGCGCCCTCGTCGTCGGTGGGTATCTCCTCCGGCACGACGGTGGTGCCGTAGCGGGCCTTGATGTTGCGGCAGGCGCGCGAGAGCACGCCCAAGGTGCGCAGGCCCAAGAAGTCCATCTTGAGCAGGCCCAAGTCGGGCGTGTAATGGCCGTCGTACTGGGTGATTATCAGCCCGCCCTTGGTGTCGCGCTTCAGCGGCACATGGTCGCTCATGGGGTCGCGGCAGATGATGGTGGCGCAGGCATGCACGCCCTCACCGCGGATGTGCCCCTCGATGGAGCGCGCCGCGTCGATGACCGCCTTCACCTCCTCGCGCTTGGCGTAGGCCTGGGCCAGGTCGGGGTTGCCCTCGAGCGCCGCATCGATGGTGACGCCCAGCTCGTTGCCTATCATCTTGCATATCTCGTCGCCCACGCCGTAGGGGTAGCCCAGCACGCGCGCGGCATCGCGCACGGCGTTCTTGGCCTGCAGCTTGCCGAAGGTGATGACGCTGGCCACATGGTCCTCGCCGTAGACGTCCTTGATGTGGTCAATCACCTCGCCGCGCCGCTCGTCCTCGAAGTCGACGTCGATATCGGGCATCTCCACGCGCTCGGGGCTCAGGAAGCGCTCGAACAGCAGGCCGTTGGTCAGCGGGTCCAGGTCGGTGATGCCCATGGCGTAGGCCACGATGGCGCCTGCAGCCGAGCCGCGGCCCGGCCCGACGCCGATGCCCTGGCTGCGGGCCCACTCGATGTACTCCTGCACGATGAGGAAGTACGCCGGGAATCCCTGCTGGATGATGATGCTCATCTCGTAGTCGGCGCGCTCCTGCGCCTCGGGCGGCACGGGCGTGCCGTAGCGCTTCTCAAGGCCCTCCTGGACGCGCTGCTTGAACCAGCTGTCCTCAGTCTCGCCCTCGGGCAGCGGGAAGCGCGGCAGGATGGAATCGCGCTCCAGCTCGACGTTGCACTTCTCAGCCAGCTCGACCGTGGTGTCGCACGCCTCGGGGAAGTCCTTGAGCGCGGCGCGCATCTCCTCCTCGGTCTTCATGTAGAACTGGTCGTTGGCGAACCGCATGCGGTTGACCTCGTTGACCTCGGAGTTGGTGCCGATGCACAGCATGATGTCCTGGGCCTCGGCGTCTTCCTGCCTGAGATAGTGGAAGTCATTGGTGGCGATGGTCTTGACGCCCACCGCCTTGGCCACCTCGGTCAGCTGGCGGTTCAGCTCGTTCTGGGTCATGCCGCCATCGGTCTTGAGGCCCTGGTCCTGCAGCTCGATGTAGAAGTCGCCCTCGTCGAAGCAGCTCTTGAACTTGCGCGCCCACTCCACCGCGTCATCGAACTGGCGGTTGTCCAGCAGCTTGGGTATGATGCCGGCGATGCAGGCCGAGGCGCAGATGATGCCCTTGCCGTAGCGCTGCAGCATGCTGAACGTGGTGCGCGGCCTGTAGTAGAAGTTCTCGACGTGCGACTCGCTCACGAGCTTGAGCAGGTTGTGGTAGCCCTCGTTGGTCTTGGCTAGCAGCAGCAGGTGGTACAAGCGCGGCTTCGTGTCGCGGCGAAGCTCCTCGTCGGTGGTGAAGTACACCTCGCAGCCGTAGATGGGCTTCACCTTCTTGCCCGTCTCGGCCTCCACCTTGGCGCAGGACTCGGCCAGCTCGGGCACGCCGCTCATCACGCCGTGGTCGGTGATGGCCACCGCCGGCATGTCCAGCTCGGCAGCGCGCCGCACCATGTCCAGCACGCCGGTGGCGCCGTCGAGCAGCGAGTATTCGGTATGATTATGCAAGTGCACGAAGGCCATGGAGGGGCTCCTTGAAGGTGTCTGGCATCGCTGCGGGCCCCTACTATATGTTGTGGTGTCGGATGGGCCGCATAACAGCGTATAGGTGTTTCAAGCAGCCATCATCATAGCAGCATCACGGCCCCTGCCACAACCGAACAAACCGTGGAATCTGCGTGAGAGCGCCTAGGAACCGGCAGCGCGCCGTCGCTGCACCGCGCAACGAGCCGTCGCTGTGCGGTGCGACCGCACCCTGCCCCAAGAACAGGCAAGGCGCCCTCCCGCATCCTGCGGGAAGGCGCCTTGCGCAAACAGGCTCTCAAGGGTAAAAGCGGTCCCAGGGGCGCGCCCTAGGAGTTCTTCTCCTTGTAATCGAGCTGGGTCTCGTACCAATCAAGGCGAACCTTGCTGGTCTCGAGCTCAGCGCGGTGCTGGTCTCCCTCGGCCTTCTCCAGCTCGGCGATATGCTCGCGCATGGCCTCGGCCTTCGACCGCACCGACTCGATGTCGATGTCGTTCACATCCACCCCGAAGCGCCCCAGCACCGTCAGCACGTCGTTGAACATCTGAGCGACACCCTCATAGAGCAGGAACTGCCTCTGGTCGTTGCCCGCCTCGTCGAGGTTCAACGTGAGCACGCCGCCATTGCGGTTGGTGGCCACGAGCATCTCGTGGCCCGGCAGCACGCCGTAGGAGCCGTCGGCCCCGGGCACGCTGGCATAGTGCACCAGGCCCGAGAACAGCTCGCGCGTCGGGATGCAAACGCTGCAATGAAGCTGGTTAGCCATTATGCTTCTTCCTTCTGCATTGCCTCATAGGCCGCATACACGTCCTCGATGGGCCCCTTGTTGACGAAGCACTGCTCGGGGATGTGGTCGCACTTGCCGTCGAGGATCTCGGCGAAGGAGCGCACAGTGTCCTCGATGGTCACGTACACGCCCGGCACGCCGGTGAACACCTCGGCCACATGGAACGGCTGGCCCAGGAACTTCTGGATCTTGCGGGCACGGTTCACCGTGAGCTTCTGCTCCTCGGAAAGCTCGTCCATGCCCAGGATGGCGATGATGTCCTGCAGGTCCTTGTACTGCTGGAGGATCTGCTGCACGCCCACCGCCACGCGATAGTGCTCCTCGCCGACGATGGCCGGGTCGAGCGCGCGGCTCGTGGACTCCAGCGGGTCGACAGCGGGGTAGATGCCTAGCTCGGCGATGGAACGGGAAAGGACCGTCTTGGCGTCGAGGTGGGTGAACGTCGTGGCCGGCGCGGGGTCGGTCAGGTCGTCAGCGGGCACGTAGACAGCCTGCACCGACGTGATGGAGCCCGTCGTGGTGGAGCAGATGCGCTCCTGCAGGTCGCCCATCTCGGTAGCCAGCGTAGGCTGGTAGCCCACGGCGGAGGGCATGCGGCCCAGCAGAGCCGACACCTCGGAGCCCGCCTGGGTGAAGCGGAAGATGTTGTCGATGAACAGCAGAACGTCCTGGCCCTGGTCGCGGAAGTACTCCGCCTCGGTCAGGCCCGCCAGGCCGACGCGCAGACGCGCTCCTGGAGGCTCGTTCATCTGGCCGTACACCAGGCAGGTCTTGTTGATGACGCCCGACTCCTCCATCTCGAGGTACAGGTCGGTGCCCTCGCGGGTGCGCTCGCCCACGCCCGTGAACACGGAAGTGCCGCCGTGCTCCTGGGCCAGGTTGTTGATGAGCTCCTGGATGGTAACGGTCTTGCCGACGCCAGCGCCGCCGAACAGGCCGGTCTTGCCGCCCTTGACGTAAGGCTCGATGAGGTCGACCACCTTGATGCCCGTCTCGAACGTCTCGGTGGTGGTGATCAGGGTGTCGAACGGCGGTGCCGGGTGATGGATGGGCATCCACTCGACATCGGTGGGCATGGGCTTGCCGTCCACGGGCTCGCCCATCACGTTCCAGATGCGGCCGAGGGTCTCCTTCCCCACCGGCATCATGATCGGGGCGCCGGTGTCGACTGCGTCGATACCGCGCACCATGCCGTCGGTCGAGGTCATGGCAACGGTGCGAACCAGGTCGCCCGGCAGGTGCGTCTGCACCTCCAGCACCGTGCTGATCTCGCCCGAAGGCGTCGTTGCGTTGACCGTCAAAGCGTTGTAGATGGCCGGCATTGCGTCCGGCGGAAACTCCACATCCACAACGGCGCCGACGATGCGGACGATGCGTCCGGTGGCGCCTTGCTTGACGTTTTCCATAGTTTCAGCCATTTATTCCTCCAAAGCTGCGGCACCGCCAACGATCTCGGTGATCTCGGTGGTGATAGCACCCTGGCGCACGCGGTTGTACACGCGCGTCAGCGTCGAGACCATCTCGTTCGCATTGTCGGTTGCCGACTTCATTGCGTTGCGGCGAGCGCCTTGCTCACCCGCGGCAGAGTCTAAGAGCGCATAGTAGAACGCATTGCGCAGATAGGCCTTCATCAAGTAGTACATGACCTGCTCCGCGCTGGGTTCGAAGTCGATGTCGCCCGGAAGCGGCGTGTCGTCCTTCTCGCGGAAATCCTTGAAGATGTCCTCTTCCACGTTGAGTCCCAACAGGTCGGCATAGGACTCCTCGTTGATGGGCAGCACCTGCTGCTCCACCAGCGCCTGCTCGGCGGCGTTCTTGGCGTGGTTGTACACCACGATGACCTCGTCGAGCTTGCCGTAGTGGTAGCCGTCGCCCGCGTAGAGCGAGAGCTCGGCCGCCTCTTCATAGGTCGGGTCCGCGGAAAGCCCCGCGAACTCGAACACAGGTTTGATGCCGCGGTAGTTGAAGTAGCCGATGGCCTTCTTGCCGCATGCGGCTACCTCTACCTCGATGCCCGCCTGCTCCTTCTCTTTAATGAGCTTCTCGGCGTGACGCAGCACGTTGCTGTTGAAACCGCCAGCAAGGCCACGGTCGGACGTCACCACGACCACCAGGGTGCGCTTCACCTCGTCATGGGTCTGGAGCAAGGGCTCCGAGTCGATGGGCGCGTACTTCGCCGTGGAGATGAGCATGTCGGAGATGGCGCATGCCCAGGGCAGCGCATTCGCGACGCGCTCGGAGGCGCGGCGGATCTTGGCCGCCGCCACCATCTCCATGGTGCGCGTGATCTGCTTCGTCGAGGTGACGGAGTTGATTCGCCTCTCGATATCGTGAAGGTTGGGCATAGCTACCTACCTATTCGCTGACCGCGAAGGACTTCTTGAACGCCTCGGTAACGGCGTCCAGGTCGGCCTTGATCTCGTCGGTGAGCTTCTTCTCGGTACTGATGGCGTTGAGAACCTCAGGTTTAGAGGCGCGCAGGTAGTCCAACAGCTCGTTGCGGAAGCGGACGACGTCGTTCAGCGGCAGGTCATCCAGGAAGCCCTGGTTGCCTGCGTAGATGGCAGCCACCTGCTCGGCGACCGGCATGGGGTTGTAGCGGCCCTGCTTCAGCAGCTCGGTCATGTGCGAGCCACGGGTGAGCTGGTCCTGCGTAGCCTTGTCCAAGTCGGAGCCGAACTGGGTGAACGCCTGCAGCTCGCGGTAGGACGCCAGGTCCAGGCGCAGCGAGCCAGCCACCTGCTTCATGGCCTTGATCTGCGCGGAGCCGCCCACGCGGGACACCGAGATGCCCACGTCGACTGCCGGGCGCTGGCCCTGGAAGAACAGGTCGGTCTGCAGGAATATCTGACCGTCGGTGATGGAGATGACGTTGGTCGGGATATACGCCGAAACGTCGCCAGCCTGGGTCTCGATGATGGGCAGGGCCGTCATCGAGCCGGAGCCGTTCTCCTCGGACATCTTCACCGCGCGCTCCAGCAAGCGGGAGTGCAGGTAGAACACGTCGCCGGGGTAGGCCTCGCGCCCGGGCGGGCGGCGCAGCGTCAGCGACATCTGGCGGTAGGCCACGGCCTGCTTGGATAGGTCATCGTAGACGATGAGGACCGCGCGGCCCGGGTTGTCCTTGCCGGCCGGCTGGCCGTCCTCGCCGTTGTAGACGAAGAACTCGCCCATGGCGGCGCCAGCCATCGGCGCGATGTACTGCAGCGGGGCGGAATCGGAAGCCGTCGCGCAAACGACGATGGTCTTCTCCATGGCGCCATGGCGCTCGAGGGTCTCCACCACCTCGGCCACGGTGGATGCCTTCTGGCCCACCGCGACGTAGATGCAGATCATGTCATCATCCTTCTGGTTGATGATGGCATCGATGGCGATAGCGGTCTTGCCCGTCTGGCGGTCGCCGATGATGAGCTCGCGCTGGCCGCGCCCGATGGGGATCATCGAGTCGACGGCGATGAGGCCGGTCTGCATGGGCTCATGCACGGGCTGGCGCGACGTGACGCCAGGGGCTTTGAACTCGACGGGGCGGTAGCCCTCGGGCTTGATGGGGCCCTTGCCGTCGATGGGCATGCCCAGCGGGTTGACGACGCGGCCGAGCAGGCTCTTGCCCGCCGGCACCTCGACGATGCGGCCCGTGGTGCGGACCTGGTCGTTCTCCTTGATCGCAGTGACGTCACCAAGGAGCACGGCGCCCACTTCGTCTTCCTCGAGGTTCTGGGCCAGGCCGTATACGGTGCGGCCGCCCTCCCCCAAGAACTCCAGAAGCTCGCCGGCCATGGCATCGCGCAAACCGTCGACACGGGCAATACCGTCGCCGACCTGGATGACCGTGCCGACCTCGCGCGACTCGATGTTGACGTTCAGGGCATCGAGCTGCTTGCGCAGGGCCTCGTCAATGGACTTAGCGGTGATCTCAGTCACTAGCATTCACCTCCATCTGATGTTTCCTTCAGCACGTTGCGCGCATGGTTGAGCTGAGAGATTATGCTCGCGTCGATGCGCTTCTCGCCCGTGCTCATGATGATGCCGCCCAGGATGCTCTTGTCGATGTGCTCGTGGAGCACGACGTTGCGGCCCAGGTCGGCCTTGGTCTTTTCTTGGATGATGCGGCGCAGCTCGTCGTCCAGCGGCACGACGGTGGTCACGTCCAGCACGATGGTGTCCAACTTCTCGGCCATGAGGCCGCTGTAAGCCTCGAACACCCGCGGCAGGAAGGCCATGTCGGAACGCTGGGCCATGACGGCCAACACCTCGCCAAGCTCCGGCTCGCACGCGGCGAACGTTCCCTTGGCCACCTCGTAGCGCTGCTCATCGGTGGCGTCGGGGTCGGAAAGCGCGCGAGCAAGGTCCATGTCGGACCGCGTGGCGGCCATGACGGCCTCCATCTGCGTGCGCACGTCCAGCACGGCGTCAAGGCCGCCCCGGTCGTTGGCCGCGTCGAACAGGACGCTGGCGTAGGTTGCCACTTCTTCCTTGGCTATGAGGCGGTTAGCTGGCATTGAAACTGCCCGCCTCTTTGACGTAGCGCTCGATGATCTTGCGATGCTCACCCTCGGTGAGGTCCTCGCCTATCAGGCGCGCAGCCACATCCACCGCGGTGTCAGCGATGGACGCCTGCAGCTCGGCGATGGTCTGCTTCTTCTCGGCCTCGATGGTCACCTTGGCCTTCTCGATCATGTCAGCAGCCTCGGTGTGGGCCTTCTCAGTGATGCCGGCCTTCACCGCGTCGCCCGTCTCACGGGCCTCGGAGATCAGAGCCGCGGCCTGGGCCTTGGCGTCGGCGAGCTGCTTCTGGTACTCGGCCAGGGTGCGCTCGCTCTCGATCTGAGCCTCTTCGGACTTCTTCAGGGCCTCGCGGATGGTGTTCTCGCGCTTCTCCAGCATGCCGTTGAACATGGGCCAGCCGAATTTCGCGAGGATGATCCAGAGGATGATGAAGGCGACGAGCATCGGAACGTACTCCAGCAGGTTCGGCATGATGACCGACAGCCCGCCAGCCGCCTCTTCCTCCCCGCTGCTCGCGAAGGCGAGCGTGGGGAAAGCGGCGAGGCAGACCAGTGCGGCAGAGCCGACCTTGGCTGCTTTGTTCGCTCTTGCTTTCACGTAATACCTCCTTCTAGCCTAACGGCAAATCAAACCGAATAGACCAGATGGTTACATGATGAACGCGAGCACGAAGCCGATAAGAGCCAGGGCCTCGGCGAGAGCCGCACCAAGGATGAAGTTGGTGAACAGACGACCCTGCAGCTCGGGCTGGCGAGCGGTGCCGACGCAGCAGCCGTAGCAGGCGATGCCGATGCCGATGCCAGGGCCGATGGCGCCGAGGCCGTAGCCGACTACCTTCAGGGCAGCGAGAACCATTGTAATTTCCACAGTTTCCTCCTTTTACCGTTTTTGAGCCTGTTTTCCCAAAAACAACTTTCCTATGGTTATCCGGCCTATGGACGAGCCGGTTGAACCCTTGCTTAGTGGGCCGAGGTGGCCAGCTGGATATACACCGAGCTGAGCACCGTGAACACGTAGGCCTGCAGGAACGCCACGAGCGTCTCCAGCGCGTACATGACCACGAGCAGCACGAACCACGGCAGCGAGATGATGCCGGTGGCTATGTCGATGGACTGGATGCCCACCGTGATGAAGATGCCGGTAGCCAGGGCGAAGATGCCCAGCACCATGTGGCCGGCGAACATGTTGCCGTAGAGTCGGACGGCCAGGGTCAGCCAGCGCAGCACCACCGAGATGAGCTCGAAGAACCAGATGACGGGCACCATGACCACAGGCAGACCCGACGGCGCGATGGACTTGATGTAGCCCCAGCCGCCATGGGCGCGGATGCCCTGGACATTGAAGTAGATGAACGAGATGGTGGCCAGCGCCCACGTGACCGAGATGGTGCCGGTGGGGGTCATGCAGCCAGGGATGATGCCCACGAAGTTGGACACCAGGATGAAGAAGAACATGGTAGCCAAGAACGGCACATGGCGCTTGAAGTCCTGGCCGATGACCTGCTCGCCCATGTCGTTGCGGACGAACTGGTAGCCGTACTCCACCATGTTGACGAACTTGCTGCCGGGGATGAGCGTGAGCTTCCTCGACGCGATGAGTATGACCGCCAACGTGATGACCCAGCAGATGACCATCCAGAACATGTACTGCGTCATGCCGAAGCTGGTCGTGCCGAACATGATGGTGGAGTCGAACGACTCCTTCAGCTCGTTCGCGTGCTCCGCGAGTTGGGCAAAAGCGTCCACGTGAAACCCCTTCTATTCCCTCTCTTCATGCTTGCGCCGATCGACGATGCCGAAGGCGATGGCGGTCGTTGCGAGCGCTACCACCTCGGCCAGGACGAACGGGAAGCCATTCGGTTTGTCCCACGTCGCGAACGCGATGGCGCAGGTCAGCACAAGAGCGAAGCTGATGACCAGCGCTATCAGCAGGATGGCCATGGGGCCGAAGCTGCTGGTCGCGGTCGTGCGCTTCGTAAGCCGCAGGCCCACCACCAACGGGACGAATCCGAGCGCCCCCGATATGATGCCGAGCACGATTGCGACAGCCACGGAAACCTTGCCTTCACGAATCGACGTGTTACACAGCAGGCGCCTCGAACTCCGAGGCACCGCGGATATGATAGCGAAGGCGGCGGCGACGCAAGGGGGGCTGCGCGCGAAAAAAGGGTGAGCGGAGATTTTAAGAGGATTCTGGCTCGAACACGCGCAGGCGCATGCCGGCTTCCTCGAGCATGGACATGGCCAGCTCGTCGGGGTACGGGTTCTGGTATATGACCTCTTGGATGCCGGAGTTGATGAGCATCTTCGCGCACACGACGCAGGGCTGGGTGTTCACGTAGATGGAGGCGCCGTCGATGTTGATGCCGTGGCGGGCGGCCTGGATGATGGCGTTCTGCTCGGCGTGGAGGCCGCGGCATATCTCGTGGCGCTGGCCCGAGGGCACGCCCAGCTCCTCGCGCAGGCAGCCGGTCTCGGCGCAGTGGCGCAGGCCCGAGGGCACGCCGTTGTAGCCCGTGGCCAGTATGCGGCGGTCCTTCACGATGACGGCGCCCACGGCGCGGCGCAGGCACGTGGTGCGGGTGGCCACCTCGTTGGCGAGCTTCATGAAGTACTCGTCCCAGCTGGGGCGCGTGTCGTTGATGGTCATGGCGACCCCTCTCCTGTTGCCTTGGGCCCTCATGCCTCGAGGGCCGATATCTTTGCCACGCGGCCGGCATGGCGCCCCCCGCCGAAGGGGGTGGACAGGAACGCGTCGAGGATGGCCTCGTTGTCGGCCAGGTCGACGAAGCGGCCCGACAGCGTGATGACGTTGGCGTCGTTGTGCTCGCGGGACAGGGCGGCGAAGCCGGCCGAGGTGATGTTGGCGGCGCGCACGCCGGGCACCTTGCCGGCGGCCATGGCCATGCCGATGCCGGTGCCGCACACGAGCACCCCGCGCTCGGCGGCGCCAGTGGCCACATCGCGGGCCACGAGCTCGGCGAAGTCGGGGTAGTCGACGCGGTCGTCGGTGGCGGGGCCGCGGTCGCTCACCTGATGGCCCTGGTCGGCCAGGTAGGCGGCGAGCTGCTGCTTCTGCTCGAAGCCGGCGTGGTCGCTGGCGATGCTGATGCGCATGGGCGCTCCTTTCCGTTGCCCTCGCGGGTGCCCTTCCGCAGGGCGTTCCGCGAGCACCGCTATTGTAGCGCTTGCGGGGCCCGAGGTGTGCGGGTGCGGGCCACGGCCTCGCGCCACCCGGCGATGAGGGCGCGCCGCCAGGGCTCGGTGCCGGCGGGCTCGAAGCGCTCGTCGGCCGTGCGCAGGGCGCGCACCGCCTCCAAGCTGGGCCAGAACCCCGAGGCCAACCCCGCCAGGTACGCCGCGCCCAGGGCCGTGGCCTCGGCGTCGACCGGACGCCGCAGCGGGCGGCCCAGGATGTCGGCCTGGAACTGCATGAGGAACCCGTTGGCCGACGCTCCCCCGTCGACGTTGAGGGACGCCAGGCTCAGCCGCGCGTCCTCTTCCATGGCCTCCACCAGGTCATATACCTGATACGCCAGCGCCTCGAGCGAGGCGCGCACCAGCTGGGCCCGCCCGGCACCACGGGTGAGGCCGTAGATGGCGCCACGGGCTTCCGCGTCCCACCAGGGCGCGCCCAGGCCCGTGAAGGCGGGCACCACGTAGACGCCCTCGGTGTCGGGCACGCTGCGGGCGATGGCGTCGGTGTCGGCCACGTCGGCGATGATGCCCAGCTCGTCGCGGAGCCACTGGACGAGCGCGCCCGCCATGAACACGCTGCCTTCCAGCGCGTACTCGAGGCCCGCGGTGCCCGGCGGCGACGCGGCTATGGTGGTGACCAGGCCGTGGCGGCTCTCGCACGCCTCGCTGCCGGTGTGCATGAGCAGGAAGCAGCCGGTGCCGTAGGTGTTCTTGGCCTCGCCCGCGTGCCAGCAGCCCTGGCCGAACAGCGCCGCCTGCTGGTCGCCCGCCATGCCGCAGACGGGTATGCCCTGCACCACGCCTGGGTTGGCCGTCACGCCGAACAGCCCGGCCGAGGGGCGCACCTCGGGCATCATGGAGGCGGGTATGCCGAACAGGTCGAGCAGCCACGGGTCCCAGCGGCCCTCGTGGATGTCGTAGAGCATGGTGCGGCTGGCGTTGGTGACGTCGGTGGCGTGCACCGCGCCGTAGGTGAGCTTCCACAGAAGCCAGCTGTCCACGGTGCCGAAGGCCAGGCGCCCCTGCTCGGCCAGGCGGCGCGCGCCGGGCACCTCGTCGATGATCCAGGCCACCTTGCTGGCCGAGAAGTACGGGTCGGGCACGAGGCCGGTCTTGGCGGTGATGGCCGTGGCCGTGACGGCGTTTTGGCGCAGGGCCTCCATCATGGGCGCCGTGCGACGGCATTGCCACACGATGGCGTTGCACAGCGGCTCGCCGGTGGTGCGGTCCCACACCAGGGTGGTCTCGCGCTGGTTGGTTATGCCGATGGAGTCGACCTCGGCCGTGTCGACGTTGCACGACAGCAAGAGCTCGGTGAGGGCGCCCAGCTGGGTGGACAGGATGTCCTGCGGGTCGTGCTCCACCCAGCCCGGATGCGGGTATATCTGGCGGAAGGGGCGCTGCACGCGCCCGACGATGGCGCCGCTGCGGTCGACGAGCATGGCCCGCGACGACGTGGTGCCCTGATCGAGGGCGATGACGTACTTCTTGCCAGGGGCGGCAGGCGTGGCGGTTGCGGCGCTCACGAGCGCCCTCCTTCCGCCAGGCACGCTGGGGCTGCCGTGCGGGCCTCGATCCACGCCAGCACGTCGGCGTAGACCTCCTCGCGGCCCACCTCGTTGAGCACCTCGTGACGCATGCCACCGTAGAGCGCGAGCGAGACGTCCTGCACCCCGGCCCGCTCGAGCCGCCGCGCCACCCGCGCGGGCGCGCGGCCGTTGTCGCCCACCGGGTCGCGGTCGCCAGCCATGACCAGCACCGGCAGGTCTTTGGGCACGTTGCGGAACGCCGCAGGCGCCGCCGCACGGTAGGCGGCCTCGGTGAGCGTGGCGTAGGCGCCAGCCGAGAACATGAAGCCCGCGGTCTCGTCGGCGATGAAGGCATCGACCACGGCCGGGTCGCGCGAGAGCCAGTCGAAGGGCGTGCGCGCATCGGGGATGGCGCGGGAGTACGCGCCGTCGGCCAGGCGATGCAGCAGCGGGCTCTTGGCATCGGGGCCCTTCCACGCCACCACCGCCCGGGCCAGCAGGTTGCCCGCCTTCGACACCAACCGCGGCGGCATGGCCGTTCCGCAGATGACGGCCCCGGCCAGCCCGCAGCCATACCGTGGCAGGTAGCAGCGCAGCACGAGCGAGCCCATGGAGTGGCCGAACATGACATAAGGCGTGCCCTGGGCGAACCGCGCCGTCACCCGCTTGCGCAGGCAATGAGCATCGGCCACCATGATGTCGGCCCCTTCCTCAGGCGGCATGAGGCCGAACCGCTCGGGCGTGGCGGCCGTGGTGCCATGGCCGATGTGGTCGTGGCCGCACACGGCGAAGCCCTGGGCCGCCAGGAACCGGGCGAACCCGTCGTAGCGGCCGATGTGCTCGGCCATGCCGTGGATGAGCTGCACCACGCCCCGAGGCGGCTGTCCCGCCGCCACCGCGGCGCTCTGCCACAGCACGGCGTGCACGGTGCTCGTGCCATCGGCCGAGGGGAACCCGAAGGGCATGGTCTGGATGTCGTCGGCCATGGCGGCCCTCGCTTTCTCTCTTGCGCCGTCTCCCGCGGCGCCGCCACGCGCCGGGCGCCAGCGCAGCCGAGGCGGCCCCGGTGCGTCGCAGGCGCCTTCCGCGCGCCTTCCGCGCCTTACGAGAGCCCTTCGATGTTGCGGGCCGTCTCGTCGGCCGGAGGCGCAGCGCCGGCCGGCTCCTTGGCCGCCTGGCGCAGCAGCACGGCGAAGCCCGCCACGCCCGCCACCAGCGACGCGCACAGGATGGCCAGCTTGGCCTCGGCCACCAGCGCGGCATCGGCGAAGGCCAGGTTGGCCACGAATATGGCCATGGTGAAGCCCACGCCGCCCAGGATGGCGGCGCCGATCATGTGCTTCCAGTTGACCCCCTCGGGCAGCTTCGCCACGCCCAGCTTCACCGTGACCAGGCTGAACAGCAGGATGCCCAGGGGCTTGCCCAGCACCAGGCCGCACAGCACGCCCAAGAACACCGGGCCGCTCAGCAGCGCGCCCACGTCACCCCCGAGGAAGGCCACGTCGGCGTTGGTCAGGGCGAACAGCGGCAGCACCGCGAAGTACACCCACGGGTACAGGCGCTGCTCGAGGCGCACGGCCGGGGGCATGACCTGGCGCGATATGCGCGAGAGCGTGCGCACCGTCTGCATGTACTTGCCCTGCACCACCACGGGCTTGTCCTCCTCGTAGTAGCTCTCGGCGTCGTCGACGCGGTCGCGCGACCAGTCGAGGAAGCTTCCCAGCTTCACCCGCGAGCCGATGGGTATGGTGAAGGCCAGCAGCACGCCGGCGATGGTGGAGTGAACACCCGACATGAACACGCAGAACCACAGCACGATGCCCGCGGCCAAGTAGGGATAGAGCGAGTACACATGGGTGCGGTTGAGCGCCACGAGCGCCACCAGCACCACGGCAGCGGCAGCCAGCCAGCCCAGGTCGGGCACGTCGCCATAGAACACGGCGATGACCAGGATGGCTATGATGTCGTCGGCCACGGCCAGGGTGGAAAGGAACACGCGGATGCCGTTGGGCACCTTGTCGCCAAGCAGCGCCATGATGCCCAGGGCGAAGGCGATGTCAGTGGCGGTGGGAACGCCCCAGCCATGGGCCGTGCCAGGGTTGGCCGCGTTGAACGCCAGGTAGATGCCGATGGGCGCCAGCACGCCGCCCACGGCCGCGATGATGGGCAGCGCGCAGTCGCGGATGTTCGTCAGCTCGCCGACGGTCATCTCGTACTTTATCTCGAGGCCCACCAGCAAGAAGAACAGCGCCATGAGCACGTCGTTGATGATGTGCGCAAGCGACATGGCGCCCACGTGGCTGCCCACGCCCAGCACCACCTCGGTATGCCAGAACCCCAGGAAGCCCTCGTGCAGCCCCGTGTTGGCCACCACCAGGGCCACGATGGCCGCCAGCAGCATGACGCCAGCCGCCCGCGTGGACGAGTGCGTGAGCTCGAGCACCTTCATGAAGCGGCGCTGATGCCCCTGCACCTCGTCTATGAGCAGGTCATGCGGGTCGGGGTTGGCCTTGTGGGGCCCGTTTCCTGTCATGGCGGCGCACCTTACCTTCTGCCGGGCCCAGAGCGCCGGCCTTCCGATTCCAGCCTATATTAT
Source organism: uncultured Eggerthellaceae bacterium (assembly GCA_910588095.1). GTDB lineage: Bacteria > Actinomycetota > Coriobacteriia > Coriobacteriales > Eggerthellaceae > D16-63. The sequence continues at coordinate 38,693 of CAJUQH010000015.1, forward strand.
GCGCGCCGTAGCGCGCCTGCGAAGCTGTGGACGTCTTGTTACCTAGCGTAGCGGAACCGTTGCCCAGCCTGAGCGATTACCTCAACAAATACAAATGTTTTGCGCTACCATGAGAGGCGTAGTATCCGCGCAGTTCCTGTTAGAGGTGACCGCTATGAACATCACCGTCTCTGGCCGCAAGATGCCCGTGACCGACGCCATCCGCTCTTACGCGGAAGAGAAGGTCGGCAACGCCATCAAGGTGCTGGACCACGACCCCATCGCCGTGGACATCGTCCTGCACATGGCCAAGAACCCCGCCAACCCAAAGCCCGCTGGCTGCGAGGTGACCGTGCAGGTGAAGGGCCACATCGTGCGCGTGGAAGAGAGCGAAGAGGACATGTACGCGGCCATCGACGTGGCGGCCGCCACCGTGACGCGCCAGCTGCGCAAGTACAAGACCAAGGTGATCGACAAGCGCGTCCGCGCCACCGAGCGCATCGTCGACCACGTCCACGAGGACGCCCATCTTGAGAGCGAGCTCGACCTGGATCGCCTGATGGACGAGCTGGCCAACGACCAGGTGCTGCGCGAGAAGGAAGTGGAGTTCGCACCGCGCACCCAGGAGGAAGCCATGGTCGACATCGACCTGCTGGGCCACGACTTCTACGCCTACACCGACCGCGACAGCGGCAACGTGCACGTCATATACCGCCGCAAGGACGGCGGCTACGGCGTGCTGAAGCAGAAGGCCTAGCCTGCGGAAGGCCCGCCGGCACCCGGCGCCGCAGCCCAGCGCCCGTAGGCCCGCTTCACGGCCGCGACGCCGTAGAGGCTGCCGAACGCCACCACCACATCGCCCGCGCCTGCCCCGCTGCAGGCGCGGGCGATCGCATCTTCTGGGGTGGAGGCCGCCTCCACGGGCGTGCCCGGGGCCAGGTGCGCGCGGGCGGCCGACGCCAGCTGCTCGGCCGGGAGGGCGCGCGGGTTGCCCGGCGCGTAGGCCACCAAGCGCCTGGCCAGCGGCGCCACGGCATCGAGCATGGCGCCGTAGTCCTTGTCCTCCATGGCTCCCATGATGAAGGCCACCTTGCCGGCCAGAGCCGCCGGGTCTCCCCCGCCGAGCACGTCGACGAGGGAATCGGCCAGGGCCTGGGCGCCCTGCGCGTTGTGGCCGCCGTCCACCACGAAGGCAGCGCCGGGGGCCGGCGGCGGCGCCAGCACCTCGAAGCGCCCCGGCCACCGCGCCGCGGCTATGCCGCAGGCGCGGGCCTGCGGCGGCAGGTCCCACCCGCGCCCGGCCAGGATGGCCGCAGCTTCCAGCGCCAGTGCGGCGTTGGCAGGCTGGTACGAGCCTAGGAGCGCGGTGACGTAGGGCGTTCCGCGGTAGCGGAAGGGCCGCCGCAGGCTGCCGTCGGCCGCCGCCTCGACCGCGCCCGCGCGCAGCTGCGCGAAGTCGGGCACGCTAAGCTCGCAGCCCAGCTCGGCGCAGCGCGCCTCCACCACGGCGGCTGCCGTCGGCTCCTGGGGCCAGCTGGCCACCGGCACGCCCGGCTTGACGATGCCGGCCTTCTCGGCCGCTATCTCGGCCAGCGTCGTGCCGAGCACGCCGGTGTGGTCGAGCCCTATGCGGGCGATGACGCTCGCCTCGGGCACGATGACGTTGGTGGCGTCCAGCCGGCCGCCCAAGCCCACCTCCACCACCGCTATGTCGCAGCCGCTCGCACGGAAGTGCTCGAAGGCCACCGCGGCCATGAGCTCGAACTCGGTCGGATGCTCGCCGCGCTCGGCCTCGACCGCCTCGGCCGCCTCGCGCACCCGCAGCGTGACTTCATGCAGGGCTTCCGGGCTGATAGGCTGGCCATCCACCTGCACGCGCTCGGCGAAGCCCATCACCCCTGGGCTCGTGAACAAGCCCACGCGGCAGCCCGCCGCGCGCAGCATGGCCGCCAGGTAGGCGCATACCGAGCCCTTGCCGTTCGTGCCGGCCACATGCACCGCGGGCACGGCGTCCTGAGGGCGGCCGAGCCGTTCGAGCAGGTCGCGCACGCGTTCGAGCCCCAGCGACGAATGGGCCCAGCGCGGCTCGTTGATATAGGCTTCGGCATCGAAACCGGCCATGGCCTTCCCTTCCTTCGGCACTAGCTTCTGCGTCTCCATTCTGCCTGAACCGCGTCTGGCTTTTCAAGCAGTCGGTAACGGCACGGCAGCCGCGACGGCCCGGCGGCGGCGCAGCCCTATAATCGGCAGCAAGGCGCAAGGCCCGCGCCCGTGCGCACGAGAGGAGGCCGACATGGCGAAGCGCTACGAGCTGAGGAGCAGCAAGCCGCTGGCGCCGCTCGAGAGGTTGACGTCGGCCCTGGTGCCCGTGGAGAAGGACGAGGCCGACCGCAGCCTGGTGCCCGTGGTGGAGGTGCTCTCGCTCGACGAGGCCCACGACGCGCCGTTCATGCCCCCCGAGGGGCAAGAGGCCATCGAGGTGCTGGCGGCAGCCAAGAGCAACCTGGTCGAGGTGTTCCCCGATTTCGTGGTGGGCTCCTTCGCCGTGCCCGACCATCGCGACACCGCCGAGCCGCCAGCGCTGTTCTCGTTCTACCTGGACAAGCAGCACCTCGTATTCATGGAGGCGGAGCATATGGCCGCCGACCTGCTGGAGAAGATGGCCGACAACGGCGTGATGCGCAGCCTGTCCACGGCCCATTGCCTGTACCTGTTCATGAAGATGCTGCTCATGAACGACTTCATCTTCCTCGCCCGGCTCGAAGACAACATGGAGGACCTGGAAGAGGCCATGCTGGCACGCCAGGTGGACGTGAGCACCCTGCGCATCATGAACTACCGGCGCCAGACCATCGGGCTGGGCATGTACTACCAGCAGATAGGCGCCATGGCCGACATCCTGGGCGACGACGAGAACAAGCTGCTCAGCCGCGGCGAGGCCCGCTCCTTCGATCGCATCGCCAGCTTCGCCGACCGCCTGACCGCCCGCGCCGAGGCGCTGAAGGAGTACAGCATGCAGCTGCACGAGCTGCACCAGACGCGCATCAGCCTCAAGCAGAACTCGGTCATGCAGGTGCTCACCATCGTGACGGTGCTGTTCGCTCCGCTCACGCTGGTCACGGGGTGGTTCGGCATGAACCTGGCCGTGATGCCAGGGCTCGACTGGCCGTGGCTGTGGGCGCTGCTCATCGTGCTGGCCGTGGCGTTCAGCAGCGCGCTGCTGGCGTTCTTCCACCGGAAGGGCTGGCTGTAGAGCCATCGTGGCGGCAGCGAAGGCGTGCCTCATGGCAAGCTCTCGCATCCTCGCAACAAGAAAGCCAGCAAGGGCGCTTCATCCCGCTCTAAAGGGGCATGCCCTCCAGGAACTCACGTATGGTCCTATGTTTGATTCCATTACGCGAATAGTCAAGGTCATCCATACTGAGAACGTACTTTGGATATGCGTCGCCCACCGCCTCCAAAGCCGAGAACTCTCGCTGCTGCACCTCTTCCCCGATCAAGGTCTGGCACACTTGAACATATACGGTTCCATCAGCTGCCACCGCAACGAAATCTATCTCCTTCTCCCCAACGCGTCCAACGGTCACCTCATATCCACGGCGACGCAACTCAAGATAAACAAGATTCTCGAGGATATGCCCGAGATCCCAAGAGCGCTCGCCCAAAAATGCGTTCCTTAATCCGGGGTCAACAACGTAATACTTCGGGTTCGTTCGCAGTAGCTCGCGCCCTTTTATGTCGTATCGTTGGCAGCGATACAGCACGAAAGCATCGCACATAAGCTCTAGGTACCGATCGACCGTACCGGGGTTTATGCTATGCCCGCCTGCTTTCAGAGTGTTCGCGATCTTGTTTGCCGACAAGAACGACCCGATGTTGTCGAACGCGAACCGCGCAACCCTTCGGAAGGCGGCTTCGTTATCTATGCCGCCACGCTGCACGACGTCGCGCATGATGACCGAATCGACGATGCCTTCCAAAAGGGCTTGCCGCACTTCTTTATCCTTCGCAAGCGCAACCGCAGGGAAAGAGCCTTCCTGGAGAAACGATTGAAAGACATTCTCATGGGACTGCGGAAAAACATTACTTCCAGGAACGAGCTCGTCGCTCGGAAATACCATGCGGAAGGTCTCAAACTCCGACAACGACAACGGATACATATCCAGCTTCACATAACGGCCGGAAAGATAGGTGAGATCCTGCCCCGCGAAAAGCCGCGAATTGGAACCCGTAACACATATATCGACTGGGAAAGACGCCTTAAGGCTGTTCACCGTGCGTGCCCAACGCTCGACCTCCTGCACCTCGTCGATAAGAAGATGGAGCCGTTTGCCATCGCCGACATCTCCAACCTTCTCCTGAACATAGCGGTGGAGCTCCATCGGGTTGGTCAACTCATCAAACGCCATGCTCTCAAAGTTTATCTCGATTATTTGCGAATCAGGCACGCCTTCCGCGATCAGATGCTCGGCGTAGAGCTTTAGCAAAGAAGATTTCCCACAGCGCCGGACACCCGTGATGATGGTCACCGCGTCAGCCTTCTCAAGAGTGAGAAGTTTATCGAGATAACTTGCCCGTGGAACCATCGCTCTCCTACTTTCTATCTTGGAATCTATGAGTCTTAAAAGTTTTCTTGTTCATAGTAGGAAAACTTCATAAATTGGTAAAGTTTTCTTGTTCATAGTAGGAAAACTTTGCATTTCGTAGAGTTTTTGCTTCTAAATAGAGGACTTTTCTTGTAACACATAAACGATCAGAGCGTTGCTGTATCGACCGAGGTGCGCCCTCGCACCTTGTCAGGCGCGAGGGCGCTTGATACACTCACAGATGCCTAACTGCGGTTCCCTTAGGGGAATTGCGCATAATCGAATATCGGCTTTTCCGGCCTGTTCCATGGTTTAGGAAAACAGGATGAAGAGGGCATCCGCCTATCAAGATCTGTTTTCTCTGAACCAGTTCAGATTATGCGTAATCTTGCAGTTAGGCGACTGTGGTGGATGCCCTCCTTGCCCACCAGCCGCTATGATGTTCGAGCGCAGGGCCTCCTCCGCAGTGTGATGTTGCACACGCAGTCGGAAGGAGCCGGTCGCCATGCGCAAGTCGGTTGCCTCTTTTGCCCATACGTTCGTCGCTGCCCTCATGGCGGCTATCCTTACGTTCTCGATGGCGCCCTTCGCTTGGGCCGACGATGGCCCCGCAGGAACGATAGCCGGGACGGTCGCAGGAAGCGCTGCGGAGCCTGATGGGGTCGAAGGGTCCGAGGGGGCATTCGGCTCAGAGGTTCCAACTTCGCCTCAACCCCCATCGGACCCTTCGACCGAAGCTTCAGCTGAGATGCAATCCGTAAGCACCAAGGCCGCAGAAGGCTCCAGCGCAGGCGGCACCACGGTGTCCATCGCGGTGTACCGCTCGAGCTTCCCCATAGCCAAGTGGGACTTGAACGACAACGACTTCAACCTGACAAAGGCGGTCTGGGACAACAAGCCCGCAGATAGCGCACTTCCCCAGCAAGGCAGCCCAGGCTCCGAGGTCGCCTGGCCCGAATCCGGCAAGCCGGCTGGCTACAAGGAGCCCACCCGTGCGGGCTTCGAGTTCGCTGGTTGGTCGGCCGACAAATCAGCCTCCTCCGGCGGATTCATCGACGGCACGGCGCCGATCCTGACGATGCCCGAAGGCGCACCTGATGCTAAGGAGTACACCCTCTACGCCCTTTGGACGCCCAACGAGTATGCGGTGGTGTTCGACCTATCCAAAAACCCCGAAAAGGGCGAGGGGCCTGGCGACGATGCCTCCTACGACCTCAAATGGGCCACATCAGACGGCGTGCGCACCGTAGATGACCTCGGGGGCGGGCGCTTCCGCGTGAGCGGATTCACGATGAAGGAAGACCACTACGATCCGACCACCCGCACCGTTAGACTGCCCGAACCCGCGCGCAGCGGCTACCGATTCCTCGGATGGGCCGAGCCTGACGGCCAGTCGCTCGTGATGGACAACGCCACCAAGGACGGCTTTGCCATGAACCCGGTGCGCTTGACCCAGATAGACGGCACCCCAGCGCTCACTGCTCGCTGGACGAGTGCGTTCGGGGTGACCGCACCCCTTTCCATCACCTTCGGCGACTACGACAAGACCGGCGCTCCCGGCAATCCGTGGCTCGGCGACAAGGACAAGGCGGCAGCAGACGACTCCACCCAATCAGAAGCCGACGACACCACCAAGCCCGAGCAGGAAGGCTACCAGGCCCTAGGCCAAGCCTACTTCGAGAACACCGGCTGGCATGATGCCGTGAAGCTCGTAGGGCTCACTTCCACCCGCCATGCGAATGCCAACCAAGTCCTCACCACCTACGACACGTCCAAGGCGAGCGAGGCCCACGTCCTCGGCGACGGCACCGAAGAGAACCCCGGCGAGCGCTTGCTGTCGCTCTATCCGAGCGCGACAGCCCCTGCCGACAAATCATCCGGCACGCATTTCCGCTTGACCGATGCGCTCTCCGAGGCAGTCCTTGGCGATTCCTTCTCGATGGGCGCGAAGGGGTCGGGCTCCGAGAAGCTGCCCGTATCTTACGGCTTGAACCTCGCAACCGATCCTGTCGACAACTCCGCCAACCATGGCCTGGTGCTGCCCACCAACGATTACGAGCGCAAGCAGATAGCCACCGTGAGCTACACGTTCGCGACCGCTGATGCAACAGCCGAGCGAATCCCCGAGGCGCTATGGACGTCAGATGACGATGGCAGCACCCTTGGGCTCTATGACATCAAGGCTGACGCACTCGCCATAGCCGCAGGCGATGCCGAGAAGACCGCCAAGTATACCCGATGGCTGCAAGAGGACCACCGCTTCTACGTGCGCTGGTATGACAAGGGTGCCGTCGAAGCCCCCGATGCCGCCGCCACGATATACGAAGTGAGGCTCATCGGCGTCCTCTATGACTCTATCGACATAGCAGGCACGAGCAAGACAGGCCTCACTTTCCAGTTCGTCGACCTCATGAACACCGGAAGCGATTCGAGGATCTACCGATTCAACAACGTCGCCACGTCGAACGGAGGCTGGTTCTACAGCGAGATGAGGCGCAAGATGAACCGGCCCGGCACCGGCCATGCTGACGACCATGGAGACCGGTCTCTCGACGGCGTCATATTGGACATGGTGCCCGCCGCCCTACAGCAGGCTATGCAGCCAGTGATCAAACATGCCAACAACGCAGCCGGCCCCAACACCGCAAGCTTCACCTCTGTGTCATATATGACCGAGAAGCTATTCCTGGTCAGCTATGCCGAGATAGCCACCACACTGTACAACGCAGGCTATTTCACAGACACCGCGAGCACCTTCATAAACGCTCGACCTTTCGATGGCACCGGGAAGCGCATGAGCCGTCCCTACGATTATTACGTGCGCCTCAACGTGTCAGGCACCAATCAGTATGCCGAGCTGCTCAAGGGAGAGCAACGATATCGACAGGCCGACGGAACCTACTCGATTTGCACCGGCTGGTTCCAGCGCGATACCTATCCGGGTCGCAACGACATATTCAAGGGCACGAACAAGCTCGGCGACGCCACCAACGTCAACTACAACTCAGCTCAGCCGGCTGCGAGCGGCATATGCCCGGCATTCTGCCTCTAGCGTAACGGCCCGCTCTTCAGCCGCGCAAGTTTTCCGGTTCTGAGCAGGAAAACTCTGCGGATAAGGGAAGCTTTCCTATCGAGCGCAGGAAAGCTTCCTCAGGGCTGAGGTCATCCGAACGCTGCTAGCCAGGAACAGGTGCGCCCGCTACGATGCGGGCGGGACGTCGGCGGGCGGCCGGGTGCCCAGCAGCTCGCCGAGCTTCGCGAAGTCGTCCTCGAGGTCAGCTCGCTTCTTGTGGTCGTAGAGCGCCGCGGCCGGGTGGAAGATGGGGAACACGTTGAAGCGCCCCGCCTTCTGCACGTGGCCGTGCAAGCGCGTGATGCCCGTCTCGGTCTTGAGGATGAACTTGGTCGAGAAGTTCCCCAAGGTAACGATGAAGTCGGGGTTGATGGTGCGCGTCTGCTCGCGCAGGTAGGGCGTGCAGAGCTCTATCTCCTCGGGGCGCGGGTCGCGGTTGCCAGGCGGGCGGCATTTCAGCACGTTGGCGATGAACACGTCCTCGCGCTTGAGCCCTGCCACGGCCAGCAGCTCGTCGAGCAGCTTCCCAGCCGCTCCCACGAAGGGGCGCCCCTGCTCGTCCTCGTTCTTGCCCGGCGCCTCGCCCACTATGAGCACGCGCGCATCGGGGTTGCCCTCGCCGAACACCACGTTGGCGCGGCCGTCGGCCAACGGGCATTGGTGGCAGCCCTGCACCTGGGCGCGCAGCTCGTCAAGGGGGATGGGGGTCTTCGCGGCCATGGCCGGCCTCCTTTACACGTACACCTTGGGCAGGCGCTCGCCGAAGCGCACCGTCACCTCGTAGGAGATGGTGCCCATGAGCTCGGCCAGCTCGTCCATGGTGACGGCGATGCCGTCCTGCTCGCCCACGATGATGACCTCGTCGCCTATCTGCGGCGTGAGGAACTTGCGGCTGGCCGCGGTGCGCATGTTCACCTCGAACATGCACTGGTCCATGCAGATGGAGCCCACCTGGCGGAACGGCACCCCGCCCACGATGAAGTCGATGCGCCCCGACAGCCCGCGCCACAGGCCGTCGGCGTAGCCCAGCGGCACGGTGCATATCTTCACCGAGCCGGGGCTGCGGTAGTGCAGCCCGTAGCTGACCCCTTCGCTCATGGGAACGGCGTTGACGTTGGTCACGCGCGCCCGCACCGTCATGGCTGGCTTGAGGTCGATGAGCCCGCGGGTGAGCGGGCAGGGATGGTAGCCGTACATGGCTATGCCCACGCGCACCATGCCGAAATGCGTCTCGGGGTAGCGGATGGTGGCCGCTGAATTGGCCGCGTGCACGATGCCCGGGTCGATGCCGGCTGCCTTCAGGTTGGCTATGGCCTCGGTGAAGCGTCGCAGCTGCATCTCGAAGTCGAGGGTGTCGGCCGCGTCAGCGGTGGCGAAGTGCGTGAACGTGCCCTTGATGTCCAGGGCGCGATGGAACCCGATGTGCTGCATGAAGGCCACGGCCTCGTCGTAGCGCACGCCGATGCGGTTCATGCCGGTGTTGAGCGCCAGGTGGAACGGGGCGCGCTGCCCCATCATGTCGGCAGCCTCGGCATAGCGGATGGCGAACTCAGGCGTGTAGACGCTCGGCATGACCTTGTAGGCCAGCAGCAGCGGGATGGCCTCCACCGGCGGCTCGGACAGGATGAGCACCGGGGCGTTGATGAGCGCCTCGCGCAGCTCGATGGCCTCGTCGAGGGTGGCCACGCCCAGGTAGTCGGCGCCGGAGTTGAAGGCGGTCTTGGCGCATTCCACGGCGCCGTGGCCGTAGCCGTCGGCTTTCACCACGGCCATTATCTTCACCCCAGGGCCCACGTGGTTGCGCAACGCCATGACGTTGTGGCGGATGGCGCTTCGATCCACCTGCACCCAGGCCCATCGGCGGTCGCTCTCGGGGATGTTGGATATGGCCTCGAGGTCGAAGCGGTTGTCGGCCACGCCGTTGAACTCGATGCGGTTGACGAATTGCTCGAACCCGCTGCCGTTGGCCTTGCGAGAGCCGCCCCACAAGCTGCCCATCTGGTCGAGGCGCGGCAGCCTCTCCAGCGCGTCCTGCGCAGCCTGCCAGCCATTGCGCGCGGCACGAGCGGCCGACGCCGCGTCAGGGCGCGCGCCTTGCTGCTCTATGGCCGCCTTGCGAATGGCATCGCTGGCCGATTCGAAGTTGGGGTCGCGTTTGCTGAAACCGGTGAATCCGTTGGGAAGCTCTTCCATACCACGCCTTCAAGCGCTCAGTCGCTCAGTCGTCATGTCCGCCTGCTGCCATCATTTTAACAGCATGGGGAAGCGCGGCAACCACGCCCTCCCAGTTTTCCGTGGCTGCCTTGGTGGAGCCGGGCAGGTTGATGACCAGCGAGCTTCCGCGCTGCATGCACACGGCGCGCGAGAGCATGGCGAAGGGGGTTATCTGCAGGCTGTGCCAGCGCATGGCCTCGGCGATGCCGGGCACTTCGCGCTCGCACACGTCGCGGGTGGCCTCGGGGGTCACGTCGCGAGGGGACAGGCCGCTGCCGCCGCAGGTGAGCACCACGTCCACGTTGAGATCGTCGGTGCAGTGCTTGATGGCCGCGGCGATGCTCATGCGCTCGTCGCGCACGAGCGTGTGGGTGCGGCACACCCAGCCGTTATCGGCTATGAGGCGCTCCAGCGCATCGCCAGCCGCATCTTGGCGCAGGTCGCGCGTATCGGAGCAGGTGACGATGCCGAAGGTGAGGGGTGCTTGGTCTGCCATGACGGTTCCTTTCTGCGATAGCCGGCTATGCCGTTACAGCACGGTTTCCTCGGGCACGTCCAGCAGGATGCACTCGACCAGGTCGCCAGCATGCTTGTCGTCCGTGCCGTCAGGCAGCACGGCCAGGCAGTTGCTCTTCTGGATGACGCCGAACAGCCCCGAGCTCTGGTTCTTGGCCGGCGTGACCACGTAGCCGCCATCGGCGCTGCGGGTGAGCGTGGAGCGCAGGAAGATGCGGCGCGGGTCCTTCTTGCGCTGGTCGACAGCGAGGGTCGCCATGACGTGCGGGTGCTCGAAGCAGCTGTAGCCCTGCATCTTGCGCACCATGGGACGGATGAGCATCTCGAAGCCGCAGTAGGCCGCCGCCGGATTGCCCGGCAGGCCAAACACCGGCGTGCCGTCCACCATGCCGAAGGACTGGGCCTTGCCCGGGCGCATGTTCACCGTGGTCATGTAGAGGGACCCCAGCGAATCGATGACCTGCTTTATGAAGTCGAAGTCGCCGTTGGCCGCGCCGCCTGTGGTGACGACGAAGTCGTAGTCACGCGCCGCTTGGGCCACCGCTGCCGACAGGCCATCGAAGGTGTCGGGCACGGGCGGCAGCATGGTGGGCACGCAGCCCGCCTCCTTGGCGCAGGCTGCCATGGCATAGCTGTTGGAGTTGCGGATCTTGCCCCGCGTGGGCACTTCGCTGGCGTCCACCAGCTCGGAGCCAGTGGCGATGATGGCCATGCGCGGGCGGCGGTAGGTGGGCACCGTCGTGACGCCGCAGCCGGCCAGGAAGCCAACGCCTGCCGCGCCGATGACCTCGCCAGCCTGCACGATGACCTCGCCGGCCTTGGCCTCGTCGCCAGCGGGCCGCACGTTGGAGCCCACCGCCGTGGGTGCCGCGAACGACACGAGCGAGCCGGTCTTGCCGTCTCCCTCGACCACGGCCACAATCTCGTACTTCACCACCGCGTCGGCGTCGTCGGGCAGGCAGGCGCCGGTCATGATGCGCACGCACTCACCTTCGGCGATGCGGCCCTCGAACACGTCGCCGGCGGCCACCTCGGCGATGACCTTCAGCTGCACGGGCACGCCGTCGCTGGCGTTGGCTATCTCTTCGGCGCGCAGGGCATAGCCGTCCATGGCGGAATGGGCGAAGGGCGCTATGTCGATGTCGCAGCGAAGGTCGGCAGCGGCCACGCGACCGAGGGCGTCCAGCAGCGGCACCTCCTCGACAGGCAGGGCGCTCATGTGGGAGAGCACCAGCGAGCGGGCATCTTCAAGGGATATCATCTCAGCCATGCGGCGGCTTCCTTCCGTTGCGGTCGGTCTGTCTCGTTCGGGCCTATTATAGCCGTTTGAGGATATTACGGCAGCCGCACGCGACGCCTATGCCGACGGCATCACGAAAGCGGCGCAAGGGCCGTGGGCAGCTCATCCTGCATCTCGGTGAGGTTCTTCCAGAAGCGCTGTGGCATGAAGCGCTGGCGCAGCTCGGGGTTGTAGCGCGACTCCACCGCCACCGCACGGTAGAAGCGGCGCCACGCTGCTTGCATGAGGCGCTCCTCGCCGGCTTGGCTCGGCAGCTCGGGGGCGTCCTCAGCGCGCACGAAGTACCAGCGGCTGCCTTCGTAGACGCCCGCCAGCCCATGGTTCTCGTCGTAGATGATGAAGGGCTGCACGTTGAAGCGCTCGACGAAGTGCCCCATGACCAACGGGATCACCGACGACTTGGGGTTGCACCGGGCGAACCACACATCGACGCCTTCGCCCTGCAGGTGCTCGAAGCGGATGAACTGGCGCATGTGCTCGCACTCCTGGCTGACCGAGCGCTCGATGCGGTGGATGGGCGCCACGGCCGGGTGCGATATGTCGGAAAGCGCCCTGCCGCGCAGCCGCGGGCATGGCCCCCGCCCAGTCGCGCCCGGGCACGAGGCGCGCTTGCGGCAGCGCTTGCAATCGCGGCGCTTCTGCTCGTCCATCATGTAGCGCACGAAGCGATAGGCTGCGGTGCCCGCGTCGGGCTGCTCGGAGACGGCAGCCGCCCTCACGGCGGCGAACGTCCGCCAGCCGCCTTGCCCTTTCAAGGTGCGAGCCACCCGGTCGGCATGATGCGCGTTGGTGGCTATGGTGGCCACGCGCTGGCCGAGGCGCGGCTGCAGGCTGCGCTCCGGCACCACGTCCAACGGGTCCTCGCCGTTGGCGTAGGCAGCGAAGATGGCCGAGAGCAGGCCCTCCAACGTGTCGTCATAGACGTAGGCCACGCTATCGTAGAGCTCGGCAGCGGCGCTCATGCGGCGAACAGCTCCTCGGGCGTCGCGCACGCCGCACGCCCTGCGTCCTGCGGCTCCTGACGAGACGATTGCGGCAACGCCGCCGCTTCCCCACCAGCAGCCCCAAGCTGCTGCCCAGCGCTGCGGCAGCCCTTCCGCTTCTCCGGCGTGTCGACCGCATCGAACAAGCTCAGCTGCCCCTCGCATTGGCGCGTGGCGCGGCGCCCATGGCGGCCGCCCTGGATGGGCGCGGCCAGCTGGGCCCGCAGCGCATCGGGCGTGAAGGCCACCCCCGCGCCCCCGTAGCAGCCGTTGCAGGTGATGAAGTAGCGGGCTCGCTTGTAGGCGATCCCCAGCTTGCGCAGGTCGGCCTCATGCAGCGTCGACTGGCGCCGCGCCCGCACGATGAGCCGCGCACCCCGCGGGCCGATGCCCGGCACGCGCAGCAGCGTCTCGAGCGGCGCCGCGTTCACCTCCACCGGGAACTGGTCGAGATGACCCAGGGCCCATGCCGCCTTCGGGTCGAGCTCCGTATCGAGGAACGGCGCGGCCTCGTCGATTATCTCCTCTACCTGGAAGCCGTAATAGCGCATGAGCCAATCGGCCTGATAGAGCCTGTGCTCGCGGTCGAGCTGGACCGCATCGGTGACAGGCAGCCGCACGTCGTCGTTCACCGGCAGGTACGCGCTGAAGAACACGCGCTTGAGCGACACCGATCGGTAGAGCGACGCCGCCAGGCTGAGCACCTGGTAGTCGCTCTCGGGCGTGGCGCCCACTATCATCTGTGTGGACTGCCCTGCTGGTGCGTAGGCGCGCGTCTTCCGCACGGGCTTGTGGCTGCCCATGTACACCATGTTGCGGCTCATAAGCACCCGGGTGTCGGCGTCCTCGGCCATGGAGCGCTGGATGTGGCGCATGGGCGCGATGATGCTCGCGCGGTCCTTCTCGGGCGCAAGCCGCTGGAGGCTCTTGCTCGACGGCAGCTCGAGGTTCACCGACAGGCGATCGGCCAGCAAGCCCAGCCGGTCTATGAGCTCTGGCGAGGCCCCCGGCACCGCCTTCGCATGGATGTAGCCTCGGAAGCGGTACTCATGGCGCAGTATGTCGAGCGTCTGGGCCATGAGCTCGCAGGTGGTGTCCGCATCGCGGATGACACCCGAGCTCAGGAACAGCCCTTCAATGTAGTTGCGGCGGTAGAAGCCTATCGTGAGGTCAGCCAGCTCACGCGGGGTAAAAGCAGCGCGCGCTATGTTCTCGTTGCTGGCACGGTTGACGCAGTACGCGCAATCGTAAGTGCACGTGTTGGCCATGAGCACCTTCAGCAGCGTGACGCACCGGCCATCTGGCGTGAAGCTGTGGCAGCAGCCCGCCATGCCCGCCGAGCCTAGCTGACCGGCTCGCCCGCTGCGCTGGACGCCCGATGACGTGCAGGCTACGTCGTACTTGGCGGCATCGGCCAGTATGTCGAGCTTCTGCAGGATGTCCACCATGCGCCCCTTTTACGTACACTTGTTTCATAGAACGGATGTATTCACTATAGGGGAACAGGTGTTCGCAGTCAACGGGAATCTGATATTTTTGCCGACGCGTTTCTGCGCCTGTGGTATCATAGGCAAGCTGCCGCGTCGGCGGGGGTGTGAACGGGTTGTGGCTCAGTTTGGTAGAGCGCTGCGTTCGGGACGCAGAGGCCGCAGGTTCAAATCCTGTCAACCCGACCAGACTTGCAAGGCCGTCCTTCGGGGCGGCCTTTCTGTTCCCGCTGCCTTTCCGACCCTCAGCACCATCGCTGTGATGGCATCCGCCGTAGCCACCAGGCCACCATGGTGCCTCCTAGGCAGCTATGAGCGCTTCGGGTTCTTTGGCTCCTCCACCAGCTTCCGGAACATCAAATACCCCAGCCACGATGCGCCAACGACCACCGGTTTCTACTCCGGGATGCTGCCGCACTCGCGCATGCAGCGCACAGCCTCCCCATGAAAGCCCATGAGTCTTACGCACCCCTTCCGTAAGCCGCCGCTTCTCGGACAGACATAGACAATATCAAAATCCCGACAAATCATCGAGAACGCAACCGAGAGCCTTCGCAACTTCCAGAGCGTTTTCCACCAAGACACACCCGGCACCCTCTTCCCTCATTCTTAAGCACTGCACTTGTGAGCTCCCGCAGCGTTAGCAAGAGACTACTAGGAAAACCTGGCTTTAATCCGTTTCCTTTTCAACATGTTCTCAACCTCTTATGCACAATATGTTGTGCATAAGAGCAATCCTAAACACATTATTCTGTATTAAGAATCATTTATTGATACATTTGTTTGTGTTAGCATCCAAACCAGGAGAGAGCTGACCAGTTGCCATACTTTCCAGCTCACTCCTACGTTTCCATGCAGATTAGGAAAGGAGGTAGAAGCCATGGCTAAAAAGCCCACCATTAAGGTGAAGGGCACCATGCGTGTAAAGCAGACTGTTAAAGTCGGCAACAAGCGCCGTACCACCACTAAGACTTTCCATGTCTAGAAACTGGAGACCGGCCCCGGGTCTTATGCTCGGGGCCTACCTATGCCAATCCGGTTTTCAAGGGACTCACTGGCACGCAAAGTATTCCTTACGATTCGGTGAACGACATTGACCTACTAGACATGGTCAAGTAGAGTATGGGCAGTGAGACAGTCGATGGCGGCCTACGAGAGCCATCGACAAAGAAAGGTCCCCGGCCCGTAAGGGCTGGGGGCCTTTTGATTCTACGGAGAGCTATGGGAAAAGAATTCAAGACGATAGACGAGCTGGTAAGCCTCCTCGAGGCCAGAGGCGTGCGAACCGACAAGGACACCAAGCGCATCATCGAGCGTGAAAGCTACTACGCCATCGTCAACGGCTACAAGGCACCATTCCTTGACCGCGAGGCGATGTCAAGAAGCAACAACGATGTGTTCCGGCAGGGCGTTGAGTTCAAGTGGATGTACGACCTGTTCCTGTTCGACCGAGACCTGCGCTCGATCACGTTCGTATACCTGACAAGAGCAGAAGCTGTGGTGAGGACCTCCGTGGTCTACGCATTCTGTCATAACCATCCAGAGAGGGAGGCCTATCTGGAAAGGCCGAATTACTGCGACAGCAAAGGCTACCTCGTTCCGAGGGCGTTCAAGGGAGACAAGGCGAACCTGCACAGCAAGAACCTGAGCGACCTGATGAGCCGTCTTAACGACAAACTGGTAGTCCGGAGCCATTCCCGTGACTTCATCAAGCACTACATGAAAGCCCATGGGTATGTCCCCCTCTGGGTCTTGTCTAATGACCTGACATTCGGGAACATCATCCATCTCTACCAGCTCATGCAACAGAACGACAGACGGGAAGCTTGCACCATCATAGCAAGGGTATCGAAGCGCGATTCCGCCCAAGGATATCTTACCGAGCGAAAACTCCTCAGGACCATCAATATCCTCAATGACTTCAGGAACCTATGTGCCCATGACGAGAGGCTGTATTGCGCTCGCCCCGGCAACGTCGGCTACAGCGACATGGTGGTTCATCTTTTCAACGTTTTGCCCAGGGAAGAGGTTGCACAATTCGCTAGAGACATCACTGCTCTTCTCGCCAGCTATGAGGGAAGGCTTCACAATGTGGATGCTCGCTCCCTACTGAAGGACATGGGTTTCGAGATAGGGGAAGCTTAGACGCCGAAGCCCTTTCGCGCAACATCTCAGAGCACCCGCCACGCTAGATTCCCCACGCCGGCACGATGAGGCAGCTGCGGCCAATCTTACCTCCAGCCTAAAATCAGCCGCAGTTCCAAAGAACGCAAATACGGGCGGCCTGCAAGACCCCATGCGCTGAATCAACCTCACACAAGGCGCACTTCCCCTATCGGAAGCTCAGCCAAGACCGACAGCCTGCCACCCATCGACTCGACGTAGCGACGTATCGTATCAAGGCTCATCGTGCCCAAATCGCCATTCTCCATGCGCGATACGCGATTCTGCGAGACCCCCATGGCCTTCGCAAGCTCTACCTGGGTCATGCACGAAGCCTTGCGAGCCTGACGGAGATTGTACGCATCGATAGCCGCCTTCGTATGCTCGCGCGCTTTGCGCATCTGCTCGTCGTTGATGCCGCGCTTCTTGAGATATGTCGCAAGCTCAGCCATTTCGTCCCTCCAAGCCCGCCAAATGGCGCTCATGCACTACTTTAACAATATAGCCTATAAGCTATATTCATCATCGCATATTTATTGGCATAGGAGGGTCTTGCAGGCGTCGGGAAGAATAGAGAACTGCCGTCGCCACGGAAGGACGACGCGAGCGGACCTCTTGCAAATGGAGAATGCAGTTGCTATCCTCACAGGTGCCAAAACAGTGGTTCCCTGTCATGGGGAATTGCACAGAATCGAATATCGCTTTGCCGGACTAGCCATTACGGACAACGGTACGAAGAGGGCATCTGCCTTTCAAGATTCGTTTTCCGTAGCGATAGTTCCGGAATTCTGTGCAATCTTGCTGTTTTGGCGAACTGTGGTGGATGCCCTCCTCGTTTTCGAGAACAGCTTCAGGGACGAGAACACCCTGAAGGGGCAACAGCGAGTCGCACGGGTCTCCTCCGCAGTATGACGGGAACATACATACTCGGGAGGAGCCGGCCGCATGGGAACGTCCGCCTCATTCGCACGCAAGATATTTGCCTGCCTTGTCGCAGCACTGCTTTCGCTTGCCCTCGTACCCTTCGCTCACGCAGAAGGCACCAGCGAAGCTGACACGGAAACCGTAGCGTCGGGCTCGCCCGACCAGTCGAATGCTTCTGCTGATCCTTCCTTGGGAGAGTCCCAAGAAGTCAGCGCTGAGCAGGATGCGGAAGGCTCGCCTGTAGCCCCGATGCT
>CAJUQH010000016.1 GCA_910588095.1 uncultured Eggerthellaceae bacterium
TCGTCACCCCAGGCAGCGTGAACGAGGGCGACCGCACGCCTATCGCTGAGGTGTCTTACGAGTTCGCTGTGGCCGATGGCGAGGTGGACAAGGAGATACCTGGAGACCCGCTCTACATCGAGGACAATGGCACCATCTACAGCTTCGACTACATAAAGAAGGCTGCCGACGACCTTTCTGCCAAAGGCAACGCGTCCTCCTACTACGCCCAGTTCAAAGGCTGGCTCGACAAGCAGGTCATGACCAACGGCAACCCAGGACCCGGGCCTTACTTCAAGCTGCGGGTGGATAGCGCCTATCACGACGTGCAGCTGCTCGGCATCTGCCAGGACACCAAGACCGCAGGCGGCAAGGCGGGGCTGACGTTCGGGTTCAAGGACATATACGCATTCAGGGATACCGCGAACAGCATCGCTGGTGACAAGCCGTTCAATAGCGCCATGAATACGACTGACGCTGTTGCTGGCGGATGGGCTAATATGCCCCTGCGCACGCGCTTGACCACAACGTTCTATAACAGCCTTGACCCGAAGATGCGCGCCGCAATAGCGCGAGTGACCAAGCAGCAGCAAGTCAACGGCGGCGCGACTGCCAGCTATTTGCAGTCAACCTACAACGAGACCATTTGGCTGCCATCGACGTTCGAGGTGTTTGGCTTGGGCATCGCGCAGCTCAACCAGTCGGAGGCCCTTTCGGCATCGCGGTTCCAGTACCAGGCATTCCAGGGAAACGGCAGTTCGACGACGAACATACGAGCGATGAAGCGGTATTACGGCGTTGGGGGCAATCCTGCTGCTGGTGACGTGCCAGGCAATCCGCAGTATTGGTTCTTACGCTCCGCTGGCCAGCTGAACACCCATGCTTTCGGCACGGTCACCAGCATGGGGGTAGGGACTAACAGCTATGCGAACGGCAACCTTGGCGTCGTTCCGTGCTTCGCGATGTAAGGGGAAGCGGCCTTTGGCAAGTCGACACCATGAACAGTGCCCCTGTTCATGGTGTGCCTCCGCTCAGGCGTTCGCCTGCTCCAGCTTGAGGCAGGCCCGGCGCAGGCTGTCGCTCTTGCCCGACCCGGCCACGTCGCCCCGGGCCGACACCACGCGATGCGCCGGTATGAGCACGGCCGCTGGGTTCTTCCGCACGGCCACGCCCACGGCTCGGTGCGCCTCGGGCTCGCCCACGGCGGCGGCCAGCTCGGCGGCGGTGCGCGTCTGCCCGTAGGGGATGGCCTCCACCGCTTCCCACACGCGCTTCTGGAAGGGTGTGCCCGCCACGTCCAGCGGCACGTCGAACGCGGTCCGCTTGCCGGCGAAGTACTCCTGCAGCTGGGTGGCGCAGCGGTTCGACAGCGGGGTGGGGGCGCAGGTGCCGGGGAAGGTGCGCGCGCCCAGCGCCACGGCGCTCACGGCCGAGGGCGTGGTGGCTATGGTGAGCGGCCCTTGGGCGGTGCGGTAGGTGAAGTAAGTGGGTGTGCCCGCAGCCATTGCGCCTCCTGTGCGCAGGCCCCGCGCGCGATGCGCTAGAATGGCCCTACGCTTCCGATGCCGTGAGAAAGGAACGCCGTGTTCCAATCCATGAAGATAGCTCCTTCCATTCTATCAGCAGACCTGATGGACCTCAGCCGCGACGTGGCCATGATGGAGCAAGCGGGCGCGCAGTGGGCGCACATCGACGTGATGGACGGCCATTTCGTGCCTAACCTGACCTTCGGCGTGCCGCTGGTGAAGCAGCTGGCGCGCATCACGGACCTGCCGCTGGACGTGCACCTCATGATAAGCAACCCGCTCACCCAGATACCCTGGTTCGTCGAGGCGGGCGCCACGTCGGTGACGGTGCATGTGGAGGCGTGCGGCCCCGGCGAGCTTGAGCAGGCTGTGGCCATGCTGCACGACGCAGGGGTGATGGCGGCGGCAGCGATCAAGCCCAAGACGCCGGTCTCGGCCCTGGCGCCGGTGCTGGCCGACCTCGACATGGTGCTGGTCATGAGCGTGGAGCCGGGCTTCTCGGGCCAGAGCTACATCGCCAGCTCGGAGGTGAAGGTGGCCCATGTGGTGGAGATGGCGCGCGAGGCGGGGGCGAGCCCGCTCATCCAGGTCGACGGCGGCATAGGAGTGGAGACGGCTGCGCTCGTGGCAGCCCATGGCGCTGACGTGCTGGTGTGCGGCAACGCGGTGTTCGCGGCGACCGACCCGGCGGCGGCCATATCGGCCATCGAGAGCGCGGGCGACGGCGCGCGGCGCTCGGCCATGTCGCTCTAGGCAGAAGGGAAGGCAAGCACGATGACCATGCCCCCGAAGCCCTACTTGTACCTGGACTACGCGGCCACCGCGCCCCTATGCGCCGAGGCGGCCGAGGCCATGGCCCCCTACGACGGCGTGGGCGAGGCCAGCCTGATGCTGAACGCCAACCCGAACTCGCTCCATAGCCCCGGCCGCACCGCCTACCGCGCCCTCGAGGCGGCCCGGCGCACCTTGGCCGAATGCCTGGGCGCGCGCCGCCCTGACGAGGTGGTGCTCACCGGCGGGGCCACCGAGGCCGACAACGCCGCCCTATGGGGGCTGGCCCGCGCCGAGCGCGATCGCCGCGCCCAGGCGGGCAAGCCCGTGGCCGAGCCCCACGTCATCGTGAGCTCCATCGAGCATGCGGCGGTGCTGCGGCCTGCCAAGACCATGCGCGCGGCGGGCTTCCGCGTGACGGAGCTGCCGGTGGATCGCCAGGGCTTCGTGGAGGTGCGCGCGCTGGAGGCGGCGCTTGGCGCCGACACGGTGCTCGTGTCGGTGCAGGCGGCCAATTCCGAGGTGGGGTCGGTGCAGCCGGTGCGCGAGCTGGCGGCGTGCGCGCACGAGGCCGGTGCGCTGTTCCACACAGATGCGGTGCAGGCGCTGGGCAAGGTGCCGCTGTCGGTGGGGGAATGGGGCGTGGACGCGGCGTCGTTCTCGGCCCACAAGATCGGCGGCCCGCGTGGGGTGGGGGCGCTGTACCTGAAGGCGCGCACGCCCTTCGAGCCGCTGATGCGCGGCGGCGGCCAGGAATCGGGGCTGCGGTCGGGCACCCAGAACGTGCGCGGGGCCGTGGGCTTCGCGGCGGCCGCCCGCGCTGCCACCGCTCATGTGGCCGACGACGCTGCTGCCATGGCAGTGCTGCGCGACAGGCTCTATGGGGCGCTGGCCGCGTTCGGGCCGGTGCAGGCCACAGTGGACGTGGAGCCGGGCAGCTTGGACTTCCTTCCCAACGTGGTGAGCGTGCTGGTGGAGGGCCTTGAGAGCGAGACCATGCTCCTGCGCTTCGACGGGCTGGGCATCGGGGTGTCGGGCGGCAGCGCCTGCTCGAGCCATTCCCTCGACCCGAGCCACGTGCTGCTTGCCATGGGCGTTCCGGCCGACCTGGCTCACGGTGCCTTGCGGCTCTCGTTCGGTCGCGGCACGACCATGGCTGACATCGATGCCTTCCTGGCCGCGATGCCGAAGGTACTCGACTGGAAGCGCGCGTAGGGAAGGGGCAGCTATGGAGCTTGTGAGCACGCATTGCCATTCGCACTACTGCGGCCATGGCGAAGGCGAGGTGGCCGAGTACGTCCGTGCCGCTGCCGAAGCCGGGCTCTCCATGCTGGCGTTCACCGAGCATTACCCGCTCACGGCGGCCTTCGACCCTGACGGCTACCTGAGCGTGCCCGCAGCTGACATGGCGGCATATCGCGCGGCGGTGGAGCGCGCTCGCGAGCAGCACCCCGGCATGGAGGTGCTGTGCGGCATCGAGATGGACTACCTAGGCAGCATGGAGGACCGCAGCCTGAGCGCAGCCGACCTGGAGCCCTACGATGTGGTGCTGGGCTCGGTGCACTTCATCGACGGCTGGGCCTTCGACGACCCGGCCCAGCGCGGCCGCTGGGAGGAGCCCGGCGCGCCCGACGCCATCTGGCGTCGCTACGTCGAGCTGTGGTGCGAGGCGGCGGCCGACCGCACCTTGCGCTTCGACGTGATGTCCCACCCCGACCTGGCCAAGAAGTTCGGCTATTACCCCAGCTACGGCTTGCAGCCGCTCTACGAGGCCATGGCCGAGGCGGCAGCCGCGGGCGGCCGCATGGTGGAGGTGAACACGTCGGGCAGCTACTACGCCTGCGCCGAGATGTTCCCCGCGCCCGCCTTGCTCGAGGCGTTCTGCCGTGCGGGCGTGCCCTGCACCGTGGGCACCGACGCCCATGTTCCGGCCAACGTGGCTCGTGACGTGCAGGCGGCCTACGACCTCATGCGCAGGGCCGGTTACAAGAGCGTAACCGTTCCCGGCAGGGGTGGCAGCCGGCGCTCCATCGCGCTTGAATAGGAGCTGACGGCCCGGGCGCTCTGCTGGCGGCGCGGGCCTGCGCCCTTTACGACCCTAGGGAAGGAAGGCGGTCCCCATGGCCATCTTCAATCGCGACAAGAAGGCATCGAAGGAGCCCCAGGATGCGCTGGCGCCCCAGGGAGCTCGCGAGCTGGCCCGCACGGAGCGCAGCCTTACCGTGGGCAAGCTGGAGGAAGCGCTGCTGAAGGACTTCCCGGCTCAAGATGCCGAGGAATGGGATCGCACGGGCCTGCTCGTGGGCGAGCGCGACCTGCCGCTCGCTGGGGTGGCCATCGCCCTCGATGCCACGGTGCCCGCCATAGCCGAAGCCGCTGCAGCAGGCGCCAACGTGCTGCTGACCCATCACCCAGCGTTCCTCGATGCGCCCAGCAGCTTCGCGCCCGAGAAGAGCGTGGCGCTCTCGCCCGGGGCGGGGGTGTGGGCAGCCATCCGGCACAAGGTGGCGCTCATGGACTTCCATACTGCGCTGGACGTGAGTCCGGTGGCATCGCGGGTGCTGCCTGCCATGCTGGGCTTCAAGCCCCAGGGCAAGGTGATGGTGCCTGCCGGGGCGGGCGCAGCCGATGCGGCCGGCGCAGAGCCGGGCACTGCGGTCAAGGGCAAGGGCTACGGGCAGCTGTGCAAGGTGCCCGCTGGCCCCGACGGTCCCGAGACCGTGGCCCACATAGCGGCCCGCTGCACGTCGGTGCAGGGGCGCGCGCCGCGGGTGTGGGGCGCCTTCGATGCCGAGGTGCGCACTGCGGTGTGCGCCACCGGGTCGGCCGGCAACGTGGTGGACGCTTGCGTGGCTGCGGGCGTGGACTGCCTGGTCTGCGGCGAGGTGCGCTACCACCAGGCGCTCGACGCGTCGCTGGCGGGGCTGGCCATCATCGAGCTGGGCCACGACGTGAGCGAGCTGCCCCTGTGCGCCGTGCTGGCCGAGGCGTGTGTGCGCGCCGGGGTGGACAAGGGCAGCATCATCATGCTGGATCAGGGCCAGAACTGGGCATACCCCGAGGCTATACGCCTGTAGGGGCGGCCGCTTCCGCCCTTTCTGCGGCATCTGGCCGCATGGCGCCGCGCCAACGTGTAAGATGGAACCGACCTGTTCCGTCGAGCACAGAAGGGGCGTGCTGCCGCATGAACGCCACACCAGCTGAGATCGAGACCCTCGAGCGCATCCAGGCTATCGATTTGGACCTCATGCGATCCAAGAAGGAGCTCGAAGAGCTTCCCCAGCGCGGCATCATCGCCACGGCCCGCCAGAAGCGCGCTTCGCTCGAGGAGAAGCTCGAGCAGATAAGCGCCCTGCGCAAGGAGACGTCGCGGAAGGTGACGCGCGCGGCCGATGAGGACGCCTCGCTGGTGAAGAAGGAGCATGGTGTGCAGGCGGCCATCAACGCCGCCCAGGGCGACTACCGCAACGTCGAGGCGCGCTCGAAGGAGCTCATGGGCATCGAGAAGCGCCGCTTCGCGCTGTCGGAGCAGCTGGAGCAGCTGAAGGGCGAGATGTCGAAGATCGATAAGCTCTCGGCCCAGGTGACCGCCGCCATCGAGAAGCTGAATGCCGAGGAGCAGGCCGCCACCGAGTCGTTCAAGAAGGAAGGTGGGGCCCTTACCGAGGCCATCCAGTCGCTGAAGGCCCAGCGCGAGAGCCTGGCCCAGGGCGTGGGCACCGAGCTCATGGGCATGTACGACCGCATCCTGGCGCGCTCGGGCGGGGTCGCCATCGGGCATCTGGCCGATAGCCGCTGCGGCATCTGCCGCGCGTCCATCGACAGTGGCCGTCTCATCGACCTGCGCAACCAAGCGCCGCTCGGAGAATGCCCCAGCTGCAAGCGCCTGCTCATCATCGGCTAGGGCGCGGGGCTTCGGGCTGCCGGGCGTGCCGGGCCGCGTGATGCGGGCTGGCAGGCACTGACAGGGGCCGTTCCCGTATGCCTCGCTCGCTGCCTGCGCGGAACCTCCGGCAAGGCAGCGGTTCTCTGCTATAATGGCCTGCGCGTCGGGACGTGGCGCAGTCTGGTAGCGCGCCTGCTTTGGGAGCAGGATGTCGCAGGTTCGAA
This sequence comes from uncultured Eggerthellaceae bacterium, assembly GCA_910588095.1. Lineage (GTDB taxonomy): Bacteria > Actinomycetota > Coriobacteriia > Coriobacteriales > Eggerthellaceae > D16-63. Next base: position 6,387 of record CAJUQH010000016.1, read on the forward strand.
TCCTGTCGTCCCGACCACGCACTGTGCGGGCGTAGTTCAATGGCAGAACCTGAGCCTTCCAAGCTCATGACGCGGGTTCGATTCCCGTCGCCCGCTCCACCTTTCAAGCCAGGCCAAGAGGCGCTTCCTTTGCTCGCGGCCCTCATCGCAAGAGTCGATGTTCCCCACATCCTCATTCAGCCATTGTCTGGGAAAGCCGTTTCCCGCATCACGTCGAATAGGTGCAACAATCTGTCCCTTCCCTGCATATTATAGGTAGAGGGGATATAGGTAGAGGGGAAAGGGTGCCATTGAGCCGTGATGCCGCGATAGACCTGGCCGATGCCGAAGCGGCCACCGTGCGCTGGGTCTCGATGGTCTGGCGCTTGGTGCAGTGCCGGCTGCGCAGCAGGGCCGATGCCGAGGACGCGTTCCAGAACACGTTCTTGGCGCTCTGCCGCAACCAGCCGGCGTTCGAGAGCCTCGAGCACCAGAAGGCGTGGCTGCTGCGATGCGCCATCAACTGCTGCAACCAGATAAACCGGGCGCGTGCGGGGCGGCTGGCTTGCAGGCGATGGGCAAGCGGCGGAGAGCCTGTTCGCCGTCAAGGCCTATGCGTCCACCACCGAAAGCGTGTTCGATGCTGCCAGCGGCGCCACTGACGACCTCATCGTGTTTCCCATGGACACGGTCACCGACACGTACAGCGCGCCCAGCTCGTCCAACGAGGTGTACTCGGGGGCGCTCTTCACCGTGGAAGGTGACGGCGTCGAGCGCGTCCAGGCGACATTGAGCCGCGGCGAGCTGTACGCTTACGCCGTGGAGGACTTCCTCGTAGCCGACAACCCCGACAAGGCGGCCGAGGCAAGCCATTGGCAGCCCAAGGTGGTGGGCACAGGCACGTACTACAAAGGCTATGACGTGGTCACGCGGCTGTGGGACCCCAGCAAGGGGGAAGGCGACCCCTACGCCCACGTGCGCACCATAAAGCGCTTGGGCCCCACTATCGACGTGGCCATAGAGGAGGGCGTCCCTTCCTGCTGGGGCCTCTGGCTGGATGTGGATAGGCCGTCTGACGACGAGGTGGCCGATGGGCTGCGGGCTGCGGTCGACCTGGAAGCCATGGAGGGCGAAACGCTCACCGTGACGGCGCAGTTCGCCGATGGCACGTTCCAGACCCAGGTCATCGCATTGCATGCTGGCTGGTTCAAGGGCGAGGACGCGACCGGCGCCTACGGCGTGGCCGACTGGCTGCCGACCGGCACACCTGTCTCTGCTGACCAGGTGCCCTCTGGCGAGGACTACGTGCACACGCTGTACGGCACCTTGGAGAGCGTGAGCGACACGGCGCACCCGTACGCGCTCGACGACGCCAACCGCTATGAGGACAAGGTGGCCCCCAGCAAGAACGACATCGCAAACCATCTGGAGCCCTACGACACGACCGCGGTGATCGAGGGGGTGCCGGGTCCAGAGGCCATCTTCGAGGCGGACGAGCCGAGGACCGTCTGGCTTGGCGCGGTCAAGGAGGCCGCCCTGGTGGAGGTGACCCTATCGAACCTGACCTGGGAGGTCACCGACGTGCTGCCCGACCGGTTCGACCTGTACGAAGACACCGAGGTGCGCGGCTTCCAGGGCAACATCGAGTACATGAACAAGTGCCGGAGCATCACGAACAACTGGTCGGTGGACGAGGCGGGCCGGCTGAACGAGGACAACTCGTTCGTGATGGTGGAGTTCGACGCCATGCTTTCCGCGTCGGCTGACCATGAGTCGATGCTCGGCGAGTTCGGGAGCATCTGCCGCATCGACGAGGCGGCGGGACAGACGGTGTTCGCGACGGCGGGGCTCTTCGCCGCGCTCGATACGGGCTACCACGACCCGACGGATTCCTTTGACTGCGCGATCATGGGGCGCGTGCGCCTGCGGCCCGGCGAGGTCAACCACATCGCCCTCGTGTTCATCGCCGACAACGCGGTGGCCCAGGGCGACGGGCTCGCCTTCGCGTGCCCATCGCCGCACGTGGGGCCGAACGGATTCGGCAGGAAGACGCCGGACGTCAGCGAGATGGAGCTCGTCCGGCTGGGGTGAGCGGCCGCTGCGGCAGGGGCGCCTCGGGGCGCTGCCCGCGCGGCCTAGGGCTGCGGCTGCTTGCGGGCCTTCGGCAGCTGCCGGTAGACGATGGCTGCCAGCACGAGGGCACAGCCGAAGAGCGCCAGCGGAGAAGGTGCGTCGCCAACGAGGGCCCACGCCGCCAAGATGCCCACCGGCAGCTCGCTCGAGGCCATGATGGACACCATGCTGGCCGAGAGCTTGGGGCTCGCGTAGTTGATGAGCGACGTGGGGAACAGGATGCCCAAGAAGGCGAGCCCTGCTGCGTAGGGCCAGAGCATCGGCTCGACGGCGGAGGCGAACAGGCCGCTCGGGTTCGCCACGGTGGTCGTCACCAGGCCGCCGAGGGCCAGCAGGCTCGTGCGCACCAAGGCGGGCTGCCCCGCGCCCAGTATGCCTGAGAAGTAGAGGAACAGCGCATAGAACAGGGCCGAGGCGATGCCGAAGGCCACGCCGACAGGGTCAAGGCCCTGGTAGCTGCCGTCGAAGATGCCGGTGGAAAGCAGCGTGCCCGCCAACACGACCAGCACGGCTATGACGCTGGGGCGGTCGGGCAGGCGCCGCTTGGCTATGCACTCGATGATGACGCTCACCCACACGTACTGGAACAGCAGCGTGAGCGCGACGGCGCTGGGCAGCAGCGACACGCTGGAGTAGTAGCACACCGACGTGCACCCCGTGAACAGCCCGAGCGCCATCATGGACAAGGCCGACCGCGCGCCGATGCCCCGCAAGGGCAGCCGCCTTGCCGCCACCACGGCAGCGCAGACGAGGAATGCCACGAGGTATTGCAGCGGCAGGAACGAGGCCGGGTAGATACCGCCGCTCGCCGCGCTCTTGATGACGGGCACGATGAGCCCGTAGCTGGAGCCTGCGGCGAACACCAGGATGGGATAGAGGAACGTCTTGCTCATAGGGGCCAGTATACGGCATCGCTTGGCTGCGCGCCCGCTACCAGGCCCGGTTCCTGCTATAATTAACAGGTTTGACGCAATAGAGGAGGGGCCAGCGAGCTATGGCGATAACTGACGAGCTTTCCACGCTGCGCGACGACACGCTGCAGCGCATCGAGGCGGCTGCCACCACCGACGAGCTGGACGCGGTGCGCGTCTCGGTGGTGGGGAAGAAGGGCAGCCTGACCGGCTACCTGCGTTCCATGGGCGACGTGCCCAAGGAGGAGCGCGCAGCCGTGGGCCGCACGGTGAACGAGGTGCGCGAGGCGGTGGAGGCGGCGCTCGAGGCGCGGAAGGCGGCGCTCTCGGCAGCCGAGCTCTCGGCAGCCATCGATGCGGCGGCCGTGGACGTCACGCTGCCGGGCCGCGCCCAGCAGATGGGCACGCGCCATCTCATCAACGGCATCATCGACGAGGTGTCCGAGATATTCCTGGGCCTCGGCTACACCGTGGAGCACGGCCCCGAGGTGGAGACCGACTACTACAACTTCGAGGCGCTGAACGCCCCGCCCGACCATCCCAGCCGCTCCATGCAGGACACGTTCTACATCCGCGACCTGTCCGGCGACGAGGCGGCCGTGCGCGGCGAGTCCGACGTGCTACTGCGTACCCAGACCTCGGGCGTGCAGGTGCATGCCATGGAGGACAACCCGCTTCCCATCTACGTCATCGCGCCGGGCAAGGTGTACCGCCGCGACGTGGCCGACCCGAGCCATCTGCCGCAGTTCCACCAGATAGAGGGCCTGGTGGTGGACAAGGGCATCACCTTCGGCGACCTGAAGGGCACGCTCGAGTTCCTGTGCAAGGCCGTGTTCGGCCCCGAGCGCAAGACGCGCTTCCGCGCCCATTACTTCCCGTTCACCGAGCCTTCGGCCGAGGTAGACGTGAGCTGCGGCATCTGCCACGGCGAGGGCTGCCGCATGTGCAAGGGCACCGGCTGGCTGGAGATACTGGGCTGCGGCATGGTGGACCCCAACGTGCTGCGCATGAGCGGCATCGACCCCGAGGTGTACTCCGGCTTCGCCTTCGGCATGGGCGTGGAGCGCATCGCGTGCCTGAAGTACAACGTGCCCGACCTGCGCATGCTGCTGGAAGGAGACATGCGCTTCCTGAGGCAATTCTAATGACGAGCCATTAGAATTGCGAAGCTTCCGCTGCGGCTTCCCCTGGCATGCCGCCTCGAAGCTCTCGGGCTTGCCCTCGCAGCACGAAGGCTGCTCGGCCACCCGACGCTCCGATGCGACGCACCATGAGAACCCTCGCTAGCTCGCAAGCTTCCTGGAATAGATGAGATGAAGCGCTTGAGATGGAGAAAGATAGAGGCCTGATATGAAAGTATCGTTGAAATGGCTGGCCGAATACGTGGACGTGCCGGCGGACACCAAGGAGCTCTGCGACCGGCTCGACCTGACGGGCACGGGCGTGGAGGGCGTCGAGACGCTGGGCGCCACATTCGAGAACGTGGTGACGGCCCAGGTGCTGGCCAAGGAGCCGCACCCCGATTCCGACCACATGTGGGTGTGCACGGTGGACGTGGGCGAGCGCAACCTGGGCGAGGGCGGCGCGCCGGAGCCGTTGCAGATCGTGTGCGGCGCGCAGAACTTCAACGCGGGCGACCACATCGTCACCGCCATGGTGGGCGCCGAGCTGCCGGGCGGCATCAAGATAAAGAAGTCGAAGCTGCGCGGCGTCGTGAGCTGCGGCATGAACTGCTCCGAGCGCGAGCTGGGGCTGGGCTCCGACCACGACGGCATCATGATACTGCCGGCCGACGCGCCGGTGGGCGTGCCCTTTGCCGAGTACGCGGCCATGACCGACACGGTGCTCGACCTCGAGATAACGCCGAACCGCCCCGACTGCCTGTCCATGGTGGGCATGGCGCGCGAGGTGGGGGCCATGTACCAGGTGCCCGCGACCGACCCGCTAGAGGCCGATGCGGCGAAGCTCGAGGCTTGCACGGCCGGGGCCCTCGCGGCCGACGCGGTGTCCGTCGAGATAGCCGACGAGGACCGATGCGGCCGCTACAATGCCCGCATCATCGAGAACGTGAAGGTGGGGCCCTCGCCCGACTGGCTGGCCGAGCGCGTGGCTGCCGCCGGTGCCCGCTCCATCAACAACGTGGTGGACGTGACCAACTACATCCTGTTCCTGTACGGCCAGCCGCTGCATGCCTTCGACTTCGACCAGGTGAAGGGTGCCAATGGCCAGGCGCATATCATCGTGCGCCCCGCCGCCGACGGCGAGCAGCTCACCACGCTGGACGGCACCGACCGCGTGCTCACCAGCGACATGACCGTCATCGCCACTCCCGAGCGCGCCGTGGCCCTGGCCGGCGTCATGGGCGGCCTCGACTCCGAGGTGACCGACGGCACCACCACGGTGCTGCTGGAGACGGCCACCTTCGACCGCGCCCACACCTCGCGCACGAGCCGAAACCTGGGGCTCATATCCGAGGCGTCCATGCGCTACGAGCGCGGCGTGGACGGCAACCCCATCGAGGGCATATCGCAGGCAGCCGCGGCGCTGCTGGCCGAGGTGTCGGGCGGCACGGTGCGCCCCGGCGCGGTGGACGTGTGGCCCGTGCATGTCGAGCCGGTGGAGCTGAGCTTCCGCATCGGGCGCTTCAACGCCATGATGGGCGCGCAGATACCGGACGACTTCATCCGCGACGTGCTGGAGCGCCTGGGCTGCGAGGTGGCTGCCACTGCCGATGCCGACGTGCTGGCGGTGACTGCGCCCACCTTCCGCCCCGACCTCGAGCGCGAGATAGACCTCTACGAGGAAGTGCTGCGCCTGTGGGGCATGGACCGCATCGAGTCCACGCTGCCCGCGGGCCGCGAGCGCGTCGGCGTGCGCCGGCCAGCCGAGCACGTGCGCGCGGTGCTGGACGCCACGCTGCGCGCCGCCGGCCTCAACGAGACGATGACCTACTCCTTCGGCGAGCCGGGCGACGTCGAGCGCATGGGCCTGGGGCCCGATGCCCTCGGCCAGCCGGTGGAGGTGCTGAACCCCCTCAACGCCGACCAATCCGTCATGCGCCAGAGCATCCTGCCGGGGCTGCTGCGCTCGGTGGCCTACAACCAGAGCCGCGGCGTGGCCGACGTGCAGCTCTACGAGATAGGCACTGTGTTCTCCACGGCGGAGGGCCGCAAGAAGCCCAAGGAGCGCACGAAGGTGGCCGGCGTGCTGGCTGGGGCCATGCATCGTGCCGGGTGGAACCAGGCGGCGGTGCCGTTCGACTTCTTCGACGGCAAGGGCGTGCTCGAGTCGCTGGCGCGCGAGCTGGCGCTGCCCAAGCTGCGCTTCAAGGCGCTCGATGCGGCCGATGCGCCGCACCTGCAGCCCGGCCGCGCTGCCGAGATGCTGGCCGGCGGGGCCGTCATCGGCTGGGTGGGCGAGGTGCACCCGCTGGTGGCCCGCGCCTTCGGCGCCGAGGCGCCCGTGGTGGCCTTCGAGCTGGACGTGCCCGCGCTGGAGAAGGCGGCCCGGCCTGCGCGGCCTTACGTGGATGTGCCCACGTTCCCCGCGGTGGCGGTCGACCAGGCCTTCGTGGTGGGCGAGGACGTCACGCATGAGAAGATGGCGCAGGTCATGGCCTCGGCGGGTGGCAAGCTGCTCGAGAGCGTCGCGCTGTTCGACGTCTACCGCGACGACGAGCGCGTGGGGGCTGGCAAGAAGTCCATGGCCTACGCGCTCACGTACCGCGCGCCCGACCGCACGCTCACGAGCGAGGAAGTGGAGAAGGCCCACGAGCGCCTGGTGAAGAAGGTGTGCGGCGCCACGGGCGCCGAGGTGCGGTCCTAGAGCTGCGCCCATGGCGTCGCTGCGTGATGAAGGAAGGGGAGCCCACGGGCTCCCCTTCCTCTTGCGACCCATGGCCCCCGCTGGCCTGCGGGCAACGTGCGGCAGCGGGCTATGGCAGCGAGCTTCCTAAGCCGCCTCTACGGAGCCTTCGGCCTCGGGCTGGCTGCCGAAGTACACGTCATGCCACATGAGGAACATGTAGACGATCCATATCTTGCGGCTGCGGTCGGCGCCGGCCCTGTGCTCGTCGAGCAGGCGCACCAGCTCGCCGGTGTCGAAGAAGCGCTCGGCCGCAGGGCTCGTGAACCAGCGCTTCACCTCGTCGTAGTAGCGGTCCTGCCGCAGCCAGCTGACCACTGGCACGGGAAAGCCCAGCTTCTCCTTCTGCGCCCAGTCGTGGGGGATGGCGCGCTCGGAGGCGTCGCGCAGCGTGAGCTTCGTCTGCTCGTCGGACACCTTCAGCGCCGTGGGGATGGTGCGCGACACGTCGAACACCGGCAGGTCCAGGAACGGCACCCGCGACTCGAGCGAATGGGCCATGGACATCTTGTCGGTCTTGAGCAGGATGTCGCCCACCAGCCAGAAGAACAGGTCGACGTACTGCATGCGCGTCACGTCGTCTTGGCTGGCGACCTCGGCGTACGCCGGCGCGGTGAGCTCTTGGGGCAGCGGCCCGGTCACCGGGCGCTTCAGCAGCCGCGCCCGTTCCGCAGGGCTGAAGGCCACGCTGTTGGCGTTGGTGTAGTACCAGTCCTCGGGCGTCTCGCTCGCGCGCTCAAGGTAGTTCGCCCCGCGCACGCCTGCGCGCCGCAGCAGCGCCGACGCCCCGCGCAGCAGCGGCTTGGGCACCCAGCCCAGCTTCGCGCCCGCGAGCGGCGCCTGGTAGATGCGGTAGCCGCCGAAGAACTCGTCGGCGCCCTCGCCGCTGAGCACCGCCTTCACCTGGGTGGCCGCCAGCTTGTCGACGAACCACAGCGCCACGGCGCTCGGGTCGGCCGAGGGCTCGTCCATGTGCCATTGCACCTGGCGCAGGCAGTCCCAGTACTCTTCCTCGGTTATGTGGTGGCTCGTGTTGCGCACCTTCAGCTCGTCGGCCAGCTCGGCCGCCCAGCTTATCTCGTCACGCTCGCCCTCGTACTCGGCGAAGCCCACGGTGAACGTCTTGATGCCGGGGTTCTCGGCCGCCAGGCACGCCGCCATGTAGCTGGAGTCGATGCCGCTCGACAGGAACGACCCCACCTCCACGTCGGCCACGTTGTGGTAGCGCACCGAGTCGCGCATGGCCTCGTCGATGGCGTCGGCGGTGGCGGCGCGGCTGCGCTCGCGGTCGAAGTCGTAGGTGGGCCGCCAGTAGCGCTCCATCTCGTGGGTGCCGTCGGCGCGCACGGTCATGCAGTGGGCTGGCGGCAGCTTGAAGATGCCCTTGAAGAACGTCTCGGGCAGTGCCGAGAACTGGAAGCACAGGTACGCCTCCAGCGCCTCCTCGTTCAGCTCGCGCTCGTAGGCGGGGTGCTCGAGGATGCACTTCGCCTCGCTGGCGAAGATGAAGCGGCTGCCGCAGAAGGCGTAGTAGAACGGCTTGATGCCGAAGAAGTCGCGGGCGCAGAACAGCTCGCGGCGCTCGGCGTCCCATATGGCGAACGCGAACATGCCGCGCAGCCGCGTGAGGCACGCGCGGCCCCAGGCCAGGTACGCCACCAGCAGCACCTCGGTGTCCGACTGGGTGGCGAAGCCCCAGCCCTCGGCTTCCAGCTGGGCGCGCAGGTCGTGGTAGTTGTATATCTCGCCGTTGAACACGATGGCGTAGCGGCCGGTGGCGCTCCCGCGCTCGTCGCCCTGCACGAAGCGCCCCTCGGCATCGAGGGCGGGCGAGGTGACGGCGCTCCCGTGGCCGCCATCGGCCCGCACGAGCGGCTGGTTGCCGCCTTCCAGGTCGATGAGCGAGAGCCGCCGGTGCCCCAGCGCTATGCCGTCGGCGATGTAGCGGCCCTCGCCGTCAGGGCCGCGATGGGCCATCACGTCGCACATGGCCTTCAGCACGGGCCGGTCGTTCTCGGTCGCTTCGGTGAATCCGCAGATGCCGCACATAGCTGTCTCAAGCGCTCCTTCGATGCATTCGGTGGGTGTCGTTGCGTTGGGTCATAGATGCATTAAACCGAAATAATACTAAAGGCGACTGCTTCCGGCGCGAAGGCAACGCTATAATCCATGGAATCGGTGCATCGGCGCGGCCTGCGTGCCTGCGCGGCGCACCTGCCTGGAGGGCCCGGTCATAGCAAGAAGGGGAAGGGCCCCCATCCTGTATATGCGAGAGGGGATTCGGATGGCAGATTCAGCTAAGCCTGCCCGCGCGTCCTGGTCGGGCAAGTGGGCGTTCATCCTGGCGGCGGCCGCCTCGGCCGTGGGCCTGGGCAACATGTGGCGCTTCCCGTACCTGGCGGCCAAGTACGGCGGCGGCGCGTTCCTGCTCGTCTACATCGTGCTGGTGGTGACGTTCGGCTTCGCGCTCATGATGGCCGAGTCGGCCCTGGGCCGCAAGACGGGCCAGAGCGCCATCGGCGCGTTCAGCGCGTTCGGCAAGAAGTTCGCCATCATCGGCATACTGGCCAGCGCCGTGCCGTTCATCATCACGCCCTACTACGCGCTCATCGGCGGCTGGGTGACCAAGTACATGGCCTCCTACCTGGTGCAGCCGGCGTCCGAGATCGCCGACGGCGCGTTCTTCGGTGGCTTCATCCTGCAGAACGCCGAGAGCTACGTGTGGATGCTCCTGTTCATCGCGGCGGTGGTGCTCATCGTGGCCTTCGGCGTGAAGCGCGGCATCGAGCGCGTGAACAAGGTGCTCATGCCGGCGCTCATCGTCATGTCGCTGGCCATATCGCTGTTCGCGCTCACGCTGCCCGGCGCGCTGGACGGCCTGGCGTACTACCTGGTGCCCGACTTCAGCAAGTTCTCCGCCGAGTTGGTGGTGGCGGCCATGGGGCAGATGTTCTTCAGCCTGTCGCTGGCCATGGGCATCATGATCACCTACGGCTCCTACTTCCAGAAGGACCAGGACCTCGAGCATTCCGTGCGCCGCATCGAGCTGTTCGACACCGGCATCGCCATCCTGGCCGGCCTCATGATCATCCCGGCGGCCGTGGCCGTGTCGGGCAGCGCCGAGGAGGTGGCCACCCATGCGGGCCCGGGCCTCATGTTCGGCGTGCTGCCCCAGGTGTTCACCGGGTTCGGCTTCGCGGCCAACGCGATGGGCTTCCTGTTCTTCGCGCTCGTGTTCTTCGCAGCGCTGACCAGCTGCATCTCGTTGTTCGAGACGCTGGTCTCCATCGTGGACGACGCGACGAAGAAGGGCCGCACCTTCGCCATCATGGTGTGCGCGACGTTCGTGGTGGTCATGGGCATCATCGTGAACCTGGGCTACAACGAGCTGCTGTCGGTGGACCTCATGTACAGCCTGTTCGGCATCGGCGAGGCGGGCAACGCGCAGCTGCTCGACTTCTTCGACTTCCTGTCCAACACCATCATGATGCCGCTCGTGGCGCTGCTCACCTGCATCTTCGTCGGCTGGATCATCAAGCCCAAGACGCTCATCGCCGAGGTGAAGCAGTCGAGCAAGTTCAGCGGCGAGAAGCTGTTCGTGGTGATGATCAAGTACATCGCGCCGGTGTTCGTGGTGGTCATCCTGGTGGCTTACGTCATGAACACGGCAGGCATCATCGCGCTGTAGGCCAGCGCGCCGAAGCCGGCGGATGCTGCTCGGAGCGACGGTCCTTTCGGGGGCCGTCGCTTTTGCTATCATTGAGCCTGCGTTTATCGAGAAAGCAGAGGAAGCCCCATGTCCCTTTCCATCGGAATCGTCGGGTTGCCCAACGTGGGCAAGTCCACGCTGTTCACGGCCCTCACCAACCAGGGCGGCCTGGCGGCCAACTACCCCTTCGCCACCATCGAGCCCAACGTGGGCATGGTGCCGGTGCCCGACGCGCGCCTCGATGCGCTGGCGGCCATCGACCATCCCGCCAAGATAGTGCCCGCCACGGTGGAGTTCGTCGACATCGCCGGCTTGGTGGCCGGGGCGAGCCAGGGCGAGGGGCTGGGCAACCAGTTCTTGGCGAACATCCGCGAGACCGACGCCATCGCCGAGGTGGTGCGCTTCTTCGGCGACCCCGACGTGGTGCACGTAGCCGGCAAGGTCGACCCGGCCAGCGACGTGGACACCATCAAGACCGAGCTCATATTGGCCGATATCGCCACCTTGGAGAAGGCGCTGCCGCGGCTCGAGAAGGAAGCCAAGCGCGACAAGGCGGGCGCCAAGAAGCTCGAGGCGGCGCAGAAGGCGCTCGCGGGGCTGAACGAGGGCCATCGCGTGCGCACGCTGGGCCTCGACGAGGAAGAGCAGGCGGCGCTGTACGACCTGCACCTGCTCACCTGCAAGCCCATGCTCTACATAGCCAATGTCGACGAGGACCAGGTGTCGGCCGACCTGCCCGAGATAGACGGCTGCAAGCCGGTGCCCATATCGGCGAAGGTGGAGGCCGACCTGGCCGAGCTCGACGCGGCCGAGGCGGCGGAGTACCTGGAGGCCATGGGGCTCGACGAGAGCGGCCTGGCGCGGCTCGTGCGCGAGGCGTACCACCTGCTGGGGCTCCAGAGCTACTTCACCAGCGGCGAGACCGAGACGCGCGCCTGGACCATCCCCATCGGGGCGAAGGCGCCCCAGGCCGCGGGCGTCATCCACACCGACTTCGAGCGCGGCTTCATCAAGGCCGAGACGGCCAGCTACGAGGACTACGTGGCCCTCGGCGGCGAGAAGGGCTGCCGCGATGCCGGCAAGCTGCGCCAGGAGGGCAAGGAATACGTGGTGCAGGATGGTGACGTGCTGCACTTCAAGTTCAACGTCTAACGGCCCTGGTGAGCTCATGCCCGATCTGTTCTCGCTTCGTCCGGCCGTAGAGGCCGACCGGCCATACCTGAATTCCTACACCTATGCCGAGGGCATGGACTACCTGCCCTCGCTTGATGGCGTGACCGTGGCCGCCAACGCCGACGACGAGCCGGTGGGGTTCATACGCATCGTGCTGGACAGCCAGGGCGTCGCCCATGTGAACCCCGTGGTGACCCATGGCCTCTGGCGCGGGTACGGCGTGGGGAAGGCCCTGATGGAGCAAGCGCAGCAGGAGCATGGCGAGCTGCGGCTCGTGTCGCGCGGCTCGTCCAAGCCCTTCTACGACGCGCTCGGGTTCGAGTGCTGCGGGTGGGACCTCATCGAGAAGGGCGTCTCGGAGGACTGCGACGGCTGCGAGATGCGCGACGAGTGCCAGCCGCAGCCCATGAGGAAGGTCGTGTAGCCGGCTCGGGACGGCGGACGGGCTGCTCGTTGACGGGTGGCGTTGGCTTCCTCGCACACCTGCCGACTTCCGCTGCGCAAGGCCGCCCTACGGCAGCTCCACCACTCGCGTGGCGATGCGCGCGGCAAGGGCGGGGGAGTGCGTCGTCAGCACGATGCCCAGGTCGCGCTGCTCGGCTTCGGCCAGCATCTCGTGCCAGAGCTGCGCCTGGGTGAGCGCGTCGAGCATGGTGGTGGCTTCGTCGGCTACCAGGTAGCGCGGTTTGGCTGCCAGCGCCCGCACGATGCAGAAGCGCTGCAGCTCGCCGCCCGACAGCTCGCGCGGGTAGCGCGAGAGCCATTCCTGCCTGATGCCGAAGCGGCAGCGCAGCTCGTCGAGGGCTGCGTCCGCTGCCGTGCCGGGCGCCGCCTTGCCGCCCACCGCTTCTGCGAGCGAGGCGCCCATGGTCATGCGCGGGTCGAGCATGAGCTCGGGATGCTGGCCTATCATCTGCGCCGGGCACGGGCCACGGCGGGGCAAGAGCGCGCCGTCGGCGAGCACCTGCCCGGCTTGCGGCTGCTCGTAGCCGGCCAGCAGCCGGCAGAGCGTCGTCTTGCCGCCGCCCGAGGGCGCCGCGACTGCCACGCGTTCGCCGGGCTCCACCGCCAGCGAGAAGCCGTGCAGCACCGGCTCCTTGCCGGGGTAGCCGAAGGTCACGTCGCGCGCCTCTAGCATGATGCCGCCTCCCTCGCCTCGAAGCCGTGCTCGGGCAGCGCGTGCCAGAGCGCCCGCGCATAGGGGGTCTGCAGCAGCTCGGGGCTGGCGAAGCTGGCGACAGCCGTCTCCTCCACCACGGTGCCGTCGCGGAACACCGCCACGCGGTCTGCCACGCGCAAGGCCAGCTCTATGTCATGGGTTATGAGCATGACGCCGCCGCCCTCGTCGGCGAAGGCGCGCAAGTCGGAAAGGGCGCTCACGGCCAGTTCGAGGTCGAGCCCCACGGTGGGCTCGTCGGCTATGACCAGCTGCGGGCTGCCCATGAGGGCGCAGCAGAGCAGCACGCGCCGGGCCATGCCGCCCGAGAGCTCATGGGGGTACAGCTGCGCCGTTTCGGGGCCGAGCCCATAGCGCTCGAACAGCGCTTCCTGGCGGGCCTTCCGCGTGGTGCGCTCCTGGAAGGAGGCTGCGCCCTGAACCTGGCGGCCCACCCGCATGAGCGGGTCGAGGGCGGCCACGCTCTGGGGGACGAGCGCGATGGACCGCCCGCGCAGCGCCGCCAGGCTCTCGGCCGTCTGCTCGGTGCCGTCGAACCAGATGCGCCCGGCCACGGTGGCATGGGGGTCGAACAGCCCCAGCAGGCAGTCGGCCAGCATGCTCTTGCCCGCGCCGGATGCGCCCACCACGGCCACTACTTCGCCGGCGTGCACGGCCAGGCTCAAGCGGTCGAGCACGGGCGCCTGGCGCCGCCCAGCGGCGAAGAAGCGGCCGCCCGCGTCGTCGTAGCGCATGAAGGACACGCACAGGTCCTCCACTTGCAGCAGGTGGTGGTCGCCTACGTGCCGCGACGTGGCGGCGTGGTTGTGGTGGTGATGGTGCTCGCCGCTGCGATGGGCGGTGCCCTCGTGCGCCGGGCGGGTCTTCTGCATGCTCTCAGCCATGGCTGCCTCTCAGTCCTGGGCTCGCGCCGGGTCGACCAGCCGTCGCAGCCCCGTGCCCACCACGTCGAACAGCATCACCATGGCCACCAGCGCAAGCCCGGGGAACACGGCCAGCCACCAGAGGCCGGCCGACAGGTACGCCATGGACTCGCTCAGTATGATGCCGATGGCCGGCGCCTCGGGCGAGAGCCCGAACCCCAGGAACGTCACGGCGGCCTCGTGCAGGATGGCGTGAGGGAACAGCAGCACCAGCCCGACGGCGAACTGCGGCAGCAGGTGCGGCAGCATGTGGCGGCGCAGCACCGCCCATGGCCCGGCGCCCAGCTTGCGGGCCGCGGCCACGTAAGGCGCCTCGCGCACTTGCAGTATCTCGGCGCGCATGACGCGGGCCAGGCTCGGCCAGTGGGTCAGCGCGATGCCCACCGCCACGCCCCAGAACCCCTTGCCCAAGGCGAAGGATATGAGCAGCAGCAACACGATATGGGGGATGCCCATCATGAGGTCGGTCAGCAGGCTCACCACGTAGTCGGCCCGCTTGCCGCCCAACGCCGCCGCAGCGCCCAGCGCCACGGCCACCACCGACGATGCCGCCGCGGCCAGCAGCCCCACCAGCAGGCTCGTGGAAAGCCCGGCCAGCGTGCGGGCCAGCATGTCGCGCCCGAGCCAGTCGGTGCCGAAGGGGTGGGCGGCTGAGGGTGGCAGGCTCTTAGCGGCGAAGTCGGCCGTGCTGGCAGCTGGCCCGAGGGCAAGCCCTGCGCCTATCACCGCGGCCAGCAGCGCTGCGGCGCCCAGCACGGCAGCCAGCGTGCGCTTGCGGCTGCCGAGGCGCCCCAGGCGCGGGGTGGCCAGCACGGGGGCGCCTTCCGCGCCATGGCTGCCAGCCGCGTGCCCGCCGGCTCCGTGCGCACCGTCAGCGCCTGCGACGGCCCCTCCTGCCATGGGCTCAGCCATGCCGCGCCTCCTTCCGCGCGCCTCGCACGCTGCCCACGCTTGCCTTCCGCACGCTGCGCGCGTTCGCCCGCATGCGCGGGTCGATGGCTCCGTAGAGCAGGTTCGCCACCAGGTTGCCGCCGAACACGAGTGCCGCCGAGCACAGCGCGATGCCCGCCAGCAGCGCCACGTCGCCGCCGAGCCCCGCCGTGACGGCTGCTTGGCCCAGCCCCGGGTAGCTGAACACTTCCTCCACCAGCACCGAGCCGCCGAATATCTCGGCTATCTGGGCGAACTGCAACGTGGTGAAGGGCAGCGCCACGTTGCGCAGCACGTGGCGGCGCACGATGGCTGCCTCGGATTCGCCACGCGCCCGGGCAAAGCGCACGTAGCTGCTGGCCATGACGTCCACCGTCTTGGCGCGGGTGTGCAGCGCGATGTTGGCCACGCCCACCAGCGAGAGCGTCAGAGCGGGCAGCGCCATGTGGCGTAGCGCGTCGGCGAAGGTGACGTCGGCGGAAAGCGTGCCGATGGGTGCCGAGAACCCGATGGGGAACCATCCCAGCCCCACGCCGAGCACCACCAGCAGCACGAGCCCCACCCAGAACGTGGGCATCGAGGCCAGCACGAAGCAGTAGCCGCGCACGAGCCGGTCGGCCCACGACCCCTGACGCACCCCGGCCAGCACGCCCAGCGCGAACCCCAGCACGCCGCTGACCGCCCAGGCCACGGCCATGAGCGCCAGGGTGTTGGCCGCGCGCGAGGCTATGACGTCGGCCACGGGCGCGTTGTAGCGCAGGCTCATGCCCAGGTCGCCTTGGAGCAGCGCCCCGGCCCAGTTGAGGTAGCGCTCGAGCGGCGGCGTGCCTGCGCCCCAGTAGCTGGCCAGGGCCGCGCGCTTCTCCTCGCTCATGCCCAGCAGCGCCGCCTGGCCCACGTTGGCCTGCAAGGGGTCGATGGGCGCAGCCGACACCAGGGCGAATGTCGCCATGCTCACCAGCACCATGAGCAGGGCGAAGCGGCCGATCTGTCGCAGGGCGAACCGCAGCATGGGCTAGGCCCAGCTCCAGCGGTCGATGTTGTTCACCAGCGACCAGCCGTGCCCGTGGGGGTGCGGCTTCTGCTCGGCCACCTTCAGGCCGTCGCGCTCGAAGTACAGGTGGTCGACGTTCGCCAGCCACACCCAAGTGGCCGCCCCTTCGGGCGCCACGCCGGTGCCGGTGGCGGCGTCCCATTGGGCGGCCTGGTAGTGGGGGAACGACTCGTCCACCGTGGGCGCGGCCTGGGCTGCCTCCAGCTGGGCGTCCACCTCGGGGCTGCTGTAGCTCGCGTAGTTGCCCCAGCCTTCGGAGTAGGTGAGCTCGTACAGCTCCACGGGGCTGTTGGAGCCCCAGCCCCACAGCACCGGGTCGGCGTACTGGCGTGCGTAGATGTCGTCCCAGCCGGCGCCCTTCACGGTCACCTCGATGCCCAGGGCGCGGCACTGCTCGGCGAAGTCGTAGGCCAGCGCCTGGCGCGTGGAGTCGCCCGCGGCGTACCACAGGTCGAAGGCGCAGCGCGTGCCCGCGGGCGTCGCATCGTCGCCGCCTTCCTTCACGCGTATGCCGTCATCGCCCGGCGCCCACCCGGCCTCGTCGAGCAGCTGGGTGGCGTAAGCGGTGTCGGTCGCCACCTTCATGGCCTCGCTCGCCCAGGGCATGCCGTCGGCCACCGAGTAGGCGGCCGTGCCGTAGCCGTCCAGCACATGGGCGATCATCGCCTCGCGGTCGATGCCGTAGCTCAGCGCGCGCCGCACGGCCAGGTCGCAGGTCACGTCGTTGCCGGTGGCGTACGCCATGTCGCCGTCGACCATCTTGTCAGGCGCGCTCGAAGGCACGCTCGGCAGCGATATCCCGCGCGAGTCGACGCTCTTGCAGCTCAGCAGGCTGTAGCCCGCGGGCACGTTGCCCGCCAACGGCGCCGACGTGTAGGCCACGTCCACGCTGCCCGCGCTGGCGGCTGCCAAGCTGGCGTCTTCTTCCATGAACACCACCACCACGCGCTCCATGAGCGGCTTCTCGCCGTAGTAGTCGGGGTTCGCGCGCAGGATGACCTGCTCGCCGCGCTTCCATTCCTCCAGCATGTAGCGGCCGCTGCCGATGGGATGCTCGCCGTAGCCGGGCCCGTAGGCGTGCTCGGGCACGATGCCTACCACGGCCAGCGTGTACAGCAGCGCGTTGTTCGGCCGCGCCATATGCAGCACGCAGGTGGTAGCATCGGTGGCCTCGGCACGCTCGACCATGGAAAGGTCGGCCTGCGAGCCTTCGCCATCGATGATGCCGTTGATGGTGAAGGCCACGTCAGCTGCGGTCAGCGGCTCGCCGTCGGTGAAGAGCACGTCGTCGCGGATGCGGAAGGTCCAGGCCATGCCGTCGTCGCTGCATTCGTAGCTGGTGGCGAGGTCGTTCTGGAAGGCGAGCTCGTTGTCGGTGGTGATGAGCGTCGACTGGATGAGCGGCTCGTGCACGTGCTCGCCGGCGCCCCAGCCCGTCAGCGGGTCGAAGCCGGCCGCCGGCTCGGAGGAGGGGGTCATCGACACCGTGACGGTGGAGGCGTCGGCCGGGGATTGGCTGCTGGCGTCGCTGCCGCCAGCGCAGCCGGCCAAGGCGCAAGCCAAGAAGGCGCAGAGCGCCGCCGCTGTTGCTCTGCGGGCAAGGGCTTGGGGAAGGGAAGTCAAAAGGGCTCCTCTCTCGTCGGTATTACGAATAGCAAAATCGTAACACACGATAGCGAGGAGGTTCGCGCAGTCTGCCGAACGGCTGGGAAGAAGGCGCGCGCCGGCCTTGGCTTCAGGCTGCGCTGCGCGCGGCCCTAGGCCCTGCGTAAGGGAGCGATAGGGAAAGCCCCGCGGACATTCTGCGCACAGTGGGTTGCGCAGCAGGGGAGCGCTTTGCTACACTCCGGGGTGGCTAAACAGCGGTTCCCCGCAAAGGGAATTGCGACAAATTGAATATCGTATCTTCTCTTATGATGCTTCATGGAAAGCGGGATGAAGAGGGCATCTGCCTTTCAAGATCCGCTTTTTGGAAGCACTCCAATTTGTCGCAATCTTGCTGTTTAGCCACTGTGGTGGATGCCCTCCTTATGCACCCAGTGGCTTCTTGGAGCAATGCATCGGGTCTCCTCCGCAGTGCGTAATGGCCGCACCGCCCGAAGGAGCAGATTGCAATGCGAGCATCCGCTGTTTCTTTCACTCATAAGTTCATCGCTGCTGCGCTGGCGGCTTTGCTGACGCTCACCCTTGCTCCGCTTGCCCACGCAGACGGAGAAGGCTCCAATGAAGGCAACCCTGGAGTCGTAGCGTCGGCTTTAGCCGACCAGTCGAATGATTCCGCTGACCCCTCCGTCATTCTGAGCGAAGGGACCGAAGGCCCCAGCCCTTCCGTCACCCTGAGAGAAGCCGCCGAAGGCGACGAAGTCGAAGGGTCCAATAAAAGGCCGCTGACTTTAGCATCGGGGCTGGCTGGAAGGCCAAGCAACTTCATCAACTCCGACGTTGCTCTCGACAGCGAACCCATCATCGGTTCGTTCACGGTCGACGGCCTCACCTACGCGGTCATCGATGGCCCTTATGTCGAACTCGTCGGCGTCTCGCCTTCCGCCATTCTGAGCGAAGGCAGCGAAGCTGCCGGAGTCGATGAATCCAATTCAAACCACGCCAGCGAAGCTGGCGTTACCAACCTCGCTCTCCCCGAGACCGTCTCCTATGAAGGCGTGTCCCATATCGTGTCCTCGATAGGCGCCTACGCCTTCTATCTCTCAGGCGTGACTGACGTCACGTTGCCCGCAAGCGTGAGCGATGTCGACGACCGCGCCTTCCGCTCGAGCGACGTGGCAAGCGTCGCCGTTGCCGAAGGCAACCCAGCCTATTCCTCTTTCGATGGCGCCCTGTATGACGCCGAACAACTCAGCCTCTTGCTCATTCCCGAGGGCAAGCAGGGCGCCGTCCTTCTCCCCAAGACCGCGGAGACGGCAGAAGCCAGCGTGTTCTCGCATTGCCCGCTGGTGGATTCCATCTCCGTGGAGAAGGACGGCGCAGCATTCGCCTCGGAGAATGGTCTGCTATACGACTCTGACCTAACGACCCTGCTCCGCGTGCCAGCCGGAGCCACCGAGATCGCCATCCGCGAGGGCTGCACGACCATCGCTGCCGGCGCACTTGAGGCTTGCGCGAAGCTCACCACCATCAACGCGCCCACGACCGTAACGTCCATCAGCCCTGACGTGTTCCATGCGGTACCGACGGTGAGCCTGCCTGCCATCGCGCTTGGCGAAGAAAATCCACAGCTCACCGCCATGGTCGCCCTATCCACAACCGATGATGACCTGCCGGAGGCGAATGCAATCGATATCAGGGTCTCTCTGGCAGAGAATGCCGATGTTGCTCTTTGGCGTGAATTGGGTTTTCAGTGTTGGGGTTCTGACTGTGCGGGGGCGACTTCAAATACCATGTTGGCGAACGAGGTGGCAGACGATGAGGCGCTGATGGCGGCCGTCCGAGAAGCTGCAAGTTATCAAGCGGATACGATGACCCACGTTGCAACAGTGGGGAAAAATGAGGACGCGGGCGGAACGGGGTTTGTCGAGATATCGCCAGATTTTGAATGGACAAGGGCGACAGATGCTTATGCAGCTGTTCCGTCTGGCGCTGTAGAGGATTTGGAATATGCTCAAGGTAACTGGCTGCCGTTAACGTGGAGAAATATATACGTCTACTCGCATGCGAGGTATGGGTACATATGGGGAGGTACGTCTGGTGACCCTGTTATGTATATCCATGCGAGGGATAAGGCAACCCACCGACGTCTTAAGATAGGCTCGTACAACCTCAAGAAACCGACGGGCTGCACGACATCCGGCCACCGACCCTATCCGGTTATGTTCGATGACATCCAGCTGCCCTTCACATTGTCCTTCGACCCCGCTGGCGGCGTTTGGGATGATGGGGCTGCGGAAGCGAAGGATGTTGCCAATATTCCTTATAGCTTGTCGAACCAAGTCATATCCATCCCTCAGCCTGCCTTGCAAGGCATGGAGTTCTTGGGCTGGTATGACGCCAAGGGCAAGCAGGTGTTCGCACCGGGCCAGCTGACCGCCACCTCTGACATATCGCAGTTCGATGCCGAGCTTTCAGACGGCAGCTCTTTTCAGCTCTCTGCGCAATGGAAGCGAATGGGCTTCAACCTTGGCTTCGACGTTGATTCTGAACCGGGTGACGAGGATTATCCGGGCATCGATAAGCCAGACCAAGAAGTGAATATCGAGGATGGCCCTACTGTCATCGAGGACCCAAAGCGCCCAGGATACGTCTTCCAAGGCTGGACCATCCCCAATGCTGAAGGCGCGGAAGCCATCGACCAAGACCTCGTCTATGAGGGCGAGGATGGCAAGTGGTACGTGGATGCCTCCAAGCTGCCAGATTACGCAGGAGATGACGGGCGGGTCGAGCTCACGGCCCGCTGGACAAGCGTCATCAGCGTGGACGTGCCAAGCTCGGTCACGTTCTACGCTGATGTGGTGACCCAAGGAAACGAGAGCAGGGAAGGGCTCGCTTCGAGCGCTTTCGGCCAGAACAAGGTGGCTAGCCAGTCCGAGGTGGACCTTCGCATAGTGGGCTTGGAGTCCAATCAGGTTAAAGGCAACGGCTCGACGAGCTTGGGTGCCTCCGACATCTTGAAGAAGAAGGATGGCAGCACCGTATCCGGCACAGCCGACAAGCTGTTCAGCTTGTACCCGGCAACAGGAGAGCTGAAGGAAGACGACCTCAAGGACCCGGATGCGACCTCGGCTTCCAAACCAGTTGGCGCCGTCGACTTCTCCCTTGACGACATCCTGCTCGAGAAGTCCTTTGTCGCGGATAAGTTCACCATCCCGGCAGGGGATACCCTCTCCCTCGGCTATCGCCTGAACCTCCAGGAAACCAATACCGAGCTCGACTACGACAAGCTCTCGACCCTCAGCGAAGGTGCTTCCGCCTCCATCGCGAACATCAGCTACTGCTTCGCTACGCAGGGGATTCTGCCCACAGGCAGCAAGGCCGATCCTTTGTGGGTGGAGAATACCAACCCTGATTGGGGTCTTGTAGGTGTATATGGAACGTATGACATCAAACAAGCGGCACGCTATCTTTCAGCGAGAGCAGAAAAGGCGGCTCCGGTAAACAACGCAGAAGGAACGCTGCTGAAATCAGGTGAGCCTGAGGGTGATGCTATATGGCAAGAGAAGGACCCAGTCTATCGATTGTTCAAGAGCTTTCTGGACAACCCGGATGCGTGCCTCTTTAGATTGAGGGTCGGGTCGGGTACGTGCAATATCCAGCTTATTGGTATCTGCCAGGATGATATGAGCACAGGCGGCAAGGCAGGGCTCACTTTTTGCTTCCGTGATCTATGGGCATATGGAGGGCAAACGGTATTTGGTGCAAAAATCCGAACTTATATGAACTCTGGAGCGAGTAATGCGGGGGGCTGGGATTCTACGGCAATGCGTACTTATCTACAGGGTACATTCGTCAACTCATTAGATTCTGCATTGGTCAACTCAGACACTGGCATTGTCCCTGTTACTAAAACACACCAGCTTGGAAGCGGCGATGGGTGCGGGATTCAAACATCGTCTGAACAGACAGTGTGGCTGCCGAGTCTTTACGAGGTCTATGGTCTGTCTATCAATGGCTACAACGATGATGAGGAAGCCAATAATTCATTCCAGTATCAGTATTTTGCGAAAGGAGGAGCTTCATCAAGCAATGCCTATGCAAATAAGAAGTGGTCAACCATGGCTGCACAAAACTGGTGGTCGCGCAGCGCATATCGAGCCAATGCTACCCATTTTGGCTATATGGACCATCGAGGATACGCGTATAACTGGTACGCGTATAGCGATAGCGGCTGCGTTCCGTGCTTTTGTTTGTAAGGCCAGTTTGGAAATAAGGTAAGTGCCTCTTTGGTGGCATGCGCATCGGCGATATTGTGACGTGCTAGACTAGGCCCAGCGGTTGCCCGTTGTGGTAGCGGGGCAGCGCCTAATCGAATTGGGATGACCGGACGCTACCGCTTCTGGTCATCCGTTTCCTTTCGGCGGAGCCAACTCCGTACCTCACGCACGGCAAATGCCCGGCAACCGGCCGCGCCCTCGCGACCTGCGGCGGCAATTCGCCCGCGCTCGCGAAAAAGTGCTGCGCGCCTTCGCTTCCGGCCCCTTCCAACTGATATTATGAGAGAGCTGTGCGAACCGCCCCGAACGAGCGGCACGCGCGGCCATCCGCTGCGGGCGGAAACCATCCAGTCAGACGCGCGAGCCACCATCGCGCGGGGTCATGAAGGAGACGAAGGTGACCGACGAAGTGAAGCGTGTTTATGCATTCGGTAAAGACGCGCACGGCAAGAACGTAACCGAGGGCAACACCGACATGAAGGCGGTGCTGGGCGGTAAGGGCGCGAACCTGGCCGAGATGGCCAACATCGGGCTTCCGGTGCCTCCGGGCTTCACCATCACGTGCCAGACGTGCATGGAATATGCCAACGCTGGCAACACGTGGCCCGCAGGGGCGCTTGACACCATCCATGAGTATCGCCTCGACCTCGAGGAGCGCATGGGCAAGCGCATCGGCGACGTGGAGGACCCGCTGCTGGTGTCGGTCCGCTCGGGTGCGCCCATGTCCATGCCGGGCATGATGGACACGGTGCTCAACCTGGGCCTGAACGACCAGTCCATCAACGGCCTGATCAAGCAGACTGACAACCCGCGCTTCGCTTGGGACTCCTACCGCCGCTTCATCCAGATGTTCTCCAACGTGGTCATGGGCCTGGACGGCGACCTGTTCGAGAACGCCATCACCGCCATGAAGGACAAGCGCGGCGTCGAGTCGGACACCGACTTGACCGCCGAGGACCTGCAAGAGCTCGTGGACGTGTTCAAGGGCATCTTCTCCGAGAACGTGTCGGCCAGCGAGTACCCCACGCTGGTGGTCGACGGCACGGTGCAGTTCCCGCAGGAACCCACCACGCAGCTGCAGCTGGCCATCGAGGCCGTGTTCGGCAGCTGGAACAACCCGCGCGCGGTGCTGTACCGCAAGAAGAACAAGATCGCCGACGACCTGGGCACCGCCGTGAACGTGCAGTCCATGGTGTTCGGCAACAAGGGCAACACCTCGGCCACGGGCGTGGCGTTCACGCGCAACCCCGCTAACGGCGACAAGGAGTTCTACGGCGACTACCTGGTGAACGCCCAGGGCGAGGACGTGGTGGCGGGCATCCGCAACACGAGCCCCATCGCCGAGCTGAAGGAGGTGGCCGGCCTCGAGGAAGCGGGCCAGCAGCTCGAGGAGATCTTCGTCACGCTGGAGAACCACTTCCGCGACATGTGCGACATCGAGTTCACCATCGAGCAGGGCAAGCTCTGGATGCTCCAGACCCGCGTGGGCAAGCGCACCGCCGCTGCCGCGCTGCACATCGCCATCGAGATGGAGCGCGAGGGCCTCATCACCAAGGAGGAAGCCGTCCGCCGCGTGGAGCCTGAGCAGCTCGACCAGCTGCTGCATCCGCAGTTCGACAAGAACGCCGCCTACGACGTGGTGGCTCGCGGCCTGAACGCGAGCCCGGGCGCCGCGGTGGGCGAGGCCGTGTTCTCGGCCGTCGACGCTGTGGAGGCCGCCGAGGCTGGCCGCAAGTGCGTGCTGGTGCGCTGGGAGACCAATCCTGACGACCTGGCCGGCATGATCGCTGCCGAGGGCATCCTCACCTCGCACGGCGGCAAGACCTCGCACGCGGCCGTCATCGCCCGCGGCATGGGCGCGCCGTGCGTGTGCGGCGTCGAGGCGCTGAAGATCGATGCCGAGAAGAAGGAAGCCGCCATCAACGGCACCGACATCGTCATCCGCGAGGGCGACATGATATCCATCGACGGCACCGAGGGCATCGTGGTGCTGGGTGCGGTGGAGCTGGTGCAACCCGAGCTCACCGGCGACCTCGACACCATCCTGGAGTGGGCCGACGAGTTCCGCACGCTGGGCGTGCGCGCCAACGCCGACAACCCCGAGGACGCCGAGCTGTCGCGCCGCTTCGGCGCCCAGGGCATCGGCCTGTGCCGCACCGAGCACATGTTCCTCGGCGACCGCAAGCAGATCATCCAGTCGTTCATCCTGCATGACGACGAGCTCATCCGCCAGAAGGCCGTCGATGACCTGTTCGAGGCCCAGTCCGGCGACTTCTACGGCATGTTCAAGGCCATGGACGGCCTGCCGGTCATCGTGCGCCTGCTCGACCCGCCGCTGCACGAGTTCCTTGAGGATTCCCGTGCTCTGGACGTCGAGATCGCCCGCATGGAGGCCACCGGCGCCGACGCGGCCGCCATCGCCGAGAAGCGCGACCTCATGGCCAAGATCGACTCCTTCGCCGAGCAGAACCCCATGCTGGGCATGCGCGGCTGCCGCCTGGGCATCGTGTATCCAATCCTGCCGGTGATGCAGGTGCGCGCCATCGCCACGGCCACGGCCAAGCTCAAGAAGGAGGGCTTCGACCCCAAGCCCGAGATAATGATCCCGCTGGTTTCGGTGGCGCCCGAGCTCGCGAAGCTGCGCGGCGTTGCCGAGGATACCATCGCCGAGGTGGCTCAGGCCGAGGGCGTGGAGCTGGACATTCCCGTGGGCACCATGATCGAGCTGCCGCGCGCTGCGGTGACCGCTGACGAGATAGCCCATCACGCCGACTTCTTCAGCTTCGGCACCAACGACCTGACCCAGACGACGTTCGGCTTCAGCCGCGACGACGTGGAGTCGGAGTTCGTGCCGCAGTACCTGACCGAGCGCCTGCTGCCCTTCAACCCCTTCGCCACCGTCGATCCCGGCGTGGCCAAGCTGGTGAAGATGGGCGTCGAGCTGGGGCATGAGGGCAACCCGGACATCGTGTGCGGCGTGTGCGGCGAGCACGGTGGCGACCCCGACTCCATCCATACGTTCCAGGCCTGCGGCGTGGACTACGTGAGCTGCTCGCCCTACCGCGTGCCGGTGGCGCGCCTGGCGGCTGCTCAGGCGGCGCTGGAGAAGTAGCGCTTCCGCAGTTGCGTAGATGCGCGAAGGCCCTCGGCTCGATGCCGGGGGCCTTCGTTTTTGCGCTAGAATACCGTGTTATGGATGAATCCCCTTGCAGAGAGCTTCGCTTGGACCGCTTGCCGCGCACCGTGGCCTTGGCGGCCGTGGGCGGCGGCGCGGCGTGCACGCGCTTGACGGCGCAGGCCCAGGCGGCGCTGGACGGGTGGGCTGCAGAAGCCGGGGCGCCCGAGGGTGCGCCGGTGCTCGTGCTGCTCGACCAGGCGCAGCTGCCGGCCCATGAAGCATATATATGTACTGACGACTGGCGGCGGGTCGTGCGTGCCATCCAGGCGCTCGAAGTGCGCGGCGCGCCGGCCATCGGCGTGGCGGGCGCTGCGGCGGTGGCGTTGGTGGCGTTCGAGCTGGCTGGTGCGGAGCGCGCCAGCGGGGAAGGCACTGCTGGGGAAGGCGCCAGCGCGGTGGCGGCTGGTGCGGAAGGCACCGGTGCGGCCCCGGATGCCGCAGGCTTCCTGGCCTCGCTCGAGGAGGCAGCGCACGTCATAGCCGCCGCCCGACCCACAGCCGTGAACCTGGAAGCGGGAGTGCGCCGCGCGTGGGCCGAGGCCCAAGCGCTGGCTGCGGTGGGGGAGCAGGCGCCTGCCACAGCGGCAGCCCTTGCCGGCCTGGCCCGCGCCATGGAAGCCGAGGACGAGGCCGCCAACCGCGCCATCGGCGCGAACGGCGCTGCCCTGCTGGCCCCGGGCAGCCGCGTGCTCACCCACTGCAACGCGGGCAGCTTGGCCACGGCGTTCTACGGCACGGCCCTGGGCGTGGTGTATGCTGCGGCCGAGCAGGGGCGCATCGCGCGGGTCTACGCCGACGAGACGCGCCCGGTGGGGCAGGGGGCGCGGCTGACCGCGTGGGAGCTTTCCCGGGCGGGCGTGCCGGTGACGCTGCTCTGCGACGACATGGCCGCCTCCGCCATGGCCCAAGGGCTGGTGGACGCCGTCGTGGTGGGCGCCGACCGCATCGCCGCCAACGGCGACGTGGCCAACAAGATAGGCACCTACGGCGTGGCGGTGCTCGCGCGGCACCATGGCATACCATTCTACGTGGCGGCCCCTTCCGCCACCGTCGACCCGGCGTGCCCTGATGGCGCGGCCATCCCCATCGAGCAGCGCGACCCTGGCGAGGTGCTGCCCGAGCCGCTGCCCGGCGTGGACGTGTGGAACCCCGCCTTCGACATGACCCCGGCCGACCTGGTGACGGCCGTCATAACCGAGCGCGGCGTCTTCGCGCCTGATGCCGTCGCTGCCGCGTGCGACCCGACCGAGAGGAGCTGAGCGCTATGGCCATCGTCTACCGCGAGGACCAGGAGCTGGCTGAGCGCAGCCGCCTGAGCCCGTCGGCTGCCTTCGCTGACGAGAGCGAAGGGCGCGAGCGGTCGAGCAACTTCGACCTGCTGCGCACCGACTACCAGCGCGACCGCGACAAGATATTGCACACCAAGTCGTTTCGCCGGCTGTCGCACAAGACCCAGGTGTTCCTGGCGGCCGAGGGCGACCACTTCCGCACGCGGCTCACGCATACGCTGGAAGTCTCGCAGATAGCGCGCACCATCGCGCGGGCGCTCGGCCTGAACGAGGATCTGACCGAGGCCATCTCGCTCGGCCACGACCTGGGCCACACGCCCTTCGGCCACACTGGCGAGCAGGCGCTTTCGGCCTGCCTGGCCCACGCTCGGGGCATCGAGCCTCCCGCAAGCCAGGAAGAAGCGCTCTACCAGCACAACCTCCAGTCGCTGCGTGTGGTGGAGGTCATCGAGAACGGCGGCCAGGGACTCAACCTCACCGCCGAGGTGCGCGACGGCATAGCCAACCACACGGGCTCTGGCCACGCCGAGACCCTGGAGGGGCGCATCGTGGCGCTGGCCGACCGCATCGCCTATGTGAACCATGACATCGACGACGCCATACGCGCTGGGCTGCTGTCCGAGGCATCGCTGCCCGCCAGCACCCATGCGCTGCTGGGCGCCGACCATTCGTCGCGCATCCAGAC
The DNA here is from genome assembly GCA_910588095.1 of uncultured Eggerthellaceae bacterium. Taxonomy (GTDB): domain Bacteria; phylum Actinomycetota; class Coriobacteriia; order Coriobacteriales; family Eggerthellaceae; genus D16-63. The sequence goes on from CAJUQH010000016.1 coordinate 33,274, forward strand.
TTTGGTCGAGGACACGGTGGCTACCAGCGCCGAGCTCGACGACGTGCGCATGAGCCCTGCGGTGTACGAGGCCATGATGGAGCTGCGGTCGTTCCTGTTCAGCGAGGTGTACCGCTCGGCCCCCGTGCAGGAGCAGACCGAGAAGGCCCGCCGCCTGCTCACGGCGCTGTTCGACTACTACGTGGCCCACGTGGACGAGGTGCCGGCCGAGTACCGGGCGCTCTCGGGGGGCGACGACCTGCGCGCGGTGACCGACTACATAGCCGGCATGACCGACCGCTACGCCACCCACCAGTTCAACCGCATCTTCATCCCGTCGACCCACCATGATGGCTAGGGGCACCATGACCAAGGGCAGCCCGGCAAAAGACGCGCTGGCGGCGGCGTACCCCATCATGCTGGGGTACGTGGGCATCGGCATTCCCTGCGGCATCCTGTGCGAGTCGGTGGGGCTCGATGCGCTGCAGGTGCTGCTGCTCTCGGCGCTGTTCTACTCGGGCGCCGGGCAGTTCATGATCCCCAACATGTACCTGACCGGGGCGCCGCTGGCCTCCATCGTGTCCAGCGTTTCGTTCGTGAACACGCGCCAGATGCTCTACTCGGCCTCGCTCGCGCCCTTCTGCGCCAACGCGCCGCGCTGGATGGCGTTCCTGTTCGCGGCCACGGTGACCGACGAGAGCTTCGGCGTGTCCATCCGGCGCTTCGAGGACGGCGGCTGGACCGTCGATCGCGCGCTGCTGGTGAACCTGTTCTCGCAGAGCTCGTGGGCGGCGTCCAACGTGGTGGGCGTGCTGCTGGGCAGCGCCCTGGCCCTGCCGCTGAGCATCGCCGCGTTCGCCATGACCTCCATCTTCATCTGCCTGCTGGTCACGCAGCGCCTCACCTGCGCGAACGTCATCGCCGGCGTGTCGGCCATGGTGGGCGTCTTCGCGTGCAAGGCGGTGGGGCTCACCGGGCCCGCCATCCTCATCGGGGCGGTGCTGGGCGTGGCGGTCGCGCTGGGTTACATCGCGTGGCGCGGCAAAGGGAAGAGCCCGGGCGCGCGGGAAGGCGGTGAGGCCGCATGAGCTGGGACGAGTTCTGGGTCATCCTAGCCGTGTGCGGCGCATGCATGCTCGTATGCCGCGTGCTGCCGCTGTTCCTGCTGAAGGGCCGGTCGCTGCCCGAGGGGGTCTCGCGCGCGCTCGGGCTCATACCGCCCGCGGCCTTCGCGGCCCTGGTGGCCAACGACCTGCTGAGCCCTGGCATGTTCGACGGCGGCTTGTGGCCGGCGGCCGTGCCGCTGGTGGCATCGGTGTGCGTGGTGCTGGTGGCGATCAAGACGCGCTCGCTCATATGGAGCGTGGTGGTGGGCGTGGGCTCCTACGCGCTGCTCATGCTGCTGGCTTGAGCGCAGGGCAGCTGTGCGCGCGGCCCATGGCGGGCTTGCGGGCGCGCCGCTAGGCGTCGTCGCAAATGCGAGCTGGCACCTTCCGCCGGCTTGTGAAAATTAGCTCTTGCAGGCCCTGTGCTATGGCGATATACTATCTAATCGCGTCTTTACGCACTTGATTATTCAAGAGTTACACGAGGGAATATAGAAGGAACATCGAAATGGACATCATCCGCGCTATCGAGCAGCAGCAGATCAAGCAGGACCTCCCCGAATTCAACGTGGGTGACAACGTGAAGGTGCACTACCGCATCACCGAGGGCAACCGCGAGCGCATCCAGGTGTTCCAGGGCGACGTCATCCGCCGCCAGGGCGCTTCGAGCCGCGAGACGTTCACCGTTCGCAAGATGAGCTTCTCCGTGGGCGTCGAGCGCACGTTCCCCGTGCATTCCCCCAAGATCGAGAAGATCGAGGTCACGCGCCGAGGCCGCGTGCGCCGCGCCAAGCTGTACTACCTGCGCGACAAGGTGGGCAAGGCGGCCAAGATCAAGGAAAAGGCTTTCAACTAAGCAAAAGGGCCCCGCAAGGGGCCTTTTTTCTGCATGGCATCGCGCGCTCGCCCAGGGCGGGCGCTGCCAGGGCCAGGATTCGACGAAGATGCACGAGCTCACCGTAGACAAGATAACCGCTCAGCTGCAAGCGGCCGACCGCGATGGCCTTGCGGTGCTCGAGCGGTCGCTGGCGGCTGACACTCGCAAGGGGGTGCAGCGCGCGCTGGCCGCTGCCCGCAAGCGCCTCGATGCTGCGGAGGCGGAAGCGGCGCGGATGCAGGGGCTCTACGACTTCGAGCGCACGCTGGCTGCCGAGCGCGGCGCGCAGCTGGTGGTGGGCCTCGACGAGGTGGGTCGTGGCCCGCTGGCGGGGCCGGTGGCGGTGGGCGCCGTGGTGCTGCCGCCCGATGCCGAGCCCATCGCCGGGCTCAACGATTCCAAGCAGGTGCGGCCCGAGGACCGGCCGGCCATAGCCGCGCAGGTGAAGGCCCAGGCCCTGGCTTGGAGCGTGCAGTACATGCAGCCGGACGAGATAGACGCCGCCGGCATGACCGCGGTGCTCAAGCTGGCGTTCAAGCGGGCCGTGGCCGCCATCGAGGCGGCGGGCGTGGCGCCCGAGGTCATCCTGCTCGACGGCAACCCGCTGCGCCTCGACCCGCGCGAGGTGAACGTGGTCAAGGGCGACGGGCGCTGCGCATCCATCGCTGCCGCGTCGATCATCGCCAAGGTGGAGCGCGATGCGCTCATGGAGCAGCTCGACGACGAGTTCCCGGGCTACGGCTTCGCTTCGAACAAGGGCTACGCGAGCGCTGCGCACATCGAGGCCATCCAGCGCTTGGGGCTCTCGCCGATGCATCGCGCGTCCTTCTGCACGGCGTTCACCCAGGCTACCCTGTTCTAGAAAGGCGGCCATGCGCCGCTTCCGACGCTTCCCTGACGCTTGCCCGGCCTTGCGCTGGCAGGATGGCCGGTCATCTGGCGGCAGGTTCGCAGAAGCTTTCCCGGCAAGCAGCAGCTCGTTGCCCGGCTTCCCTTAGGCGCGCTGCCGTCGCATCGGCGGGTGAACGCCCGGTGCCTGCCCGGATCCGCTGACGTTAAGGTGCCGGCTCCCTTGCTGACCCATGGGCGACACGGCCCCGGCATCTTGGGGCGCGATCTGCTGGAGCTGTGTCGATTTTCGCGGATACGGGCCTCCTATGATGGGTTGCATGACCCGAGCGAAGGAGGCAGCCATGGCAACGGCGACCCTTGAGAAAGCGCCTGCGAAGAAGGCGTCCAGGAAGACCCCAGCGACGGAGAAGGCCCCGGCAGCCACGGCTTCCGGGAGAAGGGCGGCGGCAAGCCGCAAGCGCGCCATGCCCGAGCCGCTGACGAAGGCCCCAGCCACGGCGAAGCCCCGCGCAGCGGCGAAGGCCCCGTCAAAGGCGGCAGCCAAGGCCAAGAACATGCACAACAAGGAGCTGGGCGCCCGCGGCGAGGAGGCGGCGGCCCGCTTCCTGGCCAACCGGGGCTACGAGATACTGGATCGCAACTGGACCTGCGCCGCCGGCGAGGCCGACATCGTCGCGCGTGACGCCAACGTCATCGTGTTCGTCGAGGTCAAGACCCGCTCCGATGCCTCCATGGGCTTCCCCGCCGAGGCGGTGACCGCCAAGAAGCGCCAGCGCTACGAGCGCATCGCGTGCCTGTACCTGGAGCGCCATGCCTTCACGGAGATGCTCGTGCGCTTCGACGTCATATCGCTGGTGGCCATCGCGCCCGACCGCGCGCTCGTGCGGCACCATATCAATGCCTGGTCGGAGGCGGACAAGTGAGGTCGCAATGCTCCATAGCCAGCGCGACGCTGCGCGGCGTCGAGGCGCTGCCGGTGACGGTGGAGGTGGCGGTGTCGAACGGCATGCCGGGCATGGCCATCGTGGGCATGCCGGACACGGCGGTGCAGGAGGCCCGCGAGCGCGTGCGGGCAGCCATAAGCGCCGCGGGGTTCACGATGCCAACCAACAAGATAGTGGTGAACCTGGCCCCTGCCGACCTGCGCAAGACCGGGTCGGGGCTCGACCTGCCCATAGCCCTGGGCATCCTGGCGGCCACGGGGCAGGTGCCTGCCTCGTTGGCGGAAGGGCGCCTGTTCGCCGGGGAGCTCTCGCTCGAAGGCGCGGTGCGGCCCGTGCGCGGCCTGCTGGCTTTCGGCATATGCGCCCATGGGCAGGGGCTCGCGCTGGTGACGGCGCCGGAAGGGTCTGCCGTGCCGCTGCGGGAGCTGCCGCAGTACCGCCTGCGCAGCTTGGATGCGCTCCATGGCAGCGACCCGCTGGAGCCGTGCGAGCCGCCAGCCGGCATCGGCGGGGGCGACGGGGCGGGCTTCGCGCCAGCCTTGGACTTCAAGGACGTTGCTGGCCATGAGGTGGCGAAGCGCGCGTTGCAGATAGCGGCGGCAGGCAACCATGGGCTGCTCATGATGGGGCCGCCCGGCTCGGGCAAGACGATGCTGGCCTCGCGCATCGGCTCGATCCTGCCGCCTTTGACCGAGGACGAGATGCTCGAGGCGGCGGTGGTGCATTCGGTGGTGGGCGAGCCCATGGAAGGCGTGCTGGCCGGGGTGCGCCCCTTCCGGCGGCCGCACCATTCGGCCACCATCGCGGGCCTGGTGGGCGGCGGCAACCCCGTCCGCCCCGGGGAGATATCGCTCGCCCATTGCGGCGTGCTGTTCCTGGACGAGTTCGCCGAGTTCAAGCCCTCGGTGCTCCAAGGGCTGCGCCAGCCCATGGAAAGCGGCGCGGTCACGCTCACCCGGGCCGACGGCAGCGTGGCGTTCCCGGCGCGGTTCATGCTCATAGCGGCCACCAACCCCTGCGCCTGCGGCTATTATGGCGACGACGAGGAGCCGTGCACGTGCACGGTGCCGCAGATAAGCGCCTACCAGGCCAAGATCGGCGGCCCTCTCATGGACCGCATCGACCTGCAGCTGGACGTGCGCCGCCTGCCGCCGGGCAGCGTGCTCGACTCGGGCACGGGCACCGATTCGGCCACCTTGCGCGAGGGCGTTCTGCGGGCGCGGGAGTTCGCCGCCTGGCGCCGTGCGCGCGAAGGAGGCGGGGAAGGGGCCCAGGCGGGCGCCGGGCGCCGCAGGGCGGCCACGCGGCCGTGCGAGGTCATCGCCTCGTGCGGGCTCGACGACGCAGCGCGCGGGTTCATCGAGTCGATGGCCCGGGCCTATGCCTTGAGCGGCCGGGCGCTGCTGAGCATGCTGAACGTGGCGCGCACCATCGCCGACATCGAGGAGCGGCAGGCTGTGCGCGAGGACCATATAGCCGAAGCGTTGGGCCTGCGCCTGCGCGACGGCATAGGAAGGTAGGTGGCGGCCATGGAGAGCAACCTGCCCCCGCTGAAGGGGCCGCGGTTCGAGCTGGGGCCTGACGACCCGCTGTTCCCGACTGCCCTGAAGGCCATCGCGCACCCGCCTGCACGGCTCTACGGCATCGGCAGCGCGGCGGCGCTGCAGGAAGGTATCGCGGTGGTGGGCGCGCGGAAGGCGACGCCCTACGGCCGCAGTTGCGCCAAGCGCTTCGCCACGTTGGCGGCCGAGCGAGGCATCGCCATCATATCGGGCGGCGCCCGAGGCTGCGATTCCGTGGCCCATGAGGCGGCTCTGGCGGCAGGTGCGCCCACGGTGGCGTTCCTGGGCGGCGGCTGCGACATGCTGTACCCGGCTGAGCACTTCGGGCTGTTCCAGCGCATCGTGGAAGGCGGCGGGGCGGTGGTGTCGGAGAAGCCGTGGGAGTTCCCGCCCATGCCCTACGCCTTTCGCGAGCGCAACCGGCTCATCGCCGGGCTGGCGCGGGCGACCCTCATCGTGGAGGCAGGGCTGCCATCGGGCACCTTCTCCACGGCGGACGAGGCGCTGGCTGCCAACCGCGAGGTGCTGGTGGTGCCCGGCTCCATCGCCTCGAAGCATTCGGCGGGGGCGAACCGGCTCATCTACCAGGGGGCGACGCCCATCGTCGACGACGAGACCTTCGGCGACCAGCTGCTCATGCTGTTCGGGTGCCTGCGGCAAGAGGCGGCACCGGCGGCCGCGACGGAGGCAGGGCCTGTGCTGGCGGCGAGGGACGGCACGGTGCGCATCGAGGCGCCCTTGACAGCCGACCCGCTGCTGGAGGCGCTGGACGCCGAGCCGCTGGGCGTGGAGCAGCTGCTGTGCCTGGCCCGCGAGGCGGTGCCCCGCGAGGATGCGCTCACGTGGCTCATGGTGTGGTTGGCCAAGGCCCAGCGCGACGGCATGGTGGCCCAATATCCCGACGGCCGCTACGGCCCGGCTCTCGGGCGGCGCGGGCGCCGCGCTGCTGCCGGGTAGGGGGCTTTTGCGGTACCATGGCAGCTATGGGAAACAACACGGTAGCCATCATAGGCGGCGGCCTGGCGGGCAGCGAGGCCGCCCTGGCCCTGGCCGAGCGCGGGGTGGCGGTGCGGCTGCACGAGATGCGGCCCGAGCGGCCCACCCCGGTGCACCACACCGACCGCCTTGCCGAGCTCGTCTGCTCGAACTCGCTCAAGTCGACGAAGGCCGAGAGCGCCGCCGGCATGCTCAAGGCCGAGCTGGCGGCCCTCGGCTCGCCGCTCTACGGCATGGCCTTGCGGCACCAGGTTCCGGCGGGGGGCGCCTTGGCGGTGGACCGCGAGGGCTTTGCCGCCGAGGTGACCGCTTGCGTGGAGGCGCATCCCTTGGTGGAGCTCGTGCGCGGCGAGGTGCCGTCCGTCGAGCAGGCAGCGGAAGGGACTGCTGCGGTGGTGCTGGCCACCGGGCCCTTGACCTCCGACGCGCTGGCGGCCTCGCTCGCGGCGCTGACTGGCCAAGAGCACCTGGCCTTCTTCGACGCGGCGGCCCCCATCGTCATGGCCGACTCGCTGGATGATGCGAAGCTGTTCCGCCAGAGCCGCTACGAGGGCGAGGGCCAGGGCGACTACCTCAACGCCCCCATGGACAAGGGCCAGTACCAGGCATTCATCGACGCGCTGGTGGGCGCCGAGCGGGTGATGGCCCACGACTTCGAGTCGAGGGACCTGTTCCAGGCATGTCAGCCCATCGAGGAGATAGCCCGCAAGGGCCCCGACGCGCCGCGCTTCGGCACGTTGAAGCCCGTGGGCCTCACCGACCCGCGCACCGGGCGCCGCCCCTGGGCCGCGCTCCAGCTGCGGGCGGAGGACGCCCATGGCACGAGCTACAACCTGGTGGGCTTCCAGACGAACCTCACCTTTCCCGAGCAGCGCCGCGTGTTCCGCATGATACCGGGCTTGGAGCAAGCCGAGTTCGCCCGTTACGGCGTCATGCACCGCAACACCTTCATCGAGGCGCCCAAGCTGCTGGCCCCCGATGGGCGCCTGCGCGCTCCGGCGGCCGAGGCCCTGGGCGTGCCGGTGTACGTGGCGGGTCAGCTGGCGGGCACCGAAGGCTACGGCGAGGCCATCCGCAGCGGCCTGCACGTGGCCCTGGCCGTGGCTGCGCGGCTGCGCGGCGTGGAGCTGCCGCCGTTGCCGCCCGAGACGGCCTTCGGCGCGCTCATGGCCTACGCCACCGACCCGGCCACGACGGGATACCAGCCCATGCACGTGAACTTCGGCATCGTGCCGCCCCTGGCCGAGCCGGTGCGCAACAAGGGCGCCCGCTACGCCGCCTATGCCGAGCGCGGCGCGGCGGCGCTGGCCGGCTATGCCGAGGCGCTGCGGGGCGCTGGCCTGCTGGGCGAGGGCATGGCGGGTGCGGCCGCTGCGGGATTCGCAGGAGAGGCTGCCGAGCCAGGCGCCGGCGGCGAAGCGCCCGCTGAAGCTGCGCCAGCGGAAGGCGCGCGGCGGTGAGCAGTGCCTGCGCAGACGGCCAGCTGCCCGACGATGAGCTGCCCGGCTTCGACGACGCCGATGCCTTCTGCGACGCGCTGGTGGTGGAGCGCGGCGCCTCCGAGCACACCGTGCGCAACTACCGGGCCGACCTGCTCGACTACCTGCGCTGGGCGCACCGCCAGGGCTTCGACCCGCTGGCCATCACCCACAAGCAGCTGCGCTTCTACCTGGGCGAGCTCGACCAGGCGCGCTACGCCCGCTCCACGGTGAACCGCCGCCTGTCGGCGCTGCGCAGCTTCTTCCGCTGGCTCAACGTGACCGGTCGCATCGAATCCGACCCGGCCAGCGTGCTGCAAGGACCCAAGGCCGCCAAGACGCTGCCGAAGGTCATCCGCGCGGCCGACATGGCGCGGCTGCTGAGCATCCACGGCCCGCGCGAGCTCGACGGCACGCCTCGCGACCAGACCCCCGAGGACATGCGCGACCTGGCAGTGCTCGAGCTGCTGTACGCTTGCGGGGCCCGCGTGTCAGAGGCGTCGGGGCTCAAGACGGCTGACGTCGACCTGGAGCGGCGGCAGGTGAAGGTGCTCGGTAAGGGCTCGAAGGAGCGCATCATCCCCATCCACGAGCTGGCGGTGCAGGCCATGGCCGACTACGCATCTATCGCGCGCCCGAAGCTGCTTGGCGCCAAGGCGTCTGACCGGTTCTTCGTGTCATCGCGAGGCAACCCGTACTCCACCGATGCCATCCGCAAGATGTTCAAGCGCGCCCTGCGCGAAGCGGGGCTCGACGAGGGGCTCTCGCCCCATGCCATGCGCCACACCTTCGCCACCGACATGCTCTCGGGCGGGGCTGACCTGCGCAGCGTCCAGGAGATGCTGGGCCACGCGAGCCTTTCCACCACCCAGATATACACCCACATATCGGCCGAGCGGTTGCGGGCCGTGCACGCCCAAGCCCACCCCCGGGCCTAGCGGAAGCGGGCTTGGCGAGCTAGCGAAGGCGGGCTTGGGCCTTGGCGGGCCTTATGCGCGACAGCGGCCCTAGCGCGACAGCTCCCACATGTTCAGGCACTGGCCCATGACACGCTCGAGGTCCCAGGCCTGCGCCGTGCGCTCGGGCGAGTTGGGGTCGCGCAGGCTCACTGTGCCGTCGGCGTTGGCGTCCACCAGCACGATGAAGTGGCCGTCGGTGGTGAAGTCGCCTGGGCCCACGCTGCATATCACCGGGTGGTCGGCCAGCAGTGCCTCGCGCACCGCCCCTGCGTTGGCGGGCAGCACGTTCGAGGTGAGCCCCAGCTCGTTCGCGCCGGCCGACATGAGCAGCCAGCTGGTCACGCCGCCGTCCAGGTAGCCGCCTTCCGTGGAGAAGCCGGCCATGGCCGCCGGGTCGCGGTCGGTCTTGCCGGTCAGGCTGATGTAGGCCATGGAAAGCGCGGTGGGGCCGCAGCCGTGGGTGGCCATGGTGCCGTCGCCGTAGGGCTCGTCGGCCCAGGCCTTGTCGGTCTGGTAGAGCGAGGGCACCGTGCCCCGGCGCCATTGGTCCTTGGGCGTCGATACCGCAGATCCATCAGGGGCGACGCCGCCTGCGCCGGCCCCGCCCGCCACGCCCAGCGAGCCGCCAGCGGCATCGGAGAGCGTGATGGCTGCCAGGGAGCAGAACGTCACCAGCGCCACGAAGGCCAAGGCGGCCGTCACGGCGATGGCCTTCACCGGCTTCCGGCTGCGGCGCCCTGCGTAGGCGCTGCGCTCGAACCCGCGCGGCTCGGGGAAGGGGTCGCAGCAGCTGCCCGTGACATCAGCTGCGCCATAGCCTTCGCTGGCGTAGGCATAGTAGGCATCGGCGCTCGCGGTGGGGGCGCCGTAGCTGTAGACGCGGCTGTAGCGGCCGCCGTCGCCAGAGGCGGCCGGTCGGGTGCGTTGGAACAGTATGTTGGCGTCCATGGCTCCTCCTTGCTGTCGGCCCGGCGGTGCGCACGGACCCGGTGCTAGCGCCGGCGGGGCCCGGCTCGGGCATGAGGCGCTTCCCGCCGGCATATGCCATGCTAGGCCAGGCCCTGTTTAACGTTCCCATAGCGATTGCTTATGAAATGCTTAAGCCCCCTTAACTTTTCCTTAATCATGGCGCTGCCCGGCTGCTCGTCCGACCCGAGCGCGGCCCGGTGGGCTATGATGGGTGCCATGGACGACCTGATATCATCGAACGCCGCCCTTCCGCCCGCTCGCTTGCTGGTGGTGGATGACGAGCAGGCCATTGCCGATCTGGTGACGAGCATCTTCCGCGCCGAGGGCATGGAGGCCACCGCATGCTACAGCGGCGCCGAGGCCTTGCACGTGTTGAGGGAAGGCGCTTTCGACCTGGCCATACTCGACATCATGATGCCGGGCATGGACGGCTTCGAGCTGTGCGGCCAGGTGCGCGCCATCTCGGACATGCCGGTGGTGTTCCTGTCGGCCAAGGACGAGGAGGCTGACCTGGTGGTGGGCTTCGCCCTAGGCGCCGACGACTACGTGACCAAGCCCTTCAAGCCCCGCGAGCTGGTGGCCCGGGTGCGGGCGCGCCTGCGCCGGGCTCAGCGTGCGGTCGAGGGCGCGCCTGCGCGCTCGGTGCTGGAAGCCTGCGGCATCGAGATGGACGTGGAGGCCCACACCGCGACGGTCCACGATGTGCCGCTGGCGCTGACGCCCAAGGAGTATTCCCTATTGGCGCTCTTGCTGGGCCGGGGCGGCAACCCTGTGCCGACCTCCGAGCTCTACGAGCGGGTGTGGGACGAGCCCTATGACAGCGCAGCGTCCAACACCGTGATGGTGCACATACGCCACCTGCGCCAGAAGCTGGCGGCCGTCGACTCGTCCACCGAGTTCATCCAGACGGTCTGGGGCGTGGGCTACCGCGTCGGCGGCGGGCCGGCTGCAGCCATCGCGCCAATCAGCGGGGAAGGGCGAGGTGCTGCCGAAGGCGCCGCTGCCCGCGATGGCGGAGCGCCTGCCGAAGCTCCTGTGGAAGCCCCCGCGCGAGGCGCCGCCCGATGAGCCGCTTCCGCTCCAAGCAGTCCCGCGAGCTGCACCGCCGCCTCACCACGCGCCTGGCCCTTGCTTGGGCGGCCTACACCGCTGCATTCATCGTGCTGGCTCTGGTGCTGAACGTCACGGTGGTGCGCTCCATCGCCAATGCCGTAGCCGATGCCACGGCGCCCTGGCATTACCGGGAGTACGAGAACTACACCCTCGACGAGTGCCTGACCGTGCTCGGCTACGAGGTCGTCGGCGAGGCGGTGGACCCAGAGACGCTCGACGCCTTGGAGCGCAGCTACGCCGAGGCGGACGCGGACGCTGTGGCTGCGGGCGAGGTTGACGGCTCCGGCAGCTCCGAAGGCTCCGAAGGCTCCGACGTGATCGTCGAGCGTTTCTCCGACCAGGCACGCCTCGATGCGACGGTGTTCGCGGTGAAGCCCGCCTTGGTCGATACGGGCTTCCATAAATGGATGACCGCCGACGACATCAAAAGGGATGCGCTGCGAAAGCTGGCGGCCGAGCAGGTCGGCAACGGCGATTCCGTCGTCATCGAGGAAGGGCCGGGCTTCGTCGCCGCGCGCGACCTGAGCACCTACAACGCCATCCGGGCGCTCAAGGTGCCGTTGGTGCTGGTGATCTACCTGGCGGGCTGCGCCATCATCGTGCGCGCGGCCATGAGCCGCTCGCTCAGGAGCTTCGACGAGCTCTCCGGCGCCGTGGCCGACCTCATGGCCGACCGCGAGCGCCCCATCGTGCTGCCGCCGAGCCTGGCCATCGCCCAAGACGAGCTGAACGCCATCCGCCTCGCGGCCCTTTCCGACGAGCGCGCCGCCGTAGCGGCCGAGCGCCGCAAAGACGAGCTGGTGGCCTACCTGGCCCACGACATAAAGACGCCCCTCACCTCGGTGGTGGGCTACCTCGAGCTGCTGGACGAAGCACCCGACCTGCCCGAGCCCACGCGCCGCCGCTACATAAAGCTGGCCTTCGAGAAGGCGTCGCGCTTCGGCAGCCTTATCGACGAGTTCTTCGAGATAACCCGCTACAACCTGCAGGCCATCCCCTTGGAGCGCTGCACCGTGGAGCCGCGGCTGTTCCTGGAGCAGGTGGCCGAGGAGCTGTACCCCGCCGCCGAGGCCCGCAACGTGTCCATTGCCGTGGAGGTGCCTGCCGACGAGGGCCTCTACCTCGACCCGGACAAGATGGCTCGCGCCATCAGCAACGTGCTGCGCAACGCCGTAGCCTATGCCGACGAGGGCAGCATCATCGCCGTGGAGGCGCGCATCGAGCAGGCGGCGCCTGCTGCGCTGGATAAGGAAGGCGCGAAAGATGGCGGCCCCGCGGAAGGCCCGGGCACGGCCAGCGCTTCCGCGACCACGCCTATCGCCGCCGAGCCCCCTGCCTCGCGCTGGCTCATCAGCGTGGCCAACCAGGGCCGCGAGATATCGGCGGCGCACCTGCAGAGCATCTTCGACAAGTTCTACCGCGAGGACGGCGCCCGTTCCACCAATGGGGGGGGTGCGGGCCTTGGCCTTGCCATCGCCAAGGAGATCGTGGCAGCCCATGGCGGCACCATCGCCGCCTCGTCGGCCGACGGTCGCACGGTGTTCACCATCGAGCTGCCGCGAATGAGACGGGAAGGTAGCGCCATCCCGCCGGTTGCGTAACGCCTGCCCAGCCCTTCACGCCGCCTCGCGCTCGCACGCTAGCATGGGGTCATGGGAAACGGCGACCGAAGGAGAGGCTGGCATCATGCAGGCTGTTTACAAAGACCCCACCTATGAGCATGTGTTCACCAAGATAGACAAGCTCCAGGGCAAGATATTCCCCCAGATGGACAAGCTGGCGCGCGAGGGCAAGCTGCCCGAGCTGCTGGGGAAGCGCTGGGCGCGCGTTCTCGACGGCGACGACAGCACCGTCGCGTTCACCGAGCTGGCCCAGTCGCTGGGCTTGTACGCTGGCATGTTCGACGAGCACACGCAGTCGGCCATTGCAGAGTACCGCGAGTTCGTCCAGCAGCTGTTCCAGATGGACGAGGGCATCGAGACTCCGAATACCTACGACCCGTTGAGGGCGTGATGACTCCAGACCATGCGCTCTAGCCGGGCTTTCGCATGACCCATCCCAGGGGCCACAGGGCGTGCATGCCGCCGTGTGGCCCCTGTTCGCGTTCGGGCGCGGCTGCCACCTGGGCCGCTTCGCGCAGCTCAGCGCCGTGGCTTCGGGCCTTTCTGCGCCGTGCCCTTCGCCATCGCGTTAACAGCATGTTTCAACCGGCTCCGACGCCCTCGGGCGCCTGCGGGTTTGAAGTATACTGGCGCCGATGGAACTTGATTCGCACGAGCGACCACGAGGAAGGAAGCGGCCATGGCAACGCGCATCGGCATTCTGGGATACGGCAACCTGGGGAGGGGCATCGACCTGGCATGCGCCGCCGCCCCCGACATGGAGCTCGTGGCGGTGTTCACCCGGCGCGACCCCGCCACGGTGACCCCGGTCACGGCCAGCGTGGCCGTGTACCCGGCCGACGAGCTGGACGCCCACGCCAACGATATAGATGTGCTGGTGCTGGCCGGCGGCAGCGCGACCGACCTGCCGCAGCAGACCCCCGCTGCGGCCCGCGCCTTCAACGTGGTCGACTCCTTCGACACGCACGCGAACATCCCCGAGCACTTCGCCGCCGTGGACGAAGCGGCCCAGGCCAGCGGCCACGTGGCCGTCATCTCGGTGGGCTGGGATCCGGGCATGTTCTCGGTGGCGCGCCTCTACGCCAACAGCATCCTGCCTGACGGCGCCGACTACACCTTCTGGGGCCGTGGCGTGTCGCAGGGGCACTCCGATGCCATCCGTCGCATTCCCGGCGTGGCCGATGCGCGCCAGTACACCGTGCCCGTGCCGGCTGCCCTCGAGGCGGTGCGCGCCGGGCAGCAGCCCGAGCTCGCTACTCGGCAGAAGCATACCCGCGAGTGCTTCGTCGTGGCAGAGGACGGCGCTGACCTCGCTGCCATCGAGCAGGCCATCGTGACCATGCCCAACTACTTCGCCGATTACGACACCACCGTGACGTTCGTGACCCAGGAAGAGCTCGACCGCGACCATGCCGGCATCCCGCACGGTGGCTCGGTCATCCGCACCGGCACCACCGGCGCGCAAGGGGAGTGCACCCATGTGATCGAGTACTCGCTCAAGCTCGATTCCAACCCCGAGTTCACCGGCAGCGTGCTGGTGGCTGTCGCCCGCGCCTGCGCGCGCATGGCGGCTGAGGGGCAGGCGGGCTGCAAGACCATCTTCGACCTGCCGCCGGCGTACCTGTCGCCGCTTTCCGACGAGGAGCTGCGCGCCCATATGCTGTAAGCATATCTCAGCAGAGAGCAGCGAAGCGCCGCCCATCCGGGCGGCGCTTCTGCGTTATCGGATAGATGCGGTCACCGTGAACAGGGGACGTAGCACTGTTCACAGGGCAGGGTCAGCCTAACGATGTGGCAGCGCCCTCGGTGCTCGCTTTGCTGCGAGGGCGCGGTAAGGTACACTGTAAGCGTGCTACAGGCACTCTGATTTCTGGCTGTGCCCTGATAGGAGGTGCACCATGGCTCATACGATCAACCTTCCCGAAGGCTATATCCAGCGCATCGTCTCCAGCGTGACCTCCGTTGTCCCAACCGAGGCTGTATACGTGTTCGGCTCTTATGCCCGCGGAGAGGAGCGTAAGGATAGCGACCTCGACCTTTACGTGGTCACCTCCGATGACGCTGAGGGTCGCTTCGAGCGCATGGGGCGCATCGGGCGCGCCCTGCTCTGGATGGGCATGCCGAAGGATATATTGGTAGGCTCCAAGGAGCGCTTTGCGGCCCGCAAGGACAGCCTGGCCGATATCGAATACCTTGTCTCCCGTGAAGGGGTGAGGGTCTATGGCTGAGGCTGCTGCCTTGTCATTCTGAGCGAAGCCACTGAAAGCAGCGGAGTCGAAGAATCCAATGAAGGGAGCGGAAGCGTTTAGCTTTCGCTTTGCTCTATCTTCAGCGCGGCGTCAGCCATGGGTGCTCGGGTTCCACGCTCCGCTTGCGGCCCTTGCGAGCCACTGCGCTCGCTCGTTTCAGCTTTCATATGCGCTCGCTTCGCTCGCTAGAACCAGGATGCTGTCACGAGTCGCCCTCGCGCCCATGCCTGGTGCCGCTTCGACGTATAGCCTGAAGCGCCTTAGCCGCATCCTTAGATGGCAAAACAAGGTGACACGCCATGAGCGTCTTTCGCAAGAAGCGAATCAGAACGGCCGCTTGGCAACCCCTTTGCATCTACGGCGACGAACGTCACAGTCATCGATGGATGCTGCGACCTTATCCACCAATCGGTATAGACACCAGGATTGGTCGCCGTTGCTTTCGCCAGTTTCTCCTTGCTGCCAGTTGTACCATCAACCTCGCTATAGTAATCATAGGGTCGTGAGGTCACGGATCGTTCCGGGAGGAAGTACTCCCAGCGAGTAGTCCAGGTTTTATGAGGCGTTGCGGTCAGTTCGGCATAGCTAGGCAGGAAGAGACTGTAGCAGCGGTCCGATATCGTCGCAGCATTAGAGGTGTATTGCCCATCTCTATAGGTCTTGCAAGCTGGAGTTATGCAATTCTTCAAAGCGGAAGGCGTAGCTTTCCATATGCTCCCGCTGTTCATCTCCTGCTGCAGCTTGCTCGCACCCCATCCACCAATATTGGTGTTCGTATCGTTGAAGCCGTACAGCCGGTTCAAGATTCCTACGAACTGGAATGTGAGCCCGATACCTTTACCCTGCTCATCTTTATCATAAAGAATGCCGATGATGCGCACGTCATAGAGTGTATCTGGCACTCCGTCGCCATTGTCATCCCACCGCACTTTACCGCTTACCTTGTTCCCCGACCAATCGCTCACTGCTCCGGCCATCCCACAAGAAAGATACGAATCGTACTGCTCGTAGTAACGCGAGGTGGTGCCATTACGAGCAATGTCATTAGCGGCAGCTTTTATGTTAGCTGGACCGTAGATGAGCGTTCCATCCTGGATGAAGAAATCATCTAGGAGACTGCCGGTGGCATTGCTTCCTATCTCCGTTTCTGCCTCGCCATCGGCCACGGCGAACTCGTAGCTCACCTCGGCGATGGGGGTGCGGTCGCCTTCGTTCACGCTTCCAGGGGTCACGAGGCCGTGGTTGGGGGTCTCGGAGCCTCCCACCTTGTTGCTCAGGTTCAAGCGGTAGGACACGTACAGGCGGCTCTCGTCGTCGCGCTCTGTGGCTGTCGGGTCGAAGGATGCTGCCTGCTTCGGTATGACGAAGGAGCCGTAGCGGGAGGAGTCGTCCATGTCCACCGCGTCATCGAGCTTGAAGTGCACGCCTTGGGACTCTGCGGTCGCCCCCTCTGCGAA
>CAJUQH010000017.1 GCA_910588095.1 uncultured Eggerthellaceae bacterium
CATCCGTTTCAACGGGAATAATGAAAAACTGTCCGAATATTTGTTGACATTTGCAGATTGAGCACTGAAGAAGGGGCTGATTACCTCCCGAAGCGCAAGAAACCGAGCGCTATACCTGCCAGCGCCGCGCAGCCTTGTTCGCCGATCAGCTTTCCGGATTCGCCAACGCCATCGTATACGTTACCGAGCAGACAGGGGTCTTCTTGTCCTCGAAGGTCGCAGGGTCGATGGCGCCCAGCACCTCGTCGAGCAGGGCATCGGGGATGAGGAAGCGATAGCTTATGGGTATGCGCACCTCGTAGCCAGACATGGAAAGCGGCGCGAGCTTGGCCGCATCGTCTTCGGTGGCGGCCTCACCTGTTGCATCGAGGGCGAACGAGAAGGCAGGGCTGCCCGTGGCCCAGGAGGCATCCTTGCCCGGGAGCGCCTGCAGCTCGATGTCGGTCACGTGGGCGCCGAAGAGGTCTGTCGCCCCTGGCTTCTTCTCGAAGGCGACCTCGGCTACCTTCAGAGGCTCGCCGCAGCGCGACTCCAGGTAACCGGGCTCTTCCTCGTCCATGGCCTGGTCCTCGACGCCCAGGATATCAAGCCTCACCGTCGCGCTTATGGGAGCATCAGCGCGGATGGCCGGCGCCCACCTGGCATAGTAGGTGGTGTCCGCCGTTATCTGCGGGGTGCGCTGCCCCGCCTTGCAGGCGAGCTTCGCGTCTTCTCCTGTTCCGTCGTACCAGCCCTCGAACACGAACCCTGCCCGCTTGGGCTCGGGGGACACTGCCGTGTCATAGGGCATGATGTTGGGCGTGGCGGTCGTGGAGCATTCGCCGCCCTGGGCATCCCAGGTGATGGTGGAAGCGCCATAGCCGTTGAGGTAGACATCAGCTGAAGCCTTGCCTGCAACAGAGGCTCCGCTCGACGAGAGCCACGAACCAGCCTTGTTGCCCTGGGCATCGCCTGTCACGAGCCATGCGCTCGTGACGCCGGACACCGACTGGTTCAAGCCTATGTGATAGGTCACCTCACGCACTGGCTCATAGCTGCTCACGCCTATAGCATCCACCCGTCCGGATGCGAAGACGAGCCGAGCGGTGTAGGTCATGCCCCCATACGGGCTTGCGAAGCTGCCAATGCCTTCAGGGCCTCCGAGCGACCGGTCGATGTTTCGCCAGATGTCGCTTCCTGCCAAGAAGCGCACCTGCGGACCTTGCTCTACCCAGTGGGCGTAATAGGTGGCGTTCGATGTGGGAAGAGCAGTGTCAGCCGAGACTTGGGTGCCGCCTGACGCCGCCGTGAACCAGCCCGCGAAATGGTAGCCTGCCCGCGCGAGGCGCCCCTCTGCCCAGAAGTCGGGATCCAGGGCGTCGCCGAGCCTCTTCCCGCTGGCGTAGACGGTGTCGCGGTAGGTCGAGCCCGCGTTGCCGTCGATGGTGCCTCCGTTGTAGTGCCAAGTGGTGCGGATGGTGTTGGCGGTCTCGGCCAGGAAGAGCTTCTTCGTGCCGCTCGCGACCAGGTTCTTCTGCGAAGAGCCGAAGCCATAGGTCGCCTTCGTCTGATTGGCCGCCGTCGCCCAACCTACGGCAGTGTAGCCCGCATTGACCCCACTTGAGGGCTTTCCAGCCAAGTTGCGAGCCGTATCGTACTTGAAACCGGTGTCGCTCGAGAGCTTGACAGTACCTGCCTTGTTCCAGTACTCGACGGTGTAGGAGTTGGCGGTCCACTGGGCATGGTAGGTCGTGTTCGACGAGGGCAGCGCCGTATTGGCCGTCACCTGCGTGCCGCCCGAGGCCGCTGTGAACCAGCCTTTGAAGGTGTAGCCAGTGCGAGTTGGGTTCGAGGGCAGCTTCACCTTCGTCGAGGCCGAGTACGCCTGCGTGGTACTGGCCACCGCACTGCCGCCTTGGGAGTTCCAGGTGAGGGTGATATTCGGAGTCCAGTTGGCCGTATAGGCGCGATTGCCGATCGACCCCTTGGCAATGGTCACCGTCTTGTTGGCAGAGCCCGTAAGGCCCGTTCCTGACCACCCTGTGAAGGTATAGCCCGTGCGCGTCGGGTTCTTCAGGGTGAACGCGGCCGTATCTGGCGTATAGGAGGTCGGATTTCCAGAGACCGAACCGCCATTGAGTGTATAGGAAATCGTGTATTTCAACGGCGTCCAGCGCGCATAGAGCGTAGCGGGCATGTTGCTCGGGCAGGTTGGAACTTTAAGGTTGCCGGAGGCGTCGATGTATTGCGTGCCACCGCTCGAAGCGCTCGTATCGTAGAAGCCAGCGAATGTGTACCCTGTCCGCGTCGGAGCCCAGCTCGAATTCACCTTTATCGGATTCACGAAGAGGCTTCGGATGGGATAGTTTGCATTAGATGAATCCACTTGATTGACCGTGCGTCCAAGGGGATACCCCTTAAGGGCTGTTAGCGTCTTTAAGGACCCCTGCGTCCCACCATTCGCGTTGAAGGTGACCGTCTTGGTCCAGTTGGCGTGGAGGGTCTTATCTGCCGTAATCGAAGCAGCTTGCCAAGTAGCTGCCCCATTACTCCCATAGTAAAGAATGGGCATCGATGAAAAATCATCGGTATATCCTGAAAACGTCCATCCAGACAAGGATGGTGTTGCAACCTTTGTCGGATTAGGCTCCCCGACGTTGGCAATCGATACGGTGCCAGGACCCCCAGAGCCTCCCTCATCATTGAAGGTTAGGGCGTATCCCGTGATTACCCATAGATAGGTGGTCCGCGTTATTACCGTGTAGTTCGCGCTTTCAGGAACCTCAGTGAACGGGCCTGTTTCCGAGGTTGCCACCCGCAAGCCCGAGAACCTTCCACCCGTGTTGGATTGAGCATAAACCGTCGGCGTGCTGTTGGAAGGATTACGCAGATAAAGCCAGCCATTATAGAATCGATAAGCATCATATTTCGTGCTATTCGTGATGAACTTATTAATCTTCGCAGCCGATTTAGTCCAGCTAGAAGCATTGGCACTGGTGAAATAAACCGTAGACTGATCGAACCTCCTATAGACTGTCTGTGCTGTTGCCGCATAACTCGAAGCTGATTCGAGAGAGGCGCCAAGGAGGCCCGCACCACCCCCGGTCCCATCCTCAGGCTCACTCTGGGGGCTGCCTACAGCGAAGCCGACAGCGAGCCACGGCGCCGGGTCAACGTCAGCGGGAAGCGAGACAGCAATGACCGCTGGATCGACAGTAGGCAGGTCGTCATCGGTCGTGGAAAGCGCAACCATGGCGGTGAGCTGCGGAGTAGCATCGGCAGACTCTCCCTCTTTGGTCGAGCCTCTTTCGTTCTTGCCCTCTACAGCAGCGACGGCGATTGGGGCCATAACGGTCTCTGGCTCCTGCTCGAGGAGATAGGGGCTTATCGAAGTCACGCTTGCCGGTGCGTTGATGGTGGTGAGGCTCGCGCAGGCTTCGAGCGCACCAGCCGCTATGGTCGTGCAGCCATCTCGTATGGTTATCTCGGTTGCGCCTGCAGGCACGCGCAGGAGCGTCGTACCGTCGGCGTCATAGAGCAATCCTTCCCAGGAGGAGAGGTGCGCGCTGCCCGCATCGACCGAGATTGAATCCACGCCAGCACAATGCGAGAAGGCCGACGCGTCCACCTCCTCGGCCTTGTCGGAGATGCGGACAGCGCCCTGCCTGCCCCCGGGAATGAGCAGGAGGCTTGATCGGGTGGCGTCGTAGAGGGCGCCGTCGTAAGAGGAGAAGCTAGAGTTTTCGTCTGCGAGGGTCACGCTGGCAACATCGCTCGAGCGGAATGCGCGGTCGTCAACATCGCTCACGCTCGCAGGCAACGTGATAGACGTCAAGCCTGAGAGGTAGAAGGCGTAGGCGCCGATGGAGGTGACGGTGTAGTCGGCGCTCTCGTAGGTGACAGTCTCGGGGAGGGTGAGGTTAGTGACGCCAGCTTCGCTGGCTTGATCTGAATCGAACCCTTCGACTCCGGCAGCTTCGCTCGGAATGACGGAAGGAGCAATGCCGACGAGCTCGACGCTCGATTCCCCTGTGACCGCGAAGGTCAGGCCATCGACGGTGAACGAGCCTACGACCGTATCGCCACCGAGGGCGACGTCAGCGTTGACGAACGCGGCAGGCTTGCCCGCGAGGGCAGAGGCCAAGGTTTGTGGTTTTTGACCGGACCCTTCGGCTTCGCCGCCTTCGGCGGCTCCGCTCAGGGTGACAGAAGGCTCGCCTTCCGCATCCGCACCTGCACCGCTATCCGCAACGGCACCTCCCGCAGCTTCTGCAGAAGCTGAAAGATCTTCCGAACCAGAACCTGGTTCGCTTTGGCTTAGAGGGCTACCCCCCCCACGCCTTCTGCCAAGGCGTCAGCGGGCAGCAGGCTTGAAGCCAACATGATAGACAAGGCTATGCCGAAAGATGATGCGGCAGCATGCCGCAAGGCGTTACCGATTCGCATTTCGTCTTGCTTCCTTCCCGATGCGAAAGCAAAGTATGTTCCCGTTTGCCTAGCGCCCTCGCTGCCCCCCGCGCTCGCATTGCAACAGGAAAAGCTCGAGGCTGCTAAGTGATGCGCACTCTAGCACACGCGGACACGCAAGCGCAAACTTGCCTGGTCAGGCGACCTTGCAGCGCACCAAAAAAAGGAACGGGACGACGCTTAAGCCGAAAGCCAGACGCTATGCAGAGCTATGCTGAGGGAGAGATCTTGATGGTGCCCGGAGTGAGATTCGAACTCACACACCACGAAGGTATCGGTTTTTGAGACCGACGCGTCTGCCATTCCGCCATCCGGGCGCAAAGGTAGAGTATACCGAAAGGCCCCTGCTCCGTCGAGGGCAGCCCGCGCCATACCGCAGCCATATCGCGCGCAGTCATGCCGTGCCATGCAACCCAGATGCGAACAGCGCAAGCAACGTGCGCAACGCACCCGCGCCCTCCATGCTCACGCGACGCGCCCAACCCGCGCGACCCACCCAGCGCGCCTGCACAACCCCGCGCTCACACGCGACGCAGCACCTCCCAGCCCGCCATGGTCACGCAGCTGGGCAGCACCTTCCCCGCTAGGCGCAACAGCGCCGATTGCGGGCTAGCGCAGGCCACGGCCAGATGCGCACGGTTGGTGCACAGCGCCCGCGACACCACGGTGCGCGCCTGCTGCGCCCCCAGCAGGTGGTTCACGTCGTTGCTGCCGCCCGACTGGCGCGCCACCTTCTCAAAGCCAGTGTCCACCCAGGTGGGGCACAGCGCCGTAGCAGTGATGCCCGTGCCACGCAGCTCCCAGCGCAGCGCGCGGGTGTAGCGCAGCACGAACGCCTTCGTGGCAGCGTACACGTTCAGGTGCGGCAGCGGGGCGAACGCCGCGGCCGATGCCACCTGGATGATGCGGCTGCCCCGCTCCATGCGCGGCAGCGCAGCGCGAGTGATGGCCACCACGGCCCGGCAGTTGAGGTTCACCATGGCGTCGGAATCGGCGTTGGATATGGTGCGCCAATCGCCGAACTTGCCAAAGCCCGCCGCGTTGACCAGGTAGCGCACCCGCGGCTGCTCGTCAGCCAAGATCGCGCGCACCGCGTCGAGCCCCTGCTCGGTGGAAAGGTCGGTCGCGATGGCGCGCGACGCCGTGGTAAGCGCCTCCCCCACCTGGCGCAGGGCCGCCTCGTCGCGTGCGATGAGCCACATCTCGTCAACCTGCTGCAGCAGGTCTATCTGGCGCGCGAACTCGCGGCCGATGCCCGACGAGGCACCGGTGACGATGGCGACGCGCTTGGCGCCGGCTGGCTTGGCGTGGGTCATAGCGGGTCTCCTCTAGCGAATCGTCAGCACAGCCAGCGCGGCCAACCCTGGCAAGCGGCCTGCGCCGCGCCGGTGCCTTCCGCGCCTTCGCGCTAAGCACGTAACTCGCCGCTTATACTAGCGGGTAACCCGCGCCGCTGCGCACCCACCGCCCATCCGTTACGGAACGGAGACACGCCGCGAACCCCGCGCCCCGAAGCACGTCGGTTCGCCTACCATGGAAAGCCACCGGAAGGAGGCAGCCCATGGCACTCAGCAAGGCAGCGCGCGCCGCCGTGAAAGCCATCACGCGGCTACGACCCGCTAACATACAGGAATCGTACCAGGCTCAGCGCGTGGCCGAAGACGCCAGCGCCAAGCTCACCTTGGCCAGCCCGCGCTGCCGCATCGACGACATGACCGCCACCGCCCCCGACGGCTACGCCATCCCGCTGCGCGTGTTCACGCCGCTGGACATCGACTTCTCGTTCAGGTCGGGCCTGCATGTGGACGAAGACCACCGCGGCACCATCCTGTTCTTCCATGGCGGCGGCTGGGCCAACGGCGACGTGAACTTCTACACCGACGCCTGCATGCGCACTGCGCTCCGGCTGGAGCGGCGCGTGGTGTCGGTCGACTACCGGCGCTCGCCCGAGCACCCCTTCCCAGCGGCACCCGAAGATTGCTACGAGGTGGCCCGCCAGCTGTTCGCGGGCCAGCTGCTGCCCGACGTCGACCCCGACCACATCGTGCTGTTCGGCGATTCAGCTGGCGGCAACCTGGCCGCCGTGGTGTCGCTCATGGCGCGCGACCGCGGCGAGTTCCTGCCGCGCAACCAGATGCTGCTCTACCCGCTCACCTACAACGACCATAGCGAGAGCACCATCTTCGAATCGGTGCGCGAGAACGGCGACGACTTCTTGCTCACGCGCCGCGACATCGAAGGCTATATAAGCATGTACCTGTCCGAGCCGGCCGATCGCGAGAGCCCCTACTTCGCGCCGCTGCTCGACCTCGACCTGGGCAATCAGCCGCGCACGCTCATGATGACCGCCGAGTACTGCCCCCTGCGCGACGAAGGCGAAGCCTACGCGGCCCGCTTGGAGGCCGACGGCAACCAGGTGGAATGCTTCCGCGTGCTCGACGGCGTGCACGGGTACTTCCTGTACCCTTCGGTGCTGGGGCTCGTTCGCGACACCTTCCGCATCATGAAGCATTTCCTCGACGGCGATGCGCTAAAGCAAAGCGGGAGACCGGCATGGATGCAGCTACTCGGTACCGACTAGACAACGTCGGCACGTTCTACGCGGCCCAAGCGGGAAGCCCCGTGCAGACGGTGTTCCGCTTTTCGGCCGCCATGGCCGATGCGGTGGATGCGGCTGCGCTGCAGGCAGCGCTCGACGACACCGTGGCGCTATTCCCCAGCTTCAATGTATGCCTGCGCAGCGGCCTGTTCTGGCATTACCTGGAGCCAGCTGCAAAAGCGCCGCGCGTGCAACCCGAGGTGCTGCCCATCTGCTTCGGCCTGCACACCGGGCACCGCAGCACGCTGTTCCGCGTGAGCTGGTACGAGCAGCGCATCAACCTGGAAGTGTCGCACATGATATCCGACGGGCGCGGGTCGCTCGAGTTCTTCTGCACGCTGGTGGGGTTCTACGCGCAGCACCGCTACGGCACCCCCTACGAAGGCGCGCTGGGCCAGGCGGCGGCCGAGGCGCGCAGCCAGCAGGCCGAGGACAGCTTCAGCCGCCATTACGACCGTCGCAGCGCCGCCGCCACCCGGTCGACTCGCGCGTGGCGGCTGCCGGGCCTGCGCGACCAGGCGCGGCCCACGTTCATGGAATACCACCTGCCCGCCGGCCGCGTGCATCAATGGGCGCGCAGCATGGGCGTGAGCGTGACCTCGCTCATCATCGCTGCGGTCATATGCGCGGTGCGCGCCGAGATGCCCGCGCGCGACCGCAACCGCCCCATCCGCCTGGACGTACCGGTTGACCTGCGGCAATTCTTCGATTCGTCCACGATGCGAAACTTCTTCGGGCTGGCCTTCGTCAGCTACACGCCCGACCCGCACGACGAGCCGCTGGACGCCGTGGCCGCCCAGGTGCAGCAGCAGATATTGGCCGGCTGCACGGCCGACGCCATGAAGGGCCGCATGAACCGCATGGTGGCGCTGGAGAAGAACCCGGTCCTGCGCATGGCGCCGCTGTTCGTGAAGGACCTGGCGCTGGCGGTGGGGGCGCGCATAGCCGCGCGCGACGTGACCACCACCGTGTCCAGCCTCGGCCGCGTGGAGCTGCCCGCATCGGCCGCGCCATTCGTGCGCAGCGTGAGCGTGCTCACGTCCACCACCGGCCTGAACTTCGTGGCGTGCACCTTCGGCGACGACCTTTCGCTGGGCATATCGACGGTGTTCCGCAACCTGGCTGTCGTGCGCAACCTGTGCCGCATCTTCGCAGGCCAGGGCATCGAAGGCCGCATCAACATCAACCAGGACGCGCGCCAGGTGAGCCACCGCCTCCACGAGATGCGCCTCGCTGACACGCTGCACCAGATGAGCACCGTACGCAAGGGAAGGGGCGGCCATGCGCACTTGCGATGAATGCGGCGTGGGGTTCTCGGGCGAGCTCGACCACTGCCCCCTGTGCGGAAGCGCCCTGGAGGGGAGCCCGATGCCAGCCGCCTTCCCCGTGAGCCGAGCCCAACAGCTCGCGAAAGCGGCGAGGCGCGCCGTGGGCACGCTGGCCGTAGCAGCCGTGCTGCTTTTGCTGGCAGCCGCCTGGTGGTTCAAGCTGCCGCTTGAAGCGGTGAGCGTCGTGGGAGCAGCTTTGGCAATAGGCTATCTGCTGCTGCGCAAGATGCTCATACGCCGCCAGCTTGCCGCCGAAGCCCGCCGCCTTGCCCACGATGGACGCGCGGCAGCAGGCATCGACAAGCCTCGCACGCCGCAGGCTTAAGCTCCTGAAGGAGCTTCCATGGCAGCCCCTTCGTCGCTTTCGACCTCGCTGCCCCGCGCCTCCGATAAGGCGACGCCAGCCAAGATCATCACCACGCCAGCGATGACCAATGGTGTCACAGTCTCGCCAAGCAGCAGCACGCCAGCCACTACTGCCGCCGGCAGCTCGGTCGAGGTCAGCACTGCCACAATGCCGCTCGGCAGCCTGAGCGATGCCCCCACGATGCAGAGTACCGGCAAGATGCTCATGACAACCGCCATAACCACACCCCCTGGCAGTAGCGACACGACAAGGTCAGGCTGAGTGTAGAAGTTCCAACCTATAGCGCTCGTCACGATGAACCCACCTATCACCAGCACGAACGTGCGGGCTATCGGCGGCTGATCCGGCGCGACGCGACCATTCGCGAAGATGAACAAAGCATAGAACAATGCGCACACGAGCGCGCAAGCGATGCCGAGCGGGTCGGCAGTCAGGCCGCCCGATAGAACCTCATCGGCCAAGCCGCTTCCGAACAAAGTTCCAACGACCACCAACGTCACTATGACAATGATGCGCTTGCTCGGCTTCTTCTTCTCCACAACCAACTGAAGCACGATGGTCATCCACACATACTGGAATTGGATAGCCACCGCTGTCGCCACCGACAGCAAGTCGATGGCCAGATAATACGTTATCGATGATATGGTGCTTACCGCTCCCAGCCCTATCAGCATCGCCACCTCTTTTGGGGCGAAGTGCGCCCGGCGCGTGAAAAGCGTGAGCACGCCTAGGATAACGACCGCGCAGAAGAACTGCGCAGTTGCGATATCGAACACGGTGAAGCCTTGCCGACCAAGTATCTGGCTTATCGCCCCGCCAAAGCCGAACGACACGCCAGCCACGATGCCCATGGCAACACCAAGCGCCCTCGAGCTACGGCCTGCGCTTCCCTGCAAACTCGAACCCATTTATAACAACTCCTTTACCAAGCGTGCGACGCAAAGGCGCAACGCTCAAGAAGGCGATCTTCAACTGATGATTCCTGGCCCGGGAAGCCTGCCGTAGCATGAGTCAATGCCGCCAACCTCTCGATACCAGGCGATGCCAAGAACCCAGAGACGATAGAAGGCGCTCTGGTCCTTGAAGCAGAGGAGACGATGCGCGCGCTAGGAGGAGCGCGCGCAACTCTCCAAGAATGCCGCAGCCCGCTGGAGGGGAGTATCGGGCTACGGCCACCGTGTTGTTAGGCTACTCCTCGCACTGGCAAGGCCCCGGAACCGGGCCGCCCCAGTAGGGGTTGAACTCGTTGAACTTGGTCAGCTCGCCATAAGAACCAGCCTTGCGGTCGCGTAGAATGTCGCTGCCACCCATGGCGATCACGCGAGCATGCTTGATCTCGGCCTCGATATCCACTTCGGCCACAGCCATACCCTCATCGAAGCCGGTCGTGGCTATGATCTGGCCAGGATTCGGCCCCACGATCATGCTATGGCCACCCAGGAACGGGCCGCAATGGTTGGAGTCCACGAAGAACACCATGTTCTCATTCGCTCGAGCCTGGCTGAAGATGGTATGCACCTTATGGTCATAATCGTCCAGCGTACCGGTGATGTTGGGCCAGCAAGTGGGGCCGAGGATTATCTGAGCGCCCTTCAGAGCCAGCGTACGCGCCACCTCAGGGAAGCACTTGTCGTAGCACACTTCGAGGCCGATCTTGCCGATGCGCGTATCGAACACCGGATAGTCGCCCCAACCGGGGTAATGGAACAAGCGTTCACACAGAGGCAGGTGCACCTTGCGGTACTTGCCCACATAGCCCTCAGGCCCTACGAGCACAGCAACGTTGTGGGTCGCATCGAACCGCTCGGGGTTGCGCTCAGCCATGCCCCAGCAGATATACATATCATGCTTCTTCGCCAGATCGATGAATATCTGAGTCGACTCGCCTTCGGGAACCAGCTCTGAGGCCTCTTGCATGTATCGCTTGTCCTCAGGGTTGAACTGCTGCATGCTGGTCGTTCCTACGCCCGTGAGGATCTCCTCAGGGAAAACGATGAGATTTGCTTGCTGCTCAGCTGCCTTCTCGATGTACGCGATCATATTATTGCGGTTAAGTACCTTGTCGCGCGGGTCGGAAGACATGCATACTGTTGCAATCTTAACCATTGATAGGCTCCTTCTTTCGGGTGATAGCGATGAACACGAGCATGAAGACGATGCCAAGGGCCGACACTGCCGACAGGATCATCGATGCGGTATCCCAGCTGCCGGTCATCTGGACGCCATACAGGATGATGGGGTTGCCGATGAAGATGCCTACGCTGTAGAACAGTCCCAGCACGCCAATGCCGTAACCGATATCAGCCGGCTTATCCACGCACAGCGGCACAAGGAAGTTGCCCGCCGTGAGCACCAGGCCTGGGAACACTGCGGTCAGGACAGTATGCAGGATATAGAGCGCCGGATTGAGGCCTGTCAGGATCCACGCTGCCACGAACATGACCGCAAAGCAGACGATATCGAGCACCGGGGCGCCCTTCTTGCCAATCTTGTCCAGCAGGAAGCCACCAAAGACGCAGCCCGGTATGCCCCATAGGCCGTTCAGGCTGCCATAGAAGTTAGCGGTGGCCGGGTCAAGTGCATACACTTCTCCAAACACCGTGGGATAGTTGTTCATGAAGAAGTACAGATAAAAGCCGATGAGCAGCTGAGCGCAGCAGACCAGCAAGACTGGCGCACTCTTGAGCACCGCCACCAAGCTGGGCTTGTCAGCAGCCGAAGCCGCAGGCGCCCCCTCGCCAGAAGCAGCACCGGGCGCTGGGGCCTCTTTGACGAATATGACGAACAGCACCGTCAGGCATGCCGACACGAAAGCGGTCAGCCACCACACGCTGGCCAGACCCCACATCTCGGTTATCGGCAGCGCGAGGTTCAGCGCGATGACCGATGCGATAGCGGCGAACGTAACGAAGATGCCCACGAACAAGCCAGTATTCTTGTTGGGGTACCACATGTTGACGAACACAATGCCCGCCACGCTGCACATGGCGAACCCGCAACCTTCGAGGATACGGCTGAGCAGCAGCACGCCATAATTCTCCAGGCCGAACGCTCCAACGACGTTGCCGAGCACCGTTACCACCATGACCGCTGCGAACACCTTCTTGGGGCCGAATCTGCCCACCAAGGCTCCCGCAGGTATGGCCAGGATGATACCTGCCACGGTGAACACCGACATCAGCCACGATATCTGGCCCATGTCGATGCTCAAGTTCGCTCCAAGAAGACCCAGCAATGGAACGATCTTGAGCTGGGTGACCGAAGCGAACACCGCACATAGGTACATGATGACGAACATCAACCCTTTGTGCTTCATTTCCCTCTCCTTCCCTTCCGGAACCAGGAACGGCCGGCCGATTTTTCGCCGAACGCCCCGCTTTTGGGCTGTTCACAGCCCCTTCGAAGCGAAGGGTAAGAAAAGCGCTCTGCGCCTTTCAATGAACCAAAAGTTGGACTTTTCTCTGTTAGATGCTGCGACATAGAACCCACACAGCAGGGAAGGAAGGCTCTTGCATCTATAAGGTCATTGACTACTTCTTTTTGAGTAGTCCGTCTTAGAAAAGTATTATGTAGTTTGCTTTTTCTAATGCCGAATACGCATTATCCGAATATTCCATAGTCTCTAAAATGACCTTAAAGACGTTGCCTGCCTTTGAATGGGAAAAGATAAGAGCAATGGCTGTGAAGTTATTCGACCGCGACTGGCGGTTCATCGTAGAGGCTATTTATCAAATCAACTCTATTACGAGCTTGGACTCTTTCCAACGTGAAGTCCTCGAGCATCTGCAAGTACTGGCTCCGGCTGACCAGGGAACTTTCTTTTTGTATAGCACCGATGGAGATTTTCGCCCTATCGGCACTCCTGTAGTGGTAGGAGACCCCGCAAAATACATGGATCTATTCATGAACGGTAGCTACAATAACGATCCTTACTTCGCCGGCATGGTGAGCCTCGGCCAACGCAATAGAGTCTTCCGCGATAGCGATATCCTGCCAGAAGAATATCGGATTCGAACGCGACTCTACCGTGAAGTGTATGCTCGCCAGGGAATCCACTATGGCTTGCGTGCCTTTCTAATCTGCAATAACTCATTGGAGGGAAACATCTCTATATTCAACACGAAAGAGCGGGGTGAGTTTTCCGACAAAGCGGTCGAAATCTTAGCTATCCTAGAACCCCATATCGCCTTGAAACTCTGGATGCTGCGCCATCCAGACCGAACGCAAATCCAAAAGCCACCCATCGACGCCACAACGCTCATCTCCTATGGCCTCACGAATCGCGAGCTTGAGATACTTGCTGCGGTCATGCAAGGGACATCCGACCGCGACATAGCAGATAGGCTCTGCATATCCTTCTCAACGTTCAAAAAGCACCTGTATAACATCTACCGCAAGCTCAATGTCAATAGCCGCATCCAGCTCTACAACACGGTGAAAGCTGCAGGCAACGACACCATAGATGGCATGCGACTAAGATAGTGCTTTATATTCATTTAATACATCATCTCTGCTAGAGTAGCTGCGAGCAGTGTCCGCCGATTCTGCGGGTGATGCCTCTTTCTTCGAAAGGAGCATGGCCTATGGAACTGATTCTGTGCCTTGCAGCTTGCTGTACGATTGCGACGTTTGTCGGCAATTGCCTAATCGGAGTCCACCGCAGATTGAAACGGAGAAAAAAGATGATACGGAAGAAATAGGAAAGCCGGCGTGGCGGCCGGCTTTCAATAAACTCCCGCATCACCCGTAGCTTAGGCGCTTTAGCGAGTTATCCTAGGCGGGCGCTGCTTCGACTCGCAGTATAGCACGCCGTTACGGGTGAATCTACTAAATGCCCAGCGCCTTCTTCAGCGCCGAAACGCGGCGGCGGCTCACGGGGATCTTCTCCTCCACGTCGCTCAAGGTGAGCAGCAGCGTGCCGCCCGAGACCGACTCGATCTCTTCCACCAGCGACAGGTTCACCAGGTAGCCGCGGTGCACGCGGAAGAACCCGTGCCCGTCCAGGCGCTTCTCCAGCTGAGCCAGGCTCACGGTGCTGAAGTAGCGGTCGGTGTCGGTCTGCAGGTAGGCGTAATCGTCGCGGGCCATGACGAAGCGTATCTTGTCGATGCCGATGAGGATCTTCTTGCCGCCCTTCTCCACCGGGATGCGCTCGGACTTCTGCGCCTGCATGTGCAGGGTCACTTGCTCGCGCACCCGCGTGATAGCCTGGGCCAGGCGCTCCGTTTCCACGGGCTTCACCAGGTAATCAATGGCGTTCACCTTGAAGGCGTCCAGCGCGTGCTCGCTGTAGGCAGTCACGAACACCACCGCCGGCGGGAACTTCAGGTGGCGCAGAGCCTCAGCCAGCTGCAGGCCCGTGGCCTCGGGCATGTTGATGTCCAGGAACATGACATCGCAGGGGTATTCCTTGAGCTTCTCGATAGCCTCGCGAACGCTGGCGGCTTCCGCCACCACTTCGACGCCGCCGACTTCATCGAGCAGGAAGGTCAGTTCGGAACGTGCCGGCGCCTCGTCGTCAACGATGATAGCTTTGAGCACTTTCAATCTCCTTGCATACACTTATATACAACCATAGGTGAGTAAGGCAGCAACGCGACGCTCACGAGTGGGTTTGAGCGGTGTTGAAGGCGTCGAATCCGGTCACTGCGTCCCCTCATTGTAGCGCAGAAACCCCCGCACCGCGCCCTCAGCCCTAAGATATATGCATTTTTTTTCGCTGCCCAAGGTGCCGCTCACCGCCGAAACGGCCCCGCCTGGTGCCAAAAACTAACCGTTCGCCCCCAATTGCTCCGGCGTCAGCTGCTCGAGGCCATACAGCCCCAGCACGTATGCCTTGAACGCCATCTTCAGCTGGTCGGCGCTCACCGCCTCGTCGGGGCCATGCATGGTGCCCGCCCAATCGGGGCGCTCGGCCGCCGGCATCTCGGGGCCGAAGCCCGCCGCCGCGCTGAACTGCCGCGCGTAGGTGGCGCCGGCCATGGTGAAGGGCTCGGCATGGCTGCCGGTCGCCGCGTCGTACGCGCTCAGCAGCGCCTGGATGGGAGCGGTGTCGGGCTCGACCAGGTACGGCGCCATGGTGTGCAGTGTCTCCACGCTACTGCCGACCGGGCTCAGCCGCGCTGCCAGCGCCAGCTTCAAGCTGGCCGCCGTGGTCGTGGTGGGAAAGCGCACGTCGATGCCCTGCACCAGGCAGCCGTCGTGCAGCTTGATGGTGCTGCCCACCGCCGTGAGCGCCCCGAAGTCGTCGTCGCTGGCCGCGAGCCCCAGCCCGCTGCCGTCGGTGCAGTCGAGCAGCTGCTGGTCGAGCTCGAGGAAGGCGCGCTCGTCGGCGCTCGGCAGGTCGTGGTCGAGCAGGTACGCCACCAGGTGCGCGATGGCGTTGCTGCCCTGGCTAGGGTCGGACGCGTGGGCCGCGCGCCCCGTGGCCTCGAGTCGCGCGATGCCGGATTCTTCCCAGGTCACCTTTACTTGGTCGGTGCTGGGCAGGCTGCCGTCGTCGGTGCGCACCCGCGCCATGGCCTGCCCCGGCACGGCGTTCACCGCCATGCCGCCCTCGATGGCGATGATGTTGGCTGCGCCCAACGGCGCGCTCTTGAGCTGCGCCTGGAACACGCCCTTCTCGCCGTAGCTCACGGGGAATTCCGCGTCGGGCGTGAACAGGAACAGCGAGTCGTCGTTGTTGCGGCGGTAATGGGCCACGTCGGCCATGCCCGTTTCCTCGTTGGCGCCCACGATGAACCGCACGGAATACGGCAGCGGCTCGCCAGTGCGGGCCAGCGCGTCGGCCAGGCAGCGCATGGCATGCAACGCCACCACCGAAGGCCCCTTGTCGTCCACCACGCCGCGGCCCACCAGCCAGCCGTCTTTGAGCGACACGTCGTAGGGCTGGAAGTGCCACCCCTCGCCTGCCGGCACCACGTCCACATGCCCGATGATGCCCAGCTGCGCATCGCTGCTTCCGCGCAGGTCGGCCGTGCCGATGTAGCCCTCGTCGCACGCCGTGGCGAAGCCCAGCCGCCCAGCGATGGCCAACGCCTCGGAAAGCGCAGCCTGCGGCCCCGGCCCGAACGGCGCGCCCGGCGCCGCGCGGTCAGGCTCGGCGAAGCTGGGGATTGCGCACAGCTGCGCGATGTCGTCCACCATGGCGGGCCATTGCTCGTCGAGGTACTGATCCGCCGCAGCCAACAGGTCCGTTTGGTTCATGGTCGCCCCTTGCTCGTGCGTTTCCGGTGTTCCCTGCATTTTACAGAAGCCTGACAGAAGGCGGCCGTTGACGCTTGCCGCAGCCAAATGCGGTACCATCTTCCACTTGAGAGAAGGAATGAACGCCCGGCTCACGCAGCCGAAACCGCATGGTCTAGGGCGCGCACGACGAAGGGGAAGGTTATCGTGGGAAACGTATGGCGCGTGCTCAAGCGCGACGTGCGGCGCTTGCTCAAGGTGCCACCGGCCTTGGTGGTCATCTTGGCCTTGCTCATCCTGCCCTCGGCCTACACCTGGTACAACGTCATCGGCTTCTGGAACCCTTACGACAACACCGGCAACCTGCGCGTATGCGTGGTCAACAACGACGAAGGGGCCTCCACCGACCTGACCGGGCCCCTGCGCGTGGGCGACCAGATAGTGAACGAGCTGCAGAAGAACCACCAGCTCGACTGGGAGTTCGTCGACCTCGACACCGCCATGGCCCAGGTGCAGTCGGGCCAGAGCTACGCCGCCTTCGTCATACCGAGCGACTTCACCGCCAACTTGCTCACGCTGGCATCGGGCGACTTCACCCAGCCGACGCTGGACTATTACGTGAACGAGAAGCTAGGGCCCGTGTCGCCCAAGATAACCGACACCGGCGCCAGCACGCTGGACGAGACCATAAACTCCACCTTCGTCACCACGGTGAGCAAGGTGGCCGCGCAGGCCATCGATGACACGCTGGCCGAGTCGTATGGCGACCTGCTGGCGCTGCAAGGGCGCGCAGGCACCAAGCTGCTCGATGCGTCGCAGGCGGTCGCCGAAGGGCGCGCGGCCCTGGGCGATATGCGCGCCGCCACCGAAGGGGCGCTGGCGCAGGCAGGCAAGGCCCGCGAAGGGCTCGACGGCGCGCGGGCCAGCGCCGACGAGGCGGCCGAGGCGCTGACCACCATCGCCCAGCTGACCGCCCAGCTGCAGAAGGGCCTCACCGACTTCTCCGCCACGGCCATGCCCGCCGTGAACCAGGGCCTCATGGCCTTCTCGCGCATGAGCGCCCAGGCCAACGCCGCCGTGGGCGATGCCGTGGCTGCCGTGCACGAGACCCAGGGCAACGTCAACGCCTCGGTGGCCCAAGCCCGCGCCGTCGTCGACAACAACAAGGCCATCATCGCCGAGCTCAAGGCCTTGAGCGGCGCGGTGACCGACCCCACCCAGAAACAGGCCATCGAGCAAGCCATCGCCTCGCTCGAGGCCGCCAACGCCACCGCCGAGGCGACGCTCGCGAACCTGGAGAGCCTGAGCGCCGACATCGACGCCACGGCCAGCGCCGTCGACCAAGCCTCCAATGCCTTCAACGATGCCGCCCAGAAGGCCTCCACCGAGGCCCAAGGCTATGCCGACGTCCTGTTCGGCCAGACGCTGCCCGCCGTGAGCAACGGGTTGGCCCAGCTCAGCCATGCCTCGGCCTCCATGGCCCAAGCCGTGGGCAGCAACCAGGCGCTCATCGGCCAGGCCGATCCGGTGCTGGCCCAGCTGGAATCCACCCTGCGCACCGCCAACGAGGCCCTGGGGCAGACCGATGGCATCCTGGCCAGCCTGGAAGAAGGACTCGGGCTCGTGCGCACCGACGTGATGGCGCTCTCGGCCTCCGACACGCTCGAGCAGGTGTTCGGCGAGGATGGCCTGGACGCCGGCGACATCGCCGACTTCATGGGTGCGCCCACCCAGCTGCGCACCGAGCAGCTCTACCCCCTGAACGCCTACGGCGCGGCCATGGCACCGCTGTTCATGAACCTCACCTTCTGGATCGGGGCCTTCATGCTCATGGTCATACTGAAGCAAGAGGTGGACGCCCAGGGCATCGAGCGGCTGACCATCACCCAGCGCTATCTGGGGCGCTTCCTGCTGCTGGCCGCCATGGTGGTGCTGCAAGCGGTCATCTGCTGCGCCGGCGTGCTGGCCATAGGGGTGCAGGCCGTCAGCCCCGTGGCGCTGTTCGCGGCTGCCATCGTGGCGTCGCTCGCGTACCTGAGCATCATCTTCGCGCTGTCGGTGACGCTGCAGCACATCGGCAAAGGCATCTGCATCGTGCTGGTGTTCGCCCAGATCCCCGGCGCTACCGGCCTGTACCCCATCGAGATGACGTCGGGGTTCTTCCAGGCGGTCTACCCGCTTCTGCCCTTCACCTACGGCATCGGCGCCATGCGCGAGGCCATCTGCGGCTTCTACGGCGCGCAGTACGCCACCGACCTGGCGGTGCTGGCGCTGTTCTTCACGCTGTTCATGGCCCTGGGCATCGTGTTCCGCCCGCTGCTGGCCAACGTGAACCGCATGGTGGCGCGCCAGATACGCCAAAGCGGCATCTTCAACGGCGAGGACGTCGAGATCCCCCAGCGCCGCTATCGCCTGACCCAGGTGGTGCGCGCCCTGGCCGACAAGGACGAGTACCGCGCGGCGCTCGAGCGGCGCTACGAGCGGTTCACGCGGCTGTACCCGAAGCTCATCCGCGGGGCCATCGTGGGAAGCATCGCCGTGCCGGTGGTGCTCACGGTGGCGCTGGCGCTCTCGCCAGCGGGCAAGGTGGTACTGCTCACCGCATGGCTGGCCTGGTTCGCCATCATCATCGTGTTCTTGGTGGTGGTGGAGAGCCTGCGCTACAGCATCGAGCGGCAGATGCGCCTCGACCGCATGTCCGACGAGCAGCTGCGCACGCTGTACCGCTCGCGCCAGGCCATGGGCAAGCCCGATGACGGCTCGTCGGCCGCCGTCGCAGCCGCTGGCACGCTCGCCCCAGAGCCTGGGGAAGGGGGCGGCCATGAAGCCTAGGGCTGCCTTCGGCGCCGCCGTGCGCGGCAACCTCGCCACCATGGCGCGGCTGTTCCGCAACGACTTCCGCCACCTGTTCGCCAACGTGGTGAGCTGCATCATCACCGTGGGGCTCATCATCATGCCCTCGATATTCGCCTGGTACAACATCCTGGCCTGTTGGGACGTGTTCGACAACACCGGCAACCTCACCGTAGCCGTGGCCAACACCGACCAGGGCTACGAGAGCGACCTGGTGCCGCTGCGCGTGAACGTGGGCGAGCAGGTGGTGGCCGCCCTGCGCGCGAACGACCAGATAGATTGGACCTTCACCGACGAGGCCGATGCCGTGGACGGCGCGCGGTCGGGGCGCTACTATGCCGCCGTGGTCATCCCGCCCGACTTCAGCCGCGACATGCTGACCTTCTACGCCGACGACGTGCAGCACGCCCAGGTGGTCTACTACGCCAACGAGAAGAAGAACGCCATCGCGCCGAAGATCACCGACCAGGGCGCCGACACGGTGGCCTACCAGATAAACGAGGTGTTCGTCGAGACGCTGGCCGAGATCGGCCTGAGCATAGCCGAGGCGTTCTCGTCCTACGCGGAAAGCTCGGGGCTCGAAGGGCGCATCGGAGCGCTGGCGGCTCACGTGGACGCCGTCGCCGACGAGATGGAGTCCATGGGCGCGGTGCTGGGCCTCTACGGCCAGCTGGTGGGGTCGGCCCAGGGGCTGGTGGATGAGTCGGCAGCGCTCGTGCAATCGGCGCGCGGCCAAGCCGACCAGGCCGGCGCGCTGGCTACGGAAGGGGCCGCTGGGGCAGCGAGCATCGTGGATGCGCTCGGGAAGTCGGGCGATGCGCTGGGGGATGCGCTGGATGCGTGCAGCGGCAGCTTCGATGCCGTGGCCGATGCCGCCGACCAGCTGTTCGACACGGCCTCGAGCCAGGCCAGCAACGCCGCCGGGCGCCTGCGCACCCAAGCCGACGCCATCGACGGCCAAGCGAGCGCCACCCAGGGCGTCGTGAGCTCGCTCGAGGCGCTGAAGGGATCGCTGCCGGCCGACCAGCAGGCGGCGGTGCAAGCCGCCATCGACCAGCTGAACGCCACCATAGGCCTGATGGAGGCCATGAGCGCCAGCCTGCGCCAGAGCGCTGATGCCCTCGACCAGGGCACCGCCGACATAGCCGCCAACCGCGACGAGGTGAAGCGCCTGGCCGACGAGGCCAAGCAGAGCCTGGCCCAAGCCAAGGCCGACTACGAGGCCAACGTGGCCCCGGCCCTGGCTAACTTGAGCCGCTACGCGTCGGACCTGGCAGCGTCGCTCGAAGCCAGCAAGGGCAAGCTCGATGGTGCCAGCAGCACGTTGGCTTCGGCGGTGGGCTCGGCCCAAGGGCTGCTGTCGGGGCCAGCCAGCCGCATCGATGCCATGGAGGCCAGCTTGTCCGAGGCAGCCAGCGAGCTGCATCAGGTGGCACGCGACATCAACGAGGCGCTGGCCAGCGGCAGCACCGAGCAGCTGCGCCAGGTGCTCGGCGCCGACGTGCAGGGGCTCGCCCGCGCCATGGCCGCCCCCGTGGGCATCGAGCGCACGGCCGTGTTCCCGGCTGACAACTTCGGCTCGGCCATGGCGCCGCTCTACACCACGCTGGCCCTGTTCATAGGCGCGCTGCTCATACTCGTGGTGGTGAAGCCCACCGTTTCCGGGCGCGCCCTGCGCGACCTGGAGGAAGCCGGCGAGGGTGCTGCGGGCCCGGGCGACGCGGCTGGCGCAGCCGCCACCGCCGCTGCGACCCCCGCACCCGCCGCACCCGCCGCACCCGCGCCTCACGTGCTGTTCCTCGGGCGCTTCGGCGCCATGGCGTTCCTGTCGCTGGCCCAGTCGACGGTCATGGCGCTGGGCAACATGCTGTTCTTGCAGGTGCAGGTGGCCAATCCCGTGCTGCTTATGCTGTGCTTCTGGTTCGCCGGGCTCGTGTTCACGTTCATCATCTACGCGCTAGTGGCCGCCTTCGCCAACCTGGGCAAGGCCATCGCCGTGCTGCTGCTCATCGTGCAGGTGACCGGCTGCGGCGGCTCGTTCCCCTTGCAGATACTGCCTGGCTTCGTGCAGGCCGTGAGCCCCTGGCTGCCGGCCACCCACGTGGTCAATGCCATGCGCGAGGCCATGTTCGGCACCTATCAGCTGGATTACTGGGTGCAGATGGGTCAGCTGGCGCTATTCCTGGTGCCCGCGGCGCTCATCGGGCTGGTGCTGCGCAAGCCGCTCGCGCGCTTCATGGCGTGGTACGTCGAGAAAGTGGAAAGCTCCCACGTGGTAGGCTGATTGCTGTCATTTTTCTTGCAAAACACTAGTTATAATCCTTGCAAAACACTAGTTGAGTTTTATGCAAAACACTCATTGGAAACCGAGGGCCAATCATGGCGCGTGGAAGAAAGTACATACCTCGCATATCTGATGCGCTTCTAGAGCACTACCTTTCCACATTCGGCGCAGTGGTCATCGAAGGCCCGAAATGGTGCGGAAAGACCACTTCCGCCGCACGCAAAGCTCGCTCCGGGCTCCGGCTCGCCGACCCTGCGAACAACCATCAGAATCGGCGCCTTGCTGAGCTCAACACCAAATACGCTTTAGAAGGTGTCCGACCCCGGCTCATCGATGAATGGCAAGAAGTCCCTGCAATCTGGGATGCCGTGCGCTACGAGTGCGACCAGGCCCATGGCGCCCCAGGACAGTTTCTGCTCACCGGCTCGGCCACCCCGCACAAGAACGCCCAGCCGACCCATAGCGGCGCAGGACGGTTCGGGCGCGTCCGCATGGATACCCTGACCCTCGCCGAGCAGGGCATATCTTCCAAAGCCACTTCTCTGGCAAGCCTTTTTGCAGGAAGCGAGCCCCAAGGTGCCTCAAAGCTGAGCCTTGAGGACATAGCGGACATCGTCTGCAAGGGGGGCTGACCGGTGACCACGACGCAAGCGACCTTGAAGTTGACTTGATAGTTCAAGCCGCCAATGGCGTCTGGGGGGCTTTCGAGGTCAAGCTCGGCAGCGCCCAAGAAGACAAAGCAGCCAAGAATCTCGTGCGCCTTGAGAAGAAGCTTACCGAACGCGGCGAGCAACCCCCCGCTGTAAAAGCGGTCATCGTAGGCGTAGGCGCTGTTGCTCATACCCGCGATGACGGTGTGGCGGTGATCCCGCTCGACACTTTGGCACCCTAAATAAAAGGCCATGAATCGCTAAAGGCAGCCGCATGAGACGGTGCCGATGGCGCCGCTTGCATAGCCGCCATCATGCTGGCGGCTGGCACAACCGTCCGCACCGTCGCCCCGCGCCCGCCAGCCCCTCCACAGAATGCCCGCAAACGGGGCGCAGCCTGGGGCGCTCTGCTAGAATGGCCGTAACGCGAACAAGGCGCCGGACATAGGCCCGGCGCCTTTAGGTTTACCTGGAGGTAGAACCGATGCTTTCTGGAGACATGGACAAGCTCTACCCGTCCGCCAAGACGCTGGTGCGGGAATGCGTGGCCAGCCGTCTGCATAGCAAAGATGCCACGCTGTACGACTTCTCGCCCGAGGCCCAGGCCTGCGCCGAGGAGTTCATGGGCTGGGCCGACCTGGCCAGCCAGCCGCCGCTGCCCCTGCGCGACATCCAAGCCTTCGCCGACGAAGTGGTGGCCGACGGCATTGAAACCGTGGTGCTCATCGGCCAGGGCGGCTCCACCCAGGCCCCCATGACCATCACCAAGTACAACAAGCCTTCGAGCAACCGCGTGCGCTTCCGCACGCTGGACTCCGACTCGCCCGTGCGCATGCGTGCGCTGTTCTCGGAATGCAACCCCGAGCGCACGCTGGTCATCATCTCGTCGAAGAGCGGCGGCACCATCGAGCCGCGCCTGGCCCTGTGCGCCCTGCGCGCCCAGATGGCCGAAGAGATCGGCGCCGACAACGTGCCGCGCCACCTGGTGGCCATCACCGACCCCGGCTCCGACCTGCAGAAGCAGGCCGAGGCAGAAGGCTGGCGCGCGGTGTTCCCCGGCGAGCCCACCGTGGGCGGGCGCTTCTCGGCCCTTTCGGTGTTCGGCCTGCTGCCGGCGGCGCTGGTGGGCATCGACCTCGAAGCGTTCATGGCCCACGCCCTCGACGCCGAGCGCCGCTGCAGCGAAGACGCCATCGACAACCCCGCCATCAACCTGGCGGCGTTCCTGTACGACAACTACACGCTGGGGCGCAACAAGTTCTCGTTCCTCACGCCGAAGCGCGGCCGCGTGCTGGGCCTGTGGATAGAGCAGCTGGTGGCCGAATCGGTGGGCAAGGAAGGCCAAGGCATCCTGCCCAACATCGAGGTGGACTCGCTGCTGCTCACGCGCGACCCGGGCGACCGCAGCGTCATCATGTACCAGACCCAGACCGACCTGTGGGACGAGCGCCGCAACTTCGAGATGAGCCTGGCCTACATCGACACGGCCATACCGCGCCAGAACTACCGCATCGACACCGTGGAAGAGCTGGCCGAGCACTTCGTCATGTGGGAGTACGCCATAGCCATGTGCGGCTACCTTATGAAGGTGTGCCCCTTCGACCAGCCCGACGTAGCCTCGGCCAAAGCCGTGGTGCTGGACATCCTACGCGACGGCCAGCCCGCGCCCGACTACGTGGAGGAGTTCACGGCCGACGTGAACATGGGCGAGGTGGAAGTGCGCCAGGCGCCGCTGTTCGACGGCGCAGCCACCCTGCATGACACGCTGCACGCGCTGCTGCGCTCCATCGAGCCGGGCGACTTCTTCGCGCTCAACGCGTTCCTGCCGTTCACGGGCGAAGGTCGGCGCGAGGCGCTGGAGTCCATCCGCCACAACGTGGCTGAGCGCTTCGGCGTGGTGTCGTGCCTGGAAGTGGGCCCGCGCTACCTGCACTCCACTGGCCAGCTGCAGAAGGGCGGCCCGAACTGCGGCGTGTTCCTCATCCTTTCGGCCGACGAGCTGAAGGACATCCCGCTGCCGCAGGAGGCCGAGTCGCTGGGCGCGCTGGCGAAGGCCCAGGCGTCAGGCGACATGGTTACGCTGGCCGACCGCGGCCGGCGCTGCGTGCACCTGCACCTGCCCGACAACTCGGGCACCACGCTGCGCATGCTGCACCAGGTCATCGAAGGCGTCATCGACGAGATAACGGCCGAGCGCACGCTGGAAGGCTAGCCCGCGCGCTGGGCGCTGCCCGCCCCGCCGTTCGAGAAAGGCCCGCTATGGAAGAAGCGCTGCTCATACATGTGAAAGGCATCGTGCAAGGGGTGGGCTTCCGCCCCTTCGTCTATCGTGCGGCCAAGAAGTACTTGATCAACGGTTGGGTGCTGAACGCTGCCGATGGCGTGACCATCTTCGCAGAAGGCGACGAGAAGCGCCTGGACGCCTTCGTCATCGAGCTTTCCGAGAACGCGCCAGCCGCCGCGCAGGTGGACGAGATAGAGCTCAAGGAAGCCGAGCCGGAAGGCTTCGACGGCTTCGAGATACGCTTCTCCGACCAGGGCGACGTGGCCGAGACGACGCTGATCTCGCCCGACCTGGCCACCTGCGACGACTGCGCGCGCGAGCTGTTCAACCCCAACGACCGGCGCTTCCGCTACCCGTTCATCAACTGCACCAACTGCGGGCCGCGCTTCACCATCATCGAGGAGCTGCCCTACGACCGGCCGCGCACGTCCATGGCGCCGTTCGAGATGTGCGAGCGCTGCGCCGCCGAGTACGCCGACCCAGGGGATCGGCGCTTCCACGCGCAGCCCGACGCGTGCTTCGACTGCGGGCCTTCGATTTCGTTTGCGCTAACGCAGCAAACGAACGATGAGCCAAGCCAGCAAGGCCACGACCTCAGCTTCAGATGGGCCAGCGACCGCGAGGAATCCGACGCGATACTGGCCGAGGCCGTGGCCCTGCTCATGGCGGGAAAGACCCTGGCCGTGAAGGGCCTGGGTGGCTTCCACCTGGTGTGCGACGCCCGCAACGAGACCGCAGTGGCGCAGCTGCGCGAGCGAAAGCAGCGCGACGGCAAGGCGTTCGCCGTCATGATGGCCAGCGTGGACGCCGTGCGCGAGGTGTGCGCGGTGGACAGCGCAGCCGAGGCGCTGCTGACCGGCTCGCAGCGCCCCATCGTGCTGCTGCCGAAGCGGCCGGGCGCGGCGCTGGCCGCCGGCGTGGCCGACCGCCTGCCCGAGCTGGGGGTCATGCTGCCCTACACGCCCGTCCAGCACCTGCTCATGCACGACTTCGCCGAAGCTTGGGCCGCTGCGGGCAACACCGAGGCGCCCATGCTGGTCATGACCTCGGGCAACCGCCACGACGAGCCCATAGCCATCAGCGACGAGGAGGCAGCCGAGAAGCTGGCGGGCATAGCCGATGCCATCCTAGGCAACGACCGGCCCATCCTCACGCGCTTCGATGACTCGGTGGTGCGCGTGCTCGACCTGGGCGAGGGCCAGCAGGCCATCCAGTTCCTGCGCCGCGCCCGCGGCTATGCGCCTGCTCCATTGCGTTGCGCTGACGCTGCGGAGTCCGCCCATCCTGCAACTGCGATCTTCGCGACCGGCCCCGAGCAGAAGGTCACGTTCACGCTGCTGCGCGGCACCCAAGCCTTCGTCTCGCAGCACATCGGCGACGTGGAGGACGTGGACACCTACGACGCCTGGCTCGCCGCCAAGCGGCGCTTCGAGGAGCTGTTCGACGCGCGGCCTACCGCCGTCGCCTGCGATCTGCACCCCGAATACCTCACCTCGAAATGGGCCCACAGCCAAAGCCTGCCCGTCACCGAGGTGCAGCACCACCACGCCCACATCGCCAGCGTGCTGGCCGAGCACCAACTGGAAGGCCCCGTGTGCGGCATCGCCTTCGATGGCACCGGCTACGGGGTCGACGGCGCCATATGGGGCGGCGAGGTGCTGCTGGCCAACCGCAGCGCCTTCGAGCGCTTCGCCAACTTCGCCTACGTGCCCATGCCCGGCGGGGGCGCCGCCGTGAAGAACCCGCTGCGCATGGCCTACGGCGTGCTGTGGGCCTTCGACCTGCTCGACCACCCCGGCGCTGCCGCGGCGCTGGCTTCCCTGGGCGACCAGGCCGCCGTGTGCGACGCCATGATAGAGCAGGGCCTCAACACGCCCATGACCTCCTCGGTGGGCCGGCTGTTCGACGCCGCCAGCGCCCTGCTGGGCGTGTGCACCAGCCCCTCCTACGAAGGCGAAGCGGCCATTCTGCTGGAAGCGGCCATCGGCGAAAGCCCGCAGCCGCAAGATGCGCAGCCCGCAGAAGCCGCCGCGCCTTACGAGATAGCCATCACCAAGAACACCGCCACCGAAGCCTCCACGGCGCAGGACACCTCGGTGCTGCTGCTCGACGCCGCGCCCGCCTTCGCCGCGCTGCTGGACGACCTGGCGGCCGGCGTTGCCGTGCCCACCATCGCGCGCCGCTTCCATGATGCCTTCGTTGAGGCCATAGTCGCCTGCGCCGAGCTGGTGCGCGGCTTGTACGACATAGGCACCGTGGCGCTTTCCGGCGGGGTGTTCATGAACCGCTACCTCATGGAGCGCGCGCTGCCGCGGCTCGAGGCCCAAGGATTCACCGTGGCCATCAACCGCGACCTGCCGCCGAACGATGGGTGCATATCGCTCGGGCAAGCCGTGGTAACATGGGCAAAAACCAGCGGCGCCTGAGCGCTCACTTATATAAAGGATGCTTGACCTATGTGCCTTGCCATTCCCATGAAGATAAGCCAGCTTGACGACAACCGCCTGGCCACGGTGGACGTCCTGGGCGTCACGCGCCAGATATCGCTCGACCTGACGCCCCAGGCCCAGGTGGGCGACTACGTGCTGGTGCACGCGGGCTTCGCCATCGAGGTGGTGGACGAGCAGTACGCCCAGGACACCATCGACCTCATCAAGCAGTTCCCCGAGCTCGCCGGCGAGGACCT
The DNA here is from genome assembly GCA_910588095.1 of uncultured Eggerthellaceae bacterium. Classification (GTDB taxonomy): domain Bacteria; phylum Actinomycetota; class Coriobacteriia; order Coriobacteriales; family Eggerthellaceae; genus D16-63. The sequence goes on from CAJUQH010000017.1 coordinate 26,683, forward strand.
TCCCGCATGAGCGCCAACGCCCTCGACCAAGAGCTCGCCGCATTCAAGGACCCCGACCTGGCCCGCGGCCTCATAGGCTCCATCCAGGCGCTGGCCCCCCAGCAGGCCACGCTCATGGAGGTGTGCGGCACCCACACCGTCGCCATCGCCCGCAACGGCCTGCGCGCCATGATGCCCGAGGGCATCCGGCTGGCATCGGGCCCGGGCTGCCCCGTGTGCGTGACCTCTAACCACGACATCGACAAGGTCATAGCCCTGGCACGGGTCCCGGAAGTGACCATAGCCACCTTCGGCGACATGACCCGCGTGCCCGGCTCCACTTCCAGCCTGCTGGCCGAGCAAGCCGCCGGCCGCGACGTGCGCATCGTGTACTCGCCGCTGGACGCCTTGGCCCTGGCCGCGGAAGACCCCACCCGCCAAGTGGTGTTCGTGGGCGTGGGCTTCGAGACCACAACGCCGCTCATCGCCATGGCCATCAAGCGCGCCCGCGCCGAGGGCCTGGGCAACTTCAGCGTATACGCCGCGCACAAGAACATGCCCGGCGCGTTGGAAGCCATCATCAACGACCCGCAGCTGAAGCTCGACGCGCTCATACTGCCTGGTCACGTGAGCACCATCATCGGCGCCGAGCCTTACCGCTTCCTGGCCGAGGAGTACGGCATCCCCGGCGTGATAACCGGCTTCGAGCCGGTGGACGTGCTGCAGGGCATCGCCATGATCATGCGCCAGCTGCACGAGGGCCGCGCCGAGATAGAGATCGCCTACGCGCGCGGCGTCATGCCCGAGGGCAACCCCGTAGCGCTGGCCGCCATCGACGAGGTGTTCGAGACGTGCCCCGCCACCTGGCGCGGCCTGGGTGAGATTCCCGGCAGCGGCTACCGCATCCGCGAGGAATACGCCGCCTTCGACGCGCTGCGCCGCTTCGAGCCAGCCATCGAACCCACCGTCGAGCACAAGGGCTGCCGCTGCGGCGACGTGCTGCGCGGCATCATGGCGCCCGACGAGTGCCCGCTGTTCCGCACCGCGTGCACGCCCGAGAACCCCATCGGCCCCTGCATGGTGTCGTCGGAAGGCTCCTGCGCCGCATACTACCGCTACTACTAGGCAGCCGCGGGTGTCCCGCACGGCCAATGGCCGGGCACCTGTCGGCCACCTACCCGCTGTACGGCCCACCCCAAGCCCAGCCTTCCTGCCCCGCGCGCCCGGCGGCCCCATGCCCCTTCCCTAACTCAACGGTTCGCTGTCGAAAGCTCATTCGCCAGGGCCAATCGCATTGCGCCCCTTTATCTTGGGGCGTATGATTCTCCCTCGGAGGAGAACCACCGCTTATTCAAGGGAGACAGAGGAGGGGGAAAGATGGAATTCTTAGACGCCGCGTTGCTGGCACGCATCCAGTTCGCGGTCACCGTTGCCTACCATTTCATCTTCGTGCCGCTTTCCATCGGCATCGGCCTTATCATGGCCATCTTCGTGACGAAGGCCTATCGCAGCAAAGACGCTGCCGACGACGGCATCGCGCGCATGTGGGTCAAGATATTCACCGCCACGTTCGCCATAGGCGTGGCAACCGGCATAACCATGGAGTTCTCGTTCGGCACCAACTGGGCCAACTACTCGCGCTTCGTGGGCGACATCTTCGGCGCGCCGCTGGCCGCCGAGGCACTGTTCGCGTTCTTCCTGGAGTCGATATTCCTGGGCGTGCTGCTGTTCGGCCGCAACAAGGTCAGCCCCAAGGCCTACATGGTGGCCGGCTGGCTGGTGTGGTTCGGCTCGTGCCTGAGCGCGCTGTGGATCCTCATCGCCAACTCGTGGATGCAGACGCCTGCGGGCGCCATGCTCTCGGCCGACGGCAGCCAGGCCGTCATCACCGACTTCTTCGCCGCCGCATTCAACCCCACCACGTGGCCGCGCTACTTCCATACCGTGCTGTCGCTGCTGGTCATGGGCTCGTTCATCTCCATGGCCGTCGGCGCGTGGTACCTCATCAAGAAGCGCCACGAGCACGCCGCCGACCGCGTGCTGCGCGTCGGGGCCATCGTGGGCATCCTGTCCACATGCGTGCTGCTGGTAAGCGCCCATTCTTCGGCCGTGGTGGTCAGCGAGGAGCAACCCACCAAGCTTGCCATGATGGAGGGCATGTACGAGGACGAGGTGCCCCCGCTGTACGCCATAGGCTGGGTGGACCAAGAAGGCGAGCAGGTGCTGGCCCCCTTCGCCATACCCGGCGGCACCAGCTTCCTGGCCACCGGCACGTGGGACACCGAATACCCCGGGCTGAACTCCCTGGCCGAGACCGAGAAGTACGCCGACATCGACCCGGCCACCATGCCGGTCAACATCGTGTTCCAGAGCTACCACCTCATGGTGGCCATGTTCGGCATCATCTTCGTGCTGGCCATACTGGCGCTCGTGTTCACGCGGAAGAAGAAAGGCGCCCAGGGCAGCGACGCCCTGCCAGCCATCACCCGCATGGGTTGGCTGCAGAAGCTGCTGCTCATAAGCCCCATCTTCCCGTTCCTGGCTATCCAGGCCGGCTGGATCACTGCCGAGGTGGGGCGCCAGCCCTACGTGGTGTACCCCAGCACCACCGGCCCCGACGGCGTGTTCATGCTCACCAACGACGGCATATCGGCCAGCGTTTCGGCGGTTGAGATCATCATCACCTTGACGCTGTTCGCCGTGGTGTACCTGCTGCTGTTCGTGGGCTGGGCCCGCGTGGTCATCAAGTTCATCAACGACGGCCCCGCTCCCGCGTCGGCCGGCGGCGGCTTCTTCCGCAAGGGCAAGGGCGGCAACGCTGCCAACGCTGCCAAAGACGCGGAAGACGCTGGATGCGATGCCTCTCCGGCCGCCGACGAGGTCATGGTCGTGGACGTAGTGGAAGCCGAAGCCGTTGCGGTGGAGGGCGCGCCGAGCGCCACCCCGGCCGACGCTGACGCGGAAGGGGGTGCGCGATGATGACCGTGCTCACCGTCTTGTGGTTCTTCCTCATATTCGTGCTCATAGCCGGCTACTTCGTGCTCGACGGATTCGACCTGGGCGCCGGCGTGCTGTACCCGTTCATCGCCAAGACCGAGGAAGACCAGGCCATCGTGCGCCGGTCCATCGGCCCGGTGTGGGACGGCAACGAGGTGTGGCTGCTCACCGCCGGCGGCGCGCTGTTCGCCGCGTTCCCCGACGCGTACGCCACCACCTTCTCGGGCTTCTACCTGGCCGTGATGCTGGTGCTGTTCGGCCTTATCGTACGCGCGGTGTCCTTCGAGTTCTGGGCCGCCGACAAGAAGTGGCGCAGCGTGTGGAACGCCTGCTTCTTCCTGGGCTCGCTGCTGCCAGCGCTGCTCCTGGGCGTTGCCGTGGGCAACATCTACGCGGGCATTCCCATGGATGCGGCGGGCAACTACATCGGCGTGCCGCTGCTTGGCCTGATCACCCCGTTCACGCTGCTCACCGGCTTGCTGGGCCTGGCCATGTTCCTGGCCGCCGGCGCGTGCTGGGTGGCGCTGAAGGCCCCGCTTGACTCGGCCGTGCGCGCCCGCGCCGCCAAGCTGCGAGCCCCGCTGGGCATCGTTTCGCTAGCGCTGTTCGTAGTGGTGAGCGCCTACGCGCTGATGGCTATCGTGCCCGAGATAGGCGAGGGCTTCTATGCTGGCTGCGTGGTGTTCGCCCTGGTGTTCGTGCTGGCGCTGCTGGCAGCCCTGTGGTTCGGCCTCAAGAAGCGCTGCGACCTGGGCGCGTTCCTGGCCCAGAGCGTCGGATCGTTCAGCCTGACGGCGCTGTTGGCCTGCTCGATGTTCCCCAACTTGGTGGTGGCGTCGGCCGACAGCATCGGCCCCAACATCACGCTCATGAGCGCTGGCGCATCGGAGCTTTCGCTCACCTGCATGACCATCATCCTGTGCATCGGCCTGCCGCTGGTGCTGGTGTACCACGTCATCGTCTACCGCACCTTCCGCGGTCGCGTGGAAGCCTCGGAGATGAACCACTAGCCGCACCGGGGCGCTGCTGGCGCGCCGCTGCATATGCTCGAGGGTGCCGCTGGCCCCCCCGACTGGCATCGAAAACCCGTCGCCCTTAGTGGGCGGCGGGTTTTTCTGTTGCGAAGCTGTTGCACTCCCGCCAGGTGAAAACCCCTACAATGGTCTGTGACTGCACTACCGAAAAGGGGAGGGAACTCCAGAAAGGGGGACCGATGGACGAGAAGACGACCAATGCCAACGGCGCGAAGGCCACGCCCGAGGCCCAGCCCGAGGTTGCTGCGCAGGCAGCGGAAGGCACCGCAGAGATCATCGCTTCTGATGGCACGCCCGAGGTGATAACCGCCGAGACCGTGACGACCGAGCAGGAAGCGACCGCGGTCGTAGCGGGCTCTGCCGAGGTCATCGCCAGCGATGGCGCTGAAGAGACCATCGCCGTTGCCGCCGTGGAGCCGGCTGTGGTGGAGACGCAAGCCACCGCCGTCACCGTGGAGAACGCGCCCGAGGCGGGCCAGCCGCCTGCCCCCGAGGCAGGCACTGCCGTGCCCGCGCCTGCTGCTGGCGCCCCGGTGCCACCGCCCCCGCCGACTGATGGCACCGCTGCTGCCGTGCCCCAGCCGCCCGCGACGCCCCCGACTGGCCAAACGAGCCCCACCGGCGCGCTGGTCTGCGGCATCTTGGCCATCCTGTTCTCAGGCTTGCCCATCGTGGGCATCATTCTGGGCGTCGTGGCCATCGTGCTGGCAGGCAAGTACTTCAAGGCCGGCGGCACCCAAGGCACCGGCAAGGCTGGCCGCATCTGAGGCATCGTGGGCATCGTGCTGTCAGTGGTGTGGTTCATCGCCGCCATCGCTGTGAGCTGCGTGGCCTTCAACATGGCTGATAGCTACAACAGCTCCAGCAATTCGAGCTTTAGCTCGAGTTCATCGGCCACTGCTGCGACCGCAGAGGCTTCGGAAGCCCAGGAAGCTGTGGAGATGCGCCTCGACCAGATAAAGAACAAGGACCCTGAGATGATGGCTACCCTAGCCGCCATCGCCGAGAAATCCTTCGAGGACACCTTCAGCAGCGGAAGCCACACCATAACCATGCAGGATTGCGGCATCGACCCGAACGAGTACATAGATCTCATGACCGATGGCTTCGACTACAAGTTCGACAGCCTCGACGAGTATGGCAGCTATGTAGGGCTCACCTATTACCTCACCGTACGCGACATCACCCAAATAACCAGTGTCATCAGCGACGAGTTCGATTCGGCCGCCACCCAGACCATGAGCGACGCCGAGCTTCGCGAGTATGTCGGCAAGACCGTCATGGATGCCGTGCGCAATGCCGACATGACGCACTATGGCATGTTCGACATCGACCTTGATGACAAGGACGGCGTCCTAGTCATCGATGAGGACGATTGGGACTTCGAGATGCGGTACTTCTTCTCCATCGAGTAGCCCCTAGCAGGTTCGCAGCATAAAAAGAAGGCAGGCTCTGGCCTGCCTTCTTTTTTGCCTTCCTGCTAGGATTGGGCGGAAATGCCGAGCACGCCTCTAAGCTGCTCTACTCGGCACGCAGGCCTTTCAGCATGGCTATCTCGTCGCCCCATTCGGGTAGCGTGTCGTGCGGCGTCTCCAAGAAGAATGGCAGGTCGCGCAGCGCCTCGTGGTTGATGATGCGCTCGAATGCTTCCGTACCTAAGTGGCCGCCGCCGATGACCTCGTGGCGGTCTTTGTGTGCGCCCAGCGGGTTCTTCGAGTCGTTCAGGTGCACGGCCCGCAGGCGGTCGAGCCCTATCACCCGGTCGAAGTCCTCGAGCACGTCGTCCAGCTGCTCCACCACATCGTAGCCGCCATCCCACACATGACAGGTGTCCAAGCATACGCCTACCTGGTCGCTTAGTTCCACGCGGTCTATGATGGCAGCCAGCTCCTCGAAGGTGGCGCCCACCTCGGTGCCCTTGCCCGCCATCGTCTCCAACAGCAGCGTGGTGGTCTGGTCGGGCGACAGCACCTGGTTCAGGGCATCGGCTATCTTCGCGATGCCTTCTTCGGCGCCCTGGCCCACATGGCACCCGGGGTGCATGTTGTACATCTGGTGCGGCGTGGCCTCCATGCGCTCAAGATCATCAGCCAGCACAGCCAACGCGAACTCCCGCGTGTCGGGTTTCGCGGCCGCCGGATTCAAGGTGTAGGGCGCATGGGCCAGAAAGCGCGTGATGCCGTTCTCGGCCGCAAGCTCCTGAAAGGCCGCCACGTCGGCCGGGTCGATGGCCTTGGCCTTGCCGCCCCGCGGGTTGCGAGTGAAGAACTGGAACGTGTTGGCGCCGATAGAGGCCGCATCGGCCGCCATCTGACGGTAGCCCTTCGCGCTGGAGAGATGGCATCCTATGGTGAACATGGCCGGATTCCTTCCGTCGGGCCCTGCGTCTTGGCAGCGCTGCTGCTGCGCCAACGCGCACCGGCGAGCTACTGCCTGCCTATCCTAGCAGTTCGCCCTTCCGCCCGCGACTAGGCCACGGTTGGCGCAGAGCGGCGTAAGCCCTGCGGCCAGGCGCCTTCGCTCAAGGTATTCTGCCCCGCATCCCCAGCGTCGCGCAGCCCTGTTCGCCGATCAGCTTTCCGGATTCGCCAACGCCATCGTGTACGTTACCGAGCAGACGGGCGTGGTGGCTTCCGTGAGGGTTGGCAGCAGCTCGTCCGGTATGGCGAAGCGGTAGCTTATGGGCACGCGCGTGCCGTAGGATGCCATGCGGAAGGCGGCGGCCGATGCGGGCGCCTGGGATGCGGAAGCGTTCAGCGCGAAGCGCGCATCGGGCACGGTGGAGCCTGCCGCCAGCACTTCCAGGGCCACGTCGGCCACGGATGCCGCGCCGAAGAGCTCGGTCGCACCTGCAAGCGGCTCGAACGCCACGTCGGCCACCGTCAGCGGCTCGCCGCAGCGAGACTCGATGTAGCCTGTCGCCTCCTCTTGCTCCTCGATGCCGAGCAGGTCAACCCGTGCGGTCACCTCGAACGGCACATCGGCTGAGATGGCAGGCGTCCAGTGCGCCGTGTAGGAGCGGTCGCCGGTGGAGCCCTTGGCGATAGTGACCGTCTTGTTGGCGCTGCCCGAGAGCCCCGTCCCCGACCAGCCGGCAAACGTGTAGCCGGTGCGCGTGGGGCTCTTCAGCGTGAAGGAGGCCGTCTCGGCGTTGTAGGTAGTTGGGTTGCCTGACACGCTGCCCCCGTCGAGCTCGTAGGTTATCGAGTAAGGGTTGAGCGACCAGTGGGCATGATAGGTGGCGTTGGCTGTGGGCAGCGCCGTCGAGGAGGTCACCTGGGTGCCGCCTGATGCCGCCGTCCACCAGCCGGCGAAGGTGTAGCCTGCGCGTGTCGGGTTGCTGGCCGGCATGGGCACCTTGGCGCTCGACGAGTACGTGGCGCTCGTGTTCGCTACGCTCGAGCCTCCTTGGCTGTTCCATGTGAGCGTGATGGGGTTGGCGGTCCAGCGTGCGTAAAGCGTGGTGTTGGCTGTTTTGTTCCATGTGCGCGCGCTCGCTCCAGCCGCCGTGTAGTACTGTGTGCCGCCCGTTGCTGAGCTCGTGTCGTACCAACCCCCAAAGGTATAGCCAGCGCGTGTGGGCTTGGTGGTAGAGATAGTCGGCATTGCCGAATCGTAAGTGGCAGTCACGTTCGCCGCCTGGCCGCCAGAGCCGCTATTGGCGCTGAAAGAAACTGTGTACGTATTGGCTGTCCATCGGGCATAAAGCGTGGTATTCGCTGTCTTGTTCCATGTGCGAGCACTAGCGCAAGAGGCTGTGTAGTACTGCGTGCCGCCCGTTGCTGCGCTCGTGTCGTACCAACCCCCGAAGGTGTAGCCTGTGCGCTTGGGAACCGTACTCCCCCCATAGCCCTGGGAGCTTTGCCCATAGTACTTGTTCTCGGACTTTGCTGCCGTGTCCGCAGTATTGCTGCCCCAGTATCCGCCATTGGCGTTCCACGTTACGGGGATATTCCAGATGGCATAAAGAGTCGTCACGGCAGTGTAGGAGGTATCAAAATAGACGAGGAGGCTTGTAATGCCACTCGTCGCAGTTGCGGTCTCCCCCCAAAATGCGAATGTGTAACCAGATCGAGCGGCGCTTCGACTGTAAGAGATGCCCGTGGACCTATCGACCCAAGAATAGGTTGCACCCGATATCGTCAGGTCCCAAACGCTGCCAACCGCTGCATCCCATGTTACCGCCATCACTGGATAAGAGGCTGCGCCATAAACCGAGCCGCCATTGCCGTCAAGGGTGAAGGTATGAGCGAGTGCTCGTTCCGTTGCAGCACTCGAAATAGCCTCTACGACTGGGCCGATCACCTCTTCGCTTTCAGCATCAAAGCCATCGCTTGAATCAGCTTGTACCCTGGAGAATCCAACCGCCTCCCAGGCAGCCGCATCCTTCTCTTCAGGCAGGCTGACCGTGATGGCTGACGGGTCGACCTCGGGCAGGCCATCGTCAGCTGAGGAGAGGGCAACCAGGGCGGTGAGCTGGGCGCCTGCACCGGAGCCATCGGCTGCGGCCGAGGCGACAGGCAGGCTGACGGTGGGCACGGACGTGAAGACATCCGGGCTCACGGAGGTGACGCTCGCAGGAGCGGTGATGGTGGCCAGGCTCGCACAGGCTTCCATTGCGCCAGCAGCTATCGTCGTGCAGCCGTCCCGTATGGTGATGTCGGTGGCGCCGGCTGGGACGCGCAGGAGCGTCGAGCCGTCAGCGTCGTAGAGGAGACCATCCCAGGAGGAGTAGGAACTGCTGCCCGCATCGACCGAGATGGCGGTCACGCCGGCACAATGCGAGAAGGCCTGCGCATCCACCTCCTCGGCCTTTGAGCTGATGCGGGCAGCGCCCGTCCTGCCCCCGGGAATGAGCAGGAGGCGAGAGAAGCTGGCATCGTAGAGGATGCCGTCGAAGGAGGCGTAAGAGGGGTTGGCCGGGTCGACCTCGACCGAGGCGACGTCGCTCGAGCGGAAGGCCCGCTCGTCGACGTTGCCCACCGACGCAGGCAGCTCGACGGACGCGATGCCCGAGAGGTAGAAGGCGTAGGCGCCGATGACGGAGACCGCGTAGTCGACGCCCTCGAAGGAGACGGAAGCAGGGATGGCGAGGGCATCCGAACCCTCGCCAGGCGATACCCCGACGAGCTCGACGGCATCGCTATCTGCGACCGCGAAGGTCATCCCGTCGACCGTGAACGAGCCGACTATCGGCTCGCCGTCCAAGGCCACGTCGGCCCGCACGAAGGCAGTGGGCCCTCCTGCAAGGGCGCTCGCAAGGGGCATGGGCGAGCTGCCCGTCGCTGCCACCGCAGCCGCGCCAGCATCCCCGGGTGCTTCCGCGCCCTCGCCTTCCGCGGGGTCTTCGGTTGTTGATGGGTTCTCCGAGCCGTCAGCGGGCTCGGCTTGGCTTAGAGGATTACCCCCCCCTCAAACGCCAGCGCGTCAGCGGGCAGGAGCCCGCAGGCCAGCATGAGGGACAAGGCTATGCCGAAAGATGATGCGGCGCAGCGCCGCAAGGCGTTCCCGATTCGCATTTTCGCTTGCTTCCTTCCCGACAAAAATGAAAGCAAAGTATGTTCCCGTTGAAGGCTGCGCCGTCGCGCTCGCATTGCAGCGACGCCGCGCCTCAGTGATGCGCACTCTAGCACACGCAAGAAGGGAATTGCAAACGGGGCTTCTGCTAGAATGGGCCTTGGCGAAAGGAGGATGGCATGGGCAACCTCAGCATCGAGCGCATAAAAGGCCAGGTGAACGCTGTAGTGCGAGCCTACAATGCTGAAGCCTCCATGCCAGACTGCATTAGCCAGGTCTCGCTCTTCGGCAGCTACGCCGACGGTCGCGCCAACGACCGCTCGGACGTGGACCTGCTCGTGCGCTTCCAGTCTCCCGTCGTCAGCCTCATCACCCTCGGTCGCGTGCTCGACCTGCTCGAACGGGCTCTAGGCGTCTCTGTCGATGTGGTGCAAGACCCCCTGCCCGAAGGCTCCTTACTGCAGATCACGAAGGTGGTGCCGCTCTATGAGGGAGCCTGACGCGCGCATCCTGGAAAAGATAGCAAGCGAGATCGGCTACCTCTCCGACCTTCTCGCCAATCTTGACGAGGACGCATTCCTCTCAGATGAGACCGCGCAGCGCGCCGCAGCCATGACCTCGATCAACATCGGCGAGCTTGCCAAGCACCTCTCTGATGACTTCTACCAGGAGCATCCTGACTCGGAGCTACGCTACGCTGCAAAGACCCGCGACGTCTACGCCCATGGCTACTTCTCCTTGTCCTTCGCCACGGTCTACAAGACAGCCATGGAGGACTACCCGCGCTTGCGCGAGTGGATACTGCGCGCTTTGAGCTAAGCCCAGAATCTCCACGGCTGCGGGCCATTCGATCATGCCAACGCCACGGTATAGGCCACCGAGCAGACGGGTTTCTCGGTCTCGACGAGCGTCGGCAGCAGCTCATCGGGTATGGCGAAGCGGTAGCCTATGGGCACGCGCGTGCCGTAGGATGCCATGCGGAAGGCGGCGGCCGACGCTGGCGCCTGGGATGCGGAAGCATCGAGCGCAAAGCGCGCATCGGGCGAGACGGAGCCTGCGGCCAGCACTTCCAGGGCCACGTCGGCCACATTGGCTGCGCCGAAGATCTCGGTCGCGCCCGCGAGCGGAGTGAGCTCGATGCTCGCCACCGTCAGCGGCTCGCCGCAGCGCGACTCGATGTAGCCTGATGCCGGTACCTGCTCCTCGATGCCGAGCAGGTCGACCCGTGCGGTCACCTCGAGCGGCACATCGGCTGAGATGGTCGGTTCCCACTGGGCGTAGAGCGTCACGGTGGCGTTCGCCGTCGCGGTGAGGTTCGGCTTGGCAATCGTGCCGGCCTGATAGCGCGTGCCGGTGCCGTCTGCCTTCGTGTCCCAGCCCTTGAACGTGTAGCCTTGGCGCGTGGGCGTCGGCAACGTCGCGTTGGCGTCATAGGTGGCCTGCACAGAGGTGGCAGCTGAGCCGCCTTGGGGGTCGAAGGCGATGGCGTACTTATTGGCCGTCCAGCGCGCATAGAGCGTGGCGTTGGCCGTCTTGTTCCAGGTGCGAGCACTGGCGCCAGCGGCCGTGTAGTACTGCGTGCCGCCAGTTGCGGCGCTCGTGTCGTACCAGCCCCCGAAGGTGTAGCCCGTGCGCGTGGGCTTGGTGGTGGAGATGGTCGGCATGTTGGCCGCGTAGGTGGCGGTCACATTGGCCGTCTGGCCGCCCGAGCCGCCGTTGGCGTTGAAGGAGACGGTGTAGGTGTTGGCCTTCCAATTCGCATAGATGGCGCCACTCGTAACAGCTTGGCTTGCCGTGCTCGTCGAGGGTATGGTCGCAGCCCCCGTCCACCCTGTGAACGTGTAGCCTGTTCGCCCGTCAGGCGTTAGGCTGTAATAGTAAGCGTTGCCAGCCGTCCACATGTCGATGCGATTGCACCATACTTGCGCACTGCTCGCAGGCCATGCGTACTGAGTGACCTTAGATGCCATATCGACATTAGTTCCAGGAGCAACAACGGTATTTCCACCCGTTCCCGTTCCGCGCCATACGGAAACAGTTCCTCCATTCCCATAGATGGTGATGCTCGCAGCATAGGCTGTTGCGCTTCCGAGTTCCGCAACCAGCGATGCAGGCATCTCGGAAACCGTGAACCCGATAGCGTGCCATAGGCCGATATCGGCACCTTCGGGCAGGATGACCGTGATGGCGCCCGGGTCGACATCGGGAAGGTCGTCAGCTGTGGAGGAGAGAGCGACGAGGGCGCTAAGCTGGGTGCTTGCACCGGGGCCGTCGGACACGGCCGAGGCGGCAGGCAGGCTCACCGTGGGCACCGATGTGAGCACGTCAGGGCTCACGGAGGCGATGCTTGCGGGAGCTGTGATGGCGCTGAGCTGCGCGCAGCCCTCCAGGGCGCCAGCCGCTATGGTCGTGCAGCCCTCCCGTATGGTGATGTCGGTTGCGCCTGCCGGCACGCGAAGGAGAGTCGTGCCGTCGGCATCGTATAGGAGTCCTTCCCAGGAGGAGAGGTGCGCGCTGCCCGCATCGACCGAGATCGAATCCACGCCAGCACAATGCGAGAAGGCCGACGCGTCCACCTCCTCGGCCTTGTCGGAGATGCGGACAGCGCCCTGCCTGCCCCCGGGAATGAGCAGGAGGCTTGATCGGGTGGCGTCGTAGAGGACGCCGTCGTAGGAGGAGAAGCTGGGGTTGCCGTCGGCGACGGTGACGTTGGTGACGTCGCTCGAGCGGAACGCGTGCCCATCGACGTCGCTCACGCTCGCGGGTAACGTGACATCCGTCACGCCCGAGAGGTAGAAGGCGTAGGGGGCTATGGCGGTGAGGGTGTAGTTTGCGTTCTCGTAGGCGACGGATTCAGGAAGGGCGAGGTTGGCGACGCCAGCTTCGCTGGCATGGTCTTCATCGGACCCTTCGACTTCGCCGCCTTCGGCGGCTCCGCTCAGGGTGACGGAGGGGTCGACCCCGACGAGCTCGACGGCGGATTCGCCCGTGACCGCGAAGGTCAGGCTGTCGACGATGAAGGAGCCTACGACAGGCTCGCCATCGAGGGCGACGTCAGCGTTGACGAAGGCGACGGGCTTGCCCGCAAGGGCAGAGGCGAGGGTCATCGGCTCTGCATTGGGCCCTTCGGCTCCGGTAGCTTCGGCCCCTTCGCCCAGAGCGACGGAAGGCTCGCCTTCTGCATCAGCGCCCGCGCCGCCATCCGCAGCGGCGCCTTCCGCAGCTTCTTCAGAGGCTGAAGGGACCTCCGAACCAGGATCTGGTTCGCTTTGGCTTAGAGGGCTACCCCCCCCACGCCTTCTGCCAAGGCATCAGCGGGCAGCAGGCTTGAAGCCAACATGAATGACAGGGCTATGCCGAAAGATGATGCGGCAGCATGCCGCAAGGCGTTACCGATTCGCATTTCGTCTTGCTTCCTTCCCGATGCGAAAGCAAAGTATGTTCCCGTTTTGCTCAGCGCCCTTGCTGCCCCTGCGCTCGCATTGCAGCAGGAAAAGCTCGAAGCCGCCAAGTGATGCGCACTCTAGCACACGCGGGCACGCAAGCGCAAACTTGCCTGTTCAGGCAAGCCAAAGCAAAAGGCGGCCGGCTCGCGACCGACCGCCTCTGAAGCAGATTCCCCGCTTCATGTTCCTAGCTTCTCGCTTGCACCCAAGCGCTTTCGCAGCCGAAGAAGCGAACACCCCACGCGCAACCAGCTACCCTTGCCGCACCGCCTGGCGCACGATGCCGCGGCTAGCCGCATAGGTGAGCGCGAAGTAACTGCCGTACACCACCAGCACCAGCACCGCTGCCATGAGGATGGGCCCCTGCACCGGCACACCCAACATCTCGAACAGCGAGTCGGCCATAACGCCGATGGCGCACGCGCTATGGCACACCGCCACCACCAGTGGCAACAGGAAGTAGACCAACGTCTGGACGAACAGCGACCGGTTGAGCATGGGCGCGTCGCAACCCAAGCGCGAGAGCGCCCGGTAACGCGGCTGCGAGTCGGCCGCCTCGGACAGCTGCTGGATGGCCAGCACCGCTGCCGTGGATATGAGCAGGACGAACCCGATGTACACCGCCAGGTACGTTATCATCAGGCGCAACCCGGCCGACTGCGCCATCATGGCGTCGGCGGTTATGATGCGCGACACCGGCCACAGCAGGCTGGCATAAGGCTCGCCCGCCCCAGCGGTGCCCTTGTCGAAACCGCCCATGGCAGCCGGCTGTAAGGCGGCTACGGCCTGGGCCAGCGCCTCGTCGTTCTGGGCCGCCGTCTTGCCGTTGTCGGCATACATCACGTCGAGGAACTGGATCTCGGGGATGACACCCTGGGCACGCAATGCGTCCACCGCTTCGTCGGGCACCACGGTGTACAGCGCCGTCGAGGTCATGGCGTTGTCCTCCAGCTGGGTGTCATACACCTTGGGCCCATAGGCAAGCTCGTAGCCGCCCACGGTCAGCGCAGGCTGGGCCTTGGCGATGGCTTCGGCAGTAGCCTGCGAAAGCTCCAGGTTGTTCACCATCGCGCATTCGCCTGGCGCCAGCTCCACCGCCGGCTGCCCCACGAGCGCCCGCACGGCGTTGAACTCGGAAAGCGCGAACACCGCCACGTGCTGGTCGCGCAGCGAGGCCAGCTCGGCGTTGGCCACCACTGCATCGCCCGCGACCGCGCTCGCCGCGTCCAGCAGCGGCCCGAACAGCTCATCCGGCGCGCTGTACCCGTTTATCTGCGCTGACTGCGCCACCGTGGCATCCCATAGCTCCGGCGCGGCATCGCGCAACGCCGCGGCCATGTCCCAGTCGTAAGCCTCGGCCTGGGCCAGGCGCTCGGGGGCTTCCGCCGCCATCTCGGCCCGGCGCTCCAACGGGTCGCCGCTTGACGTCGCCCGCGAGCCGTCAGGCCCGTACCACACCGCTGCTTGCAGCGTGGCGCTGTAGGGGTTCGCCTTCTCCATGCCGGTGGTGAACACCTCCACCAGTCCCATGCCGGTCGAGAACACCGTTATGCTGAAGAACAGCATGACGCACACCGCCCACAGCGAGAGGAACGCCGTGTTCACCTTGCTGGCAAGCTGGCGCGTGGTGAAGGGCACAAGCCCGCGCAGGTACGCGCCAGGTGCCCGCGTGAGCAGCCCGATGACGAACCCCGCCAGCGCCCAGAACAGCACCAGCGTGCCCACCAGCATGAGCACCGTGGCCCGCAAGAAGCGCGGGTCATCCAGCATGACCAGCCCGCTTTCGATGAGCTGCTGGTACGCCACCGCCAACAGCGCCACGGCCACCACGAACGCCGCCAGGCACACCCATGGGTTGCGCACGGCCACCTTCTCGTTCTTCGCGCTGGCTCGCAGCAGGTCGATGAGCTGGTAACGCTGCACCGTCACCAGGTTGAACAGGGCCACCACCACGTAGATGATGGCGAAGCACCCGAGCGTCGTCACGAGCGCTTCTGCCGAGAACACGAACTGGTAGTTGCTCATGGTCACGCTGAACAGGCCGGCCGTCACGAACGACAGCCCTTGCGACAGCACGATGCCCGCCACCATGCCCACCGCTAGCGACGCGCAGCCCACCAGCAGCGTCTCGTACAGCACGATGCGCGTGATGGCGCCCGGCCCCATGCCCAGCGTGAGGTAGATGCCGAACTCATGCTTGCGCCGCTTGATGAGGAAGCGGTTGGCGTACACGATGAGGAAGCCCAGCACGCCCGCCACCAGCCACGAGAACATGTTGAGCATGCGCTGCGTGGTCTCGAACACGGTCTGGCTGGCCTGGGACTCTATATCGAACAGGATGGATTGGCTCTCGATGGAGTTGAACGCATAGAACACCGCCACGCCGAACAGCAGCGTCACGAAGTACAGCGAGTAGTCGCGCACGCTGCGGCGGATGTTGCGCACAGCGAGCTTAAGCAGCATGGCGCGCCTCCCCACCCAGGAACGCCACCACTTCCAGGATGCGCGCGAAGAAATCCTCGCGCTCCATGTCGCCACGGCGGATCTCGTTGAACAGCGCGCCGTCCTTGATGAACAGCACGCGGTTGCTGAACGACGCGGCGTAGGAGTCGTGGGTGACCATCATGATGGTGGCGCCCATCTGCTGGTTCATCATCTCCAGCGTCTCGAGCATCACCGCGGCGCTGCGCGAGTCGAGCGCGCCGGTGGGCTCGTCGGCCAGGATGAGCGACGGGTCGCCCACGATGGCGCGGGCCGCCGCCACGCGCTGCTTCTGACCGCCCGACATCTGATTGGGGTACTTCTTCAGCACTTCAGCCACGCCCAAGTTGGCCGCGATGGTCTGCACCTGAGCGCCGATGGTGCTGCTGGGCGCGTTCTTGATGGTCAGCGCCAGCGCGATGTTCTCGAAGCCGGTCAGCGTGTCCAGCAGGTTGGAGTCCTGGAAGATGAAGCCCAGCTCCTCGCGGCGGAAGCGCGCCAGCTGGCGCTTGGATAGGCCGGTTATGTCCTTGCCGTTTATGAGTATATGGCCGCTCGTGGGCTTATCGATGGTGGACACGCAGTTCAGCAGCGTGGTCTTGCCGCTGCCCGACGGCCCCATGATGGACACGAACTCGCCCGCCTCGACGTTGAACGACACGCCAGCCAGGGCATGGGTCACCGAATCGCGGCTGCCGAACACCTTCTCTATCGCGCGCACCGAAAGCAGCGGCGCAGGGGCGCCGCATACGCTTGCGACTTCTTTCATGAGCATTCTCCTTCTTCGCGTTCTTTCAGGGAACGGCTCTATGCTATGGCGGCCCGCCGCGGCGGGCCATCGATTCGGCTTACGAAAGCCTTACGAAGATGTAAGGCAGGTCATCCGGCTTGCGACGGTGCAGAAGGCCCCAGGTCACAACCGGCTAGCTGCGGACTTCAAGCCTTCTGCGGTCGCGCGGGAAGCTGAACGACACCGTGGTGCCCACGCCTTCCTCGCTGACGAGCGCCACGCCCAGCCCCATGCGCTCGCACAGCACCCGCACCAAATATAGCCCCATGCCCGTAGCCGAGCCATGAGCGCGGCCCACCTGGCCGGTGAAGCCCCGGTCGAACACGCGGGGCACGTCGGCCGCGGGGATGCCGCAGCCGTCATCGACCACGGTGAGCATCGTGCGGCCACGAGGCGTGCCAGCCGCTTCCTCCTCGGCGGCGAAGGTCACGTGGCGGGCACCGTACTTGGCGGCGTTCACCGTCACCTGCTGCAAGCAGAACACGAGCCACGGGCGGTCGGCCAGCACCGTCATGGCCTCCGGGATGTCGAACGCCACCTCCACCTGGTGCCCCACGAGGAAGTGAACGTTGCGCTTCACTGCTTCGCGCGCGACTTCGAGCAACAGCGTTTCGCGAATGGCATAGTCGTTGGAAAGCGAGCTCGACCGCGCGGCGTACAGCGCCTGGTCCACTTGCGACTCCACACGCTCAAGCTCGGCCTTGAGCGTGGCAGCCTCGGGGCCGTGCTGGCCGGACAGCACCAGCTTGGCGGCAGCCAGCGGCGTCTTGACCTCGTGTATCCACAGCTCGATGTAATCGGAGTAGTCGCGCTTGTCCTGCGTCAGGGCAAGCGCCTCGCGCGAGGCGGCCTGGGCCACGGCCTCCAGCGCACCATGGGACACGCGCCCCGCCAAGAACAGCGGCTCGTCCACCAGGTCGGGCAGCTCGCGAGCACACTCGGCGAAGGACGCCAGCTCGGCCATCTCGCGCCAGTAGCGCGCCGTTCGCAGATAGTTCCACAATCCCGCGCCCGCAAAGCAAGCCGCCACCACGCCGGCAGCGAGCAGGCAGCCATGCAGCGAAACGCCCATCGCCGGCAGCAGCACGACCAAGGCCCCGCACGCCGCCACGGCCAGCAAGCAGCTCAGCCAGTGGTCGCGCAGGTGCGCCCCGAAGCTGTAGCGCGGCAGCTCGCTCATGGCACCAGGTACCCTGCGCCGCGACGCGTCTGCAGGAAGCCCTCGGGCACGCCCAGCGACGCCAGGGCCTTCCGCAGCCGGTTCACGTTCACCGTGAGCGTGTTGTCGTCCACGAAGGCATCGCTCTCCCACAGGTCGCACATGAGCTCTTGGCGCGTGACCACCGCACCGGCTCCTTCCATGAGCATCTGCAAGATGCGCTGCTCGTTGCGAGTGAGCTGCGCGGTGCGCCCGCCGAAGGACACCGCCCCTGTGCCCAGGTCGAGCCGCACGCCACCATGCTCGACCACCGCCGTGCCAGGCTGCGCGCTGCCGCGGCGCACGTGAGCCTGTATGCGCGCGATGAGCACCGCAGGGCGATAGGGCTTGGTCACGTAGTCGTCGGCGCCCAGGTTCATGGCCATGACCTCGTCGAACTCGCTCTCAGACGAGGTCAGCACGATGACGGGCACGTCGCTTTGGGCGCGGATGTCGCGGCAGACCTGCAAGCCGTCGGCCCCGGGCAGGTTGAGGTCCAGCACCACGCAAGCTGGCCCGGCTGCCACCGCGTCGGCCGCCGCATGGTCGAAGCGCTCGCAGCGAATCGGCTCGAAGCCAGCCAGCGCCAGCAGCCGCGCCAGCTCGGCCGAAAGGGTGGCGTCGTCTTCGACGATGTAGATGCGCTCGGTCACAAAACCCCCGTTCCCTAGTGGGTTCTGGTATGATGGTGTGCACGGTTTTCCCACCATTATATAAGTGCAACGAAGAAGGTCGTCGTGAGAAACAGTCAGAGTCTACCGCCGCAGCAGGCCCAGGTTCAGGCCGCGCAGCAGGCGCAGGTAGCTGCCTGGCAAGCGGCGCAACGGCAGGCGCAGGAGCAGGCCGTGGCCCAGCAGCAAGCAGCTGCCCAGGCCCAAGCGCAGGCTCAGGCCGCAGCCCAAGCGCAAGCGCAGCAGGCGGCAGAGTACGCCGCCGCCCAGGCCCAAGCGCAACAAGCCGCCGAATACGCCGCTTGGCAAGCCCAGCAAGAGCAGGCCATGCAGCAAGCCTACTACGCAGCGGCCCCCGCTTCTTCCGGGCGCGCCATCGGCTCGCTCATCTGCGGCATCTTGGCCATCCTGTGCTTCGCCGTACCGGGCGTGGGGCTCATCCTGGCCATCGTGGCCATCGTGCTGGCCCTGCGATCCAACAAGGTATTCGGCAAGACGGGCACCTCGAAGGGCGGTCTGGTGACGGGCATCGTGGGCGGCGTGCTCTCGCTGGTCACCGTGGCCGCTACCGTGTTCCTTGCCATCACGCTCATGCAAGCGGCCGACGAGGGCACGTTCGGCATCAATCTCGACGCCATCTTCACCCCGGCGGCTTCGTCAGGCCGCTCGAACGGAGCCACCCCCATGTCCGACGGCGGCTTCGACTACTCCGACTACCTCAACGCCGGCGAGCAGCAGGCCTACGACGTGGTGAACGAGCGGCTGAACTCGCTCAAGAGCGGCGACGCGCAGACGCTGCAAGAGGTGGCCACCGCCGCCGACCAGTCATTCCAGCAGACGTACGGCGCCAGCATGCAGAGCTGCGGCATCGACCCCAACACCTATGTGAAGTCGATGATCGAAAATTTTACCTATGACATCGACACTGTCGTAGTCGCAGACACTGCCGACGGGCGCAGCTATGTGACGGCTGCCCTCTCGTGCCGCGATGTTGCCGATGTCAAAAGCTCTTTCGACGAGGTGCTCAACGCCCTCAACGCCGGCACCAACCTGGCTTCCGTCACCTCTGACGAGGTGAAGGCCCAGATAAGCCAAGCATTCATCAGCGCCGTGGACAACGCCCGCTTCGCTTCGGGCTCCACGTTCACGGTCGACGTCACCCAGTCCGGCGAGAGCTGGGCTATCGACCCTGCCAGCTGGAACCAGCAGATAATCCAGTTCTTCGGCTTCGCCTAGACCCCAACGGAAGAGGGGAACCATGACCACCACCATCGACCCCATCTTCGAGCCCGAGGCCCTGCGACGGCCCACGTTCGCCCTTGACGAGCTGGACATGGACGCCCTGGCCCAGGCATCGCGCGGGTTGCCGGGCAACGTAGACAAGAGCCCCAAGACCGCCGCCATCATCTTGGCTGGCGGCACCGGCGAGCGCTTCGGCCGCGAAGGCGGCAAGCAGCTGGTCGAGATAGCGGGCAAGCCCATCCTCACCTGGTCGGCCGAGGCGTTCGACGCCGTGGGCGACATCGGGCTCATCGTCATCGTGTGCCCCCCCCACCGCGCCGACGAGTATCTCAAGCGCGCCATCGACCCCTTCCCGTTCGTGACGCCCATCGTCATAGCGCCTGCAGGCTCCATCCGCCAGGAATCGGCCTTCTCGGGCCTGGAGTTCGTCGACGAGTCCTACGAGTTCGTCGTGCTGCACGACGGCGCGCGCCCGCTGATAACGCCCGAGCTCATACAGCACACCATCAACACGGTGAAGGGCAACTTCGACGCCGACGGCGCCGTGGTGGCGCATCCGGCCGTGGACACGCTGAAGGTGGTCGAGGACGGCGCCATCGTGGGCACTCCCGACCGCAGCGTGTTCTGGGTGGCGCAAACGCCGCAGGTGTTCCGCGCGGGCATCTACCGGCGCGCCCACGCCGCCGCGCTTTCCGACGGGTTCGTGGGCACCGACGACTCGGCGCTCATCGAGCGCATGGGCGGCCGCGTGCTGGTGGTGGAAGGCAAGCGCGACAACCTGAAGCTCACCGTGCCCGAGGACTACGCGCTGCTCTCGGCTGCCGTGCGCATGCTGAACATGCGCGACCCGGAAGGGCTGTAGCAATGACGGAGGGCAATGCCGCAGCGGGAGACATCGGGCTGCGCACCGGCTTGGGCATGGACGTGCATGCCTTTGCCGAAGGGCGCAAGCTCATCCTGGGTGGCGTGGACATTCCCTACGAGCGCGGGCTGGCCGGCCATTCCGATGCCGACGTGCTTGCCCATGCCGTAGCCGATGCGCTGCTGGGCGCTGCGCGGGCCGGCGACATAGGCAAGCTGTTCCCCGACACCGACCCCGCCTACGAAGGCGCCGACTCGCTCAAGCTCTTGACCGCCGTGGCCGACCACGTGCGCGATCTGGGCTTCGCCATCGTGGACGTGGATTCGGTGGTGGCCGCCCAGGCACCCAAGCTCTCGCCGCACCGCGAGGCCATGCGCGCCAACCTGGCGGCAGCCATGGGCATTCCCGTGGACAACGTGGGCGTGAAGGCCACGACCACCGAGCGCTTAGGGTTCGAGGGCCGCGGCGAGGGCATATCGGCCTACGCCACCTGCCTGCTCGCCAGGCAATGAGGCCGCGTTGGGGCCTTCCGCGCGCTTCCTTCGGGGAACGTGCGGGGCGCGCTGGCCGGCTTGCCGACGCACTGACCGACCGTTGGACCAACGGATGACGAAGGAGACGCACCGATGATAAAGCTCTACGACACCAAGCTGCGCCGCAAGGTGGGCTTCACCCCCCTCGAGCAGGGCAAGGTGAGCATGTACGTGTGCGGCCCCACGGTGTACAACCGCATCCACATTGGCAACGCGCGCACCTTCATATCGTTCGACACCATCCGCCGCTACTTCATCTGGCGCGGCTTCGATGTCACGTACGTGCAGAACGTCACCGACGTGGACGACAAGATAATCACCCGCGCCGCGCAGGAAGGCCGCACCGCGGCCGAGGTGGCAGCCGAGTACACCCAGGCGTTCATCGACGACATGCACGCCGCTGGCGTGATGGACCCCGACGTGCGGCCCAAGGCCACCGAGGAGATCGACGCCATGCTCGATCTGGTGCAGCAGCTGGTCGATGGCGACCATGCCTACGAAGTGGACGGCGACGTGTACTTCGACGTGCGCAGCTACGATGGCTACGGCCAGCTTTCGGGCCGCGATGTGGAGGAGGCCGAAAGCGGCCACCGCACCCTGCGCGCCGACGGCCAGGGCCTCGAGGACCGCAAGCGCCACGAAGCCGACTTCGCACTGTGGAAGGCCGCGAAGCCCGGCGAGCCCGCGTGGGATTCGCCGTGGGGGCCCGGGCGGCCGGGCTGGCACATCGAATGCTCAGCCATGAGCCACAAGTACCTGGGGCTGCCCTTCGACATCCACGGCGGCGGAGCCGACCTGGTATTCCCGCATCATGAGAACGAGCGCGCGCAATCCGAGGCCGCCTGCGGCTGCACCTTCGCGAACCACTGGATGCACTCGGGCATGCTGCAGGTGAACTCCGAGAAGATGAGCAAGAGCCTGGGGAACTTCCTGCTGCTGCACGAGGTGCTGGAAACGACGCGCCCGGCCGCGCTGCGCATGCTCATGCTGCAGACTCACTACCGCAGCCCGTTGGATTTCTCGGTCGAGCGCCTGGACGAGGCCGACGCGGCGCTGACGCGCATCGAGAACGCCCTGAAGAACATCGACTGGCTAGCCTCGAACGCCACCGACGGCGCACCCGACGTGCTCGACAGCGTGTCGCTGCGGGCGTTGGCGACCGATGCTCACGAGGATTTCATGAGCGCCATGGACGATGACTTCAACGCGCCGGCGGCCCTCGGCGCCATATTCACGCTGGTGGGCGAGGTGAACACCATGGTGGCCGACAAGTCGCTTTCGGTGGCCGACGCCGAGGCGGCAGTGGCCGCCCGCAACACCATCGCCGAGCTGCTGGGCGTGCTGGGCGTCGACGTGGATGCCGCGGCGGCTGAAGCGTCGGCCGATTATCCGCTCGAGGTCATCGCCCTAGCCGAGCAGCTCGCCGGATATGGCGGCAGCGATGCCGAGGAGGCTGTGGAGGCCCTGCTCGAGGCCCGTGCCCGTGCCCGTGCCGAGAAGGACTGGGGCACCGCCGACGGCGTGCGCGACGGCCTGGCTGGCTTGGGCTTCGTCATCGAGGACACGCCCCAGGGCGCCCGTGTGAGCTACGAGGGGTAAGCGGCCGCAACGCGCGCGACGCCGCAAGCTCGCAACGCCGAGCCCTTCACGCGCCGCCAAGCTGGACCCGGCTGGCAAAGCCGCGCGCGCCGCAACACCCATTGCACCGCACAAAAAAGGAAGACCCACTTGAACTAGACCCCAAAAGTGGGACGGTTAAATAAAGCTCTCAAGCGGCCCTCATC
>CAJUQH010000018.1 GCA_910588095.1 uncultured Eggerthellaceae bacterium
CCATCCCCAACGCTGGGGGCACGGAAGCCATCGACCAAGACCTCGTCTACCAAGATGAGACGGACGGCAAGTGGTACGTGGACGCATCAAAGCTGCCAGATTACGCAGGAGAGGATGGACGGGTCGAGCTCACAGCTCGTTGGACTTCCGTCATCAGCGTGGACGTGCCAAGCAGCGTCACGTTCTACGCCGATGTGGTCACGCAAGGAAACGAGTCACGCGAGGGCTTGGCCTCGAGCGCCTTCGGCCAGAGCAAGGTGGCCAGCCAATCAGAGGTGGGCCTGCGCATAGTGGGCCTTGAGTCCAAGCAAGTGAAGGGCAACGGCTCGACGAGTCTTGGGGCCTCCGACTTACTCAAGAAGGCAGACGGCAGCACCGTATCCGGCACAGATGACAAGCTGTTCAGCTTGTACCCGGCGACTGGTGAGCTCGAAGAGGATGACCTCAAGGACCCAGACGCGACCTCGGCTTCCAAACCAGCTGGTGCCGTCGACTTCTCCCTTGATGACATCCTGCTCGAGAAGTCCTTTGCCGCAGACGAGTTCACCATCCCGGCAGGAGACACCCTTTCGCTCGGCTACCGCCTGAACCTCCAAGAGACCGACACCGAGCTCGACTACGACAAGCTCTCCGCCCTCAGTGAAGGCGCTTCCGCCTCCATCGCGAACATCAGCTACTGCTTTGCGCTTAATGAGCTAAATCATGATTTGAATATGTCGACTTCGCCATTGTGGGTTTATAACGATGACCCATCTTTAGGACAAGTTGGAGCATATTGGCTTTCAGATATAAAAGAAGCTGCTTTGGATTTCTCGGCCCGTGTACCTTATTCGATAGATTCTGATGATTTGGAGACCATTGATAATCTGCTCTCCAGCTCACCATATTGGAAGCTTTATAAGGGACTCTATGAAAAAGATGCCATATTTCATGCGCGCCTCGCAGACGGAGCTTGTCTTGAAATGCGCATTATAGGTTTTTGTCAGAGCGATGATGGTTCTCGCAAAAATGGCATAACCTTCCAATCAATTGGTATTCTCACTCAAAGAATCATGGACAATTCAGTTAATTCTTGGAACCCGGCAGGTTGGACAGACTTCCCGCAACTTCGCACTCAAATTAGAAGCGGTGGTGACTTTGACCCGGAGCTTGCAAAGATACTGCAAGAGAACTATGGGTACTCTACTGCTAGGACGCCCATGAACAACAACGGTGGCCTATCTGGTCCCTCAGCTTGCAAAGTATTTATCCTCAGTTCATACGAGGTTTTTGGGTATGCGGGCATTCCGTCACTCTCTTGGGATAACAGACAGGAGGCGTATCCTTCTAGTGCTACGATGCGCCATCGATACCGATACTATGCTGATGGAGGATCTACTATCAAACAGTTTGAAGGCGCTCCGTGTGCATGGTGGCTAAGAAGTGCCATTAATAGCCAGGTTACATGGGGTAGCGTTGGAGCTGATGGCAATATGCTTAATAGTGTCATCAATAAGAACTGCGGAGTTGCCCCCTGCTTTTCGCTATAGCAATCAACGCCCATCATCGCTTACGCGAGAAATAAACAAGTACTGTGATTAGGAGACATGCCTCGCTCACAGTGCCAATAGGACTTGCAGCTAAGCGGCACCAGCCATGGGCGCGAGGGTGACTCGTGACAGCGCTCCTGCTTCCAGCGAGCGAAGCGAGCGCGTATGAAAGCTGAAACGAGCGAGCGCAGTGGCCCGCAAGGGCCGCAAGCGGAGCGTGGAGCCCGAGCGCCCATAGCTGGTGCCGCACCGAAGATAGAGCAAAGCGGAAGCTAAACGCTTCCGTTCCCTTCACTGGATTCTTCGACTTCGCGCTACACGTTCCACTCAGAATGACGGGCGCGGCATCCGTCGCACCCACGACGCCGCCAAGACAAAAAGTTGCACGCACACGGGGGTAACGGTAGAATAGCCTCTGCATTCAAAAGAGGCCCTACACAGGCGGAACCGCTGCCCTCACAGGGCAGGGCCGCCCGATGCGGCACAACAACGAACTTGAATCGCAGCAACTAACGAGCAACGTAGACGGAGTACAACGTGTCGACGGACAACGCCAGAACCGAGATCGGGTGCCTCAAGGTATCCTCCAAGTCGTCCCCCGCATCGGTAGCGGGCGCTATCGCCGGCATGATCAAGGACGGCTCGACCGTCGAGATCCAGGCCGTCGGGGCCGGCGCCGTCAACCAGGCCGTCAAAGCCATCGCCATATCGCGGGGGTTCCTTTCGCCCATCGGCATCGAGATAGCCTGCGTGCCGGCGTTCGCCGACATCGTCATCGACGGCGAGTATCGCACCGCCATCCGCTTCAGCGTCGAGCGCCGCACGGGTGCCCTTTCCGACGCTGCCGCCATCCCGCTGGCCGAAGCCGTCAGCGCCTAGCCGCGACCCCGTGCTGCCAGCTGCCATGGCGCCGACGTTCCAAGGGCTCGCCTTCCACACGGTGACCTTCGGTTGCCAGATGAACAAGCACGACTCCGAGCGCATGGCCGGCATGCTCGAAGCGCTGGGGGCGCATCCGGTCGGATCCATCGAGGATGCCGACATCGTGGTGTTCGTGACCTGCTGCGTGCGGGAGGCGGCCGACACGCGGCTCTACGGCCAGGTGGCATCGCTGAAGAACCTGCCCTTGCGCCCTGGCACGCCGCTGCAGAAGCGGCTCGTAGCCGTGGGGGGCTGCATCGGCCAGCGCGACCGCGAGCGGCTGTGCGAGCAGCTGCCCCACGTCGATGCCGTGTTCGGCACACACAACATCGGCTCGCTGCCGCAGCTGCTGGCGCGCGCCATCGCCCAGGGACCCGGCCAGGTGGAGGTGCTGGAGGCCAGCGAGGCGTTCGCCTGCGACCTGCCCACCGACCGCGAGCACAGCTGGGCGGCGTGGCTGCCCATAGCCATCGGGTGCGACAACTTCTGCTCCTATTGCATCGTGCCCTACGTGCGCGGGCGCGAGAAGTCGCGCATGCTGGAAGACA
The DNA here is from genome assembly GCA_910588095.1 of uncultured Eggerthellaceae bacterium. Taxonomy (GTDB): domain Bacteria; phylum Actinomycetota; class Coriobacteriia; order Coriobacteriales; family Eggerthellaceae; genus D16-63. The sequence goes on from CAJUQH010000018.1 coordinate 2,999, forward strand.
TCGTGGCCGAGGCCGAAGGCTACGTGGCCGCTGGGGTGCGCGAGATAACCCTGCTCGGCCAGAACGTGAACTCCTACGGCCGCGACCTGTACGGCCAGCCCCGCTTCGACGAGCTGCTCGACGCGGTGGACGCCACGGGCATCGAACGGCTGCGCTTCGCCACGAGCCACCCGAAGGACCTCACCGACGGCGTCATAAGCCGGTTCGCCACGCTGCGCTCGCTCATGCCGGCGCTGCACCTGCCCGTGCAGTCGGGCAGCGACCGCATCTTGCAGGCCATGAACCGCTGCTACACCGCCGAGCACTACCGCGGCCTTGTGCGCAAGCTGCGCGAGGCGCGGCCCGACATCGCCCTTTCCACCGATGTCATCGTGGGGTTCCCCGGCGAGACCGAGGAGGACTTCGAGGCCACGTACCGCCTCATCGACGAGGTGGGCTACAACCAGGTGTTCACGTTCATCTACTCGCGCCGCGAGGGCACGCCCGCCGCGAAGCTGGACGACCCTACGCCGCCCGAGGTCATCCAGGAGCGCTTCGAGCGGCTGGTCGACCTGGTGCAACGCCGCTCCTTCGAGCTGAACCAGCCCTACGTGGGCCGCACGCTGCCCGTGCTGATAGAAGGCGCTTCGAAGCGCGACAGCGCCGTGCTGGCAGGGAAGGACCCGTACAACAACACCGTGCACGCGCCGGTGCCTGACGGCGGCGACGCCGAAGCGCTGGCGGGCACCGTGGTAGACGTGGCCGTGGACCAGGCCCGCACCTGGTACCTTTCCGGCGAGGTGGCAGCCGCTCATGGCTGAGCCGGCGCCGCCTTCGCAGCCGGTCATCGCGGTGGTGGGCCCTACCGCCTCGGGCAAGAGCGCGGTGGCCCAGGCCGTGGCGCTGGCGCTGGAAGGCGAGGTGGTCAGCGCCGACTCCATGCAGGTGTACCGCGGCATGGACATCGGCACGGGGAAGGTGCCCGTGGCCGAGCGGCACGTGCCGCACCATGGCCTCGACTTGGTCGATCCTGGCGAGGCCTATTCTGCCGCCCTGTTCCAAAGCTATGCGCGCGAGGCCTTCGCTGCCATCGACGGCCGCGGCAAGCGGGTCGTGCTGGCTGGGGGCACCGGCTTCTACGTGCGCGCCGCCCTGGACGACTTCCGCTTCCCAGCGGGCGAGCAGGTGGGCAACCCCGTGCGCGAGCGCTGGCAGCGCTATGCCGACGAGCACGGCCCGCGCGCGCTATGGGAGCGTCTGGCCGAGCGCGACCCCGAAAGCGCCGAGCTCATCCATCCCAACAACGCCGTGCGCGTGGTGCGCGCCCTCGAGCTGCTGGAGGAAGGCGCCAGCTACGCGCGGCAGAAGGAGGGCTTCGCCACGGTGGAGCCCTGGGCGCCCGCGATTTGGGTGGGCCTTGCCGTGGACCCAGAGCGGCTGGCGGCACGCATCGACGCACGGGTGGACGCCATGTTCGGCGAAGGCCTGGTGGGCGAGGTGCAGGGGCTGCTCGACCGCGGCTTCGAACAGGGGATCACGGCGCCTGCTGCCATCGGGTACAAGGAAGTGGTGGCTGCCCTTCAGGGCGGCTGCACCCTCGACGAGGCTCGCGAGGCCATCAAGGCGGCCACGCGCCGCTATGCCAAGCGCCAGCGCACGTGGTTCAGGGCCGACAAGCGCATAAGCTGGTTCGACGCCGATGACGTCGACGACCCGCAAGGCTTCGCGAGCTTAGCCGAGCGCATCGTCGGCCACGTGTGCGCTGGCGCCCCTTGCTCCTGACCTCATCGAGTGATAAGCTGCTCGCTACAGCTTCCCGCCAGGGAAGGATCGCGCGAGCAAGGAGGGCTGCGGACATGCGCATGTAGGGCGACCCCGATACCACTGTCACCCTTTCCTGCATAGAAGGAGCATATCGCCATGTCCGAACCTTACTCCGTCATCACCCGCGGCCCGCGCACCGGCGAGCCGACCTCCCGCGAGCGTGCCGTGCTCGTGGGCATCGAGCGCCCGGGCAGCCCTTGGTCGCTCGAATCGTCGCTGGGCGAGCTGGAGCGCCTGGCCAACACCGCCGGCGCCGACACGGTAGCCGTGACCTCGCAGCGCCTCGAAGCGCCGAACCCCCGCACCTTCATCGGCAGCGGCAAGGCCGAGGAAGTGGCCGAACTGGCGCGGTCCCACAAGGCCGACCTGGTCATATTCGACGACGAGCTGACGCCCACCCAGCAATCGAACCTCGAGCGCACCATGGACCGCTCGGTGAAGGTCATCGACCGCACCGCGCTCATCCTGGACATATTCGCCCTGCACGCCACGAGCAAGGAAGGCCGCCTGCAGGTGCGCCTGGCCCAGAACCAGTACCTCTACCCGCGGCTGCGCGGCATGTGGGCCCACCTGGCCTCGAACCGCATGGGCGGCGGGGTGGGGTCGCGCTTCGGCGAGGGCGAGAGCCAGCTGGAGGTGGACCGCCGCATGGTGCGCAAGCGCATCACGGCCATCAAGCGCGAGCTCGAGCATGTGAGCGAGGTGCGCCGGGTGCAGCGCGAGGGCAGGGCCCGCAGCGGCGTGTTCAAGGTGGCGCTGGCTGGCTACACCAACGCGGGCAAGTCGAGCCTCATCAACCGCCTGTGCGGCAGCGACGTGCTGAGCTACGACAAGCTGTTCGCCACGCTGGATTCCACCACGCGCAAGCTCGTGCTGCCCGAGGGGCGCACCATCACGGTCACCGACACCGTGGGGTTCATCCAGAAGCTTCCGACCACCCTCGTTGAGGCGTTCAAGTCGACCCTTGACGAGATAACCGGGGCCGACCTGGTGCTGCATGTGGTGGACAGCTCGTCAGCCGAGGCTGACGACCAGGTGCAGGCCGTCCATGACGTGCTCGGTCAGATAGGCGCCCAGGGCATACCCTCTGTCATGGTGCTCAACAAGGCCGACCTGCTCGATGGCGCCCGCATCGAGGCCCTACGGCAGCGCTTCCCGCTGGCCCAGATGGTTTCGGCGCGCACGGGCGAGGGCATCGATGCGCTGATGGATCGCATCGCCTTGGCGGCAGCCGCAGCTGACGAGCTCATGGAAGTGGTGATCCCCTTCGAGAGGGGCGGCCTGGTGTCGCAGGCGCACGAGCAATGCCACATCATCGCCAAGTCGCACGAGGAAGGCGGCACGCGCTTGCAGATGCAAGTGCCCCGAAGCCTTGTCGAGGCGTTCAGGCCCTATGAGATGGGAAGGGGAGAGGGACCCCAAGAAGGGGAGCAGCGCTAGAGGCGGCGGAACACCGCCACCACCTTGCCGGCCAGCGAGCAATCCTCCACGATGATGGGTTCCATGGACGAGTTCTCCGGCTGGAGGCGGATGCAGTCCTTCTCCTTGTAGAAGCGCTTGACGGTGGCGCCGTCATCGACGATGGCCACCACGATGTCGCCGTTGTCGGCCACCGCCTGCTCCTTCACCACCACGTAGTCGCCGTCGTTGATGCCGGCTTCCACCATGCTGTCGCCGCGCACCGACAGCATGAACGACGCTGAGTCGCCCACGATGTCGACGGGCATGGATATAGTGTCGGTGATGTTCTCTTCCGCTAGGATGGGCGTTCCCGCCGCGACGGAGCCCACCAGGGGCAGGTTGAGCATGGTGCTGTAGCCGCTCGATGCCACGGCGGCATCGTCGTCGAGCGGGTAGGTGAGCGCGATGGAGCGCGACTTGAGCGGGTCGCGCTTGATGTAGCCCTTCTCCTCCAGCGCCTTCAGGTGCACGTGCACGGTAGAGGGCGAGGATAGCCCGAGCGCCTGGCACACCTCGCGCACCGTGGGCCCGTAGCCCTTGTCGCGCACGCAATCCTCGATGCAGTCGAGCACGGCTTGCTGCCGGCGGGTGATCTTGAGGGCCATGGGTGCTCCTTCCGCGCCGAGCCGCAAGGCCAGGCGATATGAACCTTTGTTCGTCCTATTATTACCACGAACAAAGGTTCCCCGCAAGGACAACCGGGCAAAAAGATGCCCGCTACCTGATATTCATGGCGCGCTTCGGGCACGCAACCACTATATATTGTATGATAGGGCGATACGAAGCCCAAGGAAGGAGCCGCGAGGCCATGCGTTGCCCTGCTTGCGAGGAAGCCGACACCAAGGTGGTCGATTCGCGCTCGTCCGACGACGGGGAGTCCATCCGCCGTCGTCGCGAGTGCCTGAGATGCGGCCACCGCTTCACCACCTACGAGCGCCTCGGCGAACGACCTGTCATCGTCATAAAGTCCGACGGATCAGCCGAGGCCTTCGACCAGGAGAAGCTCATGCGCGGCGTGCTGATCGCCTGCGCCAAGCGCCCCGTCACGCCCGACCAGATAGAGCGCCTGGTGGCCTCCATCGAGGCGGAGCTGCGGGCACTGCCCAAGGGCGAGGTGCGCTCCTGCGACCTGGGCGACATGGCGCTCGCTCGCCTGGCTGGCCTCGACGACGTGGCCTATATCCGCTTCGCGAGCGTGTACAAGGACTTCCAGAACGTCGAGGAGTTCTCCCGCGCGCTGAAGGACCTGCGCTAGCATGGCAGGAGGGGAGCAAGCCGCCCAGGCGCTGGCCGTGCCCATATGCCCCATGGCCGAGGGCGCGCAGCTGCCTGCCTACGCCTACCCGGGCGATGCGGGCATGGACCTGCGTGCTGCCGAGGACGTGGTGCTGCGCCCCTTCGAGCGCGCGACCGTGGCGTGCGGGTTCGCCATGGCCATACCCGAAGGCCACGCCGGGCTCGTGGTGCCGCGCAGCGGCTTGGCAGCCCGCCACGGCATATCGGTGGTCAACGGCCCCGGGCTCGTCGACAGCGGCTACCGTGGCGAGGTGAAGGCCGTGCTCGTCAACCTCGACGCCCATGAGGCATTCGCCATACGGAAGGGCGACCGCATCGCCCAGCTGGTCATCGTGGCGGTGCCGCCCGTGCAGCTCGTCGAAGCCGACAGCCTGCCCGAGAGCGAGCGCGCGCAGAAAGGGTTCGGCAGCAGTGGTGTATCTTAGCGAGCAGCCGGAGAAGCCGGCAACGCAGGAAGGCGCGGCCCCCGAGCCGCCTCGGACGCAGGAAGCGCCGCAGCCGCCTTCGCCAGTGCCCGAGCCGCCCAGGGGCAACATGGGCGAGCTGCGCACCATCCAGACCCTTGTCACGGTGAGCATCATCGCCGGGCCGGTATCCATGGTCATAGGCGGCGTGCTGCTGAGCACCGTGGCCCTCGTATGCGCCCTCGTGGCGTTCCTCAAGGCGCGGCGCGTGGCGGATGCCGCGGGCATCGATGCCAACCTCGTGCGCACCATGCGCCGCCAAGCGGTCCTGGGCCTTGCCATAGGCATCGTGGCGCTCGTGCTCAACGCCGTGACCCTCGCGATGCTCATGCCCGCGATAATCGAAGCGGTCCAGGCGGGCGACCTCACGCCATTGGTCGACGGCACCGCGGGCAGCGGCGTGAGCCCTTCGGATGGCCAATCGGGCAGCTCCGACGCCGCTGGAACGGGCTCTGTCTGGGGTTAAGAACATGGTTTTCACCTGGGAGGATACCGTGCTTCTCCATTCTATGGGTTATATTGATAATATATGTTATGTAAAGTTAGGAACAAAGGCGGGCAGATCTGCGCCGCAGCCGCGACCATACCCGGCGCCCGCTGCCTGACCCCTGCTGGCCCCCTCATGGCCATCCTGAGCGAAAGGAGCCTTGCCATGGCTTTGAAGAAGATACCTGCCGCTGCTTGCGCAGCGCTGCTCATGCTCACGTGCCTGCTGGGAGCTGCGGGCTGCTCCGCCCCCACGCCCGAGGACGCCATCCGCGCGTCGCTCTCCCAGAAGCTCGACGGCATCAAGAGCCTTGACGACAGCTTCCTGACCGAGCTCCAAGACGACTTGGACGTCAACCGCTTCAGCGAGTACGGCATCGACGGCAAGGAGTTCATGAAAGGCTACTTCGAGGGCTTCGACTACGCCATCGACAGCATCGTGGTGGACGGCGACACCGCCACGGCCACGGTGACGCTGCAATGCAAGAGCTTCTCCCAGTACCGCGACCAGCTCACCGCCGCCGCCAAGGAGCTCGTGGGCGACCGCAGCAAGCTGGCGTCGATGTCCAACGACGAGGTAAACGCCGCCTACGGAGCCCTCATCACCCAGACTCTCGAGAACGTGGAGAACGCCCCTACCAGCTCCTTCACCATCACCTACCGCCTCAACGGCGAGAACGACACCTGGGAGCCCGCCAACGCCGTTGAGCACGAGATATCCTCGGCCATCCTGACCAACTAGGGCCTGGCCATGGCAGAAGCGCGCGCGAAGGCGCCCCGACGCACCCGGAAAGGCTACGAGCGGCTCACGGTTCCCATGATGGTGCAGCTTGCAGCGCCGCACACCTGGGCCGCTTCCGTCATGCCCGTGCTGCTGGCTGCCACCATGGCCCATGCCGTGACCGGGCGCCTCGACCCGGGCATGACGCTGGTGCTGCTGGCCATCTGCGTGCTCATGCAGGCTTCGGTCAACGTGCTCAACGACTACTTCGACTACCGCAAAGGGGCCGACACGGCGGCTGACAACGTCGAGGAATCCGATGCGGTGCTGGTATACCACCAGGTCGACCCCAAAAGCGCGCTGTTTCTAGCGGTGCTGCTGCTGGCTGCCGCCTTCACCCTCGGGCTGCTGGTCATCCTCGAGGCCGGCCTCGTGCCGCTCGGCATCGCGCTGGTGGGCGCCGCCGTGGTGGCGCTCTATTCGGGCGGCAAGACCCCCATCTCGTACCTGCCTATCGGCGAGCTGGTCAGCGGCGTGGTCATGGGCGGCTTGATCCCCCTCGCCTGCTTCTACGTGCTCGCAGAGGGCAGCTTGAGCTGGCTCGTGCTGCTGTGGTCGGTGCCGCCCATGATAGGCATCGGGCTCATCATGATGACGAACAACACCTGCGACATCGAGAAGGACGTCTTAGCAGGCCGCCGGACGCTGCCGGTGCTCTGCGGGCGCGCTCGAGCGCGCAGCCTCTACCACGGGCTCATGGCGCTGTGGCTGGCTGCCATCATCGCCATCGTGGCGCTCTGCTTCCCTCGAGGCTGCATCGTGCTGCCCTTCATGCTGCTCGCCAGCTATCCGCTGGCTAAGGGGCTCTGGGGCAACCCGCTCGCACCCCCGGCACGGGTGGGCGCCATGGGCCAGGTATGCAGCTTGAACGTGGCGCTTGGGGCCTTCTATGCTGCCGCGTTGCTTGTCTGAGGGCTTTCCCAGAAGGGTTGGAGCTCCGCAACCACAGGTTGCATATCCCAGTTCATAGCCATGTTTTAGCTAGCTGGGACCCCTAGTGCCACAGCATCTGAACCTTGTCGGCCATGCGACCCACCCACGCCTTCAGGTCGAAGGACGCCAGCAGGGCCTCAGGCGATGCTGGCTCGCAGCTGCCTGCCAAGCCCGTGATGCCCGCTATGTGGCCGATGATCCCTTCCGAGGTGCCGAAGCGCTCGAGCAGCGCATCGAGCCCGGCGTCATGGTCGCGCTTGGAGAGCCGCCGGTCGCACTCTCCCACCAGCAGCGGCACATGGGCGTAGCGAGGCTCCGGCAACCCGAGGGCGCGCTGCAAGAACATCTGCTGCGGCGTCGAGCACAGCAGGTCCACCCCGCGCACAACCAGGCTCACCCCCTGGGCGGCATCGTCCACCACCACGGCCAGCTGGTACGCGAACGCGCCGTCCGAGCGCCGCACGAGGAAGTCGCCGCATTCCGTGGCCAGATTCTGGCAGTAGGGGCCCTGCACCAGATCATCCACCGTCACTGCGAGGTCGGGCACCTCGACGCGCCAGGCGGCACGACGGCCCTCCCCTTCCCTCTTGGCCCTCTCCGAAGCGCTCAGATGGCGGCACGTGCCGGGGTACACCCTCTTCTCGCCCCGATGCGGGGCCGAGGCGGCATGGAGGTCGGCCCGAGTGCAGTAGCAGGGGTAGACCGCAGCAGCCTGGGCCAGGCGCTCAAAGGCCTCCTGGTAGGCGTCGTCGCGGTCGTGCTGGAAGAAGGGGCCCTCGTCCCACGTGAGCCCCAGGCGCTCGAAGTCACGCTGGATGCGGTCGACGTAGCAGCCCTTGGAGCGTTCGCGGTCGAGGTCCTCGAGCCGCAGCACCATCTTGCCGCCCATCGAGCGCACGATGAGCCATCCCGCCAGCGCGGCGAAGATGTTGCCCGCATGCATGACGCCGGTCGGGCTCGGCGCGAAGCGGCCCACCACCGACGCCCCGGGGGCTGCGGCAGACGCGCCCATCTACTTGGCGCGGCGGTCGTCGACGTGCTTGGCCTTGCCCATGGTGCGCTCGATGCCGCCCGGCTCCACCAGCCGCACGCCCACGCCCACCAGCAGCGTGCCGCGCAGCTTCTCGGCTATCTTGCGGCGGATGGCCTCCATGTCGGCCAGCGAGTCGCTGAAGTGCTCGGGCCGCAGCTCGGCCTCGACCGTGAGCGCATCCATGCCGTCCACCGTCTCCACCACCACGTGGTACAGCGGCGTGACCTCGTCGATGCCGGTCAGCACGTCCTCTATCTGGCTCGGGAACACGTTGGTTCCGCGGATGATGAGCATGTCATCGCAGCGTGAGCGCACCTTCTCCATGCGCGCCGTGGTGCGGCCGCAGGCGCAGGGCTCGGTGTGCACCCGCGTGAGGTCATGGGTGCGGTAGCGCAGCACGGGTATGGCCTGCTTGTCCAGGGGCGTGAGCACCAGCTCGCCGTAGCCGCCCGGCTCCACTGGCTCGCCGGTTTCGGGGTCGACCACCTCCCACAGGAAGTGATCCTCGGCTATGTGCTGCTGGTAGCGCTCGGCCAGGCACTCGCCCGACACGCCTGGCCCCATGACCTCGGTCAGGCCGTAGTTGTCGGTGCATACGATGTGCATGCGGCGCTCTATCTCGGCTTTGAGGCCCGGCGGGCACGGCTCGCCGCCGAACAGCCCCACCCGCAGGGTGGAAGCTTCCCAGTCGAAGCCCATGCGCTCCCCCACCTCGCAGATGTGCATGGCGTAGGAGGGCGTGGCGATGAGCACCGTGGTGCCGTAGTCCTCGATCATCTGGATGTGCCGCTCGGTGTTGCCGCTGCCAGCCGGTATCATGGCGCAGCCGAGCTTCTGCAGGCCGTAATGCAGCCCGAAGCCGCCGGTGAACATGCCATAGCCGAAGGCCATCTGGGCGCGGTCGCCCGGCACGACGCCGGCCATCTGGACCAAGCGCGCGATGCAGTCGCTCCACACGTCCATGTCGTCGCGAGTGTAGCCCACCACGATGGGCTTGCCCGTGGTGCCCGACGAGGAATGCAGCTCGATGACCTCTTCCATGGGCACGGCGAACAGCCCGAAGGGGAACGTGTCACGCAGCACCGCCTTGTCGGTGAAGGGCAGCTTGCGCACGTCGGCTAAGGTGCGCACGTCGTCTGGCGACACCCCGCTCTCGTCCATGAGACGGCGGTAGTAGGGCACGTGGCGGTAGGTGTAGGCCACCTGCTCCTGCAGCTTGCGCAGCTGGAGCGCCTCGATGGCCTCGCGCGGCGCGCACTCGACCGAGCGGTCGTAGATGGGCAGGCTGTCGAAGCGCCCTTGGGCAGCCGCCTCGAGCGCCGCGCCCTTGCGGGTTATGTCGATGGTTTCCATAAGATCCTTCTCTGGGGGATGCCGCCGCTAGCGCAGGCTCGCCAGCTCGTCGGGGGCAACGAGGTCGACGGGCTTAGACGCGAGCAGCTCCTCGGCGGCCTGCAGGTCGCTCACCGATATCACGATGTAAGTGGATATCATCGAGTAGCTGTAGATGATGTTGATGCCGCAGTCGGCCAGGATGCCCACCACCCGCGCCAGCTCGCCGGGCACGTCGGCCAGGCGCAGGCAGATGACCTGCGACATGGTGCAGGCGAAGCCGGCTTGCTTGAGGGCGTCGAGCGCCGTCTCGGGCTTGTCCACGATGAAGCGGACGATGCCGTACTCGCCGGTGTCTCCCAGCGAGTAGCCGCGCACGCTGACGCCGGCTTCCTCGAAATGGGCGAGCACGCGGCTCAGATGCCCCGGCTTGCTCTCGGAGAACACGCTTATCTGCGCGATGGACATGGCGGCCTACCTTCCCTCGGCGGCAGCGATGACGCTGCGGCCGGCCTCGAGCGCCTTCAGGTTCACCTCGACGGTGCGGGGCGGCACGCGCCCCTCGATGGCCTGCTGCCATGCCTCCATCGGAAAGCCCAGGAACGCCGAGAGCGCGCCGAGCAGGGCCACGTTGGACGCCTTGGCGTTGCCAGCCTCGCGGGCCAGCGCGTCGGCGGGCACGAGGAAGGCGCCTGCGGCCTCCAGGGTCTGGCGCAAGCCAGGCGGCAGGGCTGCCTTGCCCGCGGCCACCGCCATGGGCTCTATGACCTCGTCGCTGGCTATGAGGGTGCCGCCTGCGGCCTTGAAGGGCAGGTTGCGCAGCGCCTCGATGAGCTCGAAGGCCACCACGTAGTCGGCACAGCCCTCGTCGCACACCATCGAGCGCACCGCATCGCCGAAGCGCACCACGGTGGTCACGGCGCCGCCGCGCTGGGCCATGCCGTGGATCTCGGACACCTTGACGTCGCAGCCCGACGCCAGCGCCACCTGGGCCAGCAGGTCGGCCGCTAGGATGGTGCCCTGGCCGCCCACGCCGCACAGCAGCACGGTGGTCACGTTGCCGTTCTCGTTCATCACCTCACGCCTTCCTTATCCTAAGCGCCCTGGTGCTCGATGGCGCCAAAGCGGCAGTACGGGGCGCATTGGCCGCAGCCGACGCACGCCTCGGGATCGATACGGGAGCAGCCCGTGGCCGCGTCGAGCGAGATGGCCGGGCAGCCCAGGGTGGCGCACACGCCGCAGCCGGTGCAGCTGGCCGTCACCCAGAAGGGGGTCTCGCGCTTGCGCTCGAGCAGGATGCATGGGCTGCGGAACACCAGCACCGACAGCCGGTCGCGAGCCGCCGTGGCCTCCTTGAGCGCCGCGCGCACCGCCGTCATGTCGTTCGGGTCCACCGTGCGCACGTCCTCGATGCCGAGCGCCCCCAGGATTCCCTCCAGGTCGAGCTCGCGGCTCGGGCGCTGCTGCAGCGTCACGCCGTTGAAGGGGTTGCCCTGGCGGCCGGTCATGGCCGTGGTGCGGTTGTCAAGGACGCACACCGTTCCCGTGCCCTGGTTGTACACCGTGGATATGAGCGAGCTCAGGCCCGAGTGCGCGAAGGTGGAGTCGCCGATGACCGCCACGACGGGGCGGCCCTCCCCCTCCCCGAGCGCCAGCTCGAAGCCATGGGCCATGGAAACGGAAGCCCCCATGTCCACGCAGGTGTCCATGGCAGCCAAGGGCGGCAGCGCGCCCAAGGTGTAGCAGCCGATGTCGCCGGTGACGATGGCCCGCAGGCGCGAGAGCTCCTTGAACACAACGCGATGCGGGCAGCCCGCGCAGAGGGCCGGGGGTCGGGCGGGAACGTCGGGCGCGGCAGGCGCGGCCTCGGGCAGCGGGCGGCCGAACGCCTTGCGCAGCGCGCCAGGGGTGAGCTCGCCCGCGGCCGGCAGCGGCCCGCACGGCGGCTCGGCCACGGCGATGCCGCACGCGCGCACGGCGTCGCTCAGGTACGACGATGCCTCGTCGGCCACGTACAGCGCATCCACCATGCCGGCGAAGCGGCGCAGCAGCCCCTCGGGCAACGGCCACACGGCACCCAGCTTCAGCACCGATGCGTCGGGCAGCGCTTCCTTCACGTACTGGTAGGCCGCGCCCGAGCACACGACGCCCACCTCGGCCGAGCCCTCCTCCACCACGTTGTAGGGGCACTCGTCAGCCCACTGGCGCAGGCGCTCGATGCGCTCGAGCTGCGCGAGGCGCCGCGGCCGGGCGTAGGCGGGCATCATGACCCACTTCGACGGGTCCTTCTCGTAGGGGCGCGCCTCGGCCTCGACGCGGCTGCCCGGCTCGACCGGGGTGCGCGTGTGGGATATGCGCACCGTGGAGCGCAGCATGAAGGGCACGTCGAACTCCTCGGAGAGCGCGTAGGCATCGCGGGCGAAGCGCAGCGCCTCGGTCGAGTCGGCCGGCTCGAGGCAGGGAATGTGGGCCGCCTGGGCATAGTAGCGCGAATCCTGCTCGTCCTGGGACGAGTGCATGCCCGGGTCGTCGGCAGCCAGCACCACCATGCCGCCGCCGACGCCGGTGTAGGCGGCCGTGAACAGCGGGTCGGCCGCCACGTTCACGCCCACGTGCTTCATGCAGGCCAGCACCCGCGCCCCAGCAGCCGAGGCCCCCAGCGCCACCTCGACGGCCACCTTCTCGTTGGTGCACCACTCGGCATAGACGCCGGGCTTGGCTGCCAGCGCCTCAAGCGTCTCGGTGGAGGGCGTGCCCGGGTAGGCGGCGCCGATGCGCACCCCCGCCTCCCAGGCCCCCTGGGCTATGGCCTCGTTCCCTGACAGCAGCTCCATCGGCTGCCCCCTTCCTGTCGAAAGCCGCGCAGCGGCGGTCAGTCAGTCTTCCTCGAACAGCAGCGAGAACGTGCCTATCTGGATGAAGTCGCCGCTCCGGAGCGCTTTCGACTCGATGCTGCTGTTGTTGACCCACACCCCGTTGAACGAGTTCTCGTCGGTGAGCACGTAGGCGCCGCCCTCGCGGTGCAGCCGCGCGTGCAGCCGCGACACCGTCATGTCGTTGAGGAACACCGAGCACTGGGGCGTGCGGCCGATGGTGAGGTCGTCGCCGGCCAGGTGGTACACCACCCCGGCCGCCGGGCCGCGCACCACCTGGAGCGTGGCGCCGTGGTCGGGCGTGGGCACGGCGCCCACCCCTTCGGCGTCCAGCGGCGTGGGCGTGAAGCCGCGAGTGGTGCCGCGCAGGTTGTAGCCGCAGCGGCCGCAGGCTTCCTCGTCGTCGCCGATGGGCGCTTGGCATATGGGGCAGAGACTTTGGGGCATGGGTTGCTCCTTCATCGTCGGTCGGGCCCGCTAGGCGGCCCGTCAGTTCGTCACCTTGGGTGCCTTGTCGTAGATGAGCGGCGTGTCGTTGAGCACCACGCTCTCGGCCATGGTGGGCTTGCCTCCCAGGCTGTCCCAGAAGCGCGACCATGCGATGGACACGTTCTCCAGGAATCCCGGCGCGGGCACGTCCTCGCAGGCCACCACCTCGGCCTCGGCCACCAGCTCGTTGGCCTGGTAGAACAGCGCGCGGCCCAACCGGTCGCCCGCGCGCACGCCGCCAGCCGGCGGGTCGAGCTCGAATGCCTGGCTCACGTTGCCCCGCAACGCGAACACCTCCACCGCCTGGTCAGGGTCGGCGAAGGTGGCCTTCACCGTCTTGTCAGGCCAAGCGGCGCAGGCCACCTTGGCCACCACCGGCACCTCGCGCTCGCCGTCCTCGGTGGCCATGGCCGCCTTCTCGTCGCTGTGGGCCAGCGGATAGTCCACCAGGTTGCCGTAGTACCAGTTGTAGAGCGCCTGGGCATCTGCGAAGCGCTGCGCCTCCGACGACGATGCCAGCACCGCCGCGTAGAGCGTGCCCGCCTCGCGCTTGCAGGCGCCGGCGAACGAGGGCCCGGCAGCGTCGGTCGTGCCGGTCTTGATGCCGCACGCGCCCTCGTAGACGCCTATGAGCTCGTCGGTGGAGGTCAGCTCGATGGGCACCTTCTCCTCGCCGCGGGTCACCTCGATGGTCACCGAGGGCTGCGCCACGATGGAGGCGAAGGTGTCGAAGCCCATGGCGTAGCGGCTCATGACCGCCACGTCGGCCGCGGTCGAGTGCATCTCGGCATCGAACTCGCCATCGTCGAGGCCGTGGGGATTCGAGAACAAGGTGCCGCCCATGCCGATCTTGGCAGCCGTCTCGTTCATGGCCGCCACGAAGGCGTCGAGCGGGCTCTGCCCTTCGGTCGCCATGCGAGCGCCCAGCGTCTCGCCGATGGCGTAGGCCGCGTCGTTGCCCGAAGGCACCAGCATGCCGTTGAGCGCGGCCAGCAACGTCATCTTGTCGCCGGCCCACAGCCCCGCCGTCGACTCGCCCACCGAGGCGGCCTCGGCGCTCACCGTGACCTCCTCCTCGAGCGAGCCCTGCTCCAGCGCCACGATGGCGGTCATGATCTTGGTGATGGAGGCTATGTGGGTGGGCGTGTCGAGCCCGCGCCCGAACAGCACCGTGCCGTCGCCGTCGATGAGCGTCGCGTACTGGGCGTCGATGGATGGGCAGCTGCCAGCGGGTATGTCGCGCTGCTCCACCGTCTCGCCCATGATGAGGTCGCCGCGGCGCACGTCAGCCGCCGCCGCGCCCGGCAGGGCCACGGCAGCGACCAGCAAGGCAGCCAGCGCCGCCGCTGCCGCCCGCCTGGCCGCATGGCCATGGGCGCTCGGGGTCATGAAGGCCCTAGAGAGCATAGATCTCGTCGGCCTCCACCAGGTCGAAGCCGCCCTCGGCCAGCTTGGCCTCGGCCCCTTCGCCCTCGATCTTCAGCACGTCGATGGCGGTCTCGGCGCCAGACGAATAGCAGTAGCCGTACTCAATGTTCATGCCGCTCTCGTCGCAGAACTCCAGCAGCCGCGCCAGGCCGCCGGGCTCGTTGGGCACGCGCACGGCGATGACCGGCGTCACCGCGGCGCGATAGCCCGCATCGATGAGCATGGCCGCCGCCGCGTCGGGGCGGTCGCAGAAGATGCGCGCCACGCCGAAGTCGGCCGTGTCGGCCAGCACGAGCGAGTGCATGTTGTAGCCGGCGTCGGCCAGCGTGCGGCATGCCGCCGCCAGGCGGCCCTTCTCGTTGGCCAGGAAAACGGAAAGCTGTGAGATCATCGCTGCATCCCCTCTCTCAGGTCGATGACGCGCTTGGCCTTGCCCATCGAGCGCTCGATGGTCTTCGGCTCCACTATCTTTATCTCCACGGAAACCTGCAGGTTGCTCTTCAGCTCGGCAGCCAAGCGGCCCTTGAGCTCCTCGAGCTTGCGCACCTCGTCGAAGGCGTATTCGGGCACCGTCTCCACCTGGAGCTCCACATGGTCAAGCGCCCCCTTGGTGGTCAGGATTATCTGGTACTGGGCGGCGATCTCGGGGAACCCGGTTATCACCTGCTCGATCTGGCTCGGGAACACGTTGACGCCGCGGATGATGAGCATGTCGTCGGTGCGGCCGCGCAGGCGGTCGATCTTGCGGTGGGTTCGCCCGCACGCACACGGCTCGTCCACGATGCGGGTGACGTCGCGGGTACGGTAGCGCACGAGCGGCGAGCACTCGCGGGTGAGCGTCGTTATGACCAGCTCGCCCCATTCGCCGTCAGGCAGCACCTCGAGGGTGTCCGGGTCGATGATCTCGCAGTAGAAGTGGTCCTCGGCTATGTGCAGGCCACCGCGCTCGGCGCATTCCATGGCCACGCCCGGGCCCATTATCTCGGAGAGGCCGTACACGTCGCAGTACTGCACGCCCAGCTTGTCGGCTATCTCCTGCCGCATGTTCTCCGATGCCGGCTCGGCGCCGCAGATGCACGCCGATATGGGGAAGTCCACGGCCGGGTCGTAGCCCATCTCGCGGGCCGTGTCGGCTATGAGCAGCGCGTAGGAAGGCGTGCAGGCCAGTATGTCGGTGTTGCAATCCTTCATCATCTGCACCTGGCGCTTCGTGTTGCCCGAGCTCGTGGGGATGACGGTGCAGCCCACGGCCTCGCCGCCCGCATGGGCGCCCAGGCCGCCGGTGAACAGGCCGTAGCCGTAGGAGACCTGGATGGTGGAATCGGCCGTGCCGCCCACCATGGCTATGCCGCGGGCGAAGCAGTCGCCCCAGTTCTCAAGGTCGGTCGCGGTATGGCCCACCACCGTGGCCTGGCCCGTGGTGCCCGACGAGGCATGGATACGGGCCACGTCCTCGTTGCCGCGGGCGAACATGCCGAACGGGTAGGCGTCGCGCATGTCCTGCTTCACCACGAAGGGGAACTTGGCCAGGTCTTCCAGGCACGTGAGGTCATCGGGCGTGAGGCCCGCCTCGTCGAAACGCTCGCGGAACACCGCCACGTTGTCGTAGGCGTTGCGCATCGATTCCCTCATGCGCTCGAGCTGCAGCGCGCGCAGCTCGTCGCGGGGCATCGTCTCTATTTCGGGTTGATGGTACTGCGGCATGGGTCCTCCTATTGCTCCTCCGCTTCGTATTGTGCCTTCAGCTCGGCCAGGTCGGTGCCGGGCCCGTAGATGACGATCTGGTTTATCGGCAGGTAGTTCGACGTGAACACCGCCTCGCGCAGGACGTTGCCATCGCGGTCGCTCACGATGCGCTTCACCTGGATGTAGGAGCCGTCGGTGCCGACGGTCTTCACCTTCGACTTGCCCTCCTCCAGCGACTCGTCCTCCTCGTACTTCACCTTGAACGGGTCGCCGGGCGACCATTCGCCGGCCTCGGTGGTCACCACGTAGCCCGGGTCGACGCCGTAGAGAGTGCAGGTGACCGTCGTGTCGGTGTAGCTCATGCGCATGAGCACGTCGGAGTCGGTGTCGTTCTCCCATTCGAAGTCGAGCTCGGGGTACGATACGGCCGCGTCGCGCCCGTCGGGGTAGCTCTCCATGTGCAGCGAATGGGCCTGGCGCTTCACCACGGGGTAGCCGGCATCGTACACGGCGTTGAACACCGTGGTGGCCACCTGGCACACGCCGCCGCCGTCGGCCGTCTCGTACTCGCCGTTGCTGATGACGCCCGCCGGCAGGAACCCAGAGTTCGTGTCGTAGTTGCCCGCCACCGCGTTGAACGACCACTTGCCGCCGTCAGCCTCGGCGATGCTGTCGTTGAGCAAGTCGGCCGCCAGGTGGATGTTGTGGTTGCGGTTCTGGGTGGACGAGGTGGAGGTGTACTGGGTCGTGAACGACGACACCTCGCCGATGACGCCATAGGAAAGCGCCTCGTCGAAGCTCAGCGTGCCGTCGTAGAGCCGCACCTTGATGTCGATGGGGTCATAGGTTGGCGCTGCTTGGTACGTGCCCGTGGTGCGGTAGCCGTCGAACATGCGCGCATCCAGGTCGGCGATGGCCTCGTCCAGCTGCGGGATGGTTATCTCACCATGGGGCGTGACCGTTATCTGGTCGCCCTGCTTCGCGAACGACACGGCCACCGCAGAGCCGCGCGCGTCCTCGTTCATGAGGCCCACCAGCGCAGGGGTGGCCTTGGAATCGTCGAGGTACGGGTCGAGCCGGTAGCCGCCCTCAGGCAGGTCGGCTATGTAGCTCGACACCCAGGAGCCCAAGGCATCGGTGGGCACGTCGAGCCGGTTGTCCTCGTACATGAACGAGGCGCCCGGCGTGATGAGGCTGTTCACCGCATCGCAGGTGGCCTGGGCCGCTTCCGCGTCGATGCGCAGCGGAGCGAACTCAGTGCGCGCGACGAAGGCGCCCACGGCATCTTGCGACTCCAACAGCACGCGGTCGAGCTCGCGGGCCAGGGTGCCGCGGTTCACCATGTCGCCGTCATGACCCTCGGTCACGCGCGCCGTGCCGTCCTGCACCTCCATGCCGAAGTCCACGCGCACCTCGCCTATGGCAAGGTCGATGTCGTTGGCCAAGCCCTCCAGCTGCTCGCTGTTGTAATCGGCGCGCACGGGCACCTCGGCCCCGGCCAGCGCCGCGCCCAGCCGGGCGAGCACGCCGCCCTCGGAACGGCCGAGGGCCAAGGCCTCCTCGGCCAGCACGTCAGCGGGCAGCTGGGCGCCGAGCGAGGTCGCTGTGGCGGTCCAGAGCTGCTTGTTGTGCTGCGCCTCTTCGAAGGAGAGCTGCTCGGTTAGCTCCTCGGCGGCATACACATGGCTGAGGTCATCCAGGTCGGACGCCACCTCGTCGTTGGCGAAGATGAGCGCCTCATGGGTGTCGAGCCGCTCGGCATAGACGTCCTGCACGGCCTTGGATGCCTCGGGCACGGTCATGCCCGACACGTCCACCGTGCCTATGCGCACGCCCGGGTAGATGCGCCCGGCATTCATGGCGAAGTCGAAGCCGCCCGCCACCACCAGCACCGCCGCCACGATGGCCACGATGCGGGCGGCGCGGCTGTTCCGGAGCAAGCTGCCCACGGCTCCAGCAGCGCTGCGAGCTGCCCGGCCAAGGGCGCCTTGCCCCTTGGCGCGATGGGAATGGGCCGTGACCTTGGGCGCTGGCGCATAGCCGCGCTGCGGCGCTGCTGGACGGGTACGGCCCGACAGCGCGCCCGACCCCGAGCGCGGGTCCGCCGCACGGCCGCTGCGAGCAGCAGGGTGCCGCCCGCTCGGCTGGAACGAGCGCGCGCCAGCGGGAGCGCTGCTGCGGCTCGCCGACCGGTGCGCGCCAGCTGGGCGGGAAGACGGCGCCATGCGGCCCGAACGGCCGGAAGCCGTCGCCTCGTGGCGCCGCGATGCCCCATCGACCTCGACGCGGCCACGACCGGTGCTGGCCGGGCGCCTTCCGGCGCGCCCGCTCATGCGGCCTCCCCTGCCGGCGGCTGGGCCCTCAGGGCATGCAGCGCGGCGGCTATGTAGTAGACGGTCGTGCCCAAGGCCAACGCCAGCCCCCCATAGATGAACCAGATGCCCCAGCTCACCGCGGCATCGTTGAAGCCGGGCAGCCAGGCGATGTCGCACCAGCCCAGGCCCGGCACGAGCGGCTGGTTGAGCAGCAGGCCCGCGAACCCGACGAACAGCAGCGTCGTGGCCACCTTCCCCGCATACACCACCGGTATGCGGATGCCCCGGCGCGAGAGCAGCCATGCGCCCCCGCCGAGCATGAGCCCATCGCGCAGCAGCACCACCACGATGACCCATAGCGGCAGGCGCCCCACCAGGAACACCCCCAGCACGCCGGTTATCATGAGCAGGCGATCCACGGCGGGGTCGAGCAGCTGGCCGAGGCGCGTCACGGTGTGGGTGCGGCGCGCTATCTGCCCATCGAGGAAGTCGGTGGCGGCAGCCACGGCGAACACCAGCGTGGCTGCCAGGTCGAAGCCGTTGAGCAGCAAGCCCAGGTAGAGCGGGATCATGCACAGGCGCACGAAGGACACCACGTTCGCCGCGGTGAGCACCTTGTCGCTGACTTGTTCGCTTCGAGCCATGGCAGTGCGGCCCATGGGGCAAGGCCCCTTCCGGGCATCCGTCCTATCCTCGCAGTTTCTTGCGGCCGGAGGCCCTGTCGCGCCGCGCGCCCTCATCGGCGCGCGCAACAGGTCGGCCCGTTCGTTTTCCTTGGATATTCTAGCAGCTAACCCCCGGTTTTCGCGGTGGTGCGCGCCATGGCCGCGTTAAATGGGCGTAAAACTTCATACATGCACCAGAAGTTAAGCAAACGTTAAGGCTCGCGCACGCAAGAGGGGCTGCCCAGCGCACCGGGCAGCCCCTCTTGCCAACGCCTCACAGCAGCCGGCGCGGCCTCCGCCGCACCGCGCCTGCGCCACGCGCCCCTAGGCGGCCTCGGCCCCCTTCGGCTGCTCGGGCACCTCGAGCACCACGTCGTAGCGCTCGGCGGCCACGCCGGTGGCCTCGGGCGCCATGGTCAGGCAGCCCTTCGGGCATGCGGCCACGCACGAGGCGCATTGCACGCAGCGGAACGGATCGATGGCCCAGGTGCGGGCCTTCTTGTCCACGGCAAGGGCGCCCGCCGGGCACACCCGCGCGCAAATGCCGCACACGATGCAGCGGCTCACGTCGTTGACTATGTGGCCCTTCAGGCCCTGGGGCGGCTCCTTCACCTCGAAGGGGTACCGCAGCGTCTCGGGCCGCTTGAACAGCGAGCCCAGGGTCATGCCGCCTAGGCGGAAGCTTCCCATGTAACGGCCCTCCTTAGCGCTCCGTGCAACTTATGCACGGGTCGATGGTCAGGATGATCATGTTCACGTCGGCCAGGTCGCAGCCCTTGAGCGCCGTGGCCATGCCCGCCAGGTTCTGCGAGGTGGGCGTGCGCATGCGCATGCGGTCGAGGTGCTTGGTGCCGTTGCCGCGCGCGTAGTAGTAGCACTCGCCGCGGGGCTGCTCCAGCACGTTGGACGCCTGGGCACCGGCCGCGGGCGAGCCCTTCACCGCCACCGCGATGTCGCCGGCGGGCATCTTGGCCGCCAGCTCGCGGATGATGTCGATGGACTGCAGCACCTCCAGGCAGCGCACCTTCACGCGGGCGTAGCAGTCGCCCTGGTTGTCCAGGATGGGCTGGAAGTCGGCCAGGTCGCCGTAGGCGCCGCGCCCGAACGAGCGCACGTCGTAGTTCACGGCCGAGGCACGGGCGAACGGCCCCACCATGGAAAGCGCCACCGCCTCGTCGTAGCCTATGGTGCCCACGCCCACGGTGCGGTTCTTGATGGACGTGTCGGTGAGCAGGGTCTTCATGAGCGCGCTGTAGTCGCTGCGGATGCCGTCGAGCGTGGCCAGGATGCCCTGCATCATGGCGCCGTCGATGTCGCGCGCCACGCCGCCCACCTTCACCACCGAAAGGATGACGCGGCCGCCGGTGGTCTTCTCGAAGATGTCCAGGATGCGCTCGCGCAGGCGCCAGCAATGCATGAACATGCTCTCGAAGCCGAAGGCGTCGGCCGCAAGGCCCAGCCATAGCAGATGCGAATGGATACGCGAGAGCTCGTGCCATATGACGCGCAAGTACTCGGCGCGCTTGGGAACCTCGACGCCCATGAGCTCCTCGACCGTCTCGGCGTAGCCGAGCGAGTGCCCCATGGCGCAGATGCCGCAGATGCGCTCGGCGATGTAGATGAACTGGTTGTAGTCGCGCGTCTCGACGAGCTTCTCCAGCCCGCGGTGCACGAAGCCTATCTGGGGGATGCAGTCGATGACCGTCTCGTCCTCGACCACCAGGTCGAGGTGCAGCGGCTCGGGCAGCACCGGGTGCTGGGGGCCGAAGGGGATGATGGTTGCCTTGCCCATGCTACTCGCCTCCTTCCGCGCGCGATGCGGCCTTCTTGGCCTTGGCCTCCATGGCAGCGCGCACCTTGGCGGCCTTCTCGGAATCCATGTCCTTGAGCTTGCCCTCAATCTCGGCTTCCTTGGCAGCAGCCTCCTTCTTGGCCTTCGCCTCCATGGCCGCACGGACCTTCGCCGCCTTCTTGGGGTCCATGGCGGCCAGCTTGGCCTCCATGTCGTCGGCCTCGGGCGCGACGCCCTGCTCCTTGGCTGCCTTGACGGCTGCCGCTTTCTTGGCCTTCTCGCGCGCAGCGGCCTGCTCCGGCGAGAGGATGGTCATGGGCGCCTCGTTGGCCAGCTGGTAGAAGTTGCCCTCGAAGTCGATGGCGATGCCCTTTATGGCCACGCCGAACAGGTCGTGTATCTCGTTCTCGAACACGAACGCCGCCAGGAACACGTCGCTGATGGACGGCACCTCGGCGTCACGCGCGATGGGCACCACATGGTTGGCCAGGTGCCCGCCCTTCATGAACGAGTACACCAGGTCGATGCCCTCGTCGGTGAGCACGGCCAGGGTCTGCACGTAGCGCCAGCCCTCGGCGCGACGCGACTCGGCGAAGCCGTGCAGCTCGTCCAGGGCCAGAGGCTCGAAGTCCTGCTCGAATCCCATAGCCTACCCCCTCTCCTTCTTGGCGGCCTTCAGCGCCGCAGCCTTCTCGTCGAGCGCCTTCACGCCCTCGACGATGGCGTCGATGAGCGATTCGGGCCGCACAGCGCAGCCCGGCGCGTAAACGTCGACGGGAATGGCCTGGTCCACGCCGCCGATGACGTTGTAGCAGTCGTGGAACACCCCGCCCGTGCAGGCGCAGATGCCGCAGGCCACGACCACCTTCGGCTCTATCATCTGGTCGTATATCTCCTTGACCACGGCGATGTTCTGCTCGTTCACCGACCCGGTGACCAAGAAGATGTCGGCATGCTTCGGGTTGCCGGTGTTCACCACGCCGAAGCGCTCGCCGTCGAAGCCCGGGCACAGCGTGGCCAGCACCTCGATGTCGCAGCCGTTGCAGCTCGAGCCGTCGTAATGGATGACCCAGGGCGATTTAGATGCGTATCCCATGTAGCGCCTCCTTCCCTACAGGAACGCCAGCAAGGCGATGTTCACGCCGCCGGCCACCAGGGCCACGGCCCAGGCCGACTTGAGCATGAACTGCCATTTCACGCGAGCGAAGTTGTTGTCGATGGCTATCTCGAGGAAGTAGGCGGCCAAGGCCACCACCACTGCCAGGGCCAGCGACGCGGGGTTGCCCCACACGAAGAACAGCCCTATCCAGCCCAGGAACAGCACGTTCTCGCACCAGTGCATGACCTCCACCAGGCCCAGCGTCGGGCCGCTCATCTCGGTAGTGATGCCGCGGACGATCTCTTGGTGGGCATGGTGAGACATGGAAAGGTCGAAGGGGCTCTTGCGCAGCTTGATGGTCAAGATGAACAGCACGCCCAGGAACACGAGCAGCGTGGCGCCGATGACCGGCGCGTCCAGGCTGAGCGCCGCGCCCACGTCGAAGGACCCGGCCGCCATGTAGAAGCCCACCGCCAGCAGCAGCACCATGGGCTCGTAGGCCATCACCTGCAGCGTCTCGCGGGCGGCGCCCACCTCGGCGTAGGGGCTGCGGGTGGAGTAGGCCGCCATGATGAAGAACAGGCTCGACAGCGTGATGACGAACACGCACAGCAGCAGGTTGCCGCCAGTGAAGAAGATGCCGCCGGCCACGCAGGCGAACAGCCACGCGCACACCACGTAGGCGTGCTCGACGCCGTTCACGGCCGCGCGCTCCTTGCCGAACAGCTTGCGCACGTCGTAGTAGGGCTGCAGCAGCGGCGGCCCTACGCGGCCCTGCATGCGCGCCGACACGATGCGGTCGACGCCTGCCAGCAGGCAGCCCACCACGGGCGCCAGCACGGCGAAGGCCACGGTCCCCAGAAGGGCGATCAGGATACCCATAGCGTTCTTCCTTCCCTTCCTAGAACGGCATCGGCGTCGCCATGAACGCCAGCACGAAGACGACCGCCATTATGGCGCTGTTGAACACCACGCCCACTGGCGCGATGCGCTTCTCGCCGAACACGTCTTCCATATACCAGTTGCGCGCGGTGGCGGGCGTCTGGTTGGAGAGCGAGTCACGGAAGGTGCGCGCGTCGTTGTCGGCGCTCACGCCGGCCAGGTACACCGGCACCTGGCGGCCGCGGTTGCGGAAGCGCGGGGTGAGCAGCACGGCCGACACCACCACGACGCAGATGGCCGCTATCCACAGGTTGTCGGACGCGATGTCCTGCCCGAGCACGCCGTAGACGCTGGCCACATAGGGCTCGACGATGCAGTGGGACACCGGCACGATGCCGATGCAGGCCGCCAGCAGCAGGAACATCATGAGCGTGGTGGCGAACCACTCGCTCTTATGCACTGTGAGCTCCACGTTCTCGGGCTGCCCGGCGATGCCAGCCAGCTTGCCCAGCCACTTGGCCCAGAACATGAACGTGGCCGCGCTGCCGAAGGCCAGTATGATGACGAGCGCCACCTGGTGCACGTCGACGAACGACACGAGCGTGGCCCATTTGGCCACCAGCATGCCGAACGGCGCGATGAACATGGCCATGATGCCCACCATCATGTAGCGAGCCAGGCGCGGCATGCGCTCGAACAGCAGGTCCATGGCCTCGATGTCGCGGCTGCCGATGTGATGCTCAGCCGTGCCCACGCACAGGAACAGCAGGCTCTTGGCCACGGCATGGAACAGTATGAGGAAGCACGCGGCCCAAACCGCCTCGGGCGTGCCCACGCCGGCACAAGCCGTTATCAGGCCCAGGTTGGCGATGGTGGAGTACGCCAGCACGCGCTTGGCGTTGGACTGCGATATGGCCATGAACGAGCACAGCGCGAAGGTGATGCCGCCCACCAACATGACCATGACCGAGGGCGCCGGGCACACCGCGTAGAGCGGCGCGCACTTCACCAGCAGGAACACGCCGGCCTTGACCATGGTGGACGAATGCAGCAGCGCGCTGGTGGGCGTCGGGGCCACCATGGCGCCGAGCAGCCACGTCTGGAACGGCATCTGGGCCGCCTTCGTGATGCCCGCGAAGCCGAACCCGGTAACCGCCAGCACCGCCAGCTGCGGGTACTGCATGCCGATGGCCAGGAACTCATGGAACGACAGCGTGCCCACCTGCAGCGCGCAGGCATAGAGCGCCACCACGAAGCCGATGCCACCGGCCAGGTTCATGATTATCTGGCGGAAGGCGTTGCGCATGGCCTCGTCGGTGCGGGTGTAGCCGATGAGCAGGAACGAGCACAGCGTGGTGACCTCCCACGCGGTGAACATCCATTCCATGTTGTTGCAGAACACGATGGCGAACATGGCCGACAGGAACAGGAACATGAGCGCGAAGAACGTCGGGCGCCGGTCGCGCGCGCCTTCGGGCTCGTGGGCCTGGAAGTCCTCCATGTAGCCGATGGCGTAGATGCAGATGCCGCTGCCGATGACACCGATGATGAACGCCATGAGCACGCTGAGCGAATCGAAGTAGAGCGAGTAGGCAACGGGCTGCTCGGCTTCGATGCCCAGCTCGAACCAGAGCACCATCGCCAGCTGCACCACGGCCAAAAGCGCCGCCCACACGTTCTTGTGCTTATAAGAAAAGGCCAATATGACCGCGACGATGGCAACGCTTATGCCGGTGCACAGCCAGTCGATGGCCTCGCTCTCGAAGGGGATGAGCACTTCCTGCGCCCCCAGATGGGTGAACACGAACGCGCAGGATGCCAGCGCGATGACGGCGCCGCCGCCCCACACGATGGCGTTGCGCGCCGTGTTGGCGCGGAACAGCAGCAAGAGCGCTGCCACCACCAACGGGAACACGATGAGAAACCCGATCAATGCCACGCAGATTCCCCCTTTTCCTCTCTTCGAGGTCCGGGCGCTTGGAAGATGCTCCAGCGGGCCGAACAAAACAAATGAGAGGCCGCACGAGCCTCTCGCTTGGCTCAAGACTCTAGCAAAGCCGCACATGAGAGGGCTATTGCGGGGTCGGGCCGCTGACGTTTTCTCGGTAGGCGGGCGCGGTCGGCGCGCTGTGGGGCTGCGAGCGGTACCCAAGGCCGCGCGAGCGGTTGGAGGATGTCACAACCCGAGGAACGGAAAGCCGCCCGTATGCCGATGCAGAAAGGGCATGCAGGATGCCCGCAAGACAGCGAGGGCTTGCAGGGTGCGTCCCATTGCTACGAAAAGACGAGGGTGCGTACGCCGGTACGCGACGAGCCTTTGGAGCTGCAAGGGGGGGGTGCCATGCTAAACCGCAACGGAAGCAAGAAGGCCGCCCGAAAGGACGGCCTTTAGATTCTGGTCGGGTTGACAGGATTTCGCGAAGCGTGCAAAGCGGGCGTCCAGTGGACGGCCGCGTGCTAACCGTAGGTTCAAATCTCGCGAAGGCTTCATGGGATGAAAAGGCCGCCCTCTCGGACGGCCCTGCATTTCTGGTCGGGTTGACAGGATTTGAACCTGCGACCCCTTGACCCCCAGTCAAGTGCGCTACCAAACTGCGCCACAACCCGTTGCTCGTGCCCCGCAAGGCACGTTGAGATATATTAGCGCTTGGGGTCGGCTTCGGCAAGGACTATTTCAAAAAGCCTGCCGACGCGCCGCTATACGAGAGCATCCTCTTCCTCTTGGAGCAGCGCGCCATATCTGAATATGACCGACATGCAGAACGCGACAGCCGCCAGGACGAGCGCTGGGATGTTGAGCGAGGAAGTCGTAACCACTGCTACTTCGAACTGCAATCCGAACACGTGAAGAACATTATGGTAGTCAACAATAAAGCACGCATCGATCACAACAATAACAAGAAGCAAAAAGGAAACTGCTTTCAAGCGGAAAGTCTGCCCTCTTCCAAAAGGCGTCATATTGCGGCTTGCATCACCAAAAACCATGGCAACCAGAAAAAGCGCCCCTATAATCACAATATCACGCATCACGGTATATACCGTAGCAATCAAGCCCTCTGCACCCAGTGATGCGATATCTGAAACCGAGACGCTGATAACCCCAAAACAAAGCAGCACCAACAATCCTGCAACGACCATGACGACAGAGCTTATGATGTGGCAAGTTTTCCGGACAATATGTAACGATTTCTCAATGTCCTCTTGAATAGTGTTTTCCATCTCCTTGGTCCCCTCACATGACCACGATAAGGCAGCCAACGAGTTAGCAAGAACACGGCATGCTCATTGGCTGCCTCCCCTAGTGCCTAGATACCGATCTTAAAACCGCCGATGATGATGCATGAATCCTGCGGCTGCGGCTCGTTGAAGAACAGCATGGTTCCCCTCCTTCCTCGTTCATATTGAGACGTGTACGACATTCAAAGTGTATCCTATATTCATAATGCACATAAACAGCCAATTTGGCTGCTTAACGGGAATGATTAACGTCTGATGATACTAATGAGAGGAGCGAGGATACGGCCTCAGGCGGCCTGGACGCCGCGCGCCTTCCCTACGGCCCAACCCGCCACGCCGCCCAGCGCCGCGAAGGGCACCCAGGCGAACCCGACATCGTAGAGCGGCAGCCATGCCAGCGAGAACGGCAGCGCATCGTAGAGGCTCAGCTCGATGACCACCGCGGACGCGAGCGCCGCGAGAGCCGCCCCCTGGTAGATGCGGCGGCTGCGTATGCGCCGATGGAACAGAAGCAGCACGATGACGGTCACGAGCGGCGGGCACACCGCGCCCAGCACCGGATCGGCTATGCCGACGATGCCATCGAGCCCGAAGTTGCAGATGACGACGCCCACCACGCAATCGGCCGCCAGCAGCCAGCGGTAGGGCAGCCGCCCGCCCGACACCTTGCTGAAGTACGCCGCCGTGGACCCCACGAGCGCCACTGCCGTGGTCACGCAGGCCAGGGCCACCACCACGCCCAGCACCACGACGCCCGCCTCGCCGAGCAGATCGTAGGTTATCGCCACGATGAGCTGTCCTTGCGGCAGCCCAGCGCCCTGCTCCTGTGCCGTGGCCCCCAGGTACGTCAGGCCACCGTACAGCACCGTCAGCAACGCCACGGCCACCAGGCTGGCCACCGCCACCATGGAAAGCTGGCTGCGACGCTCGTGATAGCCGTAGGCGCGGATGGAGTCCATCAGCACGAGCGAGAACGACACCACGCCCAGCACGTCCATGGTCTGGTAGCCGGCCCGCACTCCATCTTGGAACACGGTGGGGGACTGCGAGGCGCCCGGCGCGCCCAACGGCACGACGATGCCCACGACCACCAGCAACAGCACGCCCGCCACCAGCGTGGGCGTGAAGAACCGCCCGATGATGTCCATGATGCGCGACTCGCGCATGGCCAGAAGGAACACGATGGCGAAGAACACCACCGAGAACGGCAGCAGCCCGACGTAGGGGCCCAGGTAAGGCACGATGGACATCTCGTAGGTGGTGGCCGCCGTGCGCGGCATGGCGAACAGCACGCCCAGGCACACCACGGCAGCGCCGCTGAGCACGAGCCCTGGCTTGTTGCCCAGGGCCGCATCGATGGATTCCACCGCTCCGCCCGCGGCGTTCACCGCATAGATGCCCACGCAAGCCAGCACCACGTCGGTGAGCAGGAACCCGATCAGGCCCACCGGCCACACCTCCCCGCTCTCCAAGCCCAGCATGGGAGGGAATATGAGGTTGCCCGCGCCGAAGAACATGGCGAACAAGGCCAGGCCCAGCACGAGCGAATCCCTCAGCTGCGCGCTGCGCGAGCCTTTGCTGCCAGCCATGGCCTCCCCTTTCCGCTCTCTCGTTCCTCTTGGAGCATCGGGCGCGCGCATGGCGCACCCCTCTCAGCCCAGCATAGGGCTGGCCGCCGCCCTTGCTGGGCGGACAAGCGTTTCGGGAAGCCAGCGAAAGGAACCTGTGGACGAGCCGTTATCCAGCTGCGAGCGCAGCCACGGCTCGGTCGAGGATGACGTCGGCCAGCGCGCGCTTGGCCATGGGCGGCAGCGGCTCGACACCGGCCGCCGTGACGAGCAGGGCCTCGTTGTCGTCGGCGCCGAAGGCCTTGCCGTCCGACACGTCGTTGGCCACCACCATGTCGGCGCCCTTGGCCTCCAGCTTGCGGGCGGCGTTGGCGGCCACATCGTCGGTCTCGGCCGCGAAGCCCACGACGAACTGCCCCGGCTGCTTGCCAGCAGCCAGCGTGGCGAGCACGTCCGGCGTTGGCTCCAGCTCTATGGCGGCCAGGGCCGCATCGTCGGCGCCCTTCTTCAGCTTGCGCTCCACCGGCCGCGCAGGGCGCCGGTCGGCCACTGCGGCAGCGAACACCGCCACGTCGGCGCCATCGAAGGCCGCCCGCGCCGCAGCCAGCATCTCGTCAGCTGTGCCCACCGCCACGCGATGCACCCCGGAGGGCGCGTCCAAAGCCACCGGCCCGCTCACCAGCGTCACGTCGGCGCCTCGGGCAGCGGCCGCCTCGGCCACCGCGTAGCCCATCTTCCCGCTCGAGCGGTTCGACAGGAAGCGCACGGCATCCACTGACTCCACCGTGGGCCCGGCCGTCACCAGCACGCGCCGGCCTGCCAAGTCGCCGCCAGCGCCATTGCCCTCCAGCAGCGCGAGCACCGCATCGGCCACGGCAGCAGGCTCGGGCAGCCGGCCCGGCCCTGCCTCGCCGCAGGCCAGGTACCCGCTTTCCGCATCCAGCACGTGCACGCCGCGCTCGCGCAGCACCGCCAGGTTGGCCTGGGTGGCCGCAGCCTCGTACATGTGCACGTTCATGGCCGGTGCCACCATGATCGGCGCGGTGCAGGCCAGCGCCGTGGACGTGAGCAGGTCATCGGCGATGCCATGGGCCAGCTTCGCCGCAACGTTGGCCGTGCAGGGCGCCACCAGCAGCAGGTCGGCCCATTCCGCGGCCCGAATGTGGGGTATGGCATCTTGCGGGTCGTCGAAGCCGCCCACCCCAACGGGCGCGTCGGCAAGGGCACGGAACGTCGCCGGCCCCACGAACTCGGCGGCTTGGCGCGTCATGACCACGCGCACCTCGGCTCCGCGCTTCTGCAGCGCGCGCAGCACCTCGGCAGCCTTGTAGGCGGCAATGCAGCCGGTCACGCCCAGCAGCACGTGGGGCTTGCTCATGGCAGCTCTCCTTCTATGGTCGGGTGCGGCGCGGTGGCCAGCAGCTCGGCCGCCGCCTCGCCCGCTTCGGTCTTGCCTCGGCTGCGGCCAGCCAAGCCGTCCAGCACCCGTTGCAGGTCGGGGCTCAGGTTATCGGCGAAGGCCAGGTCGCCCCCGCTCACCGGATGGGTGAATCCCAGGCGGTACGAATGAAGGAACTGGCGGCGCAACCCGAGCGAGGCCCGCGGGTCGCGCGGGGCCCCGGCGGTATAGATAGCGTCGCCCACCAGGGGGTGCTTCGCGTACTGCATGTGCACGCGTATCTGATGGGTGCGCCCGGTGAACAGCTTGCAGTCCAGCAGCGTGTAGCCGTCGTCGTGGGCGCCAGGCTCGAAGCGCTCCAGCACGTTGAACGTGGTGATGGCCTCGCGAGCCGAGGGCACGTCGCGCACAGCCATGCAGGTGCGCTCGACGGCGTCGCGCGCTATGGGCGCATCTATCATGCCGGTGTCGGGCGCCAGCACGCCGTGGACCAGCGCCAGGTAATGGCGGTCGACCGACCGCAGGCGGATGGCCTCCATGAGCGCCGCGCCTGCCTCGTCGGTCTTGGCGGCCAGCATGAGCCCCGTGGTGTCGCGGTCAAGCCGGTGCACGATGCCCAAGCGGTCGTCCTCGCCCTGCACGTTGCACAGGTTGTCCTCGCCGCAATGCCAGATG
The DNA here is from genome assembly GCA_910588095.1 of uncultured Eggerthellaceae bacterium. Lineage (GTDB taxonomy): Bacteria > Actinomycetota > Coriobacteriia > Coriobacteriales > Eggerthellaceae > D16-63. The sequence continues at coordinate 32,696 of CAJUQH010000018.1, forward strand.
AGCGCGTTCACCAGGGTGCCGCTCGCATGGTCAGGCGAAGGATGGCACACGAGCCCCGCCTGCTTCGACAGCACGAGCAGGTCCTCGTCCTCGTAGCGCACGTCCAGGTCGATGGGCTCGCCATGCACCGGCAGCGCCTCGGCCTCCTCGTCCAGCGTGCACACGATGGCCTCGCCCGCGGCCACGGCGCGCTTCTTCGCCACGGTCTGGCCGCCCACGAGCACGCGCCCTTCCTCGATGGCCCGCACCGCCGCCGAACGGCTGGCGTACAGCCCGCGTACGGCCAGCAGCGTGTCCAGCCGCGTGCCCGCCTCGGCAGCCATGGCCACATGGCACACCTGCCGGCTCATGCGGCCCGCCTCGCCTGCACGGCTAGCGCCGCCACGAACACCACGATGCCGCAGGTCACACCTATGTCAGCCATGTTGAACACGGGAAAGTCGATGAACGCCGGGTCGATGAAGTCCACCACGTAGCCGCGGAAGAAGCGGTCGAGGGCATTGCCCACGCCCCCCGCGAATACGAGCCCGAGCCCGACCGCCGCCCCCACGGGCGACGCAGGCGCCAGCACGAACAGGTACGCCGCCACCGCCGCGCACACCGCCAGCGACAGCACGCCCAGGGCCACCGTCATGTCGCCGAACAGCCCCCACGCACCGCCGGTGTTGTGCACGAGCCGCACGTCGACCACGCCCGGCACCAGGCTGCCTGCCAGCGTCCCGCGCTCGAGCCCTTCCGCTGCCGCCTTGGTGGCCACGTCCAGCGCGAGCCATGCCGCGACCACGCAGCCGAACACCACGGCATTGCGGCGCCGGGCAGCGCGAACCGCTGCCGTGGCCCTAGGCCCCGATGGCATCGAGGGCATCGCCGCAGCGCTCGCAGACGTCAGGGTGGGCCGCATTGCCGCCCAGGGTGCGCACGTTCCAACAGCGCGGGCACTTCTCGCCCGCCGCCACCGACACCTCGGCCGCCAGCTCGGCGCCCTCGGCGAAGCTCACCTCGGCCACGATCAGCAGCTCCTCGTAGACCGCGGGCTCATAGCGGCGCAGCACCGCCAGCAGCTCGGCCGGCGCGGCAACGGCCACGGCCGCCTCCTGGCTCTTGTTGATGAGCTTCTCGGTGCGGGCGTCCTCCAAGGCCTTCGTCACCACGTCGCGCACCTGCAGCACCGCGCCGAAGCCGTCCATGACCTCGGCCGTGCGCGCCGCATCGGGCAGCGCGGGCGCGAAGTCGGCCGCCGCAGGCCAGCCGGCCAGCTGCACGCTCTCGGGCCGCCCCTCGGCCGCCCGCAGCGCCGGCGGGTAGAGCTCCCACACCTCGTCGCAGGTGAACGACAGCACCGGCGCCAGGACGCGCACCAGCACCTCGAGGATGTTCAGCAGCACGGTCTGCACCGCGCGCCGCCGCACCGAGCCGGGCGCTTCGGAGTACAGGCGGTCCTTCGCCGCGTCCATGTACACGGCCGAAAGCTCGTTCACGAAGTCGTAGGCCACGCGGTACACCTGGTAGAACTTGTACTCGCGGTACGCCTTCTCCACCGCCTCGAGCAGCTGAGCCGTGCGCAGCATCATGTACTGGTCCACCGGCTCCAGCGCGTCGAAGCTGGCCGCGGCTTCGGCGTCGGCGAAGTCGTCCAAGCTACCCAGCAGGAAGCGGAAGGTGTTGCGGAAGCGCCGGTAGGCGTCCGACACCTGCTTCAGTATGCCGTCGGATATGCTCACGTCCTGCGAGTAGTCGACACTCGACACCCACAGGCGCAGCACGTCGGCGCCGTACTTGTCCATGACCTCGGCCGGGTCCACCCCGTTGCCCAGGCTCTTGGACATCTTGCGACCCTGCTCGTCCATGGTGAAGCCGCAGTGCATGACCGACTTGTAAGGCGCCACGCCGTAGGCCCCCACGCTCGTGAGCAGCGACGACTGGAACCAGCCGCGGTGCTGGTCGGAGCCTTCGAGGTACATGTCGGCCGGGAAGCGCAGCCCCTCGCCCGCACGGTGCTTCAGCACGCTGGTGTGCGACACGCCCGACTCCCACCACACGTCCAGGATGTCCTTCTCGGGCACGAGCTCGGTGCCGCCGCAGCTCGGGCACTTCGTGTTGTGGGGCAGGTAGCCCTTGGGGTCGCGCAGGAACCACGCGTCGGAGCCTTCCTCGGCGAACAGCTTGATGACCGCGTCGAAGGTGCCCTCGTCGGCCACGGTGCTGCCGCACTTAGCGCACTTGAACACCGGGATGGGCACGCCCCAGCTGCGCTGGCGGCTTATGCACCAGTCGGGACGGTCGGCCACCATGGCGCCGATGCGCCGGCTGGCCCACGCCGGGATCCACTCCACCTCGTCGTCGATGGCACGCAGCGCGTCCTCGCGCAGCGAGTTCTTGTCCATGGAGACGAACCACTGGTCGGTGGCGCGGAAGATGACCGGCTCATGGCAGCGCCAGCAATGGGGGTAGGAATGCTCGATGCGCTTCTCGGCCACCAGCACGCCCTGATCGCGCAGCCATTCGATTATCTGCGGCGTGGCCTCGTCGATGCCCAGCCCCGCGAAGCGGCCCGCCTCGTCGGTGAACACGCCGTCGTCGTCCACGGGCATGAGCAGCGGCACGTCGAACTCGAGCGCCACCAGGTAGTCGTCCTGGCCATGGCCCGGGGCGGTGTGCACGGCGCCGGTGCCCGTGTCCAGGGTCACGTGGTCGCCATAGATGACGGTGCCCTTCAGGTCCTGCCGGATGGGCGCGGTGTAGGTCAGTCCGAACAGCTGCTTGCCCTTGAGGGCCACCGGCTCGCCCGCCTCGTCGCGCACGAGGGCCACGCTCCCCCATTCCGCGACCTCCGCCACGGCCTCCACCAGCTCCGCAGCCATGATGATGTTGCTGCCGTCGGCCTGCACCATCACGTAGTCGGCATCGGGCGCCAGCGAAACGGCCGTGTTGGCCGGCAGCGTCCAGGGGGTGGTGGTCCATATGAGCACGTAGGCGTCGCCCGCGGCGCCAGCGGCCTCAAACACGCCGGGCATGGCGTCGAGCTTGAACTTGACGTAGATGGACGGGCTCACCTCGTCGGAGTACTCGATCTCGGCCTCGGCCAGGGCGGTGTGGCAGCGCTTGCACCAGTGGATGGGCTTGCGGCCGCGGTACACCTGGCCCTTCAGGTACATGTCGCGGAACAGCTCGACGTTGCCTGCCTCGTAGTCGGGCGTGAACGTGAGGTACGGGTGCTCCCAATCGGCGTTGACGCCCAGGCGCTCGAAGCCAGCGCGCTGGATGTCCACGTACTTCTCGGCCCACTGGCGGCACAGCTCGCGCAGGCGCGGCTGGCTGGTCTCGGCCATCTTCTCGGGGCCGAGGGTCTTCTCCACCATGTGCTCGATGGGCTGGCCATGGCAGTCCCAGCCGGGCACGTAGGGCGTGAAGAACCCGCGCTGGGCGTGGGACTTGTTCACGAAGTCCTTGAGTATCTTGTTGAAGGCATGGCCTATGTGGATGGGGCCGTTGGCGTACGGCGGGCCGTCGTGCAGCACGAAGGGCTTGCCGTCGCGGTTCTTCTCGAGCACGCGCCAGTACAGGCCCATCTCCTGCCACTTGGCCAGCCGCTTGGGCTCGTTCTCGGGCAGGTTCCCGCGCATGGGGAAGTCGGTCACCGGCAGGTTCATCGTTTCCTTGTAGCTGTTGGCCATGGGTATCGCACGCCTTCTATCCTCGGCCGCCAAGCGGCGGCATCCAAAACCGTTCCATTATAGCGGAAGCGCCCCCGCATGAGGGGGCCTGGCAGCCCCTTTGCGGAATACTCCGCAGAAGGAGCGCGCGGCAGCGGAAGGGGCCATCGGCGCGACGCTCAGGGGCATCGGGGACGCTGCATGGCCGACGGCGCGAGACCGCCTCGGCCGAGCTACAGCGCCTCGAGGAACGTCGCCACGGCGGCTATCTGATCCTCGGGGGTCGAGGCGCCAGCCGTGACGCCCACCACCGAGCACCCGGCCAGCAGCGCCGGGTCCAGCTCGTCGGCCGATTCCACGTGGAAGGTGCGCGGGCAGCGCTCGGCGCATATCTCGGCCAGGCGCGTGGTGTTCGACGAGTTCCGCCCGCCGATGACCACCATGGCATCCACCTGGGCCGCCAGCTGGCTCGCCGTCTTCTGGCGTTGGCGCGTGGCCGAGCAGATGGTGTTCTTCACCGCGGGGCGCAGCCCTTGGGCTTCGAGCGCGGCCACCACCGCTTCCAGGTTCTCGCGCATCTGGGTGGTCTGCACCACCACGCCCACCGGGTCGTAGAGCCCCTCGGGCAGCGCGGCCATGCTGGCCACCACGTCCACTTTGGCGCCCGCCTCCTGGGCGTAGGCCACCAGGCTCTCCACCTCGGGGTGGCCGGCCTCCCCCACCACCAGCACTCGACACCCGGCCTGGGCCAGCTCGGCGGCGGCCATCTGGGCGCGGGCCACGTGGGGGCACGTGGCGTCCACCACCTCTGCCGCACAGGCTTCCAGCTGGCGCCGCTCGGCAGGCAGCGCGCCATGGCTGCGGATGACCACCACCTTGCCCTCGGCATCGGCCAGGTCGTCCACCACCTTGGCGCCGCGGTCCTCGAGCGAGGCCACCACCGTGGGGTTATGGATGAGCGGCCCGAACGTCACCACGCCGCCGCCCCCGCGCTCGGCAGCGCTCATCGCCAGGTCCAGCGCCCGCTGAACGCCGTAGCAGGCGCCCGCGTGCTCGGCGCGCACCACCTGCATCAGCGCTCGCCGCCGTCCGGCTCTTCCAGGGCCGCCACCACTTCGGCCGTAGTGTGCCGCGGCAGCGGATGCTCGGCGAACACCGCGCTGAAGTCGCGGGCCTCGGGGAACAGCGCCGCCATGTCCACCTGCTCGCGCGGCACGCGGTCGTTCAGGGCGAAGCACTCGCGCATGGCGTACCAGGCGCAGGCGTCCAGGCGGTCCTCCTTGGGCAGGAAGTCGAAGTCGCCCACCAGCAAAGGCTCGCCAAACTCAGCGGTCACCTGCGGGAACCGCAGCCTCTCGCCCTTCTGCTTCACCTTCTCTACATCTCGCACGCACATGGGCAGTATGGGCACGTGGGCCATGCGGGCGATGAACGCCGCGCCCGCATGCAGCTCGGGCGCACGGTCGCTCTTTCCGCGGCGCGTGCCCTCGGGCAGGATGCCCACCAGCTCGCCGTCCTTCAGCATGCGCACCGCGCGCTTCACCGACGTGCGGTCGGCCGAGTCGCGCTTTACGGGGAAGGCCCCCACGCGCGAGAGCACCTGGCCCAGCAGGCCGCCCGCCTTGCCGAACAGCGAGTCGCGGCCCATGAGGCGTATCCATTGCGCCGGCCGCGCCGTGAGGTAGATGACGGCCACGTCGAGGAACGACGTGTGGTTGCAGATGACCACCGCGCCGCTCTTGCCCTCGAAGCCGCGCAGCGCCTCGCGGTTGCTCACGCGGTAGCGGAAGCACAGCTTGAACACGGCGCCCACCAGGGCGTACGCCAAGTTACCGAACCAATGGGGAATGCGCTTGCCCGACTCGCGGCCATCGAGCGGCATGTCCCACATGGCCTCGTAGGGCAGGAACAGGCCCATAGGCTACCGTGCCCCGGCGTCGCGAGCGCCCTGGGCCAGCCCGCAAATCTCGGCGATGATGTCCTCGATGTAGCGGCCCGTGGAATCCAGCTGCACGGCGTCGTCGGCTGCCCTCAGGGGCGCCGCCGCCCGCGTGGAGTCAGCCTCGTCGCGGCGCACCAGGTCGGCCAGCACCTCGGCGTAGTCGATGGAGCCCACGCCGCGGTCGACGTTCTGGCGCACGCGCCGGTGGGCGCGCTCCTCGTTGCTGGCGGTCAGGAACACCTTCACCGCCGCATCGGGGAACACCACGGTGCCTATGTCGCGGCCCTCCACCACGTAGTCGCCCGCCGCGCCGATGCGCTGCTGCTGGGCCGTCATGGCCTCGCGCACCGAAGGCGCCGCTGACACGGGGGAAACGGCCTTGTCTATCTCGGCTGTGCGGATGGCGGTCGTCACGTCGTTGCCGTCGACGAACACCTCCTTGGGAGCCGGGTCGCCCGGCGTGTGGCCGAAGGCCAGCTCGCAGCCGCGGGCCAGCTCGCCCAAGGCGGCATCGTCATCCAAGGCCACGCCCTTCTGCAAGGCCAGCCATGCCACGGCGCGGTACATGGCACCGGTGTCGAGGCACGAGAACCCCAGCTCCTTGGCCACGGCCTTTGCCACGGTGGATTTGCCGGCCCCGGAAGGCCCGTCGATGGCTACTATCATGCGCACAGCTCCTTCATGTCGTCCAGGAAGCGGGGGTAGCTCACCGCCACGCTCTCGAAATGCCCCACGGCCACGGGCTTGGTGCCCGTGAGCCCCAGCAGCGCCCAGGTCATGGCCAGGCGATGGTCGCCCTGGGAATCCAGCACCAGCCCATCGGGCACCACCAGGTCGGGGTTGCCCTCGATGCACAGGTCGTCGCCTTCCTCCCAAGCGTCGACGCCCAGCTTCGCCAGGCCGTCCACCACGGCAGCCAGGCGGTCGGTCTCCTTCACGCGCAGCTCGCCCACCTCGCGGAACACCGTCACGCCACGGGCATGGGCCGCCACCAGGGCCAGCACCGGTATCTCGTCCACCAGCGAGGCGATGTGCTGGGGCGGCACCTCGCAGCCGCGCAGGCGCTCGGTGTAGGCCACCTCGATGGTGCCGAAGGGCTCCTTGCCGTCCTGCCCCTTGTGGGAAGTGGCTATGTCGGCCCCCATGCGCTCGAGCGTGCGGGCGAAGCCGATGCGCGCCGGGTTGAGCGACACGTCCTCGATGGCCAGGCGGCTGCCGGGCTTCAGCAGCGCGGCGCAGGCCAGGAACGCGGCTGACGACGGGTCGCCGGGCACGCGCAGGTCGCAGCTGTGCATGGCCGCCGGGCCCGTCACCGCCGCCACGCGGGTGCCCGCCGTGGTGGGCACGCCGTAGTCGGGCAGCATGAGCTCGGTGTGGTTGCGCGAAGGCGCAGGCTCGTTGAGGGTGGTCGTGCCGTCGGCGAACACGCCGGCCAGCAGCACGGCGGTCTTGAGCTGGGCCGACGCCATGGGAGCGTCGTAGGTGATGGCCTTCAGGTTGGCGCTGCCCAGCTCGGTCATGGGCAGCAGCTCTTGCCCGGCCGGCTCGAAGCGCGCGCCCATCTTCATGAGCGGGGCGGTTATGCGGCGCATGGGGCGCTTCTGCAGCGAAGCGTCGCCGGTTATCTCCACGGTGATGGGCCACGGCGCCACGATGCCCATGAGCAGGCGCGCCGTGGTTCCGGAGTTGCCGCAGTCGATGGGGCCTTCGGGCTGGCGCGGGCCGGCGGCGCCCCAGCCGGTCACGGTGCCCGCCAGCGAGCCATCGGGCTGCTTCTGCAGGTCGACCTGGGCGCCCAGCGCGCGAACGGCGGCTATGGACGACTGCACGTCCTCGGAGTCGAGCATGCCTTCCAGGCGCGAGATGCCCTCGGCCATGGCGCTGAACAGCACCGCGCGGTGCGATATCGATTTGTCCCCTGGCACGTGGGCCGTGCCCTGCAAGGGGCTCGGCAGCGGGTTGATCACAGTGGCTTCGCTAGTCGACATGGGTATGCTCCTTCGCTGACAGCGGCGAGAACGACACGCTGAATCCGGCGTTTATCAGCTGGGCGGAAAGCTGGCCGATGTCGCCCTCATCGGTGAGCACCAGCGAGAGCACGGCGTTGCCTTCCGATATATGGTCGATGTCGATGGACTGGATGTTGCAGCCCACCGAGCTGGCGATGGTGGTCACCTCGGCCACCACGCCGGCGCGGTTCACCATGGGCACGCGCACCTCGAGCAGCTTCTCGGTGGACGGTATCCAGGCGGCCGGCAGGGCGCGGCGCGCCTCGGCGGCGCTCGCCAGCAGCTCGGTGAATGCGGCGCGGTCGCCCTTCTCGAGCGCCGTGGCGAACGACCCGATGATGCCCGTCATCTCGGCCAGGCCCTCGACCAGCGCCTGCGCGTTGTCGAAGGCGATGCCACACCACAGCTTCGGCGAACCGGCGGCTATGCGCGTGGTGTCCTTGAAGCCGCCCGCAGCCAGGCGCATGATGGCCTGGGAGTCGTCGGCGTGGCGGCAGGCCAGCTGCACGAGCGCCGAGGCCACCATATGCGGCACGTGGCTGACGATGGCCACCGCCGCGTCGTGGTCCTCGCGTCGCAGCGACACCACCCGGGCGTCGATGCCGGTCACTAGCTCGTGGAGCTTCTGGAAGTGCTCGGGCACCGTGGCTTCGTCGGGGCAGAGTATCCAGTTGCTGCCCTCGAACAGGTCGGGCCGAGCGCCGGCGATGCCGCTCTGCTCGGAGCCGGCCATGGGGTGGCCCGGCACGTAGTTCTGCGGATGCGGCAGCAGCTCGGCCGCAGCGTCCAGGATGTGGGCCTTGGTGGACACCACGTCGGTGATGACCCCTTCGTAGCCCCATTCGCCCAGCTTGCGGAAGTAATCGTCCACCGCCGCCACCGGCGTGGCTACCACCACCAGCTCGCACGGGCCCTTCACGAATGCCTCGAAGGCAGAATCGTCGGGGCCGCACGCCGTGTCGGACCAGCCCCGTGCCACGGCCGCCTCGCACGTGGCTTGGTCGGTATCCACACCCAGCACCTGCGCAGCCGGATAGGCCCGCTTCACCGCGCCAGCGAAGGATGCGCCGATGAGCCCGAGGCCGATGACGCAGATGGATGAGAATGCAGACGTGTCGGCGCTGTTCGCCATAGGCGTTGGTTCCCCCTGTCCCCTTTTGCGGGTTCCTTGTATTCACGTACCCGCTTATCGGGGTACCCCTATAGTTTAGCGCTTGTGCCCCGCGCCGTGCTAGGAACGCGCTCCCAAAACAGCATCTTGCATGCCGTCGGGCTGCTTGATGCACTCGCAGCAGCCAAACCGCGGTTCCCTGCATGGGGGATTGCAAACAAATGAATAGTTTTCTCTGGTAATCATCTTCGCTTGAACACAGAGTAAAGAGGGCATCTGCCTTTCAAGATTTGTGTTCACGGAGAATAATCCGTCTGTTTGCAATCTTGCGGTTAGGCGACTGTGGTGGATGCCCTCCTCACGAAGCAGTCGGCATTAAGGGCTTACCCTGA
>CAJUQH010000019.1 GCA_910588095.1 uncultured Eggerthellaceae bacterium
GCATCTTGAGAATCGAATAGGCACGAACATGGCGGCAGAAACGGAGCTGCCCATGAAGATAACGATAGAGGGCGATCCGTCCGAGGTTCGCGACGTCCTCAAGGACATAGAGGGCCACGAACGGATCGCCCCGGAGGGGCTGTTATCGACCCGCGAGCTCGCCAAGCTGCTCGGCATCCATCCGAGCCGCGTGCAGAGGCTCGCCTCAGACGGCATCTTTGACAGGATGCAAGACGAGAATGGCTACAGCGCCTACGACGCTGCGGCGTCGGTGAAGAGCTACTGCGCTCACATGAGGGCGAACGTGCACCGCAAGGATGCGAAAGAGGTCCTCGCTGCGTATCGCGAAGCCGAGCCGAAGCTCGTCGAGGTCATCCTCGAGCAGCTAGAAAAGCGAGCAGAGCCTCTGTCTTGACGTTCACGAGCTCGTCGGCGTAGTCGAAAAGCAGCTCGACGGTCTCGGAGTCGATGCCGTGGCTTTCTGCCGCGCGCTTCAACCTATCCTGCGTGGCTTTGAGCTCGCCGTCGATCGCCAAACCGTAGTAGTAATCCCTGAAATCTTCCACGTTTCACCTCCTCTCACATGCACGAAAGATTCTACCAGCCGCCATGTTCGCGCCTATTCGACCAACAGGAAAGGAGCAGAAGATGGCACGCAAGCTACCCCCGGTATACCCCAACCTCGCCGCCGAGATGACGCGCGACAACGTGTCGCGCGAGGACATCGCGCGCGTGGTGGGCAAGACGTCCGAGTGCGTCGGCGGGTGGATCACCGGCAAGTCCGGCGAGTTCCCCATCTCCGGCGCGATCGCCGTGCAGGCCACGTTCTGGCCGACCATCCCCATGCGCGAGCTGTTCAAACGCGTGGAACCCGAGGCGGAAGAGGTGGCGGCATGACGATCGAGACCATCGGCATGTGCGCGCTGGCCGCGATCGTCGGCGCCGTCGTTCTGGCCGTGTGCATCGTGATCGTGGGCATCGCCGCGACGATCGCCGTGCGCCTCTACCGCGAAGCCGGGAAGGGAGCCGGGAATGGCCGTCGAGATACTCACGATCGCCGAAGCCGCTGAGGTGATGGGGATAACCCAGAAAGCGATGCGGCGACGCGTGGAGCGGCGCTGCGTCTCCTGCCAGAAGATCGGCGGGCGCTGGACCGTGGCGCTCGATCCCGACGACTTCCGGAAGAAAGAACCAACCGCCAAATAAGCCATCTGACCGAACACAAGGAAATAGGAGGGGAACCATGGCAAAGAAAGCCGCTGCAGACGCGACCGCCATGCGCGCAGGCGTCCACGACGTATCGTGCGCCCACGGCACCGCCCGCGTCCACGTACCCCGCAACCGCACCGCCCGCGACATAGCCCGCGCGTTCCGTCCGCTAACTCACGGGGCGCTTCAGGGGGTGGTCGCGGATGCCGCGTAAAAAAGAATGCGCCCGGCTCGCTAAAACCAAGGGCGCAAACGTCATAAAGACGAGCCCATTTTACCAGCAGGCCGCTCCCGCGCGCAAGAGGGAGGTGGTCTAGCGTGGGAAACATCATCACCATACCGAGAGGGACCGCAGCAGAGGCGCCGAAGCGGCGCAACCCGCTGCGCAGCATGGTCCCGTTCCCCGTCATCGGGGCGAAGCCCGCCCCTCAGAAGATCGAGCGCACGACCCTGCGCCGCAACGTCACCACCGAGAGCGATCCGGTGCCGTGCCCGGACGTCCGGGCCATCATGGCCGAGAACGCCCGCCTGCGCGCCGACAACGGCATCCTGCGCAACCAGCTGAAGGTATACGAGATGCGATACGGGGCGCTCGCATGAGCCCGCAGCTGTCATTCGACCCCATGGGCTACGACTTCATCATCGTGCGCAACGTGGGCGGCTTCTGCCGCCTCGAGCCGTGGAAGCTCGAGGGCAGGATCGAGGACGCGATGCACGGCGTCGTGGAGGACCTCTTCAACTCGAAGGAGGCCAGCTACGGCGAGGGCGAGTTCGCGCTCGGCTTCATCGCCGCGCTCGACGTTCTGGCGCGCGGGAACCTCCGGCTCGCCAAGGCCGAGGACCGCTCCGAGCTCGCCGACACGGTGCAGCGCGCGTTCCGGGCCATGCACGGCAAGATGGAGCCGGACCGCATCACCGACGTCATGGAGAAAGCCTGCGAGAAGATCGTCGAGCACGATCGGGAGCGGGGGCGCAGGTGAAGCGCCGCCAGCTCGTCAAGCAGGACAAGGACGGCATCTGGTTCACCCGGCCCTATCTCGGCACGAACAAGGTGACCAAGAAGCCAATCCGCCCGTACAAGCGCTTCCCGCAGGCGAAAACCGAGGCCGAGGCCGAGAAGATGGCCGAACGATGGCTCGAGCAGCAGACCGAAGCGGCCAAGCTCGGCGTCTCGTCGCGGATCGTGGAGCTTATCGAGAGCTACATCGACCTCATGGCCGCCCAGCGCGTTCCGAAGAACACCATCAAGACGCACCGCTCAACGCTGCGCTGCTACATCGCGCCCAACGTCGGCTCGATGCGCGCCAGCGAGTTCACGTCGGCCACGGCCCAGCAGCTGTACAGCGTGGTGCTCATGCAGGAGAGCCGCCGGGGCGGCACCATATCGCCGAACACCGTCCTCAAGATTCACTGGCTCCTGCAGGGCGCGTTCAAGCACTTCGCGGCCAACGGGATCGTGGACAACAACCCGATGCTCTCCGTGCCGGCGTGGACGCCAGACGTCGCCGAGGCGAAAGCCTACGACGAGGTGCAGGCGGCGAAGCTGACCTCCTACCTCAAGGGCGCGATGCGATGCACCGACACATCACCGGAGGCGATCCGCGCGCGCATGGTGGCGTTCGCCACCTACGTCGGCTACTGGCACGGCACCCGCGCCGGAGAGACGTGCGCCATATCCACGACCGACGCGCAGCTGTGGAGATCGAACCTGCACGTCCACTGCACGATGGTTGAGGACGGCGGCGAGGTCATCCGGCAGGAAAAGACCAAGGGCAAGAAAAGCCGCAACATCACCATCTACGAGGATCCGGTGGTCGAGTTCCGCCGGCACCTCGAATGGGCCGACGAGGTGGTGCCCCATGCCGGCGACGTGCTGCGCATGGTGGTGACCACGCCCGACGGTGGATACATGCGCGCCTCGGACCTCTCGCACTACTTCGATGACCAGATACGCGACCCGCTGGGGCTTCCGGCGGACACGCATTTTCACACCCTGCGGCACACCCACGCCACGTGGATGATCCTCAACGGCGCCAACCTCGTCGAGGTGAAGGAGCGGCTGGGGCATGCCAAGGAATCAACGAGCCTCGCCCTCTACGGGCACCTCATGCCCGGCCGCGACGCGGCTGCGGTCGAGGCGTTCGCCGAGTTCGCCCGAAGGGCCGAGCAGATGGAAGGAGGTGCCCTATGAAGGAACAGAAGATGGGGATCGACTACTTCTGCATCGAGACCGACATCAAAGACGACGACAAGGTGTTCGCGCTGCGCTACCTCTACGCCACCAAGGCGGGCGGCTACGACGTGGGCGCGGGCTATGCGGCGTTCGGCCGCCTCATCGACCTGCTGGCCGACATATACCGCGAGGGCTTCGCGGCGGAGATGTCGCTGCAGCGTCGCGTGCGCCTGTCCCAGCAAATGGGCTACACGCCGGAGGAGCTGGACGCGTTCATAGCCGACTGCGTGGACGTGGGGCTGTTCGATCGCGGCATATGGGAGCAGGCGAAGGTGCTCACCTCGCGCGGCATCCAGCGGCGCTACTACATCGTGGCGAGCCGGCGAACGGGGACCATCCCCGAGTCGCAAAGGCGGTGGCTTCTGCCCGACGAAGAGGGCGACGGGGGCAAGATGCTGCCGCCTGCTACAACGCCGCAACATGATGTTACATCTTGCACACATGATGATGCACCATGCGACGACATGCCCGAAGCCGACGAGAACGGCGAGAAACCGCAGGCAGGGCATTCTGTTACATCATGCACACATGATGCTGCAACGTTGCAACACGATGAGGAATCCTGCCCCCTAAGAGAAGAGAAGAGAAGAGAAGAGAAGGAAAGAGAAGAGAACTTAAACGAAAGAGAAGATGAAGAGAAGGCCCGCGACATCGACGCGGCCATCTCGAACCTCTCCAAGACTCTCCGAACCCCTCCCGACTCGCGAACCAAGCGCCAGCAGCAGCCATACCCCCTCTCCTGCCTCTCGCAGATGCGCGGCGAGGCCCTCTACGACGACGGCATGGGCAAGATGCACGACACCCCGTGGGACGCCCTCGTGATGCACCTGCGATACAAGGCCCCGGACTGCGACGTCGCCAGCTTCGCCGCCGCCGTGTCCGCCACATGCCCCGCCACATGCCCGGAGGACGCCGAGTGCACCGGTCGGTGCTTCGAGCTCATATCCGGCGCCCTCGACAAGTTCAACCGAAACAAATGCGGCTCCCCGATCCCGCTCGTGCGGAAGGTGCTCACCGAGGACCGCGAGAAGGGAGCGAGATGATCCGCGAGACCCCCAACTTCACCTTCGAGCAGGAGCTCGCCTGCCCCCGCTGCGGCGGGATGCTCCGGAAGCTCTACGTGCAGGACAACCGTGGCCGGCACAAGCGGCAGGTGCAGACGTGCAAGCGCCCCGAGAAGAAGGGGCCGTGGGGTCCCGACGACGTGCTGGAGGAGGTCACCGAAAAGACCGGCCGCTACACCGCGCGGCGCACGGGACGGGTTTGGGTGCACAAGGTCGAGTTCATGTGCTCGAAGTGCTGCTGCCACCTCTCGCGCGGTCAGGCCGTGCCCCACGAGTTCTCCGAGGACGAGCTGCCGTACGACTTCTACCAAGAGCCGTACGGCGAGTACCTGCCCGAGGAGGAGCCGAAGCCCGAAGAGCCCGCGACCGATCCGGGCGACCCCTACGACCTGTCCGACCTGTTCTAGGAGGCGACGACATGACCAAGAAACGACGCAAACCACCCATCGCGCGCATCGCCTGCGGCATCGCGATTGCGCTGTTCGCATACGCGGCGATCCGCGAGTCCGAAAGGATCACCCGATGACCGCGCCCGCGTTCGATACGCCGCTGCACATCCACCACGGGGACTGCATCGACTACCTCGCCGGGCTTCCCGGCGGCTGCATCGACCTCGTGGTGACCGACCCGCCCTACGGCATCGCCTACAAGACCGGGCACCGCACCGAGCCGCACCGCTTCGCCCGGGAGATCGAGAACGACCGCGACCTGTCGGTCGTGGAGGCCGTGGTGCCGCACCTGTACCGCCTGCTGAAGGACGACTCGGCCTGCTTCATGTTCTGCGCGTGGAAACGCCAAGACGAGGTGGCTGAAATACTCGCAGGGGGGGGTTCACGGTGAAGAACCGCATCGTCTGGGACAAGGGGACCACGACCGCAGGCGACCTGAAGGGCGCGTTCGGCTACCAGTACGAGGTGCTCATGTTCGCGACCAAGGGCGCGCCGGCCATACGCGGGAAGAGGTGGCCTGACGTGTGGAGGCACATGCGCGTGTCGGCCGACAAGCTGCACCACCAAAACGAGAAGCCCGTGCCGCTGCTCGAGCAGGCGGTCCTGTCCATGAGCGACCCCGGCGACACGGTGCTCGACCCCTTCATGGGGTCAGGCTCCACGGGCGTGGCCTGCCTGAACTGCGGGCGCGACTTCGTGGGCTGCGAGATCGACCCCGGCTACTTCGACGTCGCTCGCGACCGTCTGGACGCCGAGTCAGCGCAGGGCCGCATGTTCGCGGGGCTCTGGTAGGAAACCGAGACAAGGAGGAAACGACATGAACGTGAAACCGAAGAAGAGGTCCGACGCGGCGATACCCGCCAACAGCGAGATGTGGAAGCCGCATATGTCGTGCCCGCACTGCCCGAGCGAGGAGCTCGCCGTCATGGAGGGAGCCTACGAGGACGGCGAGGTGCTCTATCAGGTCTGCTGCCTCGAATGCGGGGCGGAAGGTCCGCACGGGGAGACCCGCAAGGACGCATGCAAGCTCTGGGATGCCAAACACGGCCGGCACCGGATCGGCGAGCGCCCCGGCCAGCCGATATGCGCGTTTGCAGGCGTCCCTGTCGCCGCACCGGTCACCGCCCCGATCATCGCGTCGCCTGCGGAGATCGAGAAGGAGCGCTCCCGCAAGCAGAGGTTCTTCGACCTCGCCGGCGGACTGCTCAATCCGGGGGCGTAGGTGGACCTGTTCGGCACGCCCGTCGCCTCGACCCCGTGCCCGTTCCGCTTCCCGGAGAGCGTCCGGGCCACGGGCGAGCCGGGAGAGGCGCAGGCGAGCCGGATCGTGGAGGGCGCGCGGGCGGTGGTGCTCGCGATGTCGGAGGGAGGGGCCGATGCGGTCATCGACGCTGCGCTCGAGCTGCTGCAGGCATCGGAGGCCGTGCTCCGCAAGTACCCGCCCGAGGACGTTTCGATCTGGTACCTGCGCGTGGTGGAGCGGAGCGCCCTGCGCGGCGACTATGACGGAGGGAAATGATGGAGATCGTCGGCAAGCGGTTCATGTGGGGGTGCTGCACCAAGCGACCATGCCAGC
This sequence comes from uncultured Eggerthellaceae bacterium, assembly GCA_910588095.1. Classification (GTDB taxonomy): domain Bacteria; phylum Actinomycetota; class Coriobacteriia; order Coriobacteriales; family Eggerthellaceae; genus D16-63. The sequence goes on from CAJUQH010000019.1 coordinate 6,532, forward strand.
TCGTCTACGAGATCGGAATGGTCCGCGAGTTCAACGGCGTCCCGTACGCGCTGCTGGTCTGGACCGCATGGAACAAGCCCGACGGCGCGCCCCAGTACAGATGGGTCGCCGTCGATGAAATCAAAAGATACTACAGCGAGGTGAAAGAATGAAGATTTACGTGATAGGGCCGGTATCGAACATCGAGAACGACAACCGCCCGGCGTTCGAGCAAGCAGCCCGCGAGCTGCACGAGGCGCTGGGGTGCGAGGTTGAGATACCGCACGACACGATCAAGCCTGGGACCGGATGGGAAGAGGCCATGCACCAGTCGCTCTCGCGCCTCGCGAAAGCCGACGGCGTGGCGATGCTCGACGGGTGGACCTCGAGCCGTGGCGCGTGCCTCGAGTTCCAAGTGGCCGAGATTCTTCGCCACTACGGCCTCGCCGAGGTGCGCACGGTCAAGGAATGGCTCGACGGCGCGCCCAAGGCTGCGTGATCCGCGTGAGCGATCCGAAAACGACCCCCCCCTTATCCTAGACCCCTGCTGCGGCGCCCGAATGTTCTACTTCGACCACGAAAACCCGCAGGTGCTCTTCTGCGACATCCGGGAGGACTTCGCCAAGACGCTCTGCGACGGCCGATCGTTCGAGGTCAAGCCGGACATGGCTGCCGACGTCACGGAGCTGCCGTTCGATGCCGGCACATTCCCCCTCGTGGTGTTCGACCCTCCACATCTGCTGCGCGGGAACGGATGGATGGTCGACAAGTACGGCAAGCTGCCGAAGGACTGGCGCGAATGGATGACGCGCGCGTTCTCCGAGTGCTGGCGCGTGCTTCGCCCTGCAGGCACCCTCGTTTTCAAATGGAACGAGTGCCACGTGGCGCTGTCTGAAATCTTGAAATGCGCCCCGGCGAAGCCGGTGTGCGGAAACCGAAAGCCGACGAACAGCAAGACCCACTGGCTGCTGTTCTTCAAACCCGAATAGAAGGAGCCAGCAATGCCAAGATTCAACATCGGCGACAAAGTGCGCCTGAACGACAAGTACATGGACGCCCGCAGCCATGTCGGCGAGGTGTTCACGGTGACAAACGTGGCCACGATCGGAGGGCAGGAGTGCGTGTTCACCGATCCTTCGCTGGGAGGGGCGTATGCGGCTGACGGCTTTGACCTAGCCCCTCAAGATAGCGAAATGACCCTCGAGCAGCGCTACGAGAAGCTGGCCGAAGTCGCACGCGAGATGCACGACGCGATAGCACCCATGCACGAGTGCTGCTGCGAGGACACCTGCGTGAACCTCGGCGAAATGGGCTGGGGCGCTGACTGCTGCTTCGTCACTTACCACGAAAAGCTGAAAGAGCTGGGGGTCGTCGAATAATGGACGCCGTGCTGACCGTCAAACAGCCCTACGCCGACCGGATCATGGAGGGCACCAAGCGCTACGAGTTCAGGCGCAAGGCACCCGCCCGCGACATCGACGGCCTATACGTCCACATCGCCGGCACCGGACCGTACGCGCAGGCATACGTGGGCGTGAACTGCGTGCACACCGGCACGCCAGAGGCCATCTGGGAGTACTGCAGCGAGTGCGCCGCGATCATGCCCCCGGGAATATCACGCGAGGACTTCTTCGCTTACTTCGACGGATGCGAAACCGCCACGGCCATCTCGCTCGCCCCGCGCCCGCAGGTTCTGAACCCGCCGATCCTGCTCGAGTACCTCGGCCTCAAGGGCGCTCCGCAGTCGATCGCCTACGCGAAGCCCCAACAGCCGGAGATCGGCGACTACATATGCCCCTACTGCGGACACGAGCAGCAGGCGACCTACGACGAATGGGAGGGGTCGGACTTCGAGGACCGCACGACCGTCTGGTGTCGGCGGTGCGGCCAGTCCTTCGACGTCTACCGCGAGTGGGTCGCCTACTACACGAACGTCGAGCCTGACCCGTGCTCCATGTGCCCCGGCTCTGAAAGCACGGAGAGGTTCCGCGACGGATGGCGGTGCCGCATCGGCGGATGCGCCACCATGAAGGAGGACTGATGGAAACGATCGAGAAGAAACGCCTGCTCTACAAGAGCAAGGTCGAGTACATGGACGGGCCGGGCGTCTACACCATGAACCACGTGCAGGGATGCGCCCACGGCTGCCGCTACCCGTGCTACGCCTACCTCGCCGCGAAGCGGTTCGGCACCGCCTCGAGCGAGGGCGAGTGGATGACGCCGAGACCCGTCGATGACGTCATCGGGAAGCTCGTCCGCGAGCTCGACGCGAAGCGCAAGGAGCCTGTCGAGCGCGTCCATATGTGCTTCACGACCGACCCGCTGCCATGGTCCGTCGGATGCTCGAACCGGCGAACCATGGAGCTCATCCATGCGGACACCCTGCGAGCCGTGGGCGAGCTCAACGCGCGCGGCATACCGGTGACGATGCTCACCAAGGGCACGCTCCCGCGAATCGAGCGCGACTTCTGCGAGGGCGACGACTTCACGATCCTGCGCGCCAGCAGCGGCGTCGCGGCGAGCATGTACTCGCAGGAGCTCCACCCGGACAACCTCTTCGGCATATCGCTGGTGACGCCCTGCGACGAGTTCCGATCCGCATGGGAGCCGGGAGCCGCACCCGTCGAGTTCCGCGTGCGGTCGCTGCGGATCATGCACGAGGAGGGATGCCGCACATGGGTCTCGATGGAGCCGTTCCCCACGCCCGCGATCCAGCTCGAGACATGCGGCCAGACGTGGGATGCGGCCGAGGTCCTCTCGCTCGTCCCGTTCGTGGACCGCGTGGTGTTCGGCCGCTGGAACTACGGCCCGAAGGTCACCGCCGAGGATCGGGAGTGGTACCTCCGGCAGGCCGAGGCCGTCAGGAAATGGTGCAAGCGCTGGGGAGCCGAGTGCCACATCAAGAAAGGAACCGAATGATGGAGATGAAACCGAGCACGCCGCTCAAGGGATGCGAGAAATGCGGCGGCAGGGCGCACCTCGAGCCGATGCGCTTCCATAGCGGACACGAGGGCGTCGTCGTGAAGATCGACCACGACCCCGCCTGCTTCTGGTCGCTGCACGAGCCGCCCATGGACACGATGTACGTGAGCGAGGAGGCGGCCATCAAGGCGTGGAACGCTCAGGCGCCGTCATCGACCGGGCTGCGAGCCGAGGACCTTCAGGGCTTCGCGGACCGCATCGCCCGGATCGTCGGCGCCCCCGAATCCGACTGCCCGTGCAACCTGACGGACGTCTACCACATCGCCAAAGAGAAGCTCGCGCGCCCGTTCACCGGCGTCCTCGACGCATCGGGAAACCGGATCCGGGTCGGCGACCGCGTGGAGCTCTTCAGCATCGCCGGCGAGGCTGTTTTCGAGTGCGGAGCCTACGGCATCGCGTTCGAGGACGTCATCGACTGGGACGCCATAGCGGGCAAGATCAAGGAATGCACCGGCTGCGACAACCGCCCGGACTTCTGCTTCAACGACAACTTCATCAGCTTCTGGGAGCTGCTCTGGAACTTCAACTGCGACGACGACTGCTGCGCCGTGGTCGAAAAGGCATAGGAGGAAACATGGAGAACGGAAAAGACGTAACGACCGACGCGCGAAAGCAGGCGCGGGCAAGGTTCGAGGCCATGGGCCTCACCTACGCCGACATCACCGACGGCGAGCTGCTGATGCTCACCATGACGCTGAACAAGGCGTTCAAAAAGGCGCGCAAGGAGGCCCTGACCCCCGTGCGGTCATCCATGACGCTCAGCCGAAAGACGAGGGTGAAGCACAAGAGCAACGGCGCGATCACCGAGGCGTACTTCTTCATGAACGCCCACTACTTCCAGATGCGCGAGTGCATCTCGTTCAACCGCGACGGCTTCATCGGCTTCTGCGGGTGGGCGGACGACAACAACACCGCGCCCGTCGTCGAGGGCTTCAACGAGTGGCTCGACCTCATGGCTGAAGCCGGGAAGGAGCAGACGCGATGAAGGTACTGGAGCTATTCGCGGGCACGCGATCCATCGGCCGCGCTTTCGAGCGTCACGGCCACGAGGTCCTCTCGGTTGACTGGGACGAGCAGTTCCCGGACATCGACATCCAAGACGACGTCATGAACGTGTACGCCCGCGACATCGTGGAGCGGATCGGGCACGTGGACGTGGTATGGGCCTCTCCCGACTGCACCACGTACTCGATAGCGGCCATATCGCACCACCGCACCCGCGAGGACAGCGGAAACCTCGCCGGGGTGAGCGACTACGCCCGGGCGTGCGACCGGGTGAACATGCACCTGCACAACCTGATGCTGATGCTCACCCCCCCCTATGGTTCATTGAAAACCCGCGCGGCGGCATGAGGAAGATGGACTTCATGCACGGACTGGAGCGCTACACCGTGACGTACTGCCAGTACGGCGACGACCGCATGAAGCCCACCGACATCTGGACCAACCACCCGGACCCGCGCTTCAAGCCGATGTGCAAGAACGGCGACCCGTGCCACACCGCCGCCCCTCGCGGCGCCAAGACCGGAACGCAGGGCCGCTCCGGATCGGTGGAGCGCAGCCGCATCCCCGACGAGCTCTGCGAGCACATCGTGACCATATCCGAGGAGCACCTCGCCCGACTCGCGAAGGAGGGGCGCCTGTGGCAGCCGAGCTGAGACCGTGCCGCCGGTGCGCCTGCGAACCCATGCGGACATCGAAGAGGACGCGAAACGGGGTGCGATGGCGCGTGTCGTGCCCGAGGTGCGGACGCGCCACGAGGCCGCACCGACCGAACGGAGGCGACATCCACGAATGGAACTCGGAGAACTGACGATCGCCATCCCGGCGGACCTCGGCCAGATTCCCGCAAGAGAAGCGGCAGAAAACCTAGCTGAACTGGGAAAAGCTGGTACAACGGCCCAAGAGTTCGCCGAGCACGCGCTGGCCGTTTCGCGTCGGATCGCGCAGGCCATGGGAGGCGAAGGGCGAAACTGCCAAAAGTCTGCCAAAAGTCCGAGGGGGTCCGAAACCCGAAAAACGCGAAACGCCGAGGTCAGCGCATGCGCAACGCGCGCCCCGCGTGCCTGATTCCCAAAGAACAGGTAATTCTTTGGAGAAGGTGAGAAGGAAGGAGGCCGAAAATGGCCGTTTCGATAGGTTCAAAGCTCGCTCTCAAGCGCGGGCAGCGCAGCTCTTTCATCGAGAACCTGCAGGTCGTGACCGTAAAACATGCACCGTTCAAGGCAGGGGGCATCACCTGCGTGACCTTCGAGGAGGTCCCGGGCGTGTTCAACCTCGCCCAGTTCCGCGAGGTGGGGCAAAAACGGCCCGAGACCGTGCCAAACGGGGAATGCGCCGAGGGTGCGGTTTCGCCTGACTTCGACGGCGTGCTCGACGCGATGGGAGGCCTCGCTGACGTGATCGCCGAAGAAGCAGAGCGCATGGCCGGCGGCATCGTTGACGCATACGAAAGAACCCAGCGCAAGCAGCCGAAAGGCCGCCAGCGCGTGGCCCCGCGCGGAAAGAGGCGCCGCAAATGAACATCACCAAGCACGACCGCGCCCGCCTCGACAAGCTGAAAGCGCTCGCCGATCGCGGCGCGACCGAGGGCGAGCGCAAGGCAGCGCGCGAGGCCATGGACCGCATCATGGCGAAGTACGGGTACCGGCGGAAGGAGAAGCCGAAGCGCAAGGCGCCCCCGAAGCCGGCAGAACCCGCAACCGCCGGCGCCGCCGTGTCGTTCGAGGAGCTGGCCGAGGCCATGCGCCAGCTCGGCATCGACATCAACGCGTTCCTCGCGCAGGTTTCCGCATCGTCCGAGGAGTTCATGGAAGCGCTCGAGAAGATCGCCAGCGCTCGCGATTGTGGAAAACTCTGAGCCATATTCCGAAAACCCGGCTCCCTCGAAACTTCATCGTTTACCGCCGTACCACCCTGTGATATGAAATGAAGGGAAAACGCGGCAAAAATAGGGGAACGAGGTATGAATGGCGGTAACCGCGCGCACCATGCGCCAGAGGCTCGATGCGTATGTGGACTTGCGAAAAGAGCTACGGATGCAGGCGATGCGGCTCGACCAGATGCGTCAGACGATCGGCGACATACGCTCCCCTAAGTACGAACCCGGCAAGGCGTCGTCCGGGCCGGGCGACGGAGTGGCCCGTGACGTGATCGCGCTCGAGAACCTAGAGCTCCGCGTGGCGGAGCTCATCGACCACGAGGAGTCCGAGCACGACGACCTCGAGCGGATGATATGCCGCGTCACCAACGCCCAGCAGCGCGCGCTCCTGCGCCTGCGCTACTTCGACCTCAAGGACTGGGCGGATATCGCGTTCGCGTTCTTCGGCGATCGCGTGGACTACCTCACCGAGGAGCACGACTACGTGGCGAAATGCTACCGGCTCCACTCCCGCGCGGTGTCGTCTCTGGTCGCCGTCCACCGCCGCATGTTCGCCTGATTCCCCCGCCCTTCATAATTCCTCCACAAATAAAAGCCCAGTTCAGCCGTCAAAGTTGTGGACACTTTGAGAGTAAATGAGAGCAATGTGGAGCAATGTGGACACATGGAGAGTACCTCGGCGAGTTTTAATAACATCCGCCGCGAACCGTCCGAAAGACGCACGCCGCCCGTGGCGATCCGGGTAATCCTTCACCCCTCACGGCCACGGGCGCGCGGCCTGAATCTAGGGAGGTGCCCACATGCTGAAGCTCGAAGCGAAGCTGCTGGACAACAGCCTCTCCCAGAAGCTCCTCAAGAAAGAGCAGGCCGCACGCAAGGCGATGAGCTACACCATGAAAGACCTGAAGCGGCGCGCCCCCACCAAGGTGGCGCAGGCCGTGGTGGATGTCTACGCCGTGAAGCAAGGCGACGTCAAGCCGGGCAAGGGCGGCATGGGCGGCGGTGGCAAGGTACGGGCATCCGGCGAAACAATAGATGAGTTCGCCCTCACCTACACCGGCTCGCCCATGACCCCCACCCACTTCAAGATGACGCCCAAGGCGCCCCCCGGTGGTGGCCGGCGGTACACCGTCAAGGCCACCATCAAGAAGGGCAGCAAGGTGACCATCGGCCACTGGGCAAAGCCCGGCAGCGAGGGCGGAGCCTACGCGCGCCCGGGCGACTCGCCCTACTTCCTCGCAGGCGGCAACGGCGGCTCGACCCTTCCGTTCCAGCGCAAGGGCGACAAGCTCGCCAAGGTGTTCCGCACCGTGTCGATCCCTCAGATGGTCGGCGCCGACGAGGTGGCCGAGCGCGCCGTGAAAGACATCGGCGAGCTCGCGGAAGAAAGACTCAATCACAACCTCAAGCGATTCCTCGAAGCCTCATAGGTTCTTCCGGCGACGAGAATCGCCTGGGGTGCTTGCGAGCCCAGAAAAAGTGAATTTTTCCAGTTTTGAAAATCTAGCGTTTCGCTACGCCTGCCACGGCGAGCGGAGGGAGGGGTGCCGTCATGGCGAAGCCGATGGAGCTCGGTCTGGTGAACAGCGCGACGGTCGCCGCCGCGTTCGGCGTTAGCGAAAGGCGCGTCCAGCAGTTCGCCTCCGACGGCATCATCGACTTCGTGAAGGTCGGCAAGACCAACCGCTACGACCTGCTCGAGACCGTGCGCAAGTACGTCGCCTACCTCAAGGAGGAGGTGACCACCGACGAGGTGACCAGCCTCGAGGAGCGCAAGCTCAAGGCCGAGGCCGAGTACAAGGAGATGAAAGCCGCCGAGGCGCGCATCCACCTCGCCGAGCTCGAGGGCACCATGCACCGCAGCGAGGACGTCCGCGCCGCGACCGAGCAGCTCGTCTACACCGTGCGCTCGATGCTCGTGGCGATGCCGGGCAGGCTCGCCGTGGACGTCGTGGGCGCATCCGGGGCCGACGAGGCGAGCCGAATGATCCGCCGCGAGGTGGAGCACGTGCTCGAGGAGCTGATGGGCTTCCGCTACGACCCGGAAGTCTACGCCGCGATGATGCGCGAGAGGAAAGGATGGGGGGAGGTAGCGGATGACGAGGACGACGCAGCAGAGAGTTGACGACCTGAACGCCGTCTATTCGCGGGCGGTCAGGTCCTTCTCCCCTCCGGAGGACTTGACCGTCGACGAATGGGCGGACAGCTATCGCAGGCTCTCGCCCGAGAGCTCGGCGGAGGCCGGGCCGTGGCGCACGTCGCGCACGCCCTACCTCGCCGAGCCGATGCGAGCGTTCACCGATCCGAAGGTGCGCCGCATCGTCATCGTCGCCGGCTCGCAGATCGGCAAGACCGAATGCGAGCTGAACTGCCTCGGCTACCTCATGGACCAAGACCCCGGCACCGTCATCTTCGTGCACCCGACGCTCGACGACGCGAGGAAGTTCTCGCGCCTGCGCATCGCGCCGATGATCCGCGACTGCTCGCGGCTTCGGAGCAAGATAGAGGACGCCCCGTCCGGCAAGGACGTCTCAAAGACCATCCTGCAGAAGAGCTTCCCGGGCGGGATGCTCATCATGACCGGCAGCAACGCGGCGAGCGCCCTCGCGTCCACGCCGGCGCGCTACGTCATCGGCGACGAGCGCGACCGCTGGGCGACGTCGGCCGGCGAGGAGGGCGACCCGTGGGAGCTGGCGGCCCGCCGTCAGACCACGTTCTACAACGCCAAGGCCATCGAGGTATCGACGCCGACCATCAAGGGGTCGAGCGCGATCGAGTACAGCTACAGCAAGGGGACGCAGGAGCGATGGTGCACCCGCTGCCCGCACTGCGGCGAGTACCACGACATCGTGTTCGACAACCTGCGGTTCACGCCGCACGTGGAGAAGGTCAACGGCCGGAAGGTGTGGAGCATCGAGGGCGCCGTCGAGTACGCGTGCCCATCGTGCGGCTGCATGTCATCCGAGCAGCAGATGCGCAAGTCGCCCGCGAAGTGGGTGGCGGCGAACCCCTCCGCCATCGACGAGGGCGGCGTGCGCAGCTTCTGGCTGAACGCGTTCGTCTCGCCGTGGCTCTCGTGGCGCGAGATCGTGGTGCAGTTCCTGCAGGCGAAGGACGACCCGAACCGCCTGCAGGTCGTCTACAACACGCTCTTCGGGCAGCTATGGGAGAACCGTGGCGACCTCGTGGACGACGACGAGATGCTCGCCCGGCGCGAGGACTACGGATGCCGCGACGACGGCACGCCTGTGGAGCTCCCCGACGGGGTGCTCTGCGTCACGTGCGGCGTCGACACGCAGGACAACCGCCTCGAGTACGAGGTGGTCGGCCACGGGCGCTGGGGCGAGACGTGGGGCATCGAGAAAGGGATCATCCACGGGCGCCCCGACTCGGACGAGACATGGGCGCGCCTCGACGGCGTGGTCGGCCACGTCTACCGCTTCCGCGACGGTCGCGGCCTGCGCATCTCGATGACATGCATCGACTCGGGCGGCCACTTCACCCAAGAGGTCTACGAGCGCACCCGCGCCCGACAGCCCTCCCGCGTGTTCGCGGTGAAGGGCAAGGGCGGCGAGGGCGTCCCGTTCACGGCGGTGCCGACGCAGGTATCCATCCGAGACAAGCGAGTCAAGGCGTGGCTCTACACCATCGGCGTGGACGCCGGCAAGGCGCAGATCATGAGCTCGCTCAAGGTCGCGGAGCCGGGGCCTCGCTACTGCCACTTCCCGAAGCGGCCGGAGGCGGGCTACGACGAGACGTTCTTCTCCGGGCTGCTCTCCGAGCGGCTCGTGCTGTCGTCCTCGCGGACCGCGAGCAAGTGGCAATGGGAGAAGCTGCCCGGCCACGAGCGCAACGAGGCGCTCGACTGCAGGAACTACGCGCTCGCAGCCCTGACGATAGTCAACCCCGACTTCGACAGGCTCGAGCAGGCGATAAAGGGCGCGCCCGCGAACGCGGCCGCGCCGAAGCCGAAGAAGAAGAAAACCCGCCGGCGCAAGAGCGCGCTGGCCGACTCACTGTAAGGAGGCGATGCGCATGGCGCGAATGACCACCGCGCGGAGGGAGCGGCTCGTCAAGAGGCGCGAGAGGTGCGTGGAGCAGCTCGAGAAGCTGAACGACCTGCTCGACATGATGACCTCCTCCGACGTGCAGAGCTACACCATCGGAAGCCGCAACCTCAGCCGATACAAGTCGGTGGGCGAGGTCCTCGCGGCGATAGAGCAGGTCGAGAAGCGCATCGACGAGATAGACGCCGCCCTCGCCGGACATCGCCGCAAGGCTGTGGCCGTCGTCATCAGGGATGTGTGATGGCGATGGCGAAACCGAAGAACAGGCAGCGCGGAAAGACCGCGCGCTTCAAGGCGCAGGGCTACGCCGACGCCGGCGCGAGCCTGACCAAGCGCTCCATGCGAGACTTCAAGGAGCAGAGCGGGTCGCCCGCGCGCGACATCGACGACAACAACGAGACGATGCGCCAGCGGGCGCGCATGCTCTACATGGGCGCGCCGATCGCCACGAGCGCCATCCGCACCGTGCGCACCAACGCGGTCGGCGAGGGGCTGTTCCCCAAGCCCCGCCCCGACCGCGACGTGCTGGGCATGAGCCAAGAGCAGGCGCAGGACTGGTCGAAGCGCGTGCAGCGCGAGTTCGCGCTGTGGGCCGAGGACAAGATCGCCTGCGACGCCACCGGCGTCAACACCTTCTACGAGATGCAGCAGCTCGCCATGCAGTCGTGGCTCATGTCCGGTGACGTGTTCGCGGTCATCAAGCACAGGAAGCCGCAGGCGCTGCGTCCGTACCGGCTGCGACTTCACCTCGTGGAGGCCGACCGCGTGGCGACCCCGACCGCGTACGCGACGGGCCTGCCCGACGCCTACACCACCGGCGTCAACAGCGAAAACGACAACAAGATATACGACGGAGTGGAGATCAACGGCGACGGCGAGATAGTCGCCTACCACATCCGCAAGGGCTATCCCGGCGACTTCACGGCCGGCGCCGTGCAGTTCACGCGCGTGCTCGCCATGGGCCGCAAGACGGGGCTTCCGAACGTGCTTCACGTCATGGAGAGCGAGCGGCCGGACCAGTACCGTGGCGTCAGCTACCTCGCGCAGGTCATCGAGCCTCTGCTGCAGCTCCGGCGCTACACGTCCAGCGAGCTCACCGCCGCCGTGGTGGAGTCGTTCTTTACCGCGTTCGTCAAGGTGGAGGGGGCCTACGAGAACCCGTTCAACGAGACCGGGACGGGCGTCATCGGCGCGGACGGCGACGACGAGGAGATAAGCCGCGACCCCGACGAGTACGAGATGGGGCCGGGGCAGGTCAACTTCCTCGAACCCGGCGAGGACATCACCTTCGCCGACCCGAAGCGCCCGAGCTCGGGCTTCGAGGCGTTCATGCAGGCGATGTGCCGGCAGGTGGGAGCGGCGCTGGAGATACCCGGCGAACTGCTCCTCAAGACGTTCAACTCCAGCTACTCGGCGTCGCGCGCGGCGCTCATGGAGGCATGGAAAGCGTTCCGGATGCGGCGGGGCTGGTTCGTCGCCGACTTCTGCCAGCCCGTCTGGGAGATATGGCTCTCCGAGGCGATCGCCCAAGGGCGCATCGACGCCCCGGGCTTCTTTGCCGACCCGATCATCCGCAGGGCCTACCTCGGATGCGAGTGGGTGGGGCCGAGCCAAGGCCAGCTGGACCCGACCAAGGAGATAGCGGCCGAGGTGTCCGCGATCGACGCGGGCATCACGACGCGCGAGGCCGCCGCGATCCGCATCAACGGGAGCAACTGGGACGAGAACATGGACAGGCTGCACCACGAGGCGCAGCGCATCGCCGAGCTCGAGAGCATCGGCGCGACCGAAACGGAAGGAAGGACAGAAGATGCCCAATAGAATCATGGCGGCCATCCGAGGCCGCAAGGCGAGAGCCGCCGCCATCAAGCCGCAGCTCGCCGCGACCGACCTCGGCAACGGCGAGGCGGAGATCGTCATGTACGGCGACGTCACGGAGAACGAGCCGGTGAACTGGTGGACCGGCGAGCCGACCGGCGAGCCGACCATATCCGCCCAGCGCTTCATCGACGAGCTGCAGGCGATCCGCAACGCGTCGCACATCAGCGTGCGCCTGAACTCAGGCGGCGGCGACGTTTTCACGGGCGTCGCGATCCACAACGCGCTGAAGGAGCTGCCGGGCACCAAGACGATCCACATCGAGGGCCTCGCCGCGTCCGCAGCGAGCATCATCGCCTGCGCAGGCGACGAGGTGGTGGTCCATCCCGGCAGCATGTTCATGATCCACAAGGGCTACGTCGGCATGTACGGATGGTACACGCCCGACGAGCTCGCGCTCACGCAGAACCAAGCGGAGGCCATCGTCAAGTCCATGACCAACATCTACACGGCCAAGACCGGCCGCAGCGAGGACGAGATCGGCGAGCTCGTGGCCGCCGAGACGTGGTTCGTCGGACAGGAGATCGTGGACGCGGGATTCGCCGACACCCTCGCGGAGCCAGACGATGACGACGACACCGACCAAGGGGAGGTCGACGACGTTGTGTACGACGCAAGCGCCCGCACGCTCACCGTGCGCGGCATCCGCCACGACGCGTCGATGTTCCGCAACGTCCCCACAGCCGCAGTCCACGCGGCACAGGCAGGGCTACACGCGGCCGGAGAGACACCGGCCGCTGCAGCGATAGATAAGGCAGCGCCGCCCATGGCGGCAAAAACGAAAGGAGAGACGCATATGGAAACCGTAGCAGAGCTGCGAGCGTCGCATCCCGAGCTTGTCGCCCAGATCGAGGCGCAGGCTGCGGAGAACGAGCGCGAGCGCATCAAGGCCATCGACGAGATCGCCGGAAGCGTCGCGCCCGACATGGTTGCCAAGGCGAAGTTCGAGGAGCCGATCACGGCCGGCGAGCTCGCCGTCGCATCCATCAAGGCAGGAAAGGACAGCGCGTCCAAGTTCCTCGCCGCCATCGAGGAGGACGACGACGAGTCTAAGGCCGACGACGTTGACTCCGACCCCAACGGCGGCGGAGAGGGCAAGGACGACGAGGACAAGGAAGCCGAGGCGGCCATCAAGGCAGCGGCCGAGGTAGCCAACAGCCTCGCAGGGAGAAAGGCACGCTAATGACCAAGCGACTCGACAACATCATCGGCGAGCAGGACTACAACGGCCTGCTCGCATCCACCACTCCCTCCGCGATCGTCGCCACGGCGGAGATCGCCGCAGGCGAGGCGGACATCCCGGCGGGCACCGTCATCGTCAAGGGCGAGGACGGCAAGTACAAGCCCGCATCGGAGGCGCTCACCGCCGAGAGCATCGTGCTGGTGCTCTCCGAGGACGCGCCTGCCGCCGGCGGCATCGCCACCGGCTACAAGACCGGCAACTTCGCGCGCGGCCGCCTCGTCGCGGCCGAGGGCTACACGCTCACCGCGACCGACTTCGACTACATGCGACAGGCCGGCATCCTGTCCGAGGACGTCATCGACTAGGAGGAGATGCAAATGCCTTACAACATCTACGAAACTGCCCGCCTCATTCAGGCGGTCGAGGGGATCAACCCGGCGGACTCGTTCCTGCGCGACCGCTACTTCCCCTCCAACGGCACCGCCGACATCTTCAACAGCGAGAAGGTGCTCTGCGAGTACAAGGACGGCGACATGCGCGTGGCGCCCATCATCCTGCAGCGCCAAGGCGGCATCGCGCTCTCGCGCACGGCCGCCCGCATGTTCGAGTACGAGCCGCCCACCGTCGCCCCCAAGCGCCCCCTGACCCTCGACGAGGTGAAGGTTCGCGGCTTCGGCGAGGCGCTCTACGGCGACAAGTCGCCCGCGCAGCGCGCCCAGATCATGGTGATGCAGGACCTCATCGAGCTCGACAACTCCATCACCCGCCGCGAGGAGGTCATGGCTGCGTCCACCCTCCTGAACAACGGCTGCACCATGAAAGCGATCGGCGACGACGCGAGCAAGTTCGAGGAGTACGAGGTGCGCTTCTACGAGGGCGACGTCAACCCCGCCTCCTACGCCGTGGCGAAGAAGTGGGACGACCCCGACGCCGACATCCTCGGCGACCTGAACGCCATGGCCTCGATGCTGACCCGTCGCGGCCTCGCCGCATCCGACTTCGTGTGCGCGCCCGACGTCGCCGACTCGGTGCTGAACAACAACGGCGTGCAGCGCATGCTCGACAACCGCCGCATCGAGATCGGCACCGCCGCCCCGAAGCTCGAGGCCACGGGCGCCGCTGTGGTGTGCCAGCTCAACGTGCGCGGCCGCATCATCAGCATCATCAGCTACGATCAGGTCTACACGGACAGCGACGGCTCCACCAAGCAGTACATCCCCGCCGGCTGCGGCTCCATGACCGCGCCGAACGCCGGGCACACCGTCTACGGCGCCGTGACGCAGGTCGAGCAGTCCGACGGCGAGATGCACACCTACGCGAAGAGCCGCGTGCCGAAGTACATCGCGGACGCCAACGCCGACACCCGCGAGCTGCGCCTTACCGCCCGCCCGCTGTGCCTGCCCTACAACCGCGACCCGTTCATCTCGGCGAAGAGCCTGACGAGCGAGTAGGCCGGAGAGGACAGGAGGGAAACCATGATCCAGATCACCAACGTGGGCACCTTCGGCCGCCGCGTGGGGGCGAAGGTCGTCCCCACGACGGCCGCCGACGGCCCGTTCGAGACGGACAAGGCGACCGAGGCCATGCTCGTGGCCCAAGGCGTCGCCGAGTACGTCGATCCGACCGCAGCCGCCGCGAACGCTTCCCAGACGCAGCAGGCGGCTCCGGTCAGCTACGACCGCATGCGGAAGCAGGAGCTCTTCGACCTCGCGAAAGATCGCGGCCTCTACAACGGCCAATACGACGACATCGCGGGCAAGAAGCTCATCGAGCTCCTGAAAACGTCCGATGAGGGCGCGTCTGACGGCCGAACGGACGACGACCCGACCACGAACCCGGAAAACGGGCAAACGGCCGCCACAGGCGACGAGAACGGCCAATCCGGCGAAATCGACCCTGAAACCGCCGAAAACGGCGGGAATGACGCCGGAAGCGACGGTTCGGACCCCGCTGGCGACCCCGATGGCGCCGGGTCCGAGGGCGAGGACGGCGAGCAGCCTCCGGTCATCGACGCCGAGGGCGTCGTCGAATGACGGCGTTCAAGGAGCTCGTGGAGGCCGACCGCTCCCGCGTGTTCCTGTCCCCTGATGACTTCGGCGAGGAGCACACCGTAGACGACGTGCTCCTCACCTGCGTGCTCGACACCGACGTGCGGTCGACCCGCGCCCCGGAGCTCGGGGTGGAGTCCGGCGACGTGCGCCTGTTCGCCGCCGCCGAGGAGATCGGCCAGCGGCGCGAGGCCGGCGACGTCATGGACGTGGACGGGTCGCTCTACACGATCACCTCGTGGCAGGAGGACATGGGCGTCGCCCAAGTGTCGCTCTCGAGCGCGCGATCCGCCTACTAGCAAGCGAAAGGAGGTCGCAGCCGTGACCGTGACAGAGGGAATACACGCCCTCGCGAAGTGGCTCGAGAGCGAGGTGTGCCCGCACATCAAGCTCAAGGTGCCGTCGAACGAGAGGCAGACCGCAGCCTACGACTACCAGCTGGCGAACCCGTCAGTGCACAAGATGTACGCGCCGCCGGCGAAGCTCGCGCAGCAGGTCAACCGGGAGATATGCCCGGGCATTCTCGTCCACCTCGTCAACGGCCGCGACATGCCGCGCGAGAGCGCCCGCGACTTGAGGTTCCGGCTCCTGCTGAGCGTATGGAACCCCGGCCTCCACGCCGAGGACGCGGGCGCCGACGCCGCTCCGTTCGAGGCCAACGCCGACGGATGGAACGACGTGTGGAACTTCATGGACCTGCTGCTGCAGCGCCTCCGCAACGCGGAGCAGATAGGCGAGGTCCTCCGGGTCAAGGCCGAGGAGGGCTTCGACTACAAGCCCTACCAAGAGGACGGCGCCATCATCGACTTCTACCCGTTCTACTTCGCCGAGCTCGAGTTCTCGTGCGCGATGGCGCAGGCCCCGCCGTCGAAATACTACGCCGAGGAATACCTGTAAACGACTACGCGCCGCCCGGACCCGGGCGGCGCCTTGCATCTAGGAGGTGCAGCAAATGGCAGAATACAAGCATGGCGCGTACGGCAACCTCTCCGACTCCGTGGTGGAGTCGATGGTCACCGTCTCCACCGTGCCGGTCTACTTCGGGACCGCGCCCGTCAACCTCGTGCGCGGCTACGCGGAGGCCGACATCGTGAACGCGCCGGTGCGCCTGACGTCGCTAAGCGACGCCCGCGCCCGCATGGGCGACTCCTCCGACTGGGAGGCGTTCACGCTCTGCGAGGCCATCGCGGCGCACTACAACACCACCGCCGAGGCGGTCGGCCCCATCTACTTCGTCAACGTGCTCGATCCCGACAAGCACCGAGCGAAGAAAGAGACCGTGGAGGTCATCGGCCTCGTGAACGGCACGGCGTCGTTCGCCACGGACCGCGCGATCCTCGACACGATCACGATCGCGGCCGAGGGCGCAGACGAGGGCGCCCAGCCCTACGCCGAGGGCGCCGACTACACCCTCGCCTACAACCACAACGCCGGCAAGGTGGTCATCACCGCCAAAGAGGGCGGCGCGATGGCCGACGGCAACATCGCGGTCAGCTTCTTCGAGGTGACCCCGGAGGCCATCACCTCCGAGGACATCATCGGATACACCTCCGACGACGGCCAGTACTTCGGCATCGACGCGCTGCAGCTGCTGTATCAGGAGCAGTTCGTCGTCCCGAACCTGCTCGCCGCGCCGGGTTGGACCGACGACCCGGAGGTGTACTCGCGCCTCGTCAAGGTGGCGCAGAAGATCAACGGCCACTGGGACGCGTTCGTGGTAGCCGACCTCCCGCTGCAGGACGGCAAGAGCGCCGTGGACACCATCGACAAGGCGATCGCATGGAAGGACGACAACGCCTACGACTCGGAGCGCTCGGCGGTGTGCTGGCCGCAGGTGAGCGACTACACCGGCCGCGTGTTCCACCTGTCCACCCTCTACGTGGTCGAGTCCCTGCGCGCCGACAACGACAACGACGGCGTGCCGTTCGAGTCCTGCTCGAACAAGGCGATACCGGTATGCCGCCAGCACTTCGGCGACGGCGTTCCCAATCGCGGCTTCGACCAAGTGAGGGCGAACGGCCTCAACGAGCGCGGCATCACCACCGCGATCGGATGGGCCGGCGAGTGGGTGCTGTGGGGTCCGCACACCGCAGCCTACCGCTTCGGGTCCACGACGATGGACGCCCGCTCCATCTTCGCCACGGCCATCCGCATGCTCTTCCACATCACCAACTACTTCCAGCTGGAATGGGCGACGACGATCGACGAGCCGATGACCCGCGCGCTGCAGGACCGCATCATCAACCGCGAGCAGGCAAAGCTCGACGGCTACGTGACGCAGGGCGCCCTGCTCGGCAAGCCCACGGTCGTGTTCGACCAAGCGAACAACCCCGACTCCTCCATCATGGAGGGCGACTTCCGCTGGGACATCTCCGTCACCCCGACGCCGCCGCTCAAGTCCGCGAGCGTCTACGTCGCCTACACCGACGAGGGTTTCAGCGCCTACTTCGAGGACGGTGAGTAGACATGCCGAAGTACCTAGACCTGCGCGGCCCCATCGCCGCGTGCACCATCTACGCCGGCGGCGAGCTCGTCGCCCGCGACGTCACCGTCACCCTGCCGGCCGTCACCCCGACCACCGGCGAGCTCAAGGGCATGGGCACCATCGAGATGCCGAACCCGACGCAGCTCGAGGCCATGGAGCTGGCGCTCACAAAGCAGGGCATCGACCGCGAGCTCGGGAAGCTCGCGAACATGAAGGCCCAGGACATCGAGGTCCGCTGGGTCCAAGACGTCATGAAGAGCGACGGCACCACGGCCCCCGAGGGATGCAAGGCGTTCATGCGCGCAATCTCCAAGGGGCTGCCGGGGCTGTCCGTGGAGCCGGGCAGCGTGTCCGAGAACGAGATGACGTTCTCGGTGCTGCGCTACCAGCTCTTCGTCGGCGGCAAGGAGATCGTGCTCGCCGACAAGCTCAACGCCATCCTGCGCGCGAACGGAAAGAACTACACGTCGGGCATCGACTCGCTGCTGTAGCGCGCAAAGGAAAAGAACCGACCGACGAGGGCGCGGGACGATCCCGCGCCCTCCTCTTTTTTCAGGAGGGAAACCATGCAAGGAAAGCTCGAACTGCACGCACCAATCGAGATCGACGGCAACGAGGTCTCGGAGCTCACCTACGACCCGAGCCAGATCACCATCACGCAATTCGCCGCCGCCGAGGCCGCCGCGAAGAAGAAAGCGGCGAACCTCGTGGCTATCGCCGAGTTCGACTACACGTTCCACTTCTACCTCGGCGCGTACTCGATCATTGCCGCCAATCCCAGCATTGACGTAACCGACCTCGAGCGCATCAAGGGCCTCGACATCATGCAGCTCATCGAGGTGGGCCGTTTTTTCACTATGAGGTCGGACGAGCAAGAGGACGGCAAATCCGACGAGCAGCCCGCGACTACTCCCGAGAGTTCTCAACTTCCATCCACGACATCAACCGCATGCGCCTCCTCGACTTCCTCACCGACTACGGCGAGGCCGTAGAGGAATCGAAGGAGCGCCGCAAGGCGCACGAGGCCGAGATAGCAAAGGCCCGGCGCAAGACGAAAAGACCCAAGCGCAGGAGGTGAACACATGGCAGGCGGCAAGACCCTCGAGCAGGTGATCGCCATCGCCGGCAAGCTGGAGCCGTCGCTCCAGCAGTCGATCGGCAAGGCCGACAAGCTCACGAGCGGCATGGGCAGCAAGCTCAAGAAAACCGCCGCCATCACCGCAGGCGCTTTCGCGGCGGTGGGCACGGCTGCGGCCGCCGCCGCCGTGGCCGGCGGCAAGTACCTGCTCGACCTCGGCACGAAGTTCGACGAGTCGGCCGACACGATCCGGATAGGGACGGGCGCCACCGGCGACGCCCTCGCCGCGCTGCAGGCCGACTGCGACGCGGTGTACAAGGCGATACCGGGCGAGCTGGAGGGCGCATCGACCGCCATCGCCGACTTCAACACGCGCCTCGGCCTCACGGGCGAGCCGCTGCAGAAGCTCTCGATCCAAGCGAACCAAGTCTGCGACATGCTCGGCGAGGACCTTCCGACCGTCATCGAGAGCTCGTCGCAGGCGTTCCAGCAGTGGGGCCTGTCCGAGGACGAGATGTCGGGCAAGATGGACTACCTGTTCAAGGTGTCGCAATCGACCGGCATCGGGTTCAACGACCTCGCGACCAAGATGCAGAAGTACGGCGCGCAGCTCCAAGAGCTCGGCTTCGACTTCGACCACGCGAGCGCCCTCATGGGCCAGCTCGAGAAAGCCGGCGTCAACACCGACGAGGTGCTCGGCGCGCTCAAGAAGTCGGTCACCACCATGGCCCAAGACGGCCTGTCGGCCTCCGAGGGCATCGCCAAGTACACCGAAGAGATCAAGAACGCGGCCACCGCCGAGGAGGCCGCGACGATCGCGGCCGAGGTGTTCGGCTCCCGCGCGGGATCGACGCTGGCGTCGGCGATCCGCGACGGCACGCTGTCGGTGGAGGACCTCACGGCAGAGCTGCAGGCCAACGGCGAGACGATCAGCGGCGCCGCCGAGGACACCTACGACTTCGCCGAGCGGCTCGAGATGTTCAAGCACACCGCCGAGGTGGCGCTCAAGCCGCTGGCCAACACGGTGTTCGACTCGCTGAACGCGCTGATGCCGATCGCCGCGCAGGCGATCGAGGCGTTCCTGCCGGTGATCGAGAACGTGGCCTCGTCGGCCGCCCCGGTCATCGAGCAGATCGTGTCGGTCGTCTCGCAGGGCCTCGAGCAGATGACGCCCATGATCGTCGAGTTCGGCGCGCAGGTGGGGCCGATGCTCTCCGAGCTGGTGAGCTCGCTGCTCCCGCCGCTGATGGACCTCATCATGCAGCTCTTGCCGATCATCATGCAGATCATATCGGCGGTGCTGCCGGTGGTGACGACGCTGCTCTCGGCGCTCATGCCGATCATATCCTCGGTGGTGAGCGTCATCGGGAGCCTGCTCTCGGCGCTCATGCCGATCCTCGACCCGCTCCTGCAGATCGTCCAGATGCTCCTGCCGCCGATCGCCGGCCTCATCACGGGCATCATGGCCGTGCTCCAGCCGGTCATCGGGGTCATCGAGGGCATCGCCGGCGCGATCGGCACGCTCGTGGGGTGGATCAGCCAAGTGATCGACCTCGCCGGGCAGGCCGCGAGCGCCCTCGGCGGCATCGGCGACTTCATAGGCGGCGGCATCGGCGGGCTGCTCGGCTTCGCCACGGGCGGCTTCACCAACGGCCTCGCCATCGTCGGCGAGGACCCGCGCTACCCGACGGAGGCCGTCATCAGCTTCAACCCGGCCTACCGCGCCCAGAACCTCAAGTACTGGCGCATGGCCGGCGCGATGCTCGGCGCCGCCGGCGGCTCGACGGTTCCCGTCTACGGCTACGCCGCAGGAGGGTTCACCGGCGAGGTCGGCACGTCGCTCTTCAGCTCCGATTACGGGCTGTCGGGCGGTGCCGTCGTGGACTCGACGACGTACGACCTGTCCGGCCTGACGTTCTCCCCGCAGGTGAACATCAGGGGCAACGCCGACGCCGAGAGCGTCCTGTCGGCCGTGCGCGAGCTCGAGCCGGAGTTCGTCGACCTGATCCTTGACGCGATATCGAAGAGGGAGGAGGGCGCATATGCCTAACGCAACGGCCACGGTGGTCGGCTACGAGGACTACGTGGCGCGCCAGAACGACTCCTTCGACCTGCTGGCGCTCCAAGCCTACGGCGAGGAGCGCATGGCCCACATCATCGCCAAGGCAAACCGCGAATACGTGGGCGTGCTCCTGTTCGAGGGCGGCGAGCGGCTGCGCATCCCGATCGTCGAGAAGGTCGAGACGCCCGAGACGCTCCCGCCGTGGAGGCGATGACCCATGTCGACGCTTTCAGTGAAATACCAAGGGGCGGAGATATACGACAAGGTGAGCGTCGCCCGATGCTGGCACGACATGAGCGCATGGGGCGCCCTCGACGAGCTCACCATAACCTTCGGCGACACCGACAACCTCTGGGACGGATGGGCGCCGAAGGACGACGACGTGATAGAGGTTTCCGACGGAGCGGCCCGCACGGGGAAGATGTACGTGCGCGACGTCGCGCCGAGATCGTCGGCCATGGACATACGCGCCTACCCGGTGCCGCACGCCATGCGCGAGGCGAAGTGCCGCTCGTGGGAGTCCATACGCCTGCACCAGCTCATCGCGCAGGTGGCGCAGGAGGCCGGGATGTCCTACGAGACCTACGGCCTCGCCAACAGCCTCTACGCCTACGTCGAGCAGCGCAACGAGAGCGACCTCGCGTTCCTCTCGAAGCGCCTGACCTACGAGGGCGCGTCCCTCATCGCTTTCGACGGCAAGCTCATCGCCTACTCCGGCGCGTGGGCGGAGTCGCAAAGCCCGGTGAAGCGCCTCGAGATAGCCCCGGGCAAAGACTACGAGTTCGAGGACTTCACCGCCCGCGCATACGGATCGTGCCTCGTCACCGACGGCTCGACGAGCGCGACGTTCTCCGCCGGCCAAGGCCGGCAGCTCAAGCGCGTGCTCGACGACCGCATAACCGACCTCGCCGAGGCGACCCGCTTCGCGCGCGGACTGCTGCGCGAGGCGAACCGCGAGGTGGCCACGATCAGGCTGCGCACCGACACGCTCCTGCGCGAGTGGGCGCCCGGATCGGTTCTCGAGATAGACGCTCCGGCAGCGGCGTCGTGGGACGGCAGGGCGTTCGTCTCGCGGCTCCGGCATGACTACTTCGACTCCCGCTCGAAGATATGGATGACCAAGATGCTAGGAGGCTACTGATGGGCGTATACCTCGCAACCGTCTCGAGCATCGACAGCTTGGACGAGAACGGCAACCCCGCCACGGCGCGCGTGCTCCCGCACACCGCCGGCGGCGTCGTGACGATGCCCTTCGCGGTCTACTGGCCCCTGCGCGCCGGCGACGGCGCGGTCTCCGAGGGCGACGAGGTCATATGCCTGCAGCTCGACGACGGCAGCGGGCTGATCCTGTCGCGCCCCGACGGGACGTTCACCCAGACGATCGGCGGCACGACCGCCGCGCAGGGCGACTTCACTGCAGCGGGCGCATCGCTCAAAGGACACACGTACGCAGGGGCGCACGGCGAGACCGCGCCGCCCACGGCATAGGGAAGGAGGACCGGCCGATGGCTATCCAGATAACGTGGCACTCGTTCAAGTGGGGCTTCGATACCGGCTGCATCCGGTCGGTCGAGGACCTATCGACGAGCCGCTCCATCAACGTGGAGCGCAACCAAGACAAAGAGGGCGAGCCAGCGACGCAGACCGTGGCGCTCGAGCTCGCCTCCCTGTCGTTCTCCTACACGGTGTCGGCCGCTGCCGGCGGCAGCCCCCGCAAGGAGTTCGAGGCCATAAACGACTGCCCGGGCGTGCACGCGCCGCTCTACCTGAACGGCTCGAAGTTCATCGCCAACGAGATGATGCTCAAGTCGGTGGACGCGTCCGACTGGGTGCTCGACGCGAAGGGCCGCCCCACGTCGGTGCGCATCTCGGTGAAGTTCGAGGAGTACGCGGTGGACGCATCGGGGCTGAAGCTGCAGAAGGTGGAGCGCAAGAGCGCCCTGCGGCCCGGCGTGCGGACGCAGCCCAAGGCGACGAGCGCGCTGTCCGTGGGCGCCACGAGCGCCCAGAAAGCGTCCAAGGCAAAGACCAACAAGCAGATGAAAGGGTGGAAATGATGCTCGCACAGGGCAACAGCGACCCGCGCGTATGCGCGCTGAACCTGCTGCGGACCATCCGTGGCGAGGTTCCCCTCGAGCGCACCAAGGGAATCGACCGCGAGCACATCGACAAGCCCATCACGCAATCCGACGAGCTCAAGGCCGACGCCGAATGGGTGCTCGAGACCTACGAGCCTCGCCTATCGGGCGAGGAGATCGCGCTTCTGGCGGCCGACGCCGCCGGCGGCGATTACGCGCTCGAGGCGAGCGTGCGGTGAAGGGAGGCAGCATGGAGCAGATAGAAGTGGGGTCCACGGACCTCATCGTTTCGGACTCCGGGTCGATATACGACGCGACGATAGGAGCCCTAGAGCAGGCGGTCGCGGAGCCGCTCTACCCCGGCGACGAGCGCCGAATCTTCGGCGAGGGCATGGCCGCCGTGCTCTCCCGCGTCCACGGGACGATCCAAGACGCGGCCCAGCAGGTCATGCTGCGCTACGCGCGCGGGGAGGTCCTCGACGCGCTCGGCGCGCGCCTGCGCGTCTTTCGCCTCGACGGCGACGCCGCGCGCACGGTGCTGCGCTTCACACTCGGCGCCCCGCAGGCGCTCTCCGTAGCCATCCCCGAGGGGACCAAGGCGACGCCCGACGGGAGCGTCTACTTCGCGACCGACGAGACCGCCGTCATCGAGCCGGGCGCGACGTCGGTCGACGTGCCGGCGTCATGCACCGAGGTCGGGGCGGCGGCGAACGGCTACGGCACCGACGCGATCACGACGATGGTCGACCTCATCCCGTACGTCTCCAAGGTCACAAACGTCACCACGTCCGAGGGGGGCGACGACGGCGAGCCGTACACGGTGGCAGGCGACGACCGCTTCCGCGAGCGCATCCTGCTCGCGCCGTCGCACCTATCGACGGCGGGGCCGGAGAAGGGCTACGTCTACTAC
The DNA here is from genome assembly GCA_910588095.1 of uncultured Eggerthellaceae bacterium. GTDB lineage: Bacteria > Actinomycetota > Coriobacteriia > Coriobacteriales > Eggerthellaceae > D16-63. The sequence goes on from CAJUQH010000019.1 coordinate 30,163, forward strand.
GCGAAGAGCGCCGACGCCGGAATATCCGACGTCGCCGCCATGAGCGAGACCGAGTGGATGAGCCGCGAGCTCCCGGTCTCGGCGGGGCGCGCCTACATCGGCGGCGAGCTGCTGATCCCCGAGACGCTCACGATCAACGGGCAGGCGGACGGCTTCGAGTGCGACTACGAGGACCACCTCCTCACGATCCGGCTCGGCCCGGAGCTCGCCGAGGCCGAGACCGTCCTCGCCCGGTGGCAGCACAAGATGGACGGCCGCGTCCGCATCATCGTGCTCATGGAGGGCGGGGGCTACCCCGACGAGGACACCCTCGAGAAGGTCCGGGCGGCCGTTTCGGCCTCCGACGTGCGCCCCCTCACCGACGTCGTGGACGTTGACGGGCCGGAGCTCGTGCCCTACGACATCGAGCTGGAGTACTGGACCACGCCCGAGGACGAGGCGACGGTGGTGCGGAGCGTCGAGGGAGCAGGCGGCGCGATCGAGCGCTACATCTACGAGCAGGGCTCTGTGCTCGGGCGCAACATCAACCCCGACATGCTCGAGAGCTACATCATGCGGCCCGACTGGGACGACGCGCTCAAGGGCGCCATCCGGGTCGACATGACGTCGCCCCAGCACCTCGAGCTCGAGGGCGACGAGGCGGCCTGCTTCTCCGGAAACATCAAGGTCACCCATCACGTCACGACCAAGGCGCGGTGGTCCACATGGACCTGACGAACTGCCAAGTGGTGAGGATGCTGCCGACGTGGATGCAGGACGACCGCGCCGTGGGGGCGTTCGCCTCGGTGGTCGATGCGGCCGCCGCGCAGGCGCACGACCGCGCGCAGATGCTCACCCAGTGGGACAAGATCGACGAGCTGCCCGAGGACGTCCTAGACGAGCTCGCGTGGGCGCTCGACATCAGCTGGTGGGACTCCGAGGCGTCCATCGAGACCAAGCGCGCCCTCATCAAGGACTCCGACTACGTGCACTCGAAGCTCGGGACGGTCGCCGCCATGGAGAACGTCGCGCGGGCCTACCTCGGCGACGGCGAGGTGCTCGAGTGGTTCGATTACGGGGGCCGCCCGCACAACTTCAAGATAGCGACCGGCAACCTGCCGATGCTGCAGGCGAACCAAGCGCGCCTGCTGGACCGGCTCATGCAGGCGAAGCGCCACTCCTCGAAGCTCGAGAGCATCCTCGTGCTCCTCACCGGCGACGTCCCGCTGTGCAGCGGGACCGGCTTCCGGGAGTCCACCCACGGCGTCCACTTCGCCGCGCGCGAGGGCGCGTGGGCGTTCGCAGGCGTCGGGATGGGCGGGGCCGACAGCTACGAGGTGTGCATGATCCCGTGGCAGAAGCTCGACGTCCCCGCGCGGGGCGGTCAGGCGCACCGCATATCAGACCACACGACGCTCGTGATGCTGCCCGTATGGCGCATCCCGGCTCGGACATATTCAGGGCAGGCCGTAGGCGAGCACGATCGCGTGGTGATCCGAATGATGTCGGCGGGAGCCGACGACGAAAACGAAAGGAGCGAGTAATGGCGGAATTCAACAACTCGGCGATGACGCGCTGGGGAAACATGGCGGCCGCGCAGGCGCTCGCGGGTAAGAAGCTCGTATTCACCCGCATCGCTTTCGGCGACGGCTACGTTCCCGACACGACGTCGCCAGAGGAAATGACGGACCTTGTGCACACCTGCGCGAGCTTCGCCGTGACGCGCGTCAAGGTGCACCCGGAGAACACCGCGACGATCGGCGGCACCTACATCAACGACGAGCTGGAGCACGGCTACTGGTGGAGGGAGGTGGGCCTGTTCGCGATCATGCCGGAAACCGGGGAGGAAATCCTGTTCTCCTACGCCAACGCCGGCGAATACGCCGAGTGGATACCGGCATCCGACGGCACCACCGTGTTCGAGAAGCGCATGGACCTGTTCGTGTACGTCGGCAGCAAGGCGTCCGTCGAGCTCAAGGTCCTCCCCGACTCGTTCATCACCACCGAGCAGCTCACGGAGGAGCTCGATGCCGTCTGGAAGGTCCTCACCTTCATGGAGAACGGCCCGTTCCTCGAGGCCATCGGCATGGGCGGCGGAACCTCCGGCGACGGCATAGGCCAGCCGACGTACCTGCCCGACGAGCCGTTCCTGTCCCTGCTAGGCATGCTCGGCGAGAACACCTCGTCGAACCTGCAAGCGACCATCCCCGGCAAGCCCGAATAGAAAGGAGCCACCATGGCTGACGAGACCACCACCCCCGAGGGCACCGAGACCGAGACGCCCGACACCCCCTCGACCCCGACCGCCCCGGACACCGAGGCGCCCGTGTTCGACCCGACCCGCACGCCGGTGTCGGTGGCGAACATGCAGGCGTACGAGAAGCAGAACAAGACCCGGTTCGAGCAGCTCGAGCAGCGCGACTACGACGGGCGCAACCTCTCGGAGGTTTTCGCGCTCGAGATCGTGGGCTACACCGACGACGCCGCGTGGTTCAACGCGCGCATCAAGGCCGGCAACTTCGACGGCATCTACGTCAAGGACTACTTCGACATCAAGCTCAGCGACGGCAAGGTGATGCGCTACCGCATCGGCGCGATCGACCCCTACCTCAACTGCTGCGACGAGGAGATCACCGACCACCACGTCATGATGGTGCCCGACACCGTATGGCCGGACAGCGTGGTCTGGAACACCACGAACAACAACAACGGCAACGCCTCCGAGAAGCACCCCTACCTCGCGAGCAACCTCCACAAGTGGCTGAACCAGACCTTCTTCCCGCTGCTCCCGCAGAAGTGGAAGAATGTCATCGCGAACCACCGCACGCTGCTCGAGGAGCGCTACAGCTCCACGGCGGCCCTCACCGAATCGACCACGTGGTCGTGGGCCGACATGGGCAAGGTCTGGGCGCTCTCCGAGACCGAGGTCTACGGCTTCAACGTCTGGGGCAACGGCTACAGCGTGGGCATGGACTGCCACTTCCCAATCTTCCCGGACACCGCCTCCCGCATCCGCCGGAACCCCGACGGGGACCGCTTCGACTGGTGGCTGCGCGGCGCTAATTCGGGGAATTCCACGAACGCGTGCAACGTCAACGGCAACGGCAATGCCAACGGCCACTGCACCTCGAACACCGGGGTGCGCCCGCTGCCCTGCTTCCGTGTCGGCGTGTAGCGCCGACACACACCGGCTATGAACGGCCGCCGCGTCATGCGGCGGCCTATCCGTCCCACGAGAGGAGGACCGCGTGAGCGGAGTGTACGAGAGCGACCGCAAGCCGTCGCCGTGCGACCACATGGCGCTCGCGCGGTCGATCCGCATCGAGATGACGGCCCTGATGGCGTCCGAGAAAGTGGTGCCGAAGAAGCACCGCCTGCTGCTGTCGGTCCCGACGATCGCGACGGCCCGCGAGCTCGTGAACAACGTCGAGACGGCCGAGGCGTTCTACCCATCGACCGCCCACGGCGTGCTGTGGCGCAAGCACTACCTGACGCTCGCGATCGCGAACTGCTACCAGCTGACCCAAGACCTCCAAGTGGTGAAGGACCTCGGCCTGCCGGTCAACCTGAACCGCTACGAGAAGATCGCCGGGATGCTCGGCAAGGAGCTCGACACGCTCACCTCGCGCAAGCGCAACACCAAGCTCACCGGCAGCGCCGGCATCGACGAGCGGATCGCGAAGCTGCGCTACGACCTCGCCGAGCTCGAGGAGATCGCCTCCGACCTTCCGGTGCCGTGACATGCGGTGCTGGTTGCAGCTTGACCCACGCTTCAACTGGTGGCTGCGCGGCGCTAATTCGGGGAATTCCACGAACGCGTGCAACGTCAACGGCAACGGCAATGCCAACAACAACAACACCTCGAACACCGGGGTGCGCCCGCTGCCCTGATTCCTCTATCGGCCAGACCGAGTAGGCGGCGAACCGCCGCCGAAAGCCGTGCCTCAAAGGAAGGAAGCTGCAACCATCGGCGCATATCGCCGTAAATATGCACCCCGCGAGGAGCGGCGAACGCTGCTTGCATGGCGGCGCCCTCGGGCGCTCGGCGCCGTTTCATGCCGCCACCTCAAAGCAACTGTCCGAGCGTCCATTGAGAGTTGTGCGGGGTGCCCTATGAAATCAGAAGAACGCCGCGCGATCCGCCGCGCCAGACGAGAGGAGAAGCGCCGGCGCAAGCGCGAGGAGCGCGCGAGGGAGTGCACGCTGGAGAAGGTCGCAGACCTGAACAGCCTCTACAAGGCGCAGCGCGAAGCCGCTCGCGGCGTCGGGTGGAAAGCGAGCACCCAGCGCTACCAGTGGCACTGGCTCCTCAAGATCGCGGGCGCCCGCAAGGCCCTGCTGGCCGGCGAGGAGATATGCCGGGGCTTCCACGAGTTCGACATCACGGAGCGCGGCAAGCCGCGCCATATATCCTCGGTGCACTTCTCCGAGCGCGTGGTGCAGAAGTCCCTCACGCAGAACGTGCTGGTGCCCGCGATAGTGCCGAGCCTCATCCTCGACAACACCGCGAACATCAAGGGGCGGGGCACGGCGTTCGCGATCGAGCGCACGAAGATGTACCTCGCGCGGCACTACGCCGCCCACGGCGCCGACGGCTACGTGCTGCAGGGCGACTTCAGCAACTACTTCGGGTCGATCCCCCATGCGGGGGTGTTCGACCTGCTCGAGCGCCACGTGACCGACCCCGGCGCGAGGGCGCTCGCCCGCCACATGGTCGAGGTTCAGGGCGAGGTCGGGCTGGGTCTGGGAAGCGAGCCGAACCAGATATACGCCGTCTCGTACCCCAACCCGCTCGACCACTTCATCGCCGAGTGCTGCGGGGTCGGGGCGTACGTCCGGTACATGGACGACTTCATCATCATCCACCCGGACAAGTCCGACCTGTGGGCCATCGCGGCCGCGCTCTATGACATGACGCGCCAGATGGGCCTCGTGTTCCACCCGAAGAAAACGCACGTCACGAAGCTGACGCGCGGCTTCGTGTTCCTAAAGAAGAAGTTCACCTACGACCGACAGACCGGAGGGGTGGTGGTCCGCCCATGCAGGGAGTCCGTGACACGAGAGCGCCGCCGCATCAAGCGGCAGGCGGGGCTGGTCGCCTCCGGGAAGATGACCGCCGAGCAGCTCAACCAAGCCTACCAGTCGTGGCGCGGGTCGCTGACCGACCTGAACGCGCACCGCACCAAGCTCGGCATGGATGCGCTCTTCGCATCCCTGACACACGGCGCAACCGGGAGGGCGGCCGCATGGCCGCCCCCTGATGGCGAAATGCAAACCGGCCCCGGAGGGGCCACGCAAGCGAAAGGAGCAAGCGAATGGACGAACTGAACAACGGCCTGCAGGCGCAGACCAACGAGATGCGCATCCTGCTCGAGCAGGCCGGCGACATCGCCGGCAAGCGCGCGGCGGGCATCATCGACGACGCCGAGCGCATCGAGCTGGAGGCGCGCCGGATGGCCTGCCTGACGGTCATCGCGCGCAACGATGCCGGCGAGCTCGTGTCCGAGGCGGAGTTCGAGGCGATCCTCGAGGAGAAGCGCGAGCAGGCGGCGCTCCCCACGCAGGAGGAGCAGAACGCAGCCGACATCGCCTACCTGATGATGACGGGAGGTGAGTGGGATGTCTAAGACCAAGGCCACCGACCATTCCCCGCGCTTCGCGCTCATCTCCGGCTTCTACAAGCGCGGAACGTGGAGCAAGAAGCAGGTGGAGAAAGCGGCCGAGCTCGGCCACATCACCGCCGAGGAGCTCGCCGAGATCGTCGGCGACGACGCCGAGTAGCCCCCGCACCGCGAAGCGAGAGGGGGTGAACTATGGAACAGGCAGCGACCGCCTACATCGAAGGACTGACCGCCGCGACAGACGGCCCCATGTGGGTGTTCGCCATCGGCGTTCTGGCCATCTTCGCGGTGGTGCTCATCAAGGCGTTCCCCATGTACCGCGAGTTCAAGACGCGGCAGCTCGACATCGAGGCCGAGCGCGAGAAGCGCAAGGCCGAAGAGGCGCGCATGCGCGACGAGCGCGAGCGCGAGAACGCCGCAATCGCCGCGCGGCAGGTCGAGGCGCAGGAGCGCTCGACCGCCGCGATGAACGCCATGACCGCCCAGATGGCCGTCATGGAATCGCGCATCGAGCTGAGCCAGCAGGGCTCGGCGACCATGCAGAACAAGGTGGACGGCATCGCCGTGGAGGTCCACGACATCCACACCGCGATCGTCCACGACTAACGAAAGGAGCCAACAATGAACGGAATCGAGGCAATCGCGCTGCTCGTCACGGCACTGGTGGTGCCGTACGTCGTGGCGCTCATCAAGAACAAGACGCTGACGGGCAACAAGGCCCGCTGGATCGCCATCGGCGTGTCGGTTCTGGCCGGCGTCGTCACGGCGTTCGTGTCCGGCATCCCGGCGGACCCCATCGCGTGGATCACCTGCATCGTGGCCGCCATCGGCGCCGTGCAGCTCGCCTACTCGGCATTCAAGTCCGTGGGAATCACCTGCGGATGGCTCGACGCCCTGCAGGGCATCGCCAAGGACAGCGACGACCCGCTGGTGGCCGCCAAGAACCAGTCCATGAAGGACACCGCCGAGAACGCCGCAAAGCACGCCAAGAAGAACAACTAGGGCAACGGGGCGCACCGGCGGCACGTCCCGCCGGTGCCCTATTAAGGAGCGAACATGGCTAAAGAGGACTTCATAGCCAGCATCGCGCCGATCGTGCAGCGCTACGCCCCCGACTACGGCATCCTGTGCCCGTCGGCGGTCATCGCGCAGGCGATCAACGAGAGCGGCTGGGGCGAGAGCAAGCTCGCCTCCAAGTATCACAACTACTTCGGTATGAAGTGCGGGACCAAATGGACCGGCCCCAGCGTGAATATGTCAACGCAGGAGGAGTACCAGCCCGGCACGCTCACCACCATCTCGGACAACTTCCGGGTCTACGGCTCGATGGACGAGGGCGTGCGCGGCTACTTCGAGTTCATCCAGCTCGCGCGCTACCAGAACCTGCGCGGCATCACCGACCCGCGCACATACCTCCAGACCATCAAAGACGACGGGTACGCGACCAGCTCGGCGTACGTCGCCAACTGCATGGCTCTGGTGGACCAGTACGGCCTCACGGCCTACGACACGGGAGAAAGCGAGGGAAGCATGGCTGTATATCTTGCGCAGGCGTCCTGCGACGAGAACGGCAAGTACGTCGGCGGGCAGGCCGGCAACCAGAGCGGGTCGGAGCTCAGCATCCGCGCGTACTACGCGTCGAGCTCGAACCCGTGGAAATGCTACCGGCCGAAAGACGCGACGGTGGCTAAGAAGATCGCCGAGAACGCGTCCGGCGCGGTTGCGAACCGCAACATCGGATACGACCAGAACGAGCGCAACACCATCCGCACCAAGGCGCAGAAGGTGAACCTCGTGCTGGCGGCCATCAACGAGGCCTGCGAGTGCGACTGCATGTCGCTCGCCGGCGAGTGCGCGATATGCGCCGGCGCGTCCGACGCGATCCTGTTCGCCGGCGGCAACCTTCCGTGGACCGGCAACGCCCACGCGAAGCTGCTCGAGACCGGCATGTTCGACTACAAGGGCTCCGGCCTCGCCGAGTCCCAGCTGTGCGTGGGCGACATCCTCGTCCGCGACGGCCACGCCGTCATCGTGGTTTCGGGCAAGGCCGCGACCGGAAGCGCGCCGACCCAGACGGTCGTGTCCGGCTCCATCGAGGAGCTGGCGCGCGCTATCTGGACCGGACGCATCACCGCGACCGGCGAGGAGCGCCGCAAGCTGCTCGGCGACAAGTACGACGCCGTGCAGGCGAAGATTCAGGAGCTCTACTACGGCGGCAAGCCCGTCGAATCGACGCCGACGGCCACGAAGCCGGCATCGAACACCATCCGCCCCGGCACCTACAAGGTGCTCGTCAACGGCCTGCGCGTCCGCAGCGCGCCGCGCCTCGGAAACGACACCGACACCGGCAAGCACTACGACGCAGGCGAGCTCATCTACTCGGTGGCCTCCGACATCGTGGAGGCCGACGGCTGGTGGTGGGCGCACTACTCCTCGTACAGCGGCAAGACCCGCTACGTGGCGATGTCGTCCACCGACGGCACGAAGAAGTACCTCGCCATGGTCTAAGGGCGAGGCGACACGCAATGCACTACGGGGCCGCCCTTCGGGGCGGCCCTTCTGCGTTCTACGGAGGGATCATGGAACCGACTTTTCAGACGATGCAGGGGGACTGCATCGAGATTATGCGCACTCTTCCCGACGCATCGGTGGACCTCGTGCTCGCCGATCCGCCCTACAACATCAAGGTGCGGGGCGAGGAGTGGGATAACCTCGGCGCAGGCTATATCGACTGGATGATCGAGTGGCTGCTGGAGGCTCAGCGCGTCCTGAAGCCGAACGGCGTGCTCTACATATGGCACAACGACATGCCCCAGATAGCCCGCCTACTGGTGGCGATGGAGCAGCGCACCAACTTCGCGCTCATGTCGTTCTGCGTGTGGGACAAGGGGCAGTACCGCGCCCAGTCGTGGAAGAACCGCGACCCCGACTCCGACACGGCGCCCCGCTCGTGGTTCAACGTGTGCGAGTACTGCATGCACTTCTTCAATGCGCCGAAGGACGCGGACAGCGCATGGAAGCACACCGGGCTGGACCGCATCAACTCGAACCCGGAATGCTACCGGCCGATAAAGGACTGGTACTACGCCGAGCTCGAGCGCCTCGGGATAACCGAGGAGGACGTGGTGGAGAAGTACCGGCAGGCGACCGGCAAGAGCGGCGCCATGTTCCGGCACTACTTCAAGGACTCGCAATTCGCAATCCCCACCGAAGCGGTCTGGCAGGCGGCGTTCGAGCCGCTGGGCTTCGACGCGACGCCCCTGCTCGACCTCGTGAAAAAACCTCACGGGGGGGGTCACTCACAGACGAGTCCGCCGCAGGAGGACACGACGCCCTGCGCCGCAGCTACGACACGATGCGGGAAAGCTACGAAGCTATGAGGGAGGGGTACGAAGCGCTGCGCCAGTCCTACGAGGAAATGCGCAACTACCACCGCTGCGATCCGGAGCACAGCAACGTCTGGCGCATCAACACGCTCTCCGGCTCCGATCGCATCCACATATGCCAGAAGCCGGACGGCATACTCGCCCGGATCATCCGGGTGAGCTGCAGGCCCGGCGGCGTGGTGCTCGATCCCTTCATGGGGTCAGGCTCCAGGGGCGTGGCCTGCGCGCACGAGAAGCGATCGTTCATCGGCATCGAGCGCGACGACCGCTACTTCCAGCCGGCCACCGATGCCATCCAGCGCGCCTACAACCAAGGCGTGCTCGACCTCTGGCAATAGAAAAGCCCCCGCCATCACGGCGGGGGCTTTTTCCTGCTCCTACCACTCGCCCTCCCACGCTTCGCGCGGAGCGTAGGGGTTCTCATGTCGTGGCGCCGGGTTGCAGGCGAGCCAGATCGTGTCGGCTCCATCGTTGCTCTCGCACCGCGTCGCCGTCGCGATGACCTCAGCCAGCGGCCAGTTCTGCTGGTGGGCCATACGGATGGGCAGCTCCCCAAGCCCGCATTCCACCATCTCGTCCAGCAGGTCGCGCAGCTCTTCGACGGTTCCGAATGCCATGGCGACCACCTACTCCGGAAGGGTGAACGCCACGTCGGCGTCGCCCACGTAAAGATGGAACTCGAACTCGCAGCACCCGGTCGCCATCGCCGACGCGATCACCTCGCCGTCGCTGCATGAAATCTCGGTGACCTCCGGATCGGCGAGCTGTGCGCACCTAATGACGGCATCAAGCGGGCTGAGGGCAATCTCGGTGCGCTCATACGACGGGCCGGTCATGGTGTTCTCGCTGCGGTCGAAATCGTAGAACTCGACGATGTACTGCATGATGTGCATCCCTTCTCTCGGGTTTTACACATCCGATGTATATCCTAGA
>CAJUQH010000020.1 GCA_910588095.1 uncultured Eggerthellaceae bacterium
GGGCCGTTAGCTCAGTTGGTAGAGCAGGGGACTTTTAATCCCAAGGTCGCGGGTTCGATTCCCTCACGGCCCACCATTTTTCCCAGTTCAGGGAGCCGCCGTCAGCACGAAAAGGGCAAGTTATGGGTTTTTTGACCCAGAAACCCATAACCATCCCTTAACTTACGGAACATCTTTCCCATAACCCTCCCCGAACACGCGCCCCAGCACTTCGATGCGCTCTTCTGGGCCGGGTCGGTTGTAGAACCTCTGGTCGGTGATCGGCGAGGCATGGCGCATCAGCTTGGAAACCATGTCGCCTGGCACTCCCTTTGCGTGCAGCATCGTGGAGTATGCGTTGCGCAAGTTGCCGAAGGGCACGTAGCGGTGATTCGAGCGCGCGAGCCACGACCCGTAAGCCCGCGTCATGGCCTCGGGGTCAGTTGGCTCGCCGAATCCATCATCCATCAGCCACTCGTCACCTCGCTTCAGGGCCGCGCGGACAAGCTGACGCAGCCGCAGAGAGTATGGTGGCGGTATCACCATCACATCCTCGCGCGCATTGTTCTTTGCGTGCTCCTCTACGACCACCTCGCCATCGAGCAGATGCACGCCGCGATTCACGGGCACCACCGCCCATACATCGCCTGCGCCATCCTCGGCGAAGTCAGCCTCATGGGGCTTGACGCCCATCACCTCGGCCCGTTGGCCGCCTCCGAATGCGCCCAAGATGAAGGCGCCCTCCCATATCTCACCCCTGCATTCCTCGAATATCTGCTCTAGTTCTTTGGTGGAATAGACGTCTTTCGTGCGCTCGCGCCCTGACGTCATCGTCGGCATGATGAAGCGCCGCCGCATCACGTTGTTCTCGATGGCGCCTTTGTCGGTGGCGCGTTGCATGACGATGCTGAGAAGCGACTTGGCATGTTGCGCCTTGCCCCTTGTCATGCCGAGCAGCAGATCCTGGACGTCGCGATAGGCGAGGCTGCCCAGCGGTGTGTCGGCGAATGGTTCCTCGATGGATGCGGTGTAGGCCCTTATATAGCCCGAGAGGGTGCTGCGAGCCATGGAGCCCACCTCTACGCGCTGCTCGCATTCGGGGATGAAGTCGCCCCAGAAGAAGGTGCCGATGGTGGTCGATGCATCGCATGGGGCCTTTGCGTCCTCGTGAAGCACTCTCAAGCGCGCCAGCTCCGCATCGGCTTGCTTCGCCGTGCCCTTGAATGTCTTGGATTGCTGCTTGCCGTTGACGGTGTATCGAAGCTCCCAGACGCCCTTCGACCTCTGGCGCTTGCTGCCCCAGCTAGACCTTGCCATGGTACAATTCACCTGCACCTTCCATGTCGCAGTGGTTGGTGTCCTTTCAAGGGCCTTGCGCAGGGTGGCCGCCCATACGCGCGAGGCCCGCTTTTCGATCAGTCCTGGATGTTCGCGAAGAGATCCGAGTTCTGTATCCGCTTCACCTTCGTTGGCCCATATGGGAACTTCGCTGTCAGCTCTTCTAGGCTCGCCCTGGTAAGCTCGAGAGCACAGGTTTGCCCGATGTTGTTGAGGTAATGGCGGATTTCATCCTCTGTGGCGTCTCCGTCGAACCAGAATTCCGTGTCCGTGTCGATGCGAGCATCATAGAGGTACCCCTCTTCGCTGAACACGTGCAAGGAGCTCTCTATCTTTCTCGCCTTGTCGTCGTCCACGTTTTCCGCAACGCTCAAATGCACTTCGATTCTCATGTTGAATACGGGCACTTCCTCCGCATCGGGAAGCACTCCCGTGCTGACGTCAACGGATGTTATGGCGAAACTGCGCATCTGCCCGCATGAATCGAAGCTACTCTCCCTCGACATAGCTGACCTCTCTCCCTGCCACGTCGCTGCCGTTCTCCCTGTTGATAACCTCGCAGTATCCGAAAGAGACCCCTGTGAGCGGCCTTACCTCCGATCTGTCTAGCAGGTCGCGAGCGACGCACGGGTACTTTGCCGCCATCCTCATGAGGAGGTCGGCCGTTCGGGATTGGACGGCCCAACCTGTCTCCCAGCGGGATGCTGTCGGCGCATGCACGCCGAGGGCATCCTCGAACTGACTCTGGGACAAGCCAAGCTGCTCCCTGATGGCCTTGATCTTATCAGGGGCGAGCAGTCCGTTCGCCTCGCGGTATGCGCGGTCAAGTTCCTTCTCGAACGCCTTCAGGTCGGCGCTGTCGAATGCCACCTCACCGCATCCAGGGCATTCCCAATGGGGTATGTCACGAACCGTTACCTCGGCTCCCTTGTACTTTTGGATTATCGGGGCGTTCGATCGCCGCATCTTCTCCCCGCATTCCACGCACAACATGACGCCTCCTTTCAATGGGTCACGCCGTCCCAGCTACAGGACAGTATCTGGACCCCAACGCCATCGTCGCTATCGATGAAAAGCTTTACATACCAATCGATGTCATCGTATGAAACCATGTATTCATCGGCCATTGTTCCGGGTATCTTGATCAGCTCAACGGAGCTAGTGAAGTCTCGATCCTCCATCGTCTCGATTATCTTCTCGAGAGTTGCCGAAGCAGGCGCGCCGTAATGATTCAATATGAAGCTTGTCGGGCGCCCCCACATGACATAGCGTCCGACGGACACAAGCTCTTTTACCTGAGCAAGATCGTAGTATGCTCCATTTTCCTTCGTCCTTCCCACCTCCATAAGTTATCATAATGATAAGAAACCGGCAATAGAACGTCAGTTCCTATCCGACCTTCCTGGCCGCTCTCGGCGCTCTCTCACCATCCAGACTTTCGAGCTTATTTTTTACCAGACGGTTCGCCGTGTCGCGCTCCATCGACTGTGCGACGGACTCCAGCGTGTCGCGGCCCCGCTCGTTCATGTTCTCGAAGCAGAGGTTTATGGTCGTCTGCCTCGGGTCGGCGTAGGTTCGGGGAACGTCCCTGCCTGCCAGCTCGTCGAGCGTGCAGCCGAGCAGGTCGGCGCAAGCGACGGCTTGCGGGAGCGACATGTTTCTACGCTCGGTTTCCCAAGTCCGATATGTGGCAACTTTTACATCTAGCGCGTCTGCCATTTGCTGCTGGTTCAGCCCAGCAAGCCTTCTATATTTGCGCAACTGAAGGTCCATATTCTGCCCTCCTTGGCGCACAGATTACAACCCAAAGTTTGTATTTGCAACTAAAAGTTTGAAAATTATGTTGACCAAATACATAAAGTTCCATATACTCGCTCAAAGTGAAACACAGAGTTTCAGTTTTGGACCTTGAGAATCAGATACGGGCATGCGGCTCCACACGAGGAACGGAGCCACGCATGGAAGAGAAGAACACCTTGCCGCAGATGCCCAAGCACGGCGCCAACCTCGACGCCCTCATCCCGTCGCTCGCGGCGTTCGGGGAGCGGGTGGCGAGGGGAGAGGCGACCACCGACGAGATCAAGTACATGTCGAAGGTCGCCGACCTTGCCAAGTTCCAGGGCGACGAGGAGACGCGACGTCGGCTCGCCTACGTCCGCTCGCAGCTCTGGTGACGGGTCCGCATCAGCTGTTGGCCCAGTCATGGTACGCGCGCAGGCGCGAGAGCGTCAGCTCTTGGATATACATCTGCGCGAACGCCTTGGCGTACTCATCGCCGACATCGTCGAACTCCTCCGAGACCTTGTAGTACACGTCCTTGTCATCGCTCGTGTACCTGCCGTCCAGCAGCTCGCTCTCGAAGTCATCGAAGTCTTTGGCCATCTTCATCACCCCCTTTCCCATAGGGGGGCCGATTCTACCAGCCGGAGCCGCCTGCCCGTATCTGATCCGAGAGGTCTTTGAACCTTGAGAATCGAACACGCACCGAGCCGCCAGCCGGAAAGGCGGCTCGCATGAAACGGAAAAAGGACATCCACTGGTGGATGTGCAGGGTCATCATACCTGTGGCGGGCTTTGTGTTAGGGCTTGCCACATCGCTTGCAATACACCAGATAACCCAGTGAGCAATCCGAGCACGTATGACACGATGGCCGCCACCACTGCTACGCGGTAATCGTGGCGGAACTGGATCTTTCGGTCGGCTTCCTTCTCGGCGATTCGCTTCTCCTCGGCTATCCGCGCTTGCTCCGCGCGCAGCCTTTCCTGGGCATCCAGGTCGTGGATGTAGTCGATGCCGGCTTGGGTCAGCGCGACCCTGACCAGTCCGTTGGCTAGCTTTACGGCGCTGATGAAGCCTCTGTTGCGCAGCTCGCTGTAGATTTGCACGTGGCGCTCCGAGAACTGGTACTTCTCGCCTGTTGGCCTCAAACGTAAATCAGCGAAGGCTTGCACATCGCCACCGCATTCTTCTACCTGGACGAGCTCGCGCAATTCGCTCAGAGCCGAGCTCGACAAGATGGCACTTGGCATCTTGCCCTCCTTTCGTAGTCCAACCAGCAAATCTTATCAGGCTGTCGGCTCGGTGCGTGTTCGATTGCCCGTTGCCCCGGTCGGGGCGAGCAGGTGCATCCGTCGTGTCGCCGCCCATATTGCTCGAGCTGTTGGGCGGTGCCGCGAGTCGGCGATGCGAATAGCTGACGTTGCACCTGCTCGCATCCAGGCATGCTCGCTCCGACCGTGGCAACCAACCGAGAGATGGGAGGGATGACCGGTGGCAACAGTGAAAGCGAAGTTCTACTACATCGACCCATATGGCCGTCATCGGCTCCAACGTCTTAGTGGGCCGTCGATGGAGGCATGTGACGCGAAATTCGCCCTTCTGCACTGCAAGGACGGCGCACGTCCGTACCGCTGTAAGTATTCAGTGGCTGATGACGATGCCGACCAAGACGCCGACTACCACTCGAACGAAAGGACGCCTGTCATGTACATCAACCGTCAAGGCTTCGACGATAAGCACACCAACTGGGTGGATGGGCTTACGCCCGACGACTACAGCTTCAGCGCGAAGGTCTACACCGAGCCGAGCCCCTACGGCATGCCCACGCCTGAGCACCCGAAGGGCGGCAACATCTCCATCCTCATACTGCGCGACTTAACGGGCACGGTGGTGTTCCACTACGACCGCGGCCGCTACCTCGTCGACATGGTCAGCGACATGGCCCTGGATGCGGCCATCGACGTGGCGGCCATCCTCGAATCGGAGTTCATCGAGGCTTGAGGCCCCTCGCCCCCGTAGCTCAAACGGACAGAGCGCCGGCCTCCTAAGTCGGGCGCGCGGGTTCGAGTCCCGCCGGGGGCACCATCGACCACCTAGGGGCGCATCCTCCGCTCCCGCCTTCCGCCCAGGATGCTTCCCCAGGTGCCCGATGGCATCCGTCAGGTCACCCGCCACGACGCTAACAAGGCGGGGTGCCCATTCGGTCCGAACCAGCAGAGGAGGTGACAAGGATATGACCTACGACCCCGAGGTGCTCACGCGCGCGATGAAGGTGAAGCGTGCCGAGCGCGGCTGGACCCAGGCCGACCTCGCCGACGCCTCGCGCGTCAGCCTCGACGCCATCAAGCGGTACGAGACGGGCAGCAGCACGCCGAACTTCGCGGCCATGTGCGACCTCGCAGATGCCTTCGGCTGCAGCCTCGACGACTTCGTGGCGCCCTCCGCTGCCTAGGGCAGCAGCGCACCTTGACAACCCAGCAGCGCGCAGCGATGCGCGCCAAGAGCAAACGATGCAGGCTCTCCCCAGGGCGCAGGCGCTATCCTGCCTCGCTCGGGATTCCGCGGCCCGCCGTAGGTCAACCGGCGGCGCTGCGCTCTTGGCGGGGCGGATACGTGTGGATTCTCCTTGACTTTCCTTCTTGCCATGACTGCCTGGAATAGCGACTTTTTGCGGCTCTCGCCTGCGCCCTGGGAAGGGCCTTGCATCGACGGATACCGAACGAAGGAAAGGGGGTGTTGCGCACCCATGGCAAAGCAGGCTGGCATTCCGCTGCCTACGCGGCGGCTCCCGTACACGCCGGCCCAGGTGGCCCAGATGTACGGGGTGAGCGTCAACAGCATCTACAACGAGATAAAGAGCGGGCGCTTGCGCGCCCATCACAAGAGAGGGGAGCGGAAACGATGGTACGTGACCGAAGCAGACCTCGCGCATTGGGCCGAGCATGGAATGTTCGGCGAGGGCTGATGCGCATCCAGCGCCAGAGCCAGCCATTGAGCTTCGCGATGGCCCCAGCAACGACAAGCGCGCCCGAACCTTGGCAGGAGAGGCGCGCGTCGCATAAAAGCCCTTGCATTCTACCACAGGATGCCGGGCAGTGGGTGTTCGCCGCTGGGGTGGTGGCCGTCATGGCCCGCCTGCTCGTCGGCAGCTTGGGGGTGTGGCCATGCGGGATGTGACGACCACGCCAACCGACCTGGTCGGCTACGGGTGCTCGTGGATACGCGACCACCCGCGCGAGTTCAAGACCATCATGCACCTTCTCCACCTCGAGGTGGAGGCGGGCAACCCCCGTGTGAGCCGCGGCGACATCTACGCGCTCGCCCGCAAGCGCGGCATCGACATCGCCACCATGCCAGACCTCAAGCGCGACAACACGCTCTGGAGCGTCATCGCGCGCTACATGGTGATGCTGCGCCCGAAGCTGGCCTGCTGCCTGCACTTCCGCAAGAGCGCAGCAGACGAGGTGGACATGGTGGCTCGCTGGCATGAGGTGGTGGGCACGCACCCCGCCTTCCTGGCCAGCGATTGGAAGCAAGCAAAGGAGGCCGTCGCGGTTGATGACTGCTCGGCTCAGGTGAAAGGCAGGAGCAATGGCAGGTAAGAAAACGGCAGGCAAGAAGAAAGCCGCCGCACCCAAGGACGCGACCAACGCCTTGGCGACCATCGACATGAGGCTTGACGGCGGGGTGTTCGTCGCTGACTTCGCGTCGATGCTCGCAGACGCCAAGGCCTACGTCAAGAGGTTCAACGGCCTCACCATCGCAAGCGATGACGACTTGAAGGCCGCTCGTGGGCTGCGCGCCGAGGTCAACAAGAAGCGCACCGAGTTCAACCGGGCGCGCCTCGACCTCTGCCACGCCTACGACAAGCCCAAGGAGGCTTTTGTCGGGGAGTGCAAGAAGGTGCTCGCGGTGCTCGATGACGCTATCGACTACATCGACGTCAAGATCGCAGAGCGCAAGGAGGCGATGCTCGAAGCTCGCAAGCAGCTTCTGGCCGATGAGTACGCGGGCATCGCTGGCGACCTCGCCAGCATCATCCCCCTTGGCGCGTTCATCGCCCGCGAGCCGAAGCTCGCCCAGATTCAGTGGACGCCCACCAAAGCATGCAACGTGCTCGCCTCCATGGTCGCGCAGGCCGTGAGCGAGCGCGAGGTCATCCGCTCGTCTGAGCTCGCCTTCGAGGCGGATGCCGACAGAATCTACTGCGAAAAGCTCGACCTTGCCGCGGCGCTCGCGGAGAACAAGCGGCTCGTTGCCGAGCAGCAAGCGCGCGAGGCGCACATCGAGGCGAACCGCGCCCTCGAGGTCGACCTGCAGAGCCGCGCCGACGAATCGAGTGCCCTTGCCAGCCCGCATCCAGCCCCTGCTGCCCCTGAGCCTGCTGCCGATGCGTGCTTCGTGGCGCCACGCTTCACGTGGTCGTTCCGCTTCGTCTCCACGCGCAAGGATGCGGAGGCCATCGCGGCGTTCGCACGGAGCCTGGGCGTGGAGAGCGACGGCATCAAGCGCGAGTCGGAGGCGGTGTCTTGATGGTCGATTACGCAGATCAGGCCCGCCGCGAGGCCCTGGCACGGCTGCGCGAGCCGTTCCCTGAGGATGTCATGGGCTTGAAGCCCATCTACGTCGGGCTCTACGAGCACAACGAAGAGGGGCGCGCCCGCATCCCCGACAGCGCCTTCCACGAATGCCCCACCTGCGGCGGGTTCCATGCGCTGCCAGCGAAGCACGTCCCCTACGTCGGCCATGCGCGGGTCACCGAGCGCCTGCTCGAGGTAGACCCGTATTGGAGCTGGGAGCCGCTTGGCACCACGTGCGAGGGCAACCCGCTCATCACCGGCGGCTCCCTTTGGATCCGCTTGACGGTGTGCGGCATGACGCGCATCGGGGTTGGCAACGCCGAGAACTGGACTGGGCCGGATGCCCACAAGGAGATGGTGTCGGACGCCATCCGCAACGCCGCCATGCGCTTCGGTGCGGCGCTGAATCTGTGGTATGCGGCCGATGGTGAGGTGACCTACCCGCCTGAGCCTCCCGAGGATGCCCCTCGAGAGCCGTTCAAGGCCCGTCTCAGGGCCAACCCCACGAAGGCCCAGAGGCGCATCGCAGCGAAGCTCCAGGCCATCGCGGATGCGGGCTTCGATGCCGCAGATGCGGCCGAGGAGCTGCAGGAAGCCTTCGGGCGTCCGTACTGGGAGATGACGTCGCCCATGGTCGACAAGGCGCTCGATGCGCTGTACGCCGAATACGGCGACGTAGGAGAGCAAAGCGAGGTGATAGCGGTCTAATGCCAAGGCAGAGAATGGTTAAACCAGATTTCTTCGAGAGCGAGAGCCTAGCTGAGTGTAACCATTCTGCCAGGCTATGCTTCATCGGGCTGTGGGTCATGAGCGATGACAACGGCAACTGCAAGCTCAACCCGCGAAGGCTCAACCGCCAGATATTCCCTGACGACAACCTCACGAACGGCGAGTTCTTGGGGCTGCTGCAGCAGCTCGAGCGGGTAGGCTGCATCAAGGTGTACCAGGTGGATGGCGAGGACTACCTCTCGGTGGTCAACTTCAAGGTGTACCAGACGGTCAAGAACCCCTCAAAGAGCACGGTCCCGAAGCCGCCCGAGAGCCTATCCAAGGTCAAGACGACCGCTTTCTTCGATGACTACCAGTGCCTCATAGATGCCCGCTACCCCAGCACTACCCCAGGGCTAACCCAGGCATTCCCCTCTGCTGCCGATGCTTGGCACAGCATGGGGGCTACCCCAGCCCTGCACCCCTCCTATACCAGCACTACCCCAGGGCTAACCCACGAGGTGCCGCCAAGTAAGGAAGTAAGGAAGGAAGTAATTTCTTCTTCTCCTAGAGAAGAAGAAGAAATTACTCCTGCGAATGGCCGGCGCTGCGCTGTGGATAACTTCCACCTGTGCCCCGAATGCGGCGAGCGGCTGCACCTGAACAACCAGTCGGGCCGCTTCGCCTGCGAGAGCTGCGGGTGCATGTTCGACGAGAGCGAGCTGTCATGATGGCGGACGCCTACGCCGAGCACAACATGGCAGGGGCGGACCACCT
This sequence comes from uncultured Eggerthellaceae bacterium, assembly GCA_910588095.1. Lineage (GTDB taxonomy): Bacteria > Actinomycetota > Coriobacteriia > Coriobacteriales > Eggerthellaceae > D16-63. The sequence continues at coordinate 9,163 of CAJUQH010000020.1, forward strand.
GAGCGGCTGGTGCGGCATCTGCGGGCGGCCCTACCCTGAGCGCCACCACGTCGTGGCCCGCTCGATGGGCGGGGCGGCAGGGCCTGTCGTGCACCTGTGCGGCTTCGGCTCGAACCTGCGCGATGCCGACGGGCGGCTTCTGCACCACGGCGCCGCCGAGCAGCACCTGCTTCACCTGTGGTGGGCCGACGGCACCGACCTTCACCTGGCGCCCCGGGCCGTCCCGGTGCGGGCGCGGGGGTGGTTCTACCTGCTCGCGGAGCATCCCGTGAGCATCCAGCAAGCCTATTCCATGGGGCCTTGGCGGCCCCTTCAATGAGAGGAGACACCATGAAGAACTACGAGGTCATCAGCAGCCTGAGCATCCGCTCGGCTGGCGCTGAGGTCGTCGTCATCGACGACGATGGGCGCACGCTCGACATCGTCAGCATCGACAGCGACTTCGGCTCAGGCAAGGTGGCCGTCATGGCCGAGCTCGCGAGCGAGGCTGCGGATGCGGATTGCGAGGCCCTGTGATGGGCTACCAGGAGTTCCTGGAAGCCAAGCGCACCCGCATCCCCGATGCCGGCTTCGACCCGGGGGATGCGGTGAGCGAGGTGCTGTTCGGGCATCAGCGCGACATCGTGCGCTGGGCGCTCAAGGGCGGCCGGCGCGCCATCTTCGCAGCGTTCGGGCTCGGCAAGTCGCTCATGCAGCTCGAGTGCATGCGGCTCGTCCTTGGCCACGAGGATGGCATGCGCGGGCTCATCGTGTGCCCTCTGGGCGTGCGTCGCGAGTTCATGCGCGATGCGGGCCTGCTCGGCGTCGAGGTGTCCTTCGTGCGCCGCAGCGACGAGGTGGCGGGCCCGGGGCTGTACCTGACCAACTACGAGTCGGTGCGCGACGGGCGGCTCGATGCGTCGCTGTTCGGGGCGGTGAGCCTTGACGAGGCGAGCGTGCTGCGCTCCTACGGCTCCAAGACCTACCAGACGTTCATCGAGCTGTTCCAGCATGCGCCCTACCGCTTCGTCGCCACGGCCACCCCGTCTCCCAACCGCTACAAGGAGCTCATCCACTACGCGGGCTTCCTGGGCGTGATGGACACGGGCCAGGCGCTGACGCGCTTCTTCAAGCGCGATTCGACCAAGGCCAACAACCTGACGCTGTACCCGCACAAGGAGCGCGAGTTCTGGCTGTGGCTGGCAAGCTGGGCGGTGTTCGTGCAGCGTCCGAGCGACCTTGGGTACTCCGATGAGGGGTACGACCTGCCGGAGATAGAGGTCGTCTGGCACGAGATCGACGACGGCAGCGGCGGGGTGCGCTTCGAGCGCGACGGCCAGGCATCGCTCATCCCGAGCGCGAACCTGTCCCTGTCGGCATCGGCGGCGGTCAGGAACGACAGCATCAAGGCCCGCATCGCGAAGGCCGCCGAGATAGTGGCCGACGCCCCTGGCGACCACTTCATCCTCTGGCACGAGCTCGAGGAGGAGCGCCACGAGATAGCGCGCCAGATGCCCGAGGCGGTGGCCGAGTACGGCTCGCTCGCCCTTGACGAGCGCGAGCGGCGCGTGACCGAGTTCGCCGACGGCGGCTTTCGCATCCTGGCGAGCAAGCCGAAGCTGTCAGGCTCTGGGTGCAACTTCCAGCGCCACTGCCACCGCGCGGTGTTCTGCGGCGTCGGCTACAAGTTCAACGATTTCATCCAAGCGATACACCGCATCCATCGCTTCCAGCAAAAGGAACGGGTTCGCATCGACATCATCCACACCACCGCCGAGCGCGACGTCGTGCGCGTGCTCAAGCAGAAGTGGGAGCGCCACGAAGAGCTCACCGAGAGGATGGAGGACATCATCAAAGGCTACGGATTGGCCGATGCGGCCATCGCGGATGCGATGTGCCGCTCGATAGGCATCGAGCGCATGGAGGCATCGGGCGATGGCTGGTGCGCGGTCAACAACGACACGGTCATGGAGTGCATGGCCATGGAGAGCGATTCGGTGGACCTCATCGTGACGTCGATACCGTTCTCCAACCACTACGAGTACACGCCGAGCTACAACGACTTCGGGCACACCGATGACGACGCGCACTTCTTCGAGCAGATGGACTTCCTCACCCCTGAGCTTCTGCGCATCTTGAAGCCCGGGCGCATCTACGCGTGCCACACCAAAGACCGCATCAACTTCGGCAGCGTCACCGGCAAGGGCCTGCCGACGGTGCAGCCCTTCCATGCCGAGGTCATCGACCATGGGATCCGCCATGGATTCGACTACATGGGCATGATAACGGTGGTCACCGACGTCGTGCGCGAGAACAACCAGACCTACCGCCTCGGATGGACCGAGCAGTGCAAGGACGGCACGAAGATGGGCGTAGGGTCGCCCGAGTACATCTTGCTGTTCCATAAGCCCCAGACCGACCGCACGAAGGGCTTTGCGGATGTGCCCGTGGCCAAGGGCAAGGCGGACTACAGCCGGGCTCGCTGGCAGGTGGATGCCCACGCCTTTTGGCGCTCGTCCGGCGACAGGGCGCTTCTGCCCGAGGAGCTGTCAGGGCTCGCGCCAGACGAGCTCAGCCGCGCCTTCACCGAGGAGACGCTGCGCCATGTCTACGACTACGAGGCCCACATCCGCATAGGCGAGGAGCTTGACGGCCAAGGCAGGCTCCCGGCCACCTTCATGGCGCTTGCCCCTGCGAGCTGGGCGCCGGACGTGTGGAGCGATGTCAACCGCATGCTCACGCTCAACTCCGAGCAGGTGCGCGGGCGCCGCCAGATGCACGTGTGCCCGCTTCAGCTCGACATCGTCGACCGCCTCATAGAGCGGTACTCGAACCCTGGCGAGCTCGTGCTCGACCCCTTCGGCGGCCTGATGACCGTGCCGGTGCGCGCGCTCCATTCTGGCCGGCGCGGCATCGGCGTCGAGCTCAACTCCGGCTACTGGGCAGACGGCGTCAAGTACCTGCAGGCCGAATCCGCCAAGCAGTCCATGCCGTCGCTCTTCGACATCCTGGAAGGAGACCTTGAGAAATGAAGTTTTCCATGAACAAGTCCGAGCTGCTATCTGCCATATCGGTTCCGTGCGCGGTGGCCGAGAAGGGGCGCGTGGACTACCTCTCATGCGTGCTGGTCGAGGCATCGGGCGATTCGGTGCGCTTCACCGGCACCGATCTGACGCGCTCTGCCCGCTGCTCTTCGCAGGCGTTGGTCGAGGCTGAAGGCGTCGCGCTCATCGGCGCCATGCGCCTGCTGCGCATCGTCAAGTCGCTGCCGAACGAGGCGGTGGAGGTGGAAGCTGACGGCAAGTCGGCCTCGGTGTCCTGCGGCCGCTCCCGCTTCTCGGTGCCCGCCCTGACCCCGCAGGACTTCCCGGCCTTCCCGGAGGTCGAAGCCGAGCAGACCCTCACCTTGGGCGCTGGGGTGTTCGCCTCCATGGCCAAAGCCGCCCTCGCCTCGACCATCGCCGAGAACGCCAAGGACGACCGCATGTGGGCCAAGTGCGTGCATGTGCGCGCCAACGCCGACAACATCATGTGCGAGGGCACCGACGGCTACCGCATCATGCGCAAGCACGTTCCCAACGACGACGGCCAGGCGTTCGATGCCATGCTGCCGCCTGGCTTCCTCAAGCAGGCGCTGTCAGCGCCCCTCAAAGGCGAGCTGACCATCAGCGCCAGCAGCGGGCATGTGGCCATCTCCTGCGGCACCTTCGAGGTCTCTTCCAGCGTCGTGAACGGCGAATACGCGGACACCTCCAGGTTCTTCTGCGCCCCTGACGCGCTCAATGCCCGCGCCAAGGTCGACCGCGATGGGCTCATGGCTGCCATCAAGCGCGCCGAGACGGTGGGCACATCCACCGATGCGGTGCGCCTCGATGTGGACAGCTTCGTGCTCGGCGTGTCGCGCGAGAGCACCGACCGCAGCGAGACCATGAGCGATGCGCTTGATGCCGAGACGGAAGGCAAGTGCGACGTCTACGTGCGGGTCGAGTTCCTTCGCGATGCGGTGGCCGCGGCATCGGGAGACGAGGTCGCGCTCGGCATCGTCAACCCGCTCAAGCCGCTTCTGGTCGAATCGCCGGATATGAGCGCGTGCGTCATGCCGGTAAGGAGGCCCTAGATGCTGGAGAAGAGCGTTCACATCGTTTTCGCCGACAGCAACCCGGGCGAGCTGCCGTCATTGCTGATTAGGCTGTTCGAGATTGCAGCCGAGGAGATCCAACGCGGCAACATCGCCGCTACCGCCTACCTCGACAGGTCGCTTGCCGGCATCGAGGCGCAAAGGAGCAAGGGGCGCGTGCTCGAGGTCGGCTTGTGCGAGGAGGTCATCGGCGATGCTCGATGAAGGGGGCTTTGCGACCTATCAGGACCCGGCCCTGCAGCCGCCTGATGCGCCGCAGCCTTGGGAGGGCGCGACTTGCGGCGAGTGCCTGCACTGCTCGCCGGTCGAGGGCAGCGACGGGCATTGCTGCGTGCTCGACGTCCTCGACCAGCCGTCTGGCCTCGGCGTGCTCGTGCGCGTGGGGCTAGGCGACAAGGCATGCGAATCGATAGAGAGGCGGTGAGGCATCGACATGCGCTATGTGAGCCTTTTCAGCGGCATAGAGGCGGCGTCCGTCGCGTGGGGGCCGCTCGGATTCGAGCCGGTGGCCTTCGCGGAGGTCGAGCCTTTCTGCTGCGATTTGCTGGAAAAACGATTCCCCGAGGTGCCCAACCTCGGGGACGTGACGGAGATAGATTGGAGCGACTACCGTGGAGCAGTTGACGTTGTGGTCGGAGGGAGCCCTTGCCAGGCTTTCAGCCTCGCTGGGAACCGAGGGGGGCTCGCAGACGAGCGAGGGCGGCTCATGTTCGAGTACGTTCGAGCTGTTCGTGAGATCCGTCCTCGATGGATCGTTTGGGAGAACGTCCCGGGCGCGCTCTCGAGCGAGGGCGGGGAGGCTTTCCGATGCCTGCTCCGGGAGCTGGATGGGCTCGGTTATGGTCTGGCGGGGCGAGTACTGGACGCGCAGTTCTTCGGAGTGGCCCAGCGACGCCGCCGTCTCTTTCTTGTCGGACACCTTGGAGACCCAAGACCTGCCGCCGAGGTACTTTTTGAGCCCGAAGGCTTGCGTTGGGATCTTGCATCGAGCAAGCAGAAGAGGGAAGAGCTTTCCGAAGATGCTGATATCCGCACTAGAGAGGGCCGTGCGCTCAAGCATCTCGCCTTGCCCCAGCAGATGCGATGCTTCCAGCAGAACCAGAGGAACGAGCTGAGATTCATAGCGGAGAAGGGCGACATTGCTGGTGCGATAACTGCTACTGCTGGCATGAAGAACCAGAACTATGTGGTTGCCTTCAACCCTCGCAATGGCCATGTCGATATTGAGCTATCGGGAACCATCCAAAAGGGCGGCAATAGTTACAGCGTGAACGCCCAGAACCCTGTCATCGGCCCAGATGGCACCGTGCGGCGTCTCACGCCTACCGAGTGCGAGCGGTTGCAGGGCTTCCCGGACGGATGGACTGACATCTACCCGGACAAGGTGCGGACGCTGACCGAAGAGGATTGGACGGGGGCGCCAGACCCGTTCGATGACCTTCAGGCGTTCAAGGAATACGTGCCTGTCAAGAGAAAGGCCAAGGTCGTCGGCACGCCGGATGCCCCGCGCTACAAGGCGCTCGGAAACTCGATGGCCGTGCCGGTGATGGAGTGGATCGGCAGGCGGATACAGGAGGAATGCGGTGAATAAGGAAGCAATCGTCATTGTCTTGCTGGCGGCGGTCATCGGAGGCGTCATCGCGTTCTTCGAGTGGCAGGCCTATCTCCAGGCAATCGAGGCCGTAGGCGGAACACCGAATATTCCAGCTTTCATTGGCTGGGTCTTTCTGGCGAGGTGAGGCGGCCATGAGCAACTACTACCTATGCGACTACTGTGACTGCAATCTGCGCGACTGCTCGGCCTGCAGCTGCGTGTGCCGCGTCGGTGGCGGCGAGGTCGTCAAGGCCGTCGTGTCAGATGGCGACCGCGTCCTCGATGGCTGCTTGTGGTTCAGGCCTCGGCGAGGGCGGAGGGGTGCGCTATGACCCAGCTCGCGTTCGACTTCCAGGAGCCGAGGCGCGACCCGCTCACCTGCCCCCACCTCGTCCGCACCACCTACGAGGTGAAGGGCGGCGAGGTGGTGTGCGGGCTCAAGGGCGAGACGTTCACGAACTGCCACGCCTCCATCGCGGGGGAGCGGCCGAGATGCGTATGGGAGCCGCTCGACAACACCCCCGAGGCGGTCGAGCGCCGGAAGGCATGGATGCTAGAGAACGAGGTGGAATCGCAAGATGCGCACGAACCTACGCACTGAGCTCTATCGCCTCGGCCGCAGCGCCGAGGACTATCGCGCTGTAGGCGCAAAGCTGCGCCATGAGCTGCATGGACGCCTCCGGGATGACGCATCTCGACGCCCCCGCATCCGTGAGCAGCTCGGACATCCCCTCGAGCGCAAGGCGCACCTGGTCGATCTCCTCGAGGGAATCGGCTGCATCTTCGATGGGTGGTTTCTCAAGAAACATTTTGGGCCTCCTAAAGATTCGAGAACAGCATTGAGATATTTGCGATGGCAAATAAGATAATCGCTAAGTAGCATATTTGCAAGATGAAATGTGACATTTGGGAGCGTACACAAACTATTTGGGTAGGGTTATGATTCAGAAAGGAGGATTGAAATGGCAGCTATAAGGTATTTCAAATTGTTCGACATGCTTGCCCGCAGGGGCAAGAAGAAAACCGACCTAATCCATGAGATAGGCCTATCATCCTCCACTGTCACAAAGCTTGCAAAAGGGGAAACCGTCACCACGGACACGATCCTTCGCATCTGCAAGGAATACGACGTTCAGCCAAGTGACATCATGGAGTACATCCCCGATTAATGCCGCTTAGCGGTTCCTACCGAAAGGAGCCGTGATGGGAAAGCAAGCAACGACAATCGAAGAGACCAGGATACCGCTCGGCCTTGCGATGGATAACGTGCGGTCGTACCGCATCACTACCTTGGAGGCGATACGGCGAGCCAACCTTGCGGTGCGCCAACGCGACCATTACCGCGTCCTGGCCATCGAGGCAGAGTGCCGGCGCATGAGGGGCGCCCATGCGTGCCCTGGCGATGACGTGGAGCCGTGCCCTCTCGTGTTCGGGGAGCATTGCCGCGCCTGCAGCGCCGCTGTAGACAGGGCCGCACCCTATAAATAAGGCAGGCCCCCATCTCGTGGAGGCCCGACCCGCTGCAAGGTCATCTTACCACGAGAAAGGGGCCGGCTTTGGAGCATTCGCCGGAAGTAGTAAAGCTTTGCGTCAAAGCCTACCTGAGGCATGTCAGGGGGCTTCGGAGCGAGATGCTGAGCGTCGAGCAGCTGATAGAGGAAACGAAGGGGCGCCTGGGCGTCATGGGCGTGACCTTCGACAAGCAAGGGCGCTCTTCGGTAGCAGGGGACGATGCGATACCGGCGGGCATCGCGCGGGTGGAGGAGCTGCGCCAGCAGTGGCTCGAGCTCGCCGAGTCGAATCAGGCTGAGGTGGAGGTCGCTGCGGCCATATGCTCGAGGCGCCATGTCGGACGCTGGGCAATGTGGCAGAACGTCGTGATGCGGCGCACATGGGCCGACGTGGGACGCGAGCTCGGCTACAGCGAGTCGCACGCTAGGGACATCGGAGCGGCAGGGGCGCGCGAGATCTACGCGCTGATGCCCGAGCACTGGAGGCGCGCGACCATCCCCAACAGCGACGCCCCCTGGCGCGACCTCGATGCTCCGTCCAACCCCATGGACGCGTGCGCCCAGCCTGACCTCTCGGATGCCCTCTGATGACCCAAGGGCCCCGGCCGAGCCCGGGGCCCTCTTGCTTCCCTAGGCCAGCGCCACCAGGCGGCTGGCGCCGAGGCGGCGGGGGCGTATCTTGCCATCCTCGCAGAGCAGCGCCACCGTCATCGTCTTGCCGCTCTTGCTCGGCTCGACCGACACCACCTCGCTGGTGATTCCGTAGTTCCACATGATGGCCATGCCAGCCGCAAGCTCCTTCGCCTCGATGCTCTTGACCTCTCCGATGCCCTGCAGCCAAACCTTCGACATGTCCCTCTCCTTTCGCCCTTCGATACTAATAAGTATATACCATGAGCAGGGGAGCAAGGGTGAGAATATATACTTCACAGTTTATACATACTTATAAGTATATAATCATGCTATGATGGGATGGAGGAAAGGAGCTGCCATGAATCAAGTGCGCGCCATCGAGGCGATGATGGCCGAGGCCGGCATGAGCCGCTATGCGCTGTCGAGGGCGATAGGCAAGAGCGACTCCTACGTGAACTCGCTCATCCATCGCGACGGGGACGTGGGGGCCTCGGTGCTCGCCACGCTTGCGCATGCCATGGGCTACGAGCTGGTGCTGCGCGGCCATGGCCAGGAGATCGCCATCGACCCGAACGCAGGCAAGGAGGCGAGCTGACATGGGGTGGCTGCGCGACATCTTCACGGGATGCGACTACAGGCTGACGTTCCATGACGGCGTGCGCAAGGTGCGCTACACGCTCGAGACCGGCACCTCGATGACCCTCATAGGGCCTGGCCTCGATGACGGCCCAAGGCGCGAGCTGCACCGATACGAGAGGCCGCTCGCTGTCATCATGCGAGAGGACGGAGGCCCCGTCACCCTCACGAGCAACGACAAGGGCAGATGGTTCGTCACGCTGTCTGACCTTGCATGCTCGCAGTTCCCGACCATGACGTTCCAGTGCCGCAACAGGTCAGAGGCCGAGGGCATCGTGCGCCGTGCTGACAAGCTGCGCGGTAACGGTCCACTGCTCTGACCTGCGCAATCAGCGTTTCGTCCGCGTTTTCACCGCGTTTTGACCGCGTTTTGACCGCGGAAATACCGCGTTTTCACCAGCGGAAATCAGCGCCTTTTGTGGCGTATAGTGTATCCAGTCGAAGCGTGGCCATCCTGAGAAGCGAGCCGCGCCGATATATCGCATGAGGCAGGGCCATCCGAGAGGGTGGCCCTTTCTCATGCCCGAGGAGACTGGAAGGGAGCAGCCCCATGCCATACTGCGCGTACTGCGGCAAGCTGCGCGAGACGTCAGGCGGCGCCTGCGAGCAGTGCAGGCGAGACGAGGCAGCCAGGGCATCGCGCACGATCGGCACCGCTGCCGTGCGCTCTGGCATCGCATCGAAGGCCATCCTCGACGTGGTGGAGAACATGATGATGTTCGGAGCTGACGCCGCAGGCATGGCGGCGCGCATGGCCAGTGAGGGTACCGACTGACCGCAGCCTCGCGTCCTGGATACGAGAGCTCATAGCAGAGGGCAGGCTCTACCGCTTCTACAAGACCGACGAGTGGCTGGCGCTCAGGGACCGCATCCTCCAACGCTCTCACTGCGAGTGCGAGTGGTGCAGAGACCTTGGCAAGTACGAACGAGCGGTCACCGTCCATCACGTCAACGAGGTGAAGGACAGACCAGAGCTCGCCCTATCGGAGACCTACGTCGCACGTGGAGGGAAGCGCAAGCGCAACCTCATCGCCTTGTGCGCTCGATGCCACAACAAGGCACATAAGCGTTTCCAGGGAGCGAAGGCGAGGCGACAGCTCAACGAAGAGCGATGGTGATACCCCCCCCACCCCCCCCATAGGCCTTCTCAAGGAGGGGGAGCGCAACGGGGGGAGGTACGCGACAAGGGGAAAATATCCTCCTTTTTTGGAAAAAACAGCCGTTTTCGGCAGCAAACCGCCCGTTCGCGGCCCTGAAATGGCCGAAAACGGCGGGGAGCCAGAGCGCATGGAGGGAGGCGCCGCCATGGCGGGCAGGCACAAGCAGCCGGTCGACCTACTCCTGGCCAAGGGCAAGACCCACCTCACGAAGGCCGATGCCGAGCGGCGCCGGGCCGAGGAGGCTGCCGTCGAAGGTGAGCTTCGCGAGGTGGCGGTGCCGGCCTACCTGTTCGAGTGGCCCGAGCTCGTGGCCCGCTTCGACGAGCTGGCCGGCATGCTCTGCGAGCTGCTGCCTGGCAGCTTCGGGCAGCCCGACGCCGACACGCTGGCGCGCTACGTCGTGGCCGAGGAGGCCTACGAGCTCTACACCCGCCGGCTCTTCGGGGCGCTGGGCGCCCATGACCTCAATGCCTACAAGGAACTGCACATGGAGCAGGACCGCGCGTTCAAGCAGGCCCATGCCTGCGCTGGCGTGCTCGGCCTCACCGTGACGTCGCGGTGCAAGCTCGTGGTGCCCAGGAGCGTGGATGCGGATGACGAAGAGGAAAGCGAGTTCTGATCGCAGCAGCCCCAAGAAGCGCAAGCGCATCAACTGCCCTGAGATCAACACGTGGCTTCGCATGGTGGAGACCGGCAAGGTTCCCGCCTGCGAGGAGCAGCACCTGCTCGCCGCCTACGTCCGCGACGTGTTCGCGACCGAGAAGCTCGCCATCGACTTCGAGAGGATAGAGCGCGCGCGTGGCTATCAGCGGTACTTCCCGTTTGAGCTGTTCGCATGGGAGTGGTTCTGCTTCGCGATGCTGTTCTGCGTGTTCCGCGAGGACGGCCGGCCGAGATGGAACCAGGAGTTCGTCTACATCGGACGAGGCGCAGGAAAGAACGGCTTCGACGCCTTCTGTTCGTTCTTCGCTCTGACGAAGGCCAATGGCATCCGCGAGTACGACGTCGACATCTGCGCGAACTCCGAGGACCAGGCAAAGACCTCATTCGAGGACGTGCGCAGCATTCTTGAGAACACGTCGCCAAAGGAGCGAGAGCGGTTCAAAAAGAGCTTCAAATGGAACAAAGAGCACGTCACGTGCACCACTACCAACTCGAAGCTGCGCTACCGCACGGACAACCCGAAGTCCAAGGACGGCCTTCGCTCGGGCATGGTCATATTCGACGAGGTGCACCAGTACCGCGACTGGCGAAACATCAACGTGTTCACGACAGGCCTTGGCAAGAAGCCGCACCCGCGACGGCTCTACACCACGACCGACGGCGACGTGCGCGACGGCGTGCTGGACGCGCTGCTCGATAAGGCGCGCAAGATCCTGCGCCGCGAGATACCAGACAACGGCTTCTTGCCGTTCATCTGCCGCCTCGACGACCCAGAAGAGGTGCATGACGAGGCGATGTGGCCGAAGGCCAACCCGTCGCTGCCGTATCGTCCTGACCTCCTCGAGGAGATCAGGGCCGAGTACCAGGATTTCCTGCTCGACCCGGTGTCGGCGGCGGACTTCCTGACAAAGCGATTCAACTGCCCACAGGGCAACCCCGACCTCGAGGTCGCGAGTTGGGATGACATAGTGGCGACCAACCGCGAACTGCCGGACCTGTCGGGCCTGCCGTGCGTGGTCGGCATCGACTTCGCAAGGACGACCGACTTCGTGAGCGCCGTGCTGCTGTTCAGGGTCGATGGCACCTACTACGCCATCCATCACTCGTGGCTCTGCGCCAACTCCAAGGACAGGGGCCGCATCAAGGCGCCGCTGGAGGAGTGGGCGGCTGCAGGGCTCCTCACGGTCGTTGACGACGTCGAGGTGCACCCTGACCTCGTGACCGCTTGGATATACGAGCAGTCATGCCGCTACGCGGTGCAGAAGGTGGCCATCGACAACTATCGCCATGGCTTCTTCATGCGAGAGCTCGATGGCGTCGGCTACTCGGCGAAGTCGGGCAACGTCAAGCTCATACGTCCGAGCGACCTCATGCTCGTGCACACGAAGGTCAACTCCGTGTTCGTGAACCACGACTTCGCATGGGGCGATGACCCGATGCTGCGCTGGTACGCGAACAACACGTGCCTGACGGCCGCTCCGAACAACAACTACACCTTCGGCAAGATCGAGCCGAAGTCCCGCAAGACCGACGGCTTCATGGCCCTCGTTGCTGCCATGTGCGTCGAGGCCGACATCCCCGACTACGGCCAAGCCGTCTACTACGAACCCGTCTGCCTGTAAAAGGGAGGTGGTGCCCTCTTGGGTGCTCTCAAGCGAACGGTCCTGGATTTCCTCGGGCTGAAGGTCGACGTGCCGGTCTCCGAGGCGCCTGTCGCAGGGTCGCAGGCCGCCGCGAAGGCCGCCAGCATCTACTTCAAGGCTGCCGCGGTCGACACGGCCATCAGCTACATAGCAGGTGCGCTGTCGAACTGCGAGTTCAAGGTGTTCGTGGACGGGGAGGAGGAGAGGGGCTACCTCTACTACCTGCTCAACGTCTACCCGAACCCGAACAGCAACGCGGCGCGCATGTGGTACGAGTCGACCTACCGTCTGCTGTTAGACCGCGAGGCGCTCATCGTGCCGGTGCGCGACCGGCTCTACTCGGCCAGCAGCTGGTCGGTCGATCCCAAGCACCTCGGGCACGACCGATTCAAGGGCGTCGTCGTGGAGGACAGGCAGCTCAAGAAGGAGTTCCGCGCAGGGGATTGCGTCCATCTGCAGTACGGCAACTCGCGAGCCCGCAGCCTCGTGGATGGCATGTACCGCGACTACGCGCAGCTCCTCGGGTCCGCCATGACGGGCTTCAAGCACCATGCGGGCGGCAAGTGGCTGCTCGATGCCAAGGCGATGCCGCAGGGCAGCCGCGAGTTCCAGCAGAAAGACGATGCCGAGCGCATGGACCCTGCCGGCCGCCTCAGGCGCTTCATGGAGTCTGCCGAGTCCGTGTTCATCCAGAACAGCAACATGGAGGGCCTCTCGCAGCTCGATCCCGGAGGCGTCGGCTACGAGGAGGTCGCCGCCATCCGAAAGGACATGTTCGAGACGGTGGCCGGCATCTTCAAGATACCGCCCCCGCTCATGTTCGGGAACATGACCAACATCAAGGACCTCACCCGGTCGTTCCTGACGTTCTCGCTGGACCCTGTGGCCGCGCTGTACAGCAAGGAGCTCACGGCGAAGTTCTTCACCGAGTCCGAGTGGCTCGCAGGCTCCCGCATCCAGGTGGACACCTCTCGGGTCAACCACATCGACATCTTCGAGATAGCCGCGCCCATCTCCCAGCTCATAGGGTCCGGCTTCTCGCTTGATGAGGTGCGCGACGCCATCAACTGGCCGCGCATCGGCACGGAGGAATCGCAGGAGCACCTCATAACGCGCAACTTCGGCGCGCTCGACGAGGTGCTCCGCCAGATAGCCCAGCAAGGAGGTGAAAGCAAGGATGAAGGATAGCAAGACCTGCTACGCGCTCGCCCGCGAGGGGAGCGTGGCCCACCTGTACATCTTCGGCGACATCACGTCTTACGCGTGGCCGGAGTACGGCGAGGTGTCGGCGGCAAACGTCTGCACCCAGCTCCAGGAGATGGATGACGTCAGCGAGGTCCGCGTTCACATCAGCAGCTACGGCGGCGAGGTCAAGGAGGGCCTGGCCATCTACAACATGCTGGTCGCGCATCCCGCCCGCGTCGTGACCATCTGCGAGAGCTTCGCGTGCTCCATCGCATCGGTCATCTTCATGGCAGGCGCTCAGCGCATCATGCGCAACGCCTCCCTGCTGATGGTCCACAACGCCTGGGCGCGCGGCTGCGGCAATGCCGAGGAGCTGCGCAAGCAGGCAGACGACCTGGACACCATCACCGAGGCATCGAAGGCCGCCTACCTCTCCTACGTGTCTGTCAGCGCGGAGGAGCTCACGGCGCTCATGGATGCCGAGACGTGGATCGACCCCGAGAGCGCCATCGAGATGGGCTTCGCCACCGACGTGGAGGGCCCGGAGGCGAGCGAGGGGCCAGAGCAGTGCGCCAGGCAGGCGCTCTTCGACTTCGTCATGGCCGCGAAGGCAGCCAAGGCGAAGGAGGGCGACGGCGCCGAAGGCAGCCAGGCGCAGCCTGCCGAGCCTGCAGAGCCGGCGGAGCCCGCAGAGCCTGCCCAACCCGAACCCAACGAGAAGAAGGCGAGCGCGGCGCTTGCCTTCGCAGAGCTGCTCATCGAGCAGCTCGGAAAGGACTAGCATATGGCAATCAAGATGAAGAGCAATGACGTCGCGCTGCAGATGGCTCAGGCCATGAGCGGCGACGACATGGAGGCCCAGGCGGCCGCTTGGCGCAGCTTCCAGGACGAGCTCGTGGAGTCCATCCGCGACGACTTTAGCGATGCGCTCAGCAGCGCAGACGACGCCGCCCTGGCATCCCGCGGCTACCGCACGCTGACCTCCAACGAGAAGGCATGGTACGAGAGGCTCGCACAGGCCCTGCGCGACAAGAACGTCTCCAAGCAGTCGTTCATCGACATCCTGACGTCGGACGACGCCGACGAGCTGATGCCCGACACCATCATCCAGGACGTCATGCGCGAGCTCGCCGAGCAGCGCCCGCTGCTGAAGAAGGTGCGCTTCCAGTACGTCGCCTACACGACGAAGTGGATTCTGAACGACAACTCCACCCAGAAGGGCGCATGGGGCAAGATCGACGCGAAGATCACCGCCGAGATCGAGGGCAGCCTGAAGGTCATCGACATCACGCAGGCCAAGTACAGCGCCTTCTGCTTCATCCCGCTTGACATCCTCGAGATGGGCCCGACCTACCTCGACGCCTTCATCCGCGCCACGCTTCTCGAGGCGATGGCCTACGGCATCGAGGATGCCATCATCAACGGCACCGGCGTGAACATGCCCTGCGGCCTGACCCGCAACCCGAACGGCGCGTTCGACCCGGAGTCGGGCTACCCTGAGAAGGAGGTCATCAAGGTCACGTCCTTCTCCCCGACCGAGTACGGCGCCCTCTGCGCGAGGCTCGCCAAGACCGAGAAGGGAAAGACGCGCACCTTCAGGGAGGTCACGCTGATCTGCAACATGGTGGACTACCTCACGAAGGTCATGCCCGCCACCACCGCGCAGGCGACCGATGGCTCTGGCTACCATCACGACCTGTTCCCGGTGCCCACCGAGGTCATCCCCTCGACGGCCGTCAAGGAGGGCCAGGCCATCCTGTGCCTGCTCACCGAGTACACCTATGCCGTGGGCGGCTCCAAGAACGGCATCATCGAGTACTCCGATGAGTTCAAGTTCCTCGATGACGCGCGCACCTTCAAGGTCAAGACCCATGGCGCCGGTCGTGCCTACGACAACACCTGCGCCATCGTCATCGACATCACCGACCTCGACCCGAACTACATCACGGTCATGGTCAAGGGCGGCTCTCCGGCCACTGCGGCCGCCGCACCCGCCTCTGACAACCCGGTTGCCTAGGGAGAGGTCAGGTGAGTGCCATGGCCGATGCGGATAGGGCCCCTGACGCCCTGACCGAGGCCGTGCGCCGCAAGCTCCGCATCACCTGGAAAGACGACGTTACGGATGCGCGCATCGAGCAGGACATCGTGCCTGCCGCGCGCGCAACCATCTCCGAGCGACTCGGGCTTCCTGAAGGCTTCGACCTCGGTAAGCCCTCGCCAGAGCGGATGCTGGTCGAGGCGCTGGCCTTCTACCTCTGGAACGATGCCGAGGATGAGTTCTGGCCCAACTACGAGCGCGAGGTGGTGACGCTTCGCAGGAAGTGGGAGGTGACCTCCTATGCTCAAGCCGAGAAGGCATCTTCCGACCTACCCTGACGGCGTGATGGAGGTCTACCGCAAGCCAAGCAATGGCAGGGCGTTCGATGCGGGCGCCCTGCCTGAAACCCTTGAGGGATTGGAGCCGGTCTGCACCCTGTGCTACTCGGTCGAGGCGATGCGCGAGCGCGACATCGAGTTCGCCCGTCAGCTCGGCGTCGAAGAGACGCTGAAGCTTCGCTGTCCTTCTTGCGAGTTCGTCTGCTCGAAGATGCTCGCCGTCATCGAAGGGCGCATCTACAACATCACGCGCATAGACCCGAGCGGCAAGCGCGAGCTGTTCGCATACCTGGGAGGGGGTGTGAGCGTTGGAGGGGCTGCTGAAAGAGGTCGATGACGCCTTGGGCTCCATCGACGACACCGTGTTCTACGGCATGGCCGACATCGGCAAGGACGAGCGATGGAACTACGTCGTGTACTTCCGGGAGCAGACCCCCTACAGCGATAACCTCACGGGCACCTCCCATGGCATCGGCGTGTGCGTGGTGCGCGAGGGCTTCGTGCCCGAGGACATGGCCGGCAAGGTGGCGACGGCCATGGGCAACGTCAAGGGAATGCGCCTTGCCAAGGGCCAAGGCATCGAGTTCGACTACATGCACCACCCATCCACAGGGCGCGTGGTCGAGGCGATGCTCATGCACTTCATGAGGCCCGCTAAGGGCAGGCCGTGAGCGTCACCGTCGGCATCGACAGCTCCGCGCTCGAGGAGCTGGAGCGGCACATAGCCTCATACGGGGATAGCGCCGACGATGCCATAACGAAGGCCCTCCACGAATCCGGCCCCGACATCTACGAGCGCATCAACCAGCTCATCCATCCATCTGGGCGCCGCTTCAAAGGCCACGGCGCCTCGGCCACGGTGAGCGCGTGGCCGCAGTACGTCACCGACGCGCACTTGGCCGTAACCGTCAAGGCGAAGAGCAAGTACCGCTACCTCTACTTCCCCGACGACGGATCGAACACCGACCACCACGCAGGCAACCAGCGGTTCTTCGAGCGCGGCGCCAAGGCGGCAGCGCCAAGGGTCATCGAGCGTTGCGTGGCGGCACTGACAAGAGAATGGGAGGCATAGCATGCCAACAGAAACCGTATTCAGCGAGTACGAGATCCGCAAGATGGGCCTCAACTTCCCGGCTGCCGACAACGCGGAGGCGACGTCCTTCGTGTGCGAGTGCATCGGCAGCTCCGAGGAGGAGATGGACGTCAAGACCGTGACGAAGAACTGCCGGGGCGTGCCGGCGAAGGAGCGCACGAAGGGCACGGGCGCTGGCACCGTGAAGGTGTCCATGCACTGCCCCTACGAGCTCTATCATCGGCTCTACGGCATGACCAATGATGGCCTCAAGGATGGCATCTGGTCCTATGGCCAGAAGTGCCTGCATCCCGTGCTCTGCGTCACCCAGATGGTTCTCGACGAGGACGGCAACGTCAAGTACAAGGCCTATCCGAAGTGCACCGTCAAGTCGGGCATGGCCCGCAAGACCGAGAACGGCGCCGACGAGGTGGCCGAGATCGAGCTCGAGATCTCCGTCATGCCCGATTCGGATGGCCAGGGCATGTACGAGGCCCTGGAGAGCCAGCTGACCGATGACGAGCTCAAGAGCGAGTGGCTCGAGAAGTTCACTTCCGACCTCGCCAAGAAGGTCGCTGCCTAGAGAACCATAGAGAAAGGAACCATGCCATGAGCAACGCCAAGAACGAGACGACCAAGACCTACGAGGTGAAGGTCGGCTACATCGACAAGGATACCAGGGCCGACCGCAACCCCGGCGACGTGGTGCGCCTGACCGAGGCGCGCGCAAGCGAGATCAACGCCAAGGTCAAGGGCGCCGTCGTCGAGGTTAAGGAGGAGAGCCCCAAGGAGGCCGCCAAGGAGGGCGAGAAGGAGGCCGCCAAGGAGGGCGAGAAGGAGGCCGCCAAGGAGGGCGGCAACGCCTCCAAGTAGGAGACCTTCCTGAAGCATCGACCACCTGAAGAAGGGGGCTGGCGCCCAAGGCGCTGGCCCCCTTCTTCTTCCGAGAAGGGAGCCCTGATGGCGAAGAGGCACGCATCCCCATGGCAGCCTTCGGGCGTCGCCTACCAGCTCGCTGACGGCACGGAAGTGCGCCTGTCGCTGAGCTATGCGGCGCTCGCAGAGCTGCGCGAAGCCGACCGTGCGTCCTATGACGCGTACAACGAGGCCATGGCCGCCCTGGAGAAGGAGCCCGACCTGCAGAGCATGGTCATACTCCACACCGCCTACCTCTGCTGGCGCATCCAGTCGGGGGAGGGGCTTGCTGGCGCCATGGACCAGAAGGGCTTCCTGTCGCTTGCGCTCGGCAACCGCGCAATCGACGGGGCGGCGCTGCAGGAGCTGCTGGCCCCAAACCCTCCGATGGCTTCCGCCGCGCGTTCCTGAGGCGCGCCGGCTTCCGCGGCGGGAGCCGTACACCCATACCTAAGTTCCGCATCGAGAGCATAGAGGACGCCTACGCGCTCTACGTGCTGATCCTGAAGCTGCCCGAGGACATCTTCTGGCACGCGCCGCTCAGGTCGCTCTCGACGATATCCGAGGACAAGGCTGCCTTCGACAGATGGCAGTCAGCCGAGATCGAGCGCGAGCAGAGGCGCAGGCGCTAGAAGGGAGGCGACGGGCTCGTGGCTAAAGACGAGGCGAAGGTAACATTCAGGGCCGATGCCGGCGAGTTCGATGCCGCCATCAAGAAGGCCAGCAGCACCATCCGCGAGCTGCGCAGCGGCGTGCGCCTGTGCGATGCGCAGATGGACGCAGCTGGCGTCTCCGTCGAGGCCCTGCGGCGCAAGGAGGACCTGCTCGGCCAGGAGAACACCCAGCTCAACGCCAAGGTGGCGGCCCTGAGCGCGAAGCACCGAGAGGCCATCACGCTCTACGGGGCGAACTCCACCCAAGCCCAGAAGCTCGCCGTCCAGCTCAATAACGCCCGCTCGGCGGTGGCCCGCAACGAAGCGGCCATCAAGTCGAACAACACCGCGCTCGAATCGGCCGTGCGCGCCGAGCAGCAGGCCGATAGCGCGCTGGCCAAGCTCACGGCCGAGGTGGCGCGCCAAGAGCACGAGATGGGCCTGCTCGGCCAGGAGTACCGCGAGCTCGTCCTGACCCAGGGCAAGGAGTCGACCGAGGTCAAGCAGCTCGAGGCCCAGATGACCTCCCTGAACCGCGACCTGCAGCAGAACCGCTCCATCGTCAGGGAGGCCGACAAGGCCGCCGAGGAGTTCGGCCGCACGCTCAATGAGACGGGAGACAGGGCCAATGACGCTGGCGTCGGGTTCACGACGCTTCGAGGCATCGTCTCCAACCTCGCCTCCACGGTGTTCCAACGGGGCATCGACAAGGCGCGAGAGCTCGCCCGCGAGGTGCTCAACATCGGCATGGGCTTCGAGACGTCCATGGCCAAGGTCCAGGCGCTCTCCGGCGCCACCGATGCCGAGTACCAGATGCTCGAGCAGGCCGCGCGCCAGTACGGCGCCACGACGCGCTTCACCGCCTCGCAGGTCGCTGACGGCTTCGGCTACATGGCGCTCGCCGGCTGGGATGCCAGCTCGATGCTCAGCGGCATCCCCGGCATCCTCAACCTCGCCGCTGCAGCCGAGATGGACCTGGCCGAGGCCTCCGACATCGTCACCGACTACCTGACGGCCTTCGGGCTAAAGGCATCTGACTCCGAGAAGTTCGTGGACCAGATGACCTACGCCATGGCCAACTCCAACACCAACGTGGAGCAGCTGGGCGAGGCGTACAAGAACTGCGCCGCCACGGCATCGTCGATGCACTACTCGGTCGAGGACGTGACCGGCGCGCTCATGGTCATGGCCAACGCCGGCGTGAAGGGCGGCGAGGCCGGCACCGCCCTCAACTCCATCATGACGCGCCTGGCCACCGACACGAAGGGCTGCGCGACGGAGCTTGCCAAGTACGGCGTGCAGGTCTACGACGCCGAGGGCAACATGAAGTCGCTCTCCAGCATCCTCAACGGCATGGGCGGCGTGTGGCGCCAGCTCAGCGATGAGGAGCAGGCGGCGCTTGCCAAGACCATAGCGGGCACGAACCACTACTCCAACCTCCAGACCGTCATGAAGGGCGTGAGCGACGAGGCCGCGGCCAGCGGCCAAGGGCTCATGGACTACTCGCAAGCCCTCGAGGATTGCGCAGGCTCTGCCCAGCAGATGTCCGACATCATGATGGACACCGCCCAAGGCGACCTCTACACCATGCAGTCTGCCCTGGAGGAGGTCGGGCTCAAGGTCTACGAGAGGGTGGAGGCGCCCCTGCGCTCGCTCATCCAGTTCGTCTCCGGCCCGGTCGTCTCCGGCCTGACCGCCCTCATAGAGAACGCCCGGCACATCCCGCCGGTGCTCGCGGGCATAGCGGCGGGCCTCGTCGCGCTCAAGTCCAGGACAGCCGATGCGACGGCCCTCCAGCGCGCCCAGGCGGCGCTCTCGCGGGCCTTCGACACGTCGGCTGTGGCATGCAGCCGCATAACCAAGGAGGTCGTCAACGGGCAGGCTGCCTACGTCAAGTACAACGCGGCCACCAAGACCTCGACGGTGATGACGGGCAGCTCGACCGCCGCCATCAAGGTGCAGCAAGGCGCCCTGAAGGCCCAGGCGCTCGCCATGAAGGCCGGCACCGTCGCGGCCAGGGGCCTGTCCGCCGCGCTCAAGGCCATCGCGCCCATGGCCGCGCTCACGCTCGCCATAGAGGTCATAACCCGCGCTTCGGAGGAGCTGGGCAAGGCGGCAGAGAGGTCGCGCAGCCTCGAGAAGGCCACATCGGGGCTCACTGGTGCGGTCGGTGCCGCACGAGAGGCGTACTCGAGCTACGACGGCACGGTATCCGCATCGACTGACTCGCTCGCGGCCTCTGCGAAGAGCACCGAGGAGTGCATCGAGGCGGTCGGCCAGCTCGCTGACAAGATGTCCGAGACGTGGGCGGATTACGGCACGAACGCCGCTATGGTGGACACCTATGCCGAGACCATCGCCGAGCTCGCATCCAAAGGAGAGCTCGGGGCCCTCGAGCAGGAGCGGCTCAAGGCTGCGGTCGATGGCTTCAACGAGGCGACCGGGTCCAGCATCTCCATCATCGACGCCCAGACCGGCAAGCTCTCCGAATCGACCGAGGCGATCCTGGCGAACGCGGAGGCCTACAAGGCCGAGGCGCGGGCCCAGGCTGCGCGGGAGATGTACCAGGAGAACGCCCGGCAGGTCATCGAGACCGAGATGGCCCTGAAGGCCGCCAAGGAGGAGGTGGCCACGGCGCAAGAGCGGCTGTCGACGGCCACCAACGACTTCGAGCTGGCCAACTACTCGGGCCAGCTGCGAAATGCCGAGGCGGAGGCCAACGACCTCGCCTCGGTGCTCAACAGCCTGTACTACTCGCAAAACGAGCTGCTCGAGATGACGGCGAGCAGTGCTGACGCCTTCGCGAGCTTCGATGACGCGCTCGCCTCGGCGAAGGTGAGCCTGTCGGATTTCGGCGACATCGGCGAAGGGCAGATGGCGGCGCTGAGGGAGGGCTTCGACGGGTCGCTGTCCTCGATAGTGGCCACGTGCGCCCAAAAGGGCATCGCGATACCCAGCTCGCTCGCATCGGCGATTGCCGCGAACCGTGGCGTGGCCGAGGGCGCCCAGCGCGCGATGCTGGACGCCATGGTGCTGCAGATGACCAACGGCGACGTCGATGCGGCGGCGAAGGCCCTCGGCCATGACATCGACCAAGGGCTCGTGGACGGCATCACCGGCGCATCCGATATGCCATCGGAGGCTGTCGGGCTCATGTCCGCGGAGACCATCGAGGCTGCCAGGGCAGCCCTTGACTCCCATAGCCCATCTCGCGAGTTCGAGGCCATCGGAGGAGACATACCGGCTGGCGAGGCCATCGGCATCGCCAGCAACGCCCACCTGGCCATCGACGCCTCCGGGCAGATGGCTGCCGATTCCGTCGAAGCGGCGCGCGTGGCCGTCGGCGAGGGAATGCAGGGGGCCGGTGCCGAGGGCGTGGCCTCCTTCTCCGGCGGCATACTGGGCGGCGTCGGCTCGGCGCTCGGCGCTGGCATGGCGGCTGCGCAGAACGCGGTCGCAGGCTCGCAGACGGGCACTGACGGCGCAACCTCCGCAGGCTCGGCCCTCTCCGATGCCTTCGGGCGCGGGGTGTCTGCCGGCGCGGCGCGCTTGCCTGGCGTCGGCTCGAGGCTGTCCAAGAGCGCGACGTCGGGCCTTGGCCAAGGGAGCAGCGAGGCGGGCAGCGCCGGCAAGGAGACCTCTGACGCCTACATCCGCCCCATCGAGTCCGCCAACGCCCAGCCTGCGGCCAACCGGCTGCGCAAGGGCGCCACCGACGAGCTGTCCCGCGGGGCATCCGAGGCGTCGTCATCGGGGCGCTTCCTCGGCCAGGGCTTCATCGGGGGCATGCAGTCCACGTTGGGCGGCGTCATCAGCGCGGCCCGCCAGCTTGCGCGCTCGGCCATCAACGCCATAAAGCAGGAGGGCGGCGAGGGGTCGCCCTGGAAGGAGACGAAGCCCTCGGGCCGCTTCGCGGTGCAGGGCTTCATCGAGGGCGAGCAGAGCGAGGCCGCGGCCCTCATCGACGCCAACCGCCGCATCGCCCGCAGCGCCGTGGATGCCCTCAGCCCCGAAGGGCTCGGCATCGCCTGGCACAGGCAGCTGGCATCGCTGGCGCCGGCTGCAAGGCCCGCTTCTGTGAGCGCGGCCGTGGAGGCCGCCCTGCCCATCGCCGCCATCACCTACCAGGTCGAGGCCCGCCTCGATGACGGAGGGGTGGGCGAGCGGATGCTGGGCGCGCTCGAGGAGCTCGGAGAGCGCCAGACCGTCATGGAGATAGACGGCGAGGCGGTCGGTCGCATCATCACGCCCAACATCGACGCCATGCAAGGCCAGCGGATGGCCATGCAGGATTGGGGGCTTGCGCTATGACGGCAGAGATATACGCCAACGGCCAGCGCCGCGCCTACGGCACGCGCAGCGGCGATGACGAGTGCCTGTCCGTGAAGGACATCGGCCTGCCTGAGAAGCAGACGGTGCGCGCCAGCGTGCCGTACTGCAACGGCAGCTACGACTTCTCGCTGCTCGATGGCGAGGCGTTCTATGATGACCGGCCTCTCACCTACACCTTCGGCATCGTCGGCAGCGAGGCGGAGGTGCTCGCTGAGGTCTCGGGGCTCGCCACGTGGCTCTACGGCATCCATGACATGGACATCCACGACAGCGAGATACCGTACTGGCACTTCCATGGGAGCTGCGACAAGGTGACGGCCACCTACGACGAGACGGGCATGAGCGCAGACGTGAAGGCGACCTTCAGCGCCTACCCCTACCTCATCGCCAACAGCGCATCGACCTTCGAGCTTTCCGAGGGCAGCAACATGGTGCGCAACCAGGGGCGCCGCATCCGCCTCATGGCCATGGACGCGGCACCCTCGAAGCTGACGGTTGCGGGTCGGTCCCAGAGCGTCGAGGGCACCGCGTGGCTGGACCTGTGGCTCGAGCCTGGAGGCAACGAGGTCGTGCTCGAAGGCGGCCCCTGCACGCTGTGCTGGGTAGAGGAGCGCCTGTGATGCTGGAAGCCTACATCGAAAACGACGGGGTGGTCGGGGCCCTGCGCGACCGCCATCACGCCATCGCCTCGGCTAAGGTGACGCGGCAGCAGAACGCCATAGACTCCTTCAAGTTCACCATCTACCCGAACCATCCGAGCTACCGCTCGCTTCTGCCCTTCACCACTCTGGTGAAGGTGGTCGATGCCTCGAGCGGCAAGGCCAGGTTCGATGGGCGCGTGCTGTCGGCAGCACCTTCCATGGACTCGAAGGGCCTGGTGTGCAGCGAGGTGACGTGCGCCGGTGTCATGGGCTACCTCAACGACTCGCGCCAAGGCTATGCCGAGGAGCGGCAGTGGTCGGGCGATGGCTCGCGCACGGGCATGCAGGCCTACGTCGATGCGGTGCTCGAGCGCCATAACTCCATGGTGGAGCCGCACAAGCGCATCTACCGAGGGGACGTGACCCTTGCCACGCATGAGACCTCCGATGGCGTGTTCAAGGGATTTCAGCGCGAGAGCAGCCTGGATGCGCTCGTGAAGAAGCTCGCCGACGTCTACGGCGGCGAGCAGCGGGTGCGCCGCGATGGCGCTGGGCTGCTCAGGTTCGACTACGCCGAGAGGCTGGGGCAGGTGCGCTCCACGCCCATCGCCCTTGGCCACAACATGCAAAGCGCCAGCCGCAGCCTCGCCTTCGACGAAGTGGTCACGCGCCTGTGGCCGCTGGGCAAGAAGCTCGACGGCAGCGACGACCGCCTGACCGTCTCCTCGGTCAACGGAGGGCTCGAATACATCGACGACGAGGAGCTGCAGGCGACCTACGGCATCATCGGCGGCACGGAGACGTGGGATGACGTCGAGGTGCCGTCGAACCTGCTCGCCAAGGGACGTGAGTTCCTGGCCGCAAAGCGCGCCGTCGCAGAATCGACCAAGATAACCGCCCTCGACCTGTCGCTCATTGGCATCGACCCTGACGAGATCCAGCTCTACGACTGGTACCCGTGCCGAAACGAGCTCATAGGACTCGATGCGACCCTCGAGGTGGTCAAGCAGGTCATCGACATCAGCGAGCCGCACAAGTCCACATACGAGTTCGGCACCCTCTCGCGCACTCAGACCTGGCGCGTGCGCGCGATGCGCGATGCGGTGAGGGCCGCGGCCGAGAGCGCAGCGGCAGCCGGCAGCGTGTCTGCCATCACGACGGAATGGATCGAGCAGAACATCAACTGAGAGGAGCCTCGATGGAGCACAAGCTCAGGGTGGAGCGGCGCGTGCTGTGGCACCCCAACAACGACGACCTCATAGCACTCGGGGTCAGGTCAGACACGCTCAAGGTGGACTTCGATGCCGAGTGGGAGGCCATGGACCACATCTACGTCCACTTCTACAACGGGACCCGCAGCCATCGGAGCATCCTGGACGGCGACACGGTGACGGTGCCATGGGAGGTCACGCTCGACCCAGGGGACATGTTCGTGACGTTCGTCGGCTACGTGGGCCTCGAGAAGCGCATCGTGACCGAGCAGATGGAACGGCCCTACTTCGTGAATCCCGCGGGACCTGTAGACCTCGAGTCGCCCCACACGAAGTCGCCCGATGACATCCAGTACTTCCTGGACATCGCCCGGCGTGCCCAGGAAGAGGAGCGCATCCGGGCCATTGCCGAGCAACAGCGGCAGACCAACGAGGCGGTGCGCATCGCCAACGAGGAGCGCCGGCTGCTTGCCGAGCAGCTCGATGCGGCGCACATCGCCCGCATCGCTTTGGCCATCCAGACCCTCGGGCAGCTGCATGCAGACGTGCCCTACCTCTACCTCGTCGATGCCCTGCACATCGGCGACGGGCTTGTGGGCGAGAGCGGCGAGGGCGAGCTGATGCTCTCAGATGGCGTCTACGACGCTGACGCGGCGAGCATCCGGGTAGGGGGTGGGTTCGTTGGCGTTCCTTGATGAATCGGGGCTGCTGGCGTTCTGGCGTCGTGCCAGGGACGCGCTAGGCTCGCAACTCGCCATGATGGGCCGCAAGGTCTCCCTGCAGAACGGAGAGGGCAGCGAGATCTCGGCCATCGTGCTGCCGCTCGCATCAGATGGCGCCGACGGGCTCATGTCGGCGCAGGACAAGGCAAGGCTTGATGGTATCGGCACCTACGACGAGGCCACCAGGACATTGAGGTTAGGAGGCGCCCATGGCGACTGAAGGCACGGAGCTCACGGCCTATCCCGTGAGCTACATCTATGACAAGGACGGCAAGCGGCTCGAGATAGCCGACGCGTACGCGCGCGATGCGCTGGCGTCGGCAGGGAAGGAGTCCTACCCGGTGGGCGCCGAGTACGTCTCGACGGTCGAGTGCAACCCGGCGCTTATGTTCGGCGGCACGTGGTCCTATGAGGAGGACGACCACCGATTCAGCGGTTGCCACGTCTACCACCGAATCGCTTAGGAAGGGAGAGCTATGAGGATACTGGACGAGAGCGGCCAGGAGCTGCACGAGCCCGACATGGCGAGGGGGCGCCTGGTGCCGGAGCGCATAGTTGTGGCGCGCCACGAGGCGGTGGAGGCCGTGCCGAAGGTCACCGAGGACGTCTTGGTGTGGTCGGACCCCGACGACCCGGGAAATGCGCTCTACGCGAAACGCACCGTGGCCCCGGCCATCCCGGCCAAGCCCGCATGGGACGAGACGGAGGACATCCTGCGCTACGTACTCTACACCGATGCCGAGCTGGCAGAGATTGCCGAGCGCGAAGCTGCGGAGGAAGCTGCGCGCAAGGAGATGGAGGCGGCTGCAGCAGCCGAGGCGGAGAAGCGCGCCGTCATCGAGGCGCTGCCCGGCAAGGTGGGCGACCTGGAGGATGCTGCGGCAGAGCTCGGCGTCATGGCCGATGCGGCTGCGGCAAGCACGACGGAAACCGAGGAGGCCATCGCCGAGCTGGGCGTGATGGTCGCAGGCTTGATGGAGTCCATGGAAGCTAAGGAGGCTTAGGGATGGCGAAGATCTACTACAACCGAATCAAGGCAGGGGCTTGGACTATAGAGCGGGTGCCGCTGACCTGGCGTGACGAGGTGCAGGCGATGCTTGATGCCGAAAAGGATGGTGAGAAGGATGCCCGATAAGGTCTGGTCTGATTACACCATCGAGGAGCTGCAGCAAGCTGCGCTCGATGGAACGCTCACCAGCATCCCCTATGAGCCCCAAGAGCCATGGTGTGACGGTTTGGAGAACTACACGCCGCTCACCGAGGAGCGAATGAATCGCATGGAGCTCGGTATCCAGCGTGCGAACGATGCTTGGGATTCCAAATCCCAA
>CAJUQH010000021.1 GCA_910588095.1 uncultured Eggerthellaceae bacterium
ATGCCATCTCCGTGGAGGACGGCGCAGCATTCGCCTCGGAGAATGGTCTTCTCTACACATCCGACCTCGCGACCCTGCTCCGCGTCCCCGCCGGAGCCACCGAGATAACCATCCGCGAGGGCTGCACCACCATCGCTGCTGGCGCCCTTGAGGCCTGCGCGAAGCTCGCCACCATCAACGCGCCTGCGACCATCACCTCCATCAGCCCTGACGTATTCCATGCGATACCGACCGTGAGCCTGCCTGCTGCATCCGTCATCCTGAGCGAAGGGGCCGAAGGTCCCGAAGTCGAAGGCTCCAACGAAGGCCAAGCAGACGAAGCCGGCACTCAGCTCACCGCCATGGTCGCCCTCTCCTCGACCGACGACGACCTGCCCGAAATCGATTCTGCAGCTATCAAAGTCAGCTTGTCTGAGATGGTAGTGGCAACCCCATGGGAAGCTCTTGGCTTTGCGGCAGAGAACAGCATCGCATCCGTCGACCTTCCCGAAGTTGAGATGCAGACGGCGCTCTCATCTCGTGCAAGAAGCGTCACAACATATGCAAATGGCCTTTACGCTCGCAACTCCTATGATGGGCTAGTGGCTTGGTATCCTAACGATCGCTTCCATTGGCCGGATGCGGACACTAACACTTTCATCTTCTATCCGGATGCGACGATGCAGTGGAATCCTTCGGGGGCTAACTGGCGTATCACCTTCGCGAACCCAGAATGCGAGTTCGTCTGCTACAGCACGCAGCGCACCTATCCAGGTGGCACAACTTGGACGAGCAGAGCATTCAACACGACGCTTCAGAATAATGTCTACGCTATCTGGCGTGTGCCTATCACCTGGGATGCTAATGGCGGGTATTGGAGCGATGACTGTTCTGATACCCAGAACAAGACAGATACCTACTACTCCAACGACCCCACTTCAGGATGGCAGGGCAGCATCGTGCCCACGCGCCCAGGCTATCGCTTCGCTGGATGGCAGTCGATCCCGCCGGTATCCAACGTCTCGCAGCTCAGCTTCGCTCCTGGCGAGGATGTCGTGGTGAGCTACGCGGTCACCTACGTGGCCCAGTGGGAGCAGAGTGATCTTGATATCGGATTTGACGTGGACTCCGAGCCGGGAGATGAGGACTACTCAGGCGAGCCGAAGGATGACCAGACGGTCGCAGGCGAGCAGATAGAGGCTGGGGACAAGGTCGAGATAGCCGACCCCAAGCGCCCAGGCTACGTCTTTCAGGGCTGGACCATCCCTGACGCTGAAGGCGCAGAAGCCATCGACCAAGACCTCGTCTACCAAGATGAAACGGACGGCAAATGGTACGTGGACGCCTCCAAGCTGCCAGACTACGCAGGGGATGACGGACGGGTAGAGCTCACGGCCCGCTGGACGAGCGTCATCAGCGTTGACGTGCCGAGCTCGGTCACGTTCTATGCCGATGTGGTCACGCAAGGAAACGAGAGCAGGGAAGGCTTGGCCTCGAGCGCCTTCGGGCAGAACAGGGTGGTTAGCCAATCAGAAGTTGACCTTCGCATCGTGGGCTTGGAGTCCAAGCAAGTAAAAGGCAACGGCTCGACGAGCTTAGGCGCCTCCGACATCTTGAAGAAGAAGGATGGCAGCGACTTGCCAGCCACCTCAGATAAGCTGTTCAGCTTGTACCCGGCAACTGGCGAGCTGACAGAAGACGACCTCAAGGACCCGGATGTGACCTCAACATCCAAGCCAGCTGGCGCCGTCGACTTCTCGCTTGACGACATCCTTCTCGAGAAGTCCTTTGCTGCGGACGAGTTCACCATCCCAGCAGGAGACACCCTCTCCCTCGGCTACCGCTTGAACCTCCAAGAGACGAGCACAGAACTGAATTATGACAAGCTCTCGACCCTCAGCGAAGGCTCTTCCGCCTCCATCACGAACATCAGCTACTGCTTCGCGGCTGATTACAACAGTCCAGCCGACTGGGGCGAGCCGCTGTGGATCGAGAACCCGGATGCCTCGGCAGGCGCTCCGCGGTTCCTGGTGCTCGACGACATCAAGGCTGCGGCCGATGACTTGTCTGCCAACGGAACGTCCTCGACCTATTATTCCATGTACAAAGGCATGCTCGACCGTCAGGTGATGACGAACGGCAATCCAGGGGAGGGCCCGTACTTTCACCTCAAGGTCGAAGGTGCGGTTGGCGGCTATCTCGATTTGCAGCTCATCGGCATCTGCCAGGACACCAAGTCCGACGGCTCAGGCAAAGCAGGTCTCACCTTCCAGACGAGAGATATCTACGCCTATAAGAACACAAAGAGCATTGCAGCAGGCGGTAGTACGTTCAACTACACTTACATGAACTCAGTCAATACCAATTCCGGCGGGTGGGCTTCCTATGCCATGCGAAATGCGCTGCGTACGACTTTCTGGGGCTACCTGCCCGAAAGAATGCAAATGGCTATCGTAGGTGTGGACAAGCACCATCAGCTTTATGGTGGTTCGAGTGCATCCTATCTGCAAAAGACTACGGATGAGACCATCTGGCTACCTTCCTCCTATGAGGTCTTCGGCGTATCGTTCGCAAACTACAATGAGTCAGAGACTCTTACTAACGTATCTGGATACGAACCATTCCAGTACATTGCTTATCAGGGCAGTTCTAGTTCTACTGTCAACAATCGTGCTGTTAAAACCTACGACGGGTCCGTGCTTGAGTGGTGGCTTCGATCAGCTGATCGAAGCGGTACTGTCTATTGCAGCATCATTCTTTCCAATGGTGGTTATGGCGGTTATCATGCAACTAGCCATGCAGGAACGGCCCCTTGCTTCTGTCTGTAGCAAATGCGCAGCGTTTTTTGCGCGGCATCCCGGGGAAGGCGAGGGTCGAGGCTGACTCGCGCAGCAAAGCAGAGGAGGCCCTGCGGCAGGGCCCTCCGCATTTAAATGCTTGGGCGAGCGTCCCTTCGAGGGGCGCAAGCCCTGAGAAGGGTTCAAGCGGGGAGGCCGAGCCCTTGCCTGAGCCGCCGCGCCTGCGAGAGCTCGAGCACCCATGGCTGGTGGCGCGTCGAAGGCGCCTGTAGCGAAGGTTCAAAGATATTATCGCGCTTCATGCTGTGCTGGGCAGAGTTGTCTCATCAAGTAGTCTCAATAATAATCTCATCAGTGAGACTATTATGATATAATTGTGAGACTATTTGAGACAACTTAGGAGGTGTCACTATGGAACAAGCGTTCGACCTTGACAGCTTTATCGCAAAAGCTCGACGCCTCGGCATAGATACGCAACGCGTCGAAGTGAAAGAAGCGGCTCAAGGGCTGCCAAAGAGCATCGTCGATACCATTTCTGCCTTCGCCAACGGCTCAGGCGGCATCATCGTCTGCGGCCTCTCGGAAAAGCATGGCTTTATTCCGGTGGACGGATTCGACCCTCGGCGTGTATCGAATGCGCTTGCCCAAGCATGCAGCGACAAGATGGAGCCGCGCATCCGTGCTCGCATCGATGTGGAAGACTTCGAGGGTGCCTTGGTGGTCGTCGCTCATATCCCCGAGCTGCCTCCATACATGAAGCCATGCTATGTGAAAGCACGTCCCCTGTACGATGGAGCCTTTATAAGGGTGGGAGACGGTGATCGACACCTTAGCCGTTACGAGGTCGACCGCTTGCTGGAAGAGCGGCGTCAGCCCCACCATGATGAAGCGGTTGTCGAGCGAGCAACCCTTGCCGATTTCGATACGAAGCTGAAAGAGGCATTCATCGAGCGGGTGCGAAGCACCTCGTCGCGCATGGTGAAAGAGTTGCCATCAGATGACATCTTGCGCATAAAAGGCGCTGCAGATTATGATGAAGAGGGGGTGCTGCGTCCTACGCTTGCTGGCATCATGGCTCTTGGCAGCTATCCCCAGCAGTTCTTTCCGCGAGCAAAGGTCTCATTCCTTGTGGTGCCGGGCTTGAGCAAGGCAGATCTATCGCCGGAAGGGGAGCGATTCATCGATTCGCGCTTCATCGAAGGGCCCATCCCGTATCTTATCGACGAGACGCTCTATCATGTGCGCCGCAACATGCGCATATCGTCGCGCATCGAAGGTGCGTTCCGCACCGACACGGAGGAGTACCCGGAAGTTGCTGTGCGCGAGGCGCTGGCAAACGCCCTCATGCATCGCGACTATTCCCCTGAAGGGCTGGGTTCTCAGGTGCAGGTGAACATGTACGACGACCGCATCGAGATAATGAACCCAGGCGGCCTGTACGGACCGGTGACGGTGGGTACTCTGGGGATGCTTGGGGAGGCAGCTGCCCGCAATCAGGTCCTCGCGGGGATATTGGAGGCAACGCCGTATTCGCCTGGTTCCGACCAAGGCGAGGTAAGCTCGGCTCGCTTCCAACCAGAATACGTGGTAGAGAACAAGGGGACGGGCTTCTACCAGATAAGGACGGCTCTTGATCAGGCGGGAATGGAGCCGCCAGCGGCCTACGATCACATATCCACATTCCAGCTGCTCATATACAAGAAGCAGCCTCAAGCTGCTGATGCAGAAGAAGGATGCATTTCGTCCGAAGTGGCGCTGGGGGCCGACTCCGCAGAGGGAGCTGCGGCTCAATTCGGTGCAGGGCGGCCTTCTGCTGTGGAATATGCCGTTATCGAATTTCTGGGCGAGGAGGAGGCCGTCCGTGCCGAGGATGTCGTACGTCGTACGGGGAAGTCGAGGGCGACGGTCAACCGGTTGCTCAACCGGCTTATCAGCCAAGGCTTAGTGGAACGCATCGGCGGGCATCGGGGGCCGGGCGTGGCTTATCGGCTGCCCCGAGCCTGATTGGCCCTGGATTTCGCTAGCTGGCAACGGTGGGTCGATGGGGTCGCAAGGCGGAATCAGAGCCTGCTTTGCATGATGCCGGTATAATCATGGTCATGGATATGGATGCAGACGAGAACCCGGCACGTGTTTCCCATTCGCCCTACGAGGGCCTGACCGCGCTCGACGCGGAATGGGTGGGCGAAGGGCAGCGCTTGGGCACCGAGCCGCTGGAGGCGTTCTTCGCGCGCACGCCGCGGCTGGCGGTGGCGTTCTCGGGCGGCTGCGATTCGGCGTACCTGCTGGCGGCTGCCAAGGAAGCTGGCTGCCAGGTGGGCGCCTACATGGCAGCCAGCGCTTTCCAGGCCCCATTCGAGCGGGCCGATGCTGAGCGCTTGGCAACCCAGCTCGGCGTGCCGCTGCGCACGGTGGATCTTGACGTGCTGGCTCGCCCGGGCATCTGCGCGAACCCGCCCGACCGCTGCTACCGATGCAAGGGGCTCATCTTCGGCACGTTGGGGGCAGCGGCGCAGCGCGATGGCTTCCCGGTGCTGGCCGATGGCACCAACGCCAGCGACGACCCGCAGCGCCGCCCGGGCTTCAAGGCGCTGGCCGATCAGGGCGTCGTCTCGCCCTTGAGGCGAGCGGGCCTCACGAAGAAGGCCGTGCGCGAGGCGTCGCGCGAGCTCGGGCTTTTCACGGCAGACAAGCCGCGCTTCTCGTGCTTGGCGGCGCATGTGCCGCAGGGCGAGCCCATCACTGCGGCCAGCCTTGACGCAGCCGCCCGCGCCTGCGGTATCCTATAGCCAGACGACGAACCCCGGGGCGCAGCCGCCCTGCTTACCCTAAGGACGGCCCAACCCATGGCACATCCCATCGACAGCATATTCGCAGCACTGGAGCAGGGTGCCATCTCGCCGGCTGAGGCGCAGGCCCAGGTCGAGCAGCTGCTGGCCCAAGCCCAGGGCTTTGCCGATCAGGGTTTCGCGCGGCCGGACACCCAGCGCGCGGCCCGGCAAGGCGTGGGCGAGGTGGTCTTCGGCGAGGGCAAGACGGCCGACCAGATAGCCTCCATAGCCCAGTCCCTCGTGGCTGCGGGCCAGCCGGGCGTGCTGGTGACGCGCCTTGATGCGGCGAAGGCAGCCGAGGTGGAACGCCTGCTGGCAGGCCAATCGAACGTCACGCTGCCCTTCGCCTACGACGCGACGTCGCGCCTGGCCGTGGTGGGCGAGCCGGCGCCCCAAGGCGGCAATGGCCCCATCGTGGTGGCCTGCGCTGGCACGAGCGACCTGCCCGTAGCCGAGGAAGCGGCGCTCACCGCCGAGTTCCTGGGCAACGAGGTGCTGCGCCGTTACGACGTGGGCGTGGCGGGCATCCATCGGCTCATGGCTTGCGCGGACGACCTGCAGCGCGCCCAGGTGGTCATCGCGGTGGCGGGCATGGAGGGCGCCTTGGCGTCGGTGGTGGGCGGCCTGGTGGCGTGCCCGGTCATCGCCGTGCCCACGAGCGTGGGCTACGGCGCGTCCTTCGGGGGCATCGCGGCGCTGCTGGCCATGCTCAACTCATGCGCGAGCGGCGTTTCGGTGGTCAACATCGACAACGGCTTCGGGGCCGCGTATCAGGCGAGCCTCATCAACCATCTGCCGTCTGCCTAGCGGCACGGCGACACGACCTTGCCGGGCGCAGCGCGCCCTTGCTTGATAGGAGGGCCCCATGGCCGAGCAGCTATACCTGGAATGCAGCGCGGGCATCAGCGGCGACATGCTGGTCGCGGCGCTGCTCGATGCGGGAGCCGACGAGGCAGCGGTGCGCGCAGCCCTCGACAGCCTGCCGGTGCAGGGGTTCACGGTGCGCGTATCGCGCGTGGCGAAGCACGGCCTGGATGCCTGCGACTTCGACGTGGTGCTCGACGATGCCCACGAGAACCACGACCACGACATGGCGTACCTGCACGGCCACGCCCACGGCGGGGAAGGGGCTTGCGCTCACCACGGCCACGATGCGGGCCGCACCCATGGGGAAGGCCACACCCACGGGAATAGCCATCATCACGGGGAAGGCGGTCGTCACGGCGGTGCGGCAGGCCATCATGCCCATGCCCACGAGCACCGCAACCTGGCCGACGTGCTGGCCATCATCGACGCGGGACAGATGACCGACTGCGCCCGTACGCTGGCGCGGCGCATCTTCACGATCGTGGCCGAGGCCGAGGCGAAGGCCCACGGCGCACCCCTCGACCAAGTGCATTTCCATGAGGTGGGCGCCGTGGACTCCATCGCCGACATCGTGGCCATCGCCGTGGCCTTCGACAGCCTGGGGCTGCGTGACGTGGTGGTGCCCGTGCTCACCGAGGGCACCGGCACCATCCGCTGCCAGCATGGCATCATCCCCGTTCCAGCGCCGGCGGTGGCCAACATCGCCCAGGCCCACGCTCTGCCGCTTTCCATCACGGCGGTGGAGGGCGAGCTGGTCACGCCCACGGGCGCGGCAGCCGCAGCGGCCCTGCGCACGTCCGGCACGCTGCCCGAGCGCTTCACCATCAAGCGGGTGGGCCTCGGCGCAGGCAAGCGCGACTATGCCACGAGCGGCATCCTGCGCGCCCTGGTCATCGAGGAGGCTTAACGAGCGCGAACCCTGCCCAGCGCGCGACGGCTTACGTCACACCGCGAAATGCCGAAGGGGAAAGCAGGAGGCCCAACGGCCCGGCCGGTCGTAGCGCTAGCCTTCGAGCGGCTGGCACGCGCCATAGGCGCCGTGCTGCACGCACAGCAGCCCCTCCCAGGGCAGCAGCCGCCCGCGCTCGTCGCGCTGCTCCAAGGCAGTGCCCGCGCTCTCCACCGTGCCCACCACCAGCAGGTGGTCGCCCGTTTCCTGCACGCTCTCCACCGCGCACAGCTGCCAGCTCAGCGCCATCAGCGGCACCGGCACGCCATCTACCACCTGGTGGGGCACCAGCGCGCCCTTGTCCGCCTTGTGCCCGGTGGAGCTGCCGCACAGCTCCACCAGCTGCACGGCGTCGGCCGTGGCGGGTAGCGTGCACAGCGAGAAGCGCCCCGACTCGCGCAGCAGCCCCATGGTGTGCGACCGCGCGCGCAAGGCGATGGCTGTCATGGCAGGATCGTGGGAGACGGGCGTAGCCCATATGATGGTGGCGAATCCCACCGCGCCGTCGGCGCCGCAAGCCCCGACGATGCAAGCCGGGCGCGGGTCGTGCAGCGCGGCCACGTCGCGGCCGGAAACAGCGGCCATGCCCAGCGGCGGAACACTCATCGGCTCGCCCACGGTGCGGCGCCTACTCGTGGGAGCACTGCGGGGCATCGGGCACGTCGATGCCCAGCGCGCACGCGGCGCTTGCCCGCAGGTCCTGCAGCGTCAGCTGGTAGCAGGCCAGCGCGTCGATCCAACGGCGCAGGCAATGGCGCCCCTTGTCGGTGAGGGTGAACAGGCGCTTGGCCGAGCCTTCGGCCGGCGTGTCCCACTTGCTGGTTATGAGCCCGGTCTCCTCCATGCGCTTGAGCTGGCGGTAGATGCCCGTGGCATCGGGCTTCTTGCCGCCGAACATGGGGGAGTCGGCTGCCTGCTGCACGATGATGTAGCCGTGCATGGGCTCGCCGGATTGGGCGAGCAGGGTCAAGATGGTGGGCTGGCTCAAGCGGTTGAGCGACTTGCCCAGCTCGGCGCACTCTTTCAGGTCCTCGTCAGACTTGGGATGGCAGCTGCTCCACATGGCGGGCTCCTTGGGGATCAAAGGGCGTGCCGACAGGCAACGCGGTAGTACCGCCCGCCGGCACGAGGTCTAAACACAGCGCAGGCCCGCAGGGCCTGCAAACGGTATCATCTCATAACTATTGGCAAAGTGAAACTATTTCATCGGGCATGGGCTGCGCCTGCCAGCCGTGCGGAACGCGCCATCGCATCGCCGCTCGTGCCTTGCCCGGCCCTTCGGCAGCTGTGGACAAATGCCGCTCATCACCGCGCGCAGATGGCAAACCGCGCCGCTTCCCGTACAATAGTCCATCATGCGGAAGGGCGGCCGCCGGCATCGGCGTGCGCCCAGCTTCCCATCTTGAGAAAGGACGACGGCCAACCTATGTGCGGAATCGTCGGATACACGGGCGCCGAGCGCGCCCAAGGCATACTGATAGAGGGCCTGACGCGGCTCGAGTACCGTGGCTACGACTCGGCAGGCGTCGCCATCCAAGAAGGCGGCGCGCTCGAGGTGGTATGCCGCAAGGGCAAGGTGGGCGAGCTGTCCC
Source organism: uncultured Eggerthellaceae bacterium (assembly GCA_910588095.1). Lineage (GTDB taxonomy): Bacteria > Actinomycetota > Coriobacteriia > Coriobacteriales > Eggerthellaceae > D16-63. The sequence continues at coordinate 9,017 of CAJUQH010000021.1, forward strand.
GCACGCTGGAGGACTTCGACCTGAAGGGCACCTGCGGCATCGGCCACACGCGCTGGGCAACGCATGGCAAGCCGAGCGAGGCCAACGCGCACCCGCACACGTCCTGCGCGGGCGACATCGCCATCGTGCACAACGGCATCATCGAGAACTTCGCCGAGCTGCGCGATGAGCTCATGGCCCGCGGCCACTCCTTCGCGAGCGACACCGACACCGAGGTGGTGGCGCACCTCGTCGAGGAAGCCTACGATGGCGACCTGCGCGCTGCCGTGGCCGATGCCACCGCGCGCCTGGTGGGCGCCTACGGCCTGGCCGTGGTGTGCGACCGCGAGCCGGGCACCATCATCGTCACCCGCAAGGATTCGCCCATCGTGGTGGGCCGCGGGGCCGAGGGCAGCTACGTGGCCAGCGACATGATAGCCATGATCGACGCCACGCGCGACGTGGTGGTGCTGGCCGATGGACAGACCGCGCGGCTCACCGCCGAGGGCATCGAGTACTTCGACGAGGCGGGCGAGCCCATCGAGCCGACCGTCACCCACGTCGACTGGGACATCGACATGGCGGAGAAGGGCGGTCATCCCGACTTCATGCTGAAGGAGATCTACGAGCAGCCCCGCGTCATCCGCGACACCTTGGCCGGGCGCCTGGTGTCGGGCGCGCTCGCCATCGACGAGCTGGACATGACGCCCGAGGAGCTCGACCTGGTCGACCGCGTCTACGTCATCGCATGCGGCACGTCGTATCATGCCGGGCTCATAGCGAAGAACCTCATCGAGGCCTGGGCGCGCATCCCCTGCGAGGTGGAGGTGGCCAGCGAGTTCCGCTACCGCAACCCCATCATCACCCCCACCACGCTGGTGGTGGCGGTGTCGCAGTCGGGCGAGACGGCCGACACCCTGGCTGCCATCCGCGACGCGCGCGTGAAGGGCGCCAAGGTGTTCGGCATCACCAACGTGGTGGGCAGCCCGGTGGCCCGCGAGAGCGACGGCGTCATCTACACCAAGGCAAACAAGGAGATAGCGGTCGCCTCCACCAAGAGCTTCCTGGGGCAGGTGGCGTCGCTCACGCTGCTGGCGCTGCTGCTGGCCCAGGCCAAGGGCGGCTTGACCACGGCCCAGATCCGCCTGCTGTTCAGCGAGCTTGCCGACACCGCCGAGCAGGTGGAGGCCATCCTGGAGGACACGGCCGCCATCGATGAGGCGGCCCTGGCCTGCAAGGACGCCACGAGCGCGCTGTTCATCGGCCGCGGCATGGGCGCCGCCATCAGCTACGAGGGCGCGCTCAAGCTCAAGGAGATCAGCTACCTGCACGCCGAGGCCTACGCCGCCGGCGAAATGAAGCACGGGCCCATCGCGCTCATCGACGAGGGCTTCCCGGTCATCGCCATCGCCACCAAGAGCCCGGTCTACGACAAGATCGTGTCCAACCTGCAGGAGTCGAAGGCCCGCGGCGCCATGATCGTGGCCGTTGCCACCGAGGGCGACGAGGACATAAGGAAGCACGCCGACCACGTGATATACATCCCCAAGGTGCGCGATGCGTTCAGCGCCATCACGGCCAGCGTGCCGCTGCAGCTGTTCGCCCGCGCCGTGGCGGTGGCGCGCGGTTGCGACGTGGACCAGCCGCGCAACCTGGCCAAGTCGGTGACGGTCGAGTAATGGCCCTGCGGAAGGCGACCCAAGAGGCGCTGGCTACGGCCGGCGCCGTGCGCATGGCCGACGACCAGGTGGGCCTCGGGCTCGACGTGGTGGAGATAGCGCGCATGGAGCGCATCCTGGCCCGCACGCCGTCGTTCGCTGCGAAGGTGTTCAGCGAGCAGGAGCGCGCCTACTGCGACGCCACGGCGCATCCGGCCACGCATTACGCCACGCGCTTCGCGGCCAAGGAGGCGGTGGTGAAGGCGCTCGGCAACGGGTTCTCCGGCGGCGTGGGCGTGCGCGACATCGAGGTGCGCCGCAACGCCAAGGGGCGTCCCTACGTGGTGCTGGCCGGGCGAGCGCGGACCATCGCCGACAGCATCGGCTTGCGGGAGATGCCCATCTCGCTGTCATTCACCCACGCCGAGGCCGTGGCCTGCGCCATGGCCATCACCGAGGGGGCGGTGGCCGCCAGCGAGAAGCGTGTGGATCCCATGGAGGAGCTGACGCGCCAGTTCAAGGACGCGCGCTCGATGCTCGACGAGCTGCCCGCCACCACGGTGGCCGAGAAGGGCGAGCCGGCCTACGTGCCGCCCTCGCAGCGCCCGGCGGAGGCGCCCTCCGAGCCCACGCTGTTCGAGGCCTAGGGCGCGGTATGGCCATGGCTGGTGACGCTGCGCAAGCTGCCCGTGCCGTTGCGCCCAGCCCTGAGGGGGCTGCGGCCGCTGGCGGCGACCCTTTCGCCACCGAGGCGCTGCGCAGCCTGCTGCCCGTGCCATCCCCTGATGCCAACAAGTACTCCCGCGGCAAGCTGGTGCTCGTGGCTGGCAGCGCCGGCTACCCGGGCGCGGCGTGCCTGGCCGTGGCAGCTGCCGGGCGCATGGGCGCTGGTTACACCGAGGCGTTCTGCGCCGCCGAGACGCTGCCGGTGCTGCGCGCATGGCGCCCTTCGGCGGTGGCCCGCTGCTGGGATGCCTTCTCGGCCGAGGCGGTGAGCGAGGCTGCCCGGCGCCACCCGGTCGCCGTGGCCGCGGGGTCGGGCATGGCGGGCGCCGCCCCGCATGAGGTGGCGCTGGCGCTGAAGGTGCTGCGGCAGGTGGAAGCGCCGGTGCTGGCCGATGGCGGCGCGTTGGCGGTGCTGGCCACGGCCGAGGGCCGTGCGGCAGCGCAGCACCGGGCCGACAAGGGCTGGCCGCTCGTGCTGACGCCCCATGGCGGCGAGGCAGCGCGCCTTGCCCGCGGGGCGCGGGTGAGCGCGGAAGGCCCGCAGCAGCTCGCCGAGGCGCTGGCCGCAGCCTATGGCTGCACCGTGGTGCTGAAGGGCCCCGAGACCTTTGTGGCCCAGCCGGGCAGGGCAGCCATCATCATGGCCCACGGCACGCCCGCCCTGGCCAAGGCGGGCACGGGCGACGTGCTGGCGGGCACCGTGGGCGCGCTGCTGGCCCAAGGGCTCGCCCCGGCTGACGCCGCTGCGCTGGGCACGTGGCTCCACGCCGAGGCGGGGCGCATCGCTGCCGAGCGCCTGGGTGCCATCAGCGTCATGGCCGAGGATGTGGCCGAGGCGCTTCCGTTAGCCATCCAGGCGCTCGGGTAGGCGCGGCCCATGGAGCAAGCCTGCATGGCCCACGCGCTCCGACCTTGCCTTCCTCGCCTCGTCGAGGTCGCACCTTTCCGCTGCCTTTCGCGCATCTTACCGTTTCCTGACGCCGCCACCGCACCGGCCGTGGCGTTGCCGCGCGCACCCTACACTTTATCCGTCAGTAGAGCCGGGGCCCTTGCGCCCCGGGATGACCGAAAGGGGAGTGATCGTCATGCAGACGACGACCGAACGCGATTGGGGCCTGGTGCTGGGCGGCATCGCCCTGGCCATCGCTGGCCTGGTGCTCATGTTCTGGCCCGGCCTCACCATGGTGACGCTGGCCACGGTGGCAGGCATCATGTTCATAGCCGCTGGCGTGGTGGACGCCATCAACATGTTCCGCTTCCGCCATGTGAAGGGCATATCGGCGTGGGCGGTCATCAACGCCCTGTGCAACTTCATCCTGGGCGTGCTGTTCCTCATCCATCCCATCACCGGCGCGGTGGTGCTGGCATGGTTCGTGGGTGCGTTCGTCATCGCCTACGGCGTGTTCGCCATCACGGCGGCCATCGGGCTGCGCAAGTCAGGCGTGAGCTGGGGTTGGATGCTGTGCAACGGCATCGTGTCCGTCATCTGCGGCGCCGGGTTCTTCTTCCTGCCCGAGATGATCGTCTACTTCGTGGCGTTCTTCCTCATCATGCGCGGCGTGACCATGGCGGTCTACGGCGCCACGGCGCCGCAGGCGCTCTCGGGGGGCCTTTTCGGCATGCGTCCCTAGGGGCTTGAACTATAATATGGTCCTATGACCACCGAGCAACAGAGCCTCCTTGACGAGAAGGCGCGCGCAGCGGCAACGAGCGATGCAGCTGCGCGCGTCGCTGCGCTGCGCAAGGAGATAGAGCACCACACCTACCAGTACTACGCGCTGGACGACCCCCAGATATCCGACGGCGCCTTCGATTCGCTCATGCGCGAGCTGCGCGAGCTGGAGGCGCTTCATCCCGAGCTGGTGGATTCGGCGAGCCCCACCCAGCGGGTGGGCGGCTACGTGGGCGAGCAGTTCGTGCCCGTCGACCACGCGAGCCGCATGTACTCGCTCGACAACGCCATGGACCTCGACGAGCTGGCCGCTTGGGCCGAGCGCGTGGAGAAGGCCCTTGGCGAGCTGCCGCCGCTGTGCTGCGAGCTGAAGATAGACGGCTCGTCCATCGCGCTCACCTACGACCAAGGCGTGCTCGTGCGCGCCGCCACGCGCGGCAACGGCACTACCGGCGAGGACGTGACCGCCAACATGCGCACCGTGCGCGACGTGCCGCTGGCCCTGCGCGAGCAGGCTCGCGGGGCCGTGCGCCGCCCCGGCACCCCGCTGGAGCTGCGCGGCGAGGTGTACATGCCCAAGCGCAGCTTCGAGGCGCTCAACCGCGCTGCCGTGGACAACGGCAAGGCGCCCTTCGCCAATCCGCGCAACGCCGCGGCGGGATCGCTGCGCCAGAAGGACCCTAAGGTAACCGCCGGGCGCGACCTGGCCACGTTCATCTACGCCACGGCCGACGATGCCGCGCTGACGGTGGAGGGCCAGTGGGATTTGCTGCAATGGCTGCGCGAGGCGGGCTTCCATGTGAACCCTGACGTGGCGCTGTGCACGAGCCTCGACGAGGTGTTCGGCTTCTGCCGCGCGTCCATGGACCGTCGCGAAGAGCTGCCCTATGAGATAGACGGCGTGGTGGTGAAGGTGGATTCCTTCGCGCTTCAGGAGCGCATGGGCTTCACGGCCCGCGCGCCGCGATGGGCCATCGCGTTCAAGTTCCCGCCTGAGGAGAAGACCACCATCCTGCGCGACATAACCGTGCAGGTGGGCCGCACCGGCGCGCTGACCCCGGTGGCCGAGATGGAGCCGGTGACCGTGGCGGGCTCGACCGTGGCCCGCGCCACGCTGCACAACGTGGACGAGGTGCATCGCAAGGACGTGCGCGTGGGCGACACGGTGGTGGTGCGCAAGGCCGGCGACGTGATACCCGAGGTCGTGGGCCCGGTGCTGGCCCTGCGCCCCGACGATGCCTTGGTGTGGGAGATGCCGCATGAGTGCCCGAGCTGCGGCAGCCCCGTGGTGCGCGAGGAGGGAGAGGCAGCCTACCGCTGCATCTCCATCGACTGCCCGGCGCAGTCGCTCGAGCGGCTGCTGCATTGGACGAGCCGAGGCGCGCTGGACATCGAGGGCATGGGCCACGAGATAGTGGGCTGGCTCAACGAGCAGGGGCGCCTGGTGGACGTGGCCGACTTCTACACGCTCACCGAAGACGAGCTGGCGGCTGTAGTCACCCACCGCGTCAACGGCGAGGGCGAGTACCTGCCGCTGGGCTACGTATTCGCGAAGAAGCTCATGGCGGCCATCGACGGCTCGCGCCAGCAGCCCTTCGCGCGCGTGCTGTTCGGCCTGGGCATCCGCCATGTGGGCAAGACCGTGGCCGAGACGCTGGCGCAAGCGTTCCCCGACATCGACCGGCTCATCAGCGCCACCGAGGAAGAGCTCTCGGCCGTGGATGGCATCGGCCCGAAGATCGCGTGCTCCATCGTGGCGTTCTTCGCCACCAAGGACAACCTGGAGGTGGTGGAGCGGCTGCGCGGCGCCGGGGTGCGCCTCGTGGCCGACGACGATGCCGAGGCGCTGCCGCAGAACCTGACGGGCATCACCTTCGTGCTGACGGGCGCGCTGTCGTCCATGACCCGTGACGAGGCCGGAGCTCGGCTGAAGGCGCTCGGGGCCAAGGTGTCGGGCAGCGTGTCGAAGAAGACGGGTTACGTGGTGGCCGGCGAGGATGCCGGCTCGAAATACGACAAGGCCGTGGCGCTGGGGGTGCCGGTGCTCGACGAGCCGCAGCTCGAGGCGCTGCTGGCAGCTGAGGGCGACCTGGCGGTGCTGGAAGGGGCCGGCGCCGGGCGCTAGGCGCAGCGGCGCGGCATGCGGCCGCGGGCCCCTAGCAGCCCAGCGCGCTGATCGGGCGCGCACGGGCCGAGACCAAGGAAAGGGGCGTTTCTGCCATGGGGTTCTTCGATCGCATCAGCGAGGGCCTGAGCCGCTCGCGCGACAAGTTCAAGGAGTCGATGAACGTCCTGCTCGACCGCGGGCCCGACCTCGACGAGGAGTTCTGGGACGGCCTGGAGGAGACGCTCATATTGAGCGACATAGGCGGCCAGGCGGCCTTCCGCATCGTGGAGAACTTGCGCGACGAGGCCACGCGCAAGGCGCTGCCCGACGCCTATGCCGTGCTCGACGCCCTGAACGACCAGATAGCATCCACCTTCGCCGAGGGCGGCCAAGACGTGCTTGGCGGCGAGCAGGCCGTCGTGCTGTTCGTGGGCATCAACGGCACCGGCAAGACCACCACCGTGGGTAAGATAGCCAAGGAGGCGTCCGACGCGGGCCGCCATGTGCTGCTGGGCTCGGCCGACACGTTCCGCGCCGCGGCCATCGAGCAGCTGGAGGTGTGGGCCGGCCGCGCCGGGGTCGAGATGGTCACCCGCGAGCGCGGCAGCGACCCGGCCAGCGTCTGCTATGACACCATTGAGCGTGCCGAGGCCACCGGGGCCGACCTGGTGCTCATCGACACCGCCGGGCGCCTGCACACCTCTGACGACCTCATGCGCGAGCTGCAGAAGGTGGTGGGCGTCGTGCGCAAGCGCGCGAACGCGCCCGTGTACACGGTGCTGGTCATCGACGCCACCACTGGCCAGAACGGCCTGGCCCAGGCTCGCGAGTTCGACCGCGCCCTCGACCTGGACGCGCTCATCGTCACCAAGCTGGACGGCACCGCAAAGGGGGGCATCGCGCTGGCCATATCCCATGAGCTGGGGCTGCCCATCATCAAGGTGGGCGTGGGCGAGGCCATCGACGACCTGCGCGACTTCGACGCACCCAGCTTCGCCCGTGCCTTCGTGGGCGCCTTCGACGAGCGCGAGTAGGGGTAGCGGCGCCGATGCCGTGCGCCCTTGCGATGCCCTTTGCGAGCGCGCGGCGGTATGAGAAACCAACAACCTGTTCCGATTCCCCCTAATCTCTGTTTATGGACTGCCGTCCTCGCAGCTGGCAGCATTGATGTCAGTGGAATGACGAGGATAGGGGAGTCATGGAAAAGCTCGCTCGATTCGGCGTCGAAGGGCGCCAGCTCACGCCCAAGGAAAGGTGGCTGTGCTTCGCGGCACTGTTCTTCCTGGGCTTCACCGCTACGTTCAACCAGTTCAAGGTAGCGCCTGCGATCCAGTACATAGGCACCGACCTGGGCATGTCGGTGGACATGCTCAGCCAGATCATGGGCGTGTTCTCCATAGCGGGGATGATACTGGCCTTTCCTGGCATGTGGGTCATGCAGCGCTGCGGCGTCAAGTCGTCCATCGTGACCACCGCCTGCATACAGCTCGTCGGGTCGCTCATATGCGCCTTCTCGAGCAGCGCCGCCATGTTCCTGATCGGCAGGACGCTTGAGGGCGTGGCCTACGGACTCATATGCGTCATCGGCCCTAACATCATGCCGAGGCTTTTCCCCTTGAAGAACCAGGGCACATGCATGGGCATATGGTCGCAATGGACCCCGATGGGCGTGGTCATAGCGTTCTTCACCGCCCCGCTCATCTACAGCGCTGCCGGCGGCGCCGCGGTGGCGTTCTCCTGGCAGCCCATATGGTACGTGTCAATCGCCCTCGAGGCCGTCTCCATCGCCTGGCTCATGCTCTCCTGCAAGATGCCCGCGGTGCCCGAGAACGAGCTCGTCGACAGTGATCCGACGCGGCGCAAGGCCCCAGGTCGCAACTACATGGCCGCTGGCATACTGGTCTGCGCCGTGTTCTTCGTGTGGGTGTACGTCTACGTGGCTAACATCAACACGCTCTACCCGACGTTCCTGCAGAACGCCAAGGGCCTGGACGTGTTCGACTCGTCCATGCTGCCGAATTGGACCGCCATGATCACCATACCCTTGGGCATCGTCGCCGGCATACTGGCCGATCGGTTCTCGTTCCGCAAGTGGATGGTGGTGGTCGGCTACCTCATCGTGGCCGCGTGCGTGTTCTTTTTCTTCTACACGCCGGGCTCCGACATGACCGGCCCCTGGGCTGGCTGCATCCTCATGGGCCTTGCTGGCGCGTTCGTCCCGACGGGCACGAGGGCCGTGGCGCCCGTCCTGGTTCCCGAGCCGAAGAAGACCGACCTCGTGCTGGCCACCATGGCCTTCGCGACGGGCTTGGCCCAGGTGGTGGGCGGCTACGTGGTGTCGCCGCTGGTCACCTCGCTCGGCTATCAGGCCAACGCGCAGATGGTCCTGGCCCCGATGGCGCTGGTGGCCGCCCTGCTGGTCGCCCTGTTCGTCAAGTCCGACCGCTCCGTCACCCGCGTCCGCGCCCAAGAGGCTGCGGCTGATGGCGAGGCGCACGTTGCCGGGGAGCTGACGTCGTAGCGCGAGCCGATCCGAGCCGCGCGCAAAGGCCAGGGGAGGCCCTGGCCCCAACATCTTCGAGAGAGGAACCGCAAAATGAGAACGAAGGACAGGACCGTCGTCCACAACCTAGGGCTCGAAGCCTGCGGCGGTGGCGCCAACATGGTGGCTGCCGATGTGCTCGACGGCAAGGTCGTGCGCATCCGCCCGATGCGCTTCGACGAGGACTACACCAAAGAGGAGCTCAACTACTGGAAGCTCACGGGCCGCAACGGCACGACCTTCGAGCCGGGCATGAAGACCCCGACGCCGAACTTCCCGCTGACGTACAAGCGCCGCACCTACTCGCGCAACCGCGTTCCGTTCCCCATGAAGCGCGTCGATTGGGATCCCGAGGGCGAGCGCAATCCCCAGAACCGCGGGGTGAGCAAGTACGAGCGCATAAGCTGGGACGAGGCATGCCGTCTCATAGCTGCCGAGATCAAGAGGGTGCATGAGGAGTACGGGCCCTACTCGATCCTCTGCCAAGCCGACGGCCATGGCGAGAGCAAGGCGGTTCATTGCTCGCATGGGTGCCAGACCCGCCTGCTGGATCTGTGCGGGGGCTACACCGTGCAGGCGCGCAACCCTGATTCGTGGGAGGGCTGGTACTGGGGCGCGAAGCACGCTTGGGGCATGGACCCCGTCGGGCAGAACACGCTTTCCACCGGCACGGCCCAGGATATTGCGCAGAATTGCGACGCCATGCTCTACTGGGGCTGTGACCTCGAGACCAACACCTCGGCATGGGGCGGGCAGCTGGCGAGCCGGTTGGCGTTCTGGTTCGACGATTGCGGTGTCAAGCACATCGCCATCGCGCCGGACTGCAACTACACCGCCGTGGTCCATGCTGACAAGTGGTTCCCGGTGCTTCCCAACACCGATGCGGCCCTACAGCTCGCCATCGCCTACGTGTGGATGACCGAGGGCACGTACGAGAAGGACTACATCGAGACCCATGCGGTCGGCTTCGACTGGTTCGAGTACTACGTTCTCGGCAGGGAGGACGGCACGCCCAAGACGCCCGAGTGGGCCGAGCCCATCTGCGGCATTCCCGCATACCGCATCAAGGCCCTGGCGAGGTATTGGGCCAATCACAACGTTTCGATCGGGCATTGCAACGGCGGGTCGTTCATCAGGGCGGCCTTCGCCACCGAGCCTGCGCGCCTCGAGGTGTACCTCATGGCCATGCAGGGCATCGGCATGCCGGGCCGCACGACGATCAAGTTCATAGAGTGGACCTTGTTCGGCATGGCATCGTGCAACCCCTTGCCCTTCTCGAAGGTCGCCCCCTCCACGGCTGGCTGCTTCAACGGCTGGGTCATAGGCTCGAACGCCGATCACACCATCGCCAAGTGCCATGTGCACAAGGCACTGCGCGGCGAGCGCCTTGCCTGGTACGGTCATGGCACGGCGGCCAATGATCGCCCTGACCAGTTCGTCGAGCTCGAGTTCCCTGTTGATGGCAACGCGCCGGTGAAGATGCTCTGGTCGGACAACCCCGCCTTCTCCACGAGCCTCAACGGTGGCAACGAGTACCTCGACGCGCTGCGGAGCGATAATCTCGAATGCTACGTGGTGCAGGTGCCCTGGTTCGAGGATGATGCCCGATTCGCCGACATCGTGCTGCCCATCACGACGAAGTTCGAGTCCTCCGACTTCGGCACCGATGCCGACTCGGGCCAGTGGAACGCCGTCATATACGAGGAGCAGGCCATAGAACCCTTGGGCGAGGCGCGAACCGACTGGGAGGCAGTGCAGTCGGTGGCGCGGGCCCTGGAGGCGCATGGCGGGGTATACGAGGGCCTTTGGCAGAGGCTCACCCAAGGCAAGGACACCGAGCAGCAGATCCGCGAAGGATACGAGGCGTGCGGCATACCGGAGGAGGATCTCGACTGGGAGGCGTTCAAGCAGCGCAAGTACCAGCTGATCCCCACGGTGGAGCATTGGGACCTGCTGCGCGTGGGCATGTCGGGCTTCTACGAGGACCCCGAGGCGTTCCCCTTGTCGACTCCGACCGGCAAGATAGAGTTCTACGCGACGGGGCTCGCCGAGCACTTCCCCGATGATGCCTGCCGTGGCCCGGTGGCCCATTGGATAGAGGCGGGCGACGGCCATGATGACCGGCTGAGCAGCCCGCGTGCCGAGAAGTATCCGTTCCTGGTGGAGTCGAACCATCCCCGGTGGCGCGTCCATGCCGAGTTTGATGACGTGGAGTGGTTCCGCGAGATAGAGACATGCAAGGTCATCGGCCCGGACGGCTACGCCTACGAGCCCGTGTGGCTCAATCCGATTGATGCGGAGCGGCTCGGGATCGAGAGCGGTGACGTGGTCCGCGTGTTCAACGAGCGCGGCAGCGTCCTGGGCGGCGCGCGCGTCACCGAGCGCGTGCGCACGAGCGTGGCCTACATGGACCATGGCGCCAACTCCGACATCATCGTGGCCGGCATCGGCGGCCTGGATCGCGGCGGGGACATCAACCTGATCTGCCCCACCGCTACGACGTCGAAGAACGCGAGCGGCGAGGTGACGAGCGGCTACCTTGCCGGCGTCGAGAAGGTCGACGTATTCGAGCTGGCCAAGCAGTACCCAGAGGCGTTCTCGCGTGCTGCCAACCGTGGCGCCGAGGGGGCCGACGTAAGGGATTACCTGGTAGGAGAGGGGCGTTAGGGATGAAGACGATTCTTGTGGACCTCGATAGGTGCAACGGCTGCTTCAACTGCCAGCTTGCATGCAAGGACGAGCATTGCGGGACGGACTGGAGCCCGATCGCGGCCGCCCAGCCGATGACCGGCCAGTTCTGGTGTCGGGTCGACCAGCGCGAGCGCGGCCGCGTCCCGGTGGTATCAGTAGCGTACACCCCTGTCTTCTGCGGCATGTGCGACGACGCCCCTTGCCTGGCTGCGGCGAAGGACGGCGCGGTGTACCGTCGGGAAGACGGCCTGGTGGTGATAGACCCGGTCAAGGCTCGAGGCCAGAAGGACCTCGTGGATGCCTGCCCGCTGGGCCTCATCTACTGGAACGAGGGCTTGGACGTGGCCCAGAAGTGCACGGGGTGCGCCCACCTGCTGGACGACGGCTGGGAGGAGCCGCGCTGCGTGGACGCCTGCGCGACGGGCGCGCTGCGCTACGTCGACGCCGAGGAGGCGCTGGCCGCGGCCCATGGCGCCGAGCCGGCGGACGAGCTGGCCGAGCTGGGTTCCCATGTGCTCTACCTCAATCGCCCGAAGCGCTTCGTGGCGGGCCTGGTCGCCGACCGCTCGATCAACGAGGTGCTGATCGGGGCGAAGGTGAGCCTCTTCGACGAGCAGGGCGCGCAGGTCGCGAGCTTGGAGACCGACGAGTTCGGCGACTTCCGCTACGACGCTTGCGACCAGGCTCGCTACCGCGTCCTCGTCGAGGCTCAAGGCTACGAGCCGGTGGAGCTGGAGGCCGACTGCACGGAGCGCGACGTCGTGTTCGACGACCTGTTCATGGAGCCATCGGCCTGACGGCCAGCGCTCCTCGCCTTAGTGGAGGGCGGTGGGACGGCGCAACCGGGCCGCTCTGCCGACATCGCATAACAAGGAAGGGATGATGCGAGATGAAACAACGTGGTATGGCATTCAGAGCTGTGGTGATGCTGGCAGGGTTGCTCCTGCTGGTCCTCGCCGCGCTCGCGCCGGCGCCTGCCGGCCTCACGAGCCAGGCGCTCATGGCGCTTGCGATATTCTTCGTGGCGATCGTGTTCTGGGTGACGGAGGTCATGCCCATCGCTATCACCGGCTGGGCCATGGTGGGCCTTCTGCCGTTGCTCGGCATAATGACGCCCGACGATGCATGGTCGGCGTCGATCAACAACGCGATCATATTCTACCTGTGCTGCTTCGCCTTCGCCTGCTTCATAGGCAGGTCGTCGATAGCGACCAGGCTCACGGGGCTCATCCTCAAGTGGGCCGGCACGAGTCCCTCGCGCGTGCTGCTCGGGTTCATGGTGGTCACGGCGCTCATATCGACGCTCATGGACAACCTGCCCCTTTGCGCCGTCATGCTGCCCATCGCCTATGGTGTCCTCGATGCCAACGACACCCCGCTGGGGCGCAAGTCGTCCTTCGCCAAGTGCCTGGCCATCGGCATTCCGTGGGCGGCGGCCATCGGCGGCATGATGACCCCTGCTGGCTGCATCATCAACGTGCTGACGCTGAGCTTGCTCGAGCAGAGCTTCGGGCTGCAGATCAGCTTCGTGCAGTGGATGGCCCTCGGCATTCCCGCTGCGATTATCCTGGTCCCGGTTGGCTGGGTGGCGCTCGTGCGCATCTTCAAGCCCGAGGCCCTTTCCCAGCAGGCGGTCGATGCGGGCATCACCCAGGCTGACGAGCTGCCCTCGATGCCGCGCAACGAGGTTGCCGGCGTGCTGGTCATGCTGATCACGCTGGTCATCTGGATCGCCGGCTCGTGGGTGCCGGCCCTCAACACCACGGTCGTCAGCCTCATCGCTCTGGGCTTCATGTTCTTCCCGGGCGTGGATGCCATCAAGTTCGACGATTTCCTCTCCGACAGCCCTTGGGGCATGATGCTGCTCATGATGGCTGTGAACGTGCTGGTGGCCGCCCTCATCGCGACGGGTGCCATCGAGTGGCTCGTGGGCGTGGTCATGTCGCCCATGACCGCCTGGCCCTTGCTGGCGACCATGGTGGCCCTGTCGGTCATCGCCTGCCTGCTCCATAACGTCATTCCCGCGGGCCCGGCCTGCGCGGGCCTCATCGCGGTCCCCTTCGCGACCATCGTGTCGTCGATGGGAGGCAACCTCGCGGCAGTGTGCGTCATGGTCGCCTGGTGGTCCGCCATCGCCTTCATGCTTCCCCTGGACGGCGTCCCCTTGCTGTCCTATGCCAATAAGCGCAAGTACTTCTCCTTCGGCGACATGCTGAAGACGGGCTGGGCTCCGAGCCTCGCGCTCGTGGTCATCACGGTGACCCTGACCCCGGCGACATGCGCTTTGCTCGGTCTGGCCTGATGACACTGAATCCCTCCATATCGGGCCTTTTCTGAGGGGAAGCCAGCATGCCCGGCCTGCCATAGCGGTGGGTCGGGCATGCTACTATGCGGTGGATGCGGTGGCGCGACCGTTGGGAGGATGCCATGCAGACCAATTGCCTGAGGCACTTCGTCGAGGTTGCCGAGAAGGGCTCCATATCCGCGGCGGCCGCATCGGCCTTCATGACGCCGCAGGGGCTCTCGCGCTCGCTGTCGAGCCTCGAGACGGAGCTCGGCTGCTCGCTCTTCAGCAAGCATCAGGGCAGGATGCTGCTCACGGTGTTCGGCGAGGCCCTGTTGCCAGAGGCCAAGGCCATCCTCAGGCACGAGCAGGCCATGGTCGACCTCGTGCCGAGCATCCGCAGCGCCGAGGAGGGAAGGGTCAGTTCCGGCGCGAGCCTCTACCTCAACAACGCCGCCTTCGATGCGGCGCTCTTCGACCCCATCACGCAGAGCTTCGATGGCGTGTTCTCGCAGGCGCGCTACTTCCAATGCGACAACAAAGGGGTCGTCGACGCCCTTCTCGGCGCGGATGACGACGCCGTCGTGCTGGGCATGCTCGTCCTGTTCAGCACCCATGCCGAGGAGAACGAGGAGATGCTCGGCCGCTTGGTCTCGGAGGGGTTCACGTACCAGTCGTACCTCGAGAGCTACGACGAGGTGATGGTGTCCTCACGTTCGCATCTCGCGGGGAAGACCGCCCTCACCAGGTCAGACATCCTATCAGAGCCCATAATATCGTCCGATGGCGACATACGAGCCGTGTGCGAGCGCCTCTTTGGCGAGGGCGCCATCAGCATGGTCACCTCTGACAGCTCGTTCCGCTTCAAGATGGTCGCCTCGGGCAAGGGCATCACGTTCGTCCCTGCCTTCCGGCGGATCGCCGCCGAGACGAAGGAGGGCTTGGTGACGGTTCCCATGAAGAACCCGTACTACCTCGAGGTTGTCTTCGCCGGCCGTGCCGCCGTGCTGGCCGACCCCGTGGTCAGGCGCGTGTTTGCCCAGCTGAACGTCTATTATTCGCAGTTCGCCGACTCGCCCTACCTCTCGCTGGTGTCGGGTCCCATCACCCAGCAGAACATGCTCGCCGACCTGCCCCCTGCGATGGAGGAGCGGCTGGCGGTCATCATCCGCGAGGCGGGCCTGACGTCGCGCGAGGGCGAGATCCTGCCCGATCTGGCGCGGGGCATGACCGTGCGCGACCTGGCGGACAAGCTGTGCGTGTCGCCCTTCACCGTGAAGAGCCATGCTCACGGGATATACAAGAAGCTGCACGTCCATTCGCAGAAGGAGGTCATGGCCTTCGTGTCCTGCCATGGCCGATAGGAAGGGCTCGGCCCCGCGCCATCGAGGCGCGGGGCCTGCTGGCGCAGGCTGCTCAGCCCAGGTCCTCTCGGGTGGCGAATATCGCATCGATGAGCGCTTCGGCCGTGCGCTGGTTCGGCTCGCTCCACGGCATGTCGGTCATCACGCACAGCAGGTAGTCGCGCCCGTTGCAGCTGACGATGCCCGCGTCCACGATGGAGGGGATGTTGCCGGCGTCGCGCGGGTACCAGCCGGCCTTGTCGTAGACCGTCACGTCGTCGGCGCTGGCTTCCTCGACCACCTTCACCAGCACATCGCTCACGCTGTCGCCGAGCGTAGCGGCTTCCGCGACCGCGATCTGCCCGCCTTCGGCGTCTTCGCCGCCTTCGCCGGCGGCCAGCTCGGCCGCTTCTTGGCCGCCTTCGGCATCATCGGGCGCGTCGGTCACGGCGGTGCGCATGAACGAGGTCTTGGTCTGGGCGAAGTCTGCGCGCAGCTGGTCGGCGGCCGCGCCGTTGCCCTCAAGGTAGCGGTAGGCGTTCAGCCACAGCTTGGCGGAATCGCGTGTCGTGTAGGTGGGGTAGTAGGTGTCGCGAGCCACCTCGTCGTCGATGCCGAGCCCGTCGAGCCATCCTGCCAGGCGGCTGTCGCTGAAGCGGGCGCGCATGGCATCGTAGGTGCTGTTGTCGGAATGGACGATGGCGTTGTAGAAGCTGTCGGACACCTCGCTCATGGCCACCTCGTCGCTGTCGACGTAGGACTCGGCCACGAAGGTGCAGTAGGGCCCCTTGAAGGAGCTCGCGCCGTAGATGGGCTCGTCGACGTTGCGGGCGAAGCCGCGGCCGGTGCCTATGTCCATGAGCACGAAGCCCACGTTGAAGCCGTCCTCGGTGAAGGGCTCGAGCGCGGCGGCCAGAGCCGCGCCGCGCTCCTCGCTCAAGGTCGGTTCGTCTGCGCCCTGCTGGCCCGACAGGGCGAAGCCAGTGGTCTCGACGCCGCCAGAGAGCGCGTCGAGGTCGGTCGGCTCCAGGCTGTCGCAGGGGGCGTAGCTGGCCAGGCGATCCTCCACCAGGCGCGAAGTGCTTATGGCGGGCGCTTCGGGCTCCGGCTCGGCATCGGGTGCCTGGGCGGCGCAGGAGAGCAGCTTGGAGCCCGCCCACAGCAGCGCTATGAGGGCCACCAGCATGAGCAGCAGCTTCGCCCAGGCGGGCAGCAGCGGTGCGTTGGGGTTCAGCACCCGGGCCGAGCCGCCCATGGGCGGGGTCTGCACGACGATCTCCTGCGAGGGCAGCGAGGCGCTGCGCGACCGATGCGGGCCCGGGTTGCCCCAGCGGCCGCCATTGCGCGCCGGTGCGGGAGCCTGCTGCCTTCCGCGGGCGCGATGGGGCGGCTCGTCATGGAAGGCCACGGCCTGGCGCCCCTGGGCGAGCCGCGCGTGCTGGGCCGTGGCAGCCCGTGCGCGGGCTGGCTGGGGCTGGCCGTGCTCTGCGTAGGGGATGCGGGTGCGGCGCGGCGCGCCTTCGGGGCTGCGGTAGCGGAAGCGCCCCTCGTCGCGGCCGCCAGGGCCGCCATGGGCGCAAGGGGCCGGGGCGGCGCGCCCGGCAGAGGGCGGGTCGAAGGGCCGCGCATCGTGCCGACGCTGGGCCTGTGCCCGGTCTATGGCCACGCGCTTGCGCTTGTATGAGGGCTCTTCGGCCAAGGCTTCCTCCGGTGGGAAGGGTTCCGGTGGCGCGTTTGTGGTGTGTTTAGGTACGTTTCTCGATTAAGCTTCCCTTAATATTATCTTAACTTCGCTACTATAGGGGAACATCCCCGCAACCTGCACCGAACAGAAGGGCCCTGCGGGCCCGTGAAAGGCTTAGACCATGCTTGAGAACCTCTCCCAGCGCCTCCAGGGCATCTTCTCGGGGTTGCGCGGCAAGGGCCGCCTGACCGAGGAGGACATCAACGCCGCCATGCGCGAGATACGCCTGGCGCTGCTGGAGGCCGACGTCAACTTCAAGGTGGTCAAGGCGTTCGTGGCCCGTGCCAAGGAGCGCTGCCTGGGCTCCGACGTGCTCGACTCGCTCACGCCGGCCCAGAACGTCGTCAAGATCGTGCTCGACGAGCTCACGGCGCTGCTGGGCCGCACCGACAGCAAGCTGGTGCTGTCGAGCCGCATACCCAACGTCATCATGCTGGTGGGCTTGCAGGGCTCGGGCAAGACCACGGCGGCGGCCAAGCTGGCCTACCGCCTCATGCAGGAGGGCCACAGCCCGCTGCTGGCCGCCTGCGACGTGTACCGCCCCGCGGCTGCCGACCAGCTGGCCACCCTCGGCGCCGAGATAGGCGCGCGGGTCTACCGCGGCGACGGCACCGACCCGGTGGCCATCGCGCGCGAGGGCGTGCAGGACGCCATCGACAACCTGCGCGACGTGGTCATCATCGACACGGCGGGCCGCCTGCACGTCGACGAGGACATGATGGCCGAAGCCGAGGCCATCAAGGCCGCCACCAAGCCCGACCAGGTGCTCATGGTGGTGGACGCCATGACCGGCCAGGACGCCGTCAACGTGGTGGAGGCATTCGCCGAGCGCGTCGACTTCGACGGCGTCATCATGTCCAAGATGGACGGCGACGCTCGCGGCGGCGGCGCGCTTTCGGTGCGCGAGGTGACCGGCAAGCCCATCAAGTTCATCAGCTCGGGCGAGAAGCCCGACTCGCTGGAGGAGTTCCACCCCGACCGCATGGCCAAGCGCATCTTAGGGATGGGCGACATGGTCTCGCTCATCGAGAGCGCGGTGAAGGCGCAGGTCGAGGAAGAGGAGGCCGTGGAGGCCGAGCGCGTGATGCGCGGCCGCCTGACCTTGGACGACTTCGTGGCCATGAACCGCCAGGTGCACAAGATGGGCGGCATCGCCAAGCTGGTGAGCGCCCTGCCTGGCGGCGACAAGGCCCTGGGATCGGGCCAAGTGGACGAGAACGCGCTGGACTCCATGGAGGTCATCATCAACTCCATGACCAAGGCCGAGCGCGCCAAGCCCGAGCTGCTCAACGGCAGCCGCCGCGCCCGCATCGCGGCCGGCGCGGGCGTGACCGTCACCGAGGTCAACCAGATGATGAAGAAGTTCAACGAGACGAAGAAGATGGTCAAGCAGGCCATGGGATCGATGGGCAACCAGGGCGGCGGCAAGGGCAAGAAGAAGGGCAAGCGCCGCCGCGGCCTGCCGGGCATGGGCGGCATGTCCATGGCCGACCTGCGCAACTTGCAGGACCTCATGGGCCGCTAGGGTGGCTGGGGCCTTGCTAAAAGGCGGCATTAACCGTAATATAAGCAATTGCTGTTTTCAGAATGTAGAAAGGCAAGTAACCAATGGCTGTGAAGATTCGCCTGGCCCGTCATGGTGCCAAGAAGCGTCCGTACTACCGCATCGTCGTGGCTGATTCCCGTTGCCCGCGCGACGGCAAGTTCATCGAGGAAGTGGGCCGCTACAACCCGCTGGTCGACCCTGCTATGATCAAGCTGGACATGGAGGCCGTCGACAAGTGGCTGGCCAACGGTGCCCAGCCCACCGACACGGTGGCTGCGCTCATCAAGACGGCGCGCGAAGCCTAAAGCCATGGCTGAGCTGTCTGACGACCTGGTCGGCCTGGTCGAAGCGGTGGTGACGCCGCTCATCGAGAACAAGGAAGAGCTGTCGGTCACCGCTTCCGAGCCCGAAGGCGAAGGCACCGTGGTGGTCGAGATAAGCGTGAACCCCGATGACGCCGGCAAGGTCATCGGCCGTCAGGGCCGCGTGATAAAGGCCGTGCGCACCCTTGCCCGCGCCGCTGCCTCCACCGAGGACGTGGCCGTGGAAGTGGAGCTCATCGACTAGATGGCCGATTGGATCGATTGCGCCGTGCTGGCGCATCCCAAGGGCTTGGAGGGAGGACTCGTCTGCCGAGCGGCAACGGGCCTCCCTCTTCTGCTGTCTGAGGGCGCGGAGTGCGCCCTCGTGCCGCCACAGCTGGACGCCCCTCGCACGGTGACCGTGGGGCGGCTGGAGCCGCGCCCGAAGGCAGGCGAGGCCGTCGTCTACTTCCGCGAGGTGGCCGATGCTTCTGTGGCCCAGGCCCTGGCGGGCTGCCATTGCCTCATGCGAGCCGACCAGGTGGACGCCGAGGCCGTGGTGGCGGCCGTGGCGTCCGACGCGCTGGCCTGCGAGGGCTACCAGGTGGTCGATTCGGCAGCGGGGCCGGTGGGTGCCGTTGCGGGCGTCGACGAGGCGCCGGGCCAGATGCGCTTGGTGGTCGAACGGCCCGAAGGCGGCCGGCCGCTGCTCGTGCCGATCGTGCCCGAGATAGTGGCGGGCGTCGACGACGAGCGCCGCACCGTGGACGTGCGGCTGCCGGCTGGCCTGCTCGAGCTATGAGGGGGCTGACGTGCGCATAGACACTCTTTCCACCTTCCCTGACATGTTCTCGTCGGTCATGGGCGCGTCGATGATGCGCCGGGCCCAGGAGAAGGGCCTGCTCGACTTCCATGCCTACGACCTGCGCGATTGGACCTACGACCGCCACCGCACCACCGACGACGACCCTTATGGCGGCGGTGACGGCCTGGTGATGAAGTGCGAGCCGCTGTTCGAGGCGGCCGAGGCCATCGCGGCCGAGGGGCCTGCGCCGCACACGGTGTTCATGGCGCCCCAGGGCCAGCCTTTCGACGACGCGCTGGCCTGCGAGCTGGCGGCCGAGGAGCGGCTGCTGTTCGTGTGCGGCCACTACGAGGGCATCGACGAGCGCGCCTACGCCCTGGCCGACCGCGTCATATCGCTGGGCGACTACGTGCTCACCTCGGGCGAGCTGGCCTCGATGGTGGTCGTCGACGCGGTGGTGCGCAAGGTACCCGGCGTGCTGGGGGCCGCCACCGGCGCCGACAACGAGTCGTTCAGCGACGGCTTGCTGGAGCATCCCCAGTTCACGCGCCCGGCCAGCTTTCGCGGCATGGACGTGCCGGCGGTGCTGCTGTCGGGCGACCATGGGGCCGTGGCCCGCTGGCGCCGCGAGCAGCAGCTCGAGCGCACGGCGCGCCTGCGCCCCGACTTGCTGCGGGCTGCCGCCGAGGCCGGCCGCCTGAGCCCCGTCGACAAGGATTTTCTGCAGACTTTGGGCCTGTCCGCGGGCTTGTAGCGCCCCTGATGGGGTATCATACGCAAGTGCGCCCGCAAGGGGCGCGACCATCCTGTTCATATCGACGACGAAGGGTCCCAGGTACGCCCATGGACTACGGTGACCACGCCTCGGAGCGGCAACGCCCCAGCCTCTTGCGCAACGCCCTTTCGCTGGTGGGCACCATCGCGCTGTTCGTGGCCATCACCTGGGGGCTGCGCCTGTTCGTCCTGCAGCCCTACGAGATCCCCTCGGGCTCCATGGAGGAGACCATCCAGGTGGGCGACATGCTCTTCTCCGAGAAGATATCCTATTACGTGGGCGAGCCCGCCTACGGCGACATCGTCACCTTCGCCGACCCCGAGATTCCCAGCCGCACCCTCATCAAGCGCGTCATAGCCACCGGCGGCCAGACCGTCGACTTGGTGGACGGCAACGTGGTGGTGGACGGCAAGGTGCTGGTCGAGCCCTACACCGACGGCAAGCCCAGCTATCCGCTCACGCCCGCCTACGGCACGAGCCTGATCTACCCCTACACGGTGCCCGAGGGCTACCTGTGGGTGATGGGCGACAACCGCACGAACTCCCAGGACTCGCGCTACTTCGGCGCGGTGGATTCCAAGAGCGTCACCGGAAAGGCGTTCTTCGTGTACTGGCCGCTCGACCACCTGGGGCCGCTGATGTCCTAGCTGGCGGCCAAGGCACGCGCAACGGAAGGCTACGGGCGGCTGCAAGGGGCCGCCCGCTTGTTACGAGAAGGAGAAGCATGGCAAGCGAGAAGGGGAACATGACGGCGCGCGAAGGCGCCCCCACGTTCCAGGACATCATCATGAACCTGCAGCGCTACTGGGCCGACTACGGGTGCGCGGTGCTGCAGCCCTACGACAACGAGGTGGGCGCCGGCACCTTCCATACCGCCACCACGCTGCGCTCGCTGGGCCCGGGCACATGGCGCACCGCCTACGTGCAGCCCTCGCGCCGCCCGGCCGACGGCCGCTATGGCGAGAACCCCAACCGCTTGCAGCACTACTATCAGTTCCAGGTGCTGCTGAAGCCCTCGCCCGACGACGTGCAGAACCTGTACCTCGAGAGCCTGCGCGCCATCGGCGTGGCGGTGGAGGAGCACGACGTGCGCTTCGTCGAGGACGACTGGGAGAGCCCGACCCTGGGTGCCTGGGGCCTGGGCTGGGAAGTGTGGATCGACGGCATGGAGGTCACGCAGTTCACCTACTTCCAGCAGGTGGGCGGCTTTGAGTGCTCGCCCGTGCCAGCCGAGATAACCTACGGCCTCGAGCGCCTGGCCATGTACGTGCAGGGCGTCGACTCGGTCTACGACATCGTGTGGAGCCGCGGCGCCGACGGCACCGTGTTCACCTATGGCGACGTGTTCCTCGAGAACGAGCGCGAGTTCTCGGCCTACAACTTCGAGGTGGCCGACACCGACTTCCTGTTCGGCGAGTTCGACCGCTACGAGGCCGAGTGCCTGCGCACGCTGGAGGCGGGGCTGCCGCTGCCGGCCTACGACTACGTGCTGAAGTGCTCGCATGCCTTCAACCTGCTCGACGCGCGCGGCGTCATATCGGCCACCGAGCGCATGGGCTACATCCTGCGCGTGCGCACCATCGCCAAGGCGTGCTGCGCGAGCTACCTGGAGCATGTGGTGGGCCAAGCGCCCGCTGCTGCCGAGGAAGGGGGTGAGGTGCGATGAGCCAGACGCATGCCGTCGCCTTCGAGATAGGCACCGAGGAGATACCGGCGTTCGACCTGCATGACGCCACCGAGAAGCTGGAGGGCCTGGCCGCCGCCGCCTTCGATGCGGCGCGCATCCCGCATGGCGCCATAGAGGTGCACACCACGCCGCGGCGCATGATCGTGCTGGTGCACGACGTGCCCGAGGCCACCGAGGCTACCGAGGAGGAGTTCCGCGGGCCTTCGGCGGCCATCGCCTTCGACGAGGCGGGCCAGCCCACCAAGGCGGCGCTGGGCTTCGCGCGGGGGAAGGGCGTCGACGCGAGCGCGCTCGAGCGGCGCGACGTGGACGGCACCGAGTACGTGTTCGCCGTGAAGTCGACGCCGAGCGCCCAGGTGGCCACGCTGCTGCCCGAGGTGCTGGGCGGCATCATCGAGGCCATCGCGTGGCCCAAGTCGCAGCGCTGGGGCAGCCGCTCCGAGCAGTTCAGCCGGCCCGTGCGCTGGCTGGTGGCGCTCTTCGGCAGCGAGGTGGTGCCGGTGGAATACGCCGGGCTCACGGCTGGGCGCCTCACCTGGGGCCACCGCTTCCTGGCGCCGGGGCCGCACGAGGTGGCCAGCGCCGACGGGCTGCTCGACGTGGTGCGCGGCGCCTACGTGGTGCCCAACGAGGCCGAGCGCGAGGCGCGCATACGCGAGCAGGTGGCCGCAGCCGAGGCCGAATGCGGCCTGGTGGCCGAGCTGCCGGCCAAGACTATGGCCGAGGTCGTGAACCTGACCGAGTACCCCACGGTGATGGTGGGCGGCTTCGACGAGCTGTTCCTGAGCGTGCCGAAGGAGATCACCGTCGACGCCATGCTGGTGCATCAGCGCTACTTCCCGCTGTTCAGCGCCGATGGTGCCCTGGCGAACAAGTTCCTCATAACCGCCAACGGCGACCCGGCCTTCGCCGCGAACATCATCGACGGCAACGAGCGCGTGGTGGCCGCGCGCCTCTACGACGCCAAGTTCTTCTACGACGAGGACCTGAAGAAGCCGCTGGAGGGCTATGTGGGCCAGCTGGACGAGGTGGTGTTCCAGGAGAGCCTGGGCACCATGCGCCAGAAGACCGAGCGCATTGAGAAGCTGGCCGCGTTCATCGCGGGCGAATCCGGGCTCGATGCGGCCGAGCGCGCCGACGTGGAGCGAGCCGCGCATCTGGCCAAAGCCGACCTGGTGACGGGCGCAGTGGTGGAGTTCACCAGCGTGCAGGGCATCATGGGCTCGTACTACGCCGAGGCGGCGGGGGAGGCCCCGCGGGTGGCCCAGGCCATAGCCGACCACTACCGGCCGCGCTTCTCGGGCGACGAGCTGCCCGCCACCGCGGTGGGCATGGCGGTGGCCTGCGCTGACAAGCTGGACACCATCTGCGGCCTGTTCGCGGTCGACCAGGCGCCGACCGGCTCCTCTGACCCGTTCGCGCTGCGCCGCGCGGCCTTGGGCGTGCTGGCCATGGCCGACGCCGGGCTGCGCTTCAGCCTGACGGCCGCCATCGACGAGTCGCTGGCGCTGTTCGCAGCCCAGGGCATCGCCTTCGATGCCGCTGCGGTGCGCGAGGCGGTGGTGGCGTTCTTCCTCACGCGCACGACGGTCATGCTGCGCGACGAGGGCGTGAAGGCCGACACCATCGACGCGGTGCTGGCTGCGGGCGTGCAGGAGCCCTCGCAGCTGGTGGCGCGCGCCCGGGCGCTCGAGGCTGCCCGCCAGGACGCGCCGGAGGCGTTCGACGACCTGGCCACGGCCTTCGCTCGCGCCAATAACCTGCGCGATGGCTCGCTGGGCGTCGACTTCGACGAGGCGCTGCTCACCGAGGTGGACCATGCGCTGTCGTCGGCGGTGGTGCAGGCCGAGCGGCGCGTGGCTGCTGCCCTGGAGGCCGACGACTACGCGACGGCCCTGGACGAGCTGGCTGCGCTGCGCAAGCCGGTCGACCTGTTCTTCGAGCGCGTCATGGTCATGGACGACGACCTGGACGTGCGCGCCAACCGCCTGCGGCTGCTCAACCGCTTCGTGGGCGTGTTCGCCAACGTGGCCGACTTCGGGCTGATGGCCCGCTAGGCCTGGCGGCTGCTTTGCCGTGCCCGGTGCGGGCGCGGCGGGCACGCGAACCCTTCGGGTATGTAACGGCCCGGCTTGCGGCGGCAGGCCGGGCCTTCCTTTTGCTATGATGGCTGGGAACGTGCCCTATCACGGAAGGCCGAGGCTATGCTCCCTTACTTCAAGAAGTACGCGATAATCAGCTGCGTCGTGGCGGTGGCTGTGCCGGTGGTGGTGTCCACCGTCTACGTGCTGGTCACCGGCCGCATGATGGCGGCCTCGCTGGACGGGCTCATCATATTGCTGTTGCTGCTGTTCGGCACCATGATGGCCATGCAGGTGGTGTTCGCTAAGCGGGTGGCTGCCGAGACCTCAGAGCTGCTCGACCTGTACAACGAGCAGTGCGACCCAGCGGCGCTCGTGGAGAAGGGGCGCGCCGTGGCCGAAGCCATAACGGTGCCGTTCAACACCGACGGCTCGTGGTTTTTGACCTACTATGCCCAGGCGCTGCTCGACCTGGGTCGCACCGACGCGGCGCGCAAGATCCTCGGCGAGATAGCCCAGAGCGCCAGCCGGGCGCGCAAGGCGCCGGTGAAGGCTGGCATCCTGATGAACGAGGCCGTGCTGGCTGCGAAGCTGGAGGGGCCGGAAGCGGCGCTCAAGCTCATGGACGAGGCCTATGAGCTGTTCGGAGGCAGCAGTGCGAACCCTGCCGATCGCAACATCGTGTTCGTGAACGGCCAGCGCGACCTGCTGCGCGCCGAGGTGGAGGGCGATGCCAAGGCCCAGCGCACCTTCTATGCGCGAGCCCAGGCTGACGAGTCGGTGCCCATGCGCTTGCGGGTCGAGAGCGCGTGGAAGCTGGCGCGGCTGAGCTACCAGGAGGGCGACACGGCCACCGAGCGCACCATGCTCCAGTTCGTGGTGGACCACGGGAACAAGCTGGCGCTGGTGGCTCCGGCGCGCAAGCAGCTGGGCGAGCTGTAGCGCGGTTGGCTGGCTGGCAACTCGGCTCGCATGGACGGCTCGCGCTGCGGCGATGCAGGCGGTTCTGAAGCTGGCTTCTGGCCGGAGGAGAGCTTGAATCTATGAGACAAGGCGGGCGATGTCCCGCCTTTTTCGTGAGCTGAGCAGGCGTTTCCACCCATCCTCCAAAACGGGGCCTTGCATGGCGGGCGGTTGATTGCTATATTCTCAGGTGCCTAACCGTGGTTCCCTGCATGGGGGATTGCAAACAAATGAATAGTTTTCTCTGGTAATCATCTTCGCTTGAACACAGAGTAAAGAGGGCATCTGCCTTTCAAGATTTGTGTTCACGGAGAATAATCCGTCTGTTTGCAATCTTGCGGTTAGGCGACTGTGGTGGATGCCCTCCTTATCCATCGGTCGCTAAGCCGGGCAACGCATTTGGGCCTCCTCCGCAGTGTGGAATGACCGCACCACGGGAAGGGGCCGGTTGCAATGCGAGCACCTGCTGTTTCTTTCGCCCAGAAGATTACCGCTGCCATCCTGGCAGCTTTGCTGACGTTTATTCTCGTACCTTGTGCTTACGCAGACGGAGAAGGGACCAGTGAAGGCAACGCCGATAGCGTAGCGTCGGGCTTGCCTGACCAGTCGAATGACTTTGCCGACTCCGCTACCCTGAGTGAAGGAACCGAAGGCCCCAGCCCTTCCACCACCCTGAGCGGAGCCGCCGGAGGCGGCGAAGTCGAAGGGTCCAATGAAAACTCGCTGACTTTGGCTTCCGGTCTTGTTGGCACTCCCTCTAACTTCATCAACTCCGATGTGGCCCTTGATGGCGAATCTGTCATCGGCTCCTTCACGCTCGATGGCCTCACCTTCGCCGTCATCGACGAAGCGACCATCGAGCTTGTCGGGGTCTCGGAGGCGGCGGGGGCCTCGCCTCGACGCGTCGTCGCCTCGAGCCAAGGTCTCGAGGCTCCTGATGTGTTGCCGGACCTCGGCTCGACCCCTGCCGCCTCCGAGGCCGACACTGATGCCGGGATGCTTACGCTCCCTGAAACCACCACCTACGAGGGTGTCACCTACACCCTCGCCTCCATAGCCCCCTATG
>CAJUQH010000022.1 GCA_910588095.1 uncultured Eggerthellaceae bacterium
CTGGGACCATGCGGCAGAGGTCGTGGGCATGAGGGAGCGCCACGCAGGCGTCTGGGCGGAAAGCACGTTCAAGTTCTGGGAGCCGCCGATGTTCTGAGGGTGAGCAGCTTGCCATCCTGCCTGGCATCTTCCCTGCCTTGTTGAGCCCATAGGTTCCTGGCCTCAACATGCCGAAGGGCGCTTGCGGCGGCCAACCCGGCTGCCATGGTGGGCGCGGTGCAGAAGGCAGGCAGCGCGCTCGGCGAGCTGCCCTCCTACGGCTACAACGCCGAGGAGGTCCACCCCCAGACGGGGCTTCAGTGCCTGCGCGCCCGCTACTACGACACCGAATCCGGCCGCTTCGGGGTGCAGGACAGCTACCTGGGCCAGACCTCCGACCCGCTCACGCTCAACCGCTACCTCTACTGCCTGTCCGACCCGCTGAGCCTCATCGACCCAAGCGGGCGCTGGGGCGCATCGGTAGGGGACCTCTTTGGCAATGTGTTCAAGAATGTCATCAACCAGGTCATCAATGTCACAATGCAGGTGGCAGAAGAGGTCCAGACAGCTGCCGCCCTTGCTCGGGGCGACTATAGCGCAGCACAGTACCATGCGATGCTCGCAGCTCGATATCGCGCCTTGGTGGTTGATTTCAACTGCGGCAACGCTTCCTATGCGACGAACAGCTCGGGACTCAGCACATCGGATTGGATTCATACCGGTCTTGATGTTCTCGGCATGCTTCCGGGCATAGGAGCTGCCTTCGATGTAGCGAACGGTGTCCTTTACCTCGCTGAGGGTAACTATGGGGAGGCTGCCCTTTCCTTCGTCTCTGCCATTCCTGGCTATGGAGATGCTATCGGCGGGGCGAATGCTGCGCGGAAAGGGCTGTCCTTTGCGAACACAGCGTTAGCATCAGCTCGAAAGGGAAGTAGCGCAAGTGAATACGTCAATATTGCCAGCGCTAGTCGAACGGAGCATATTCTATTTGGCAACGCTACGGGAGGCGGACATCTTTGGGAAACTGTACAAAAAACAGGTAACGGGAAAGATCCATTTCCGCAAGATTGGAGTGGGGAAAAGATAATGCACGAAGTGTCAGATATCATAACGGACCCATCGGTTCCATGGTCTCCGAACAAAGTTTCAGGACGCTATGAAGCGATTGCCGAAAGGGATGGGGTTACGATTAAAGTGGTAACGGATGGATCCGATATCATTACTGCTTTTCCATGGAGTTAACGTAGCAAGGAGACTTAATCGATGCAGCGTTATCGCATAAAGCCTTATATGCATATCAATGACGTGAGGTTTGGGATGAATCCTGCAGAGATACGGGACGTGCTCGGCATTGTTCCGTGTTCAGTTTATAGTGGGCAGAACGGAGAGTGTTTGGTTGAGCGCTACCCCAGTATGAGAATTGAGTACAAAGATGGCAAATGCGCATGTGTGGGATTGCGGGCCCCTGCAGAGGTCATAGTTGATGATATGAGCTTTCGCTTTGAAGGGGTGGCTCAGGTTCGTGATGAGCTTATCCGCCTTGATGCGTTTGCGGAAGATGTGCGCTATGGATCCCGAGAGAGCATCATCGCTTTTGGCATGGGGTTGCGAGCATATATCAGAAGCGATGCCTTAGATGATGCGGCGAGTGAGCTTGTCGCATTCGGGCGCGGGGCTTTTGCCGAGGAGTTTGCGATTCGTCGGCTTGCTCGAGTCTTTTTGGCTCCCGATGCATACGAAAGTATCGAGGAGTACCTTTTCGAGGATGAGCTTGGAGTGGCGTATGAGGAGCTGTGCGCCTGGCTTGCATTCGGGGAGGCGCTTTTGACAGTCGAGGAGTATGTCGAGCTAGCAAAGGTCGGGAATGGTCTCGGAATCCCCGCGGCGGCCCATGCGCCTATCTGCGTCGATGCGCCGTTTCCTTCTTCATGGGATGCAGCTGACCTTGGTTGGATAGCGGAAGACATAGCCACTGATCCGACGAGTCAAATGGTAGAAGGGTGGCCTGAGGGCGGCGTGAAGCGTGTTTGTGCGATTGGGAAGCGGTACGGTGTCGAGCTGGCTGTCGTGATGGTCGGGGGCGAGATAATTTGTGCGCATCCCTTGGATGTGTCGAGCGCGCTGGAGCAGGATTAAGGAGGAGCGTGACGCGATGATGGCTTCATCGGAGAATGTGTGCTGCGCCCCAACCTAGCGAGCATGGGCTCATGCGCTAATTTGGCCCAAAATTCGGTGATGGATGGGTGTCGCGTGCATCTTGACCTGATAATGGAAATGGAGCTCAAGTCGGGGGGTCATTGAGTTTTGGGAGCTCGAAGCTTGGTCTGATATGCCGATGGTCTTTGCTGCTTATGTATGGAGGAGAGGGACATGCATTTTGATTGGGTGGGTGCGGCGTCTATCTTTGTGACGACGGATGCTAATGGTGTTTGGATCAAGGCGAACAGGGACGGTTTGCGCTCGCTTTCTAATTTTCTGGCGACATTGGCAGAGGAAGATGGGCGAGGTCCGCACTTTCATCTTGCTGACTACCTGGGGCTAGAGGAGGGGTCTTTAGAGCTGCTTGTAGAGTTAGTAGGGGGATGACAAGGGTTTTGCGCATTAACCTTTCTTTACTTTGAGTCTAGTGACGCTGTTGTGAGCTGTTGACCCTTCGAAAAGCTATAGAACCGCTTATGAGCGTCCTGGGATCTACCACCCAGGGTGGAAAGAAGAGGGTGCGTGATGCTGGTCGGATTAGTGTGGCCAGGGTGCCTAAGGGTTGGTGATGGCTGCTCTGTAGGAAGGCTTCTCCGTGCAAACAATAAGAAAGAGGATGAACGATGCTTGACAATTTCACGAGCTATTTCGACTTGCCGCCGCTCGACCCGAAGGAGGGGGAGCCGCCCGAGAAGGCGCTGGTGGGCCTCTGCGGCGGCCAGCAGCTCCTCGACGGGCTGCTCACCATACCCGAGCGCGAGGAATCCATCCGCCTGTGCGCAGCCATCAACCGCGCCTTCCCGCGCCTGGGCGGCGCCTTCAGCCTGTTCGCCTACACCTGGCGCGGCACCGGCTTCGCGCTGACGCGCTGGGAAGGGCTCGACTCCGACAACGTGGTCATCTTCTTCCCCGACCGCTTCTTGTGCCAGGAGCTGCCCATGCCCATCGAGCGCTTCCTCGACATGGACGTGGCGAGCGGCTTGGCGGCGTATCTCGAGGAGGACGGCTTCGACCAGTGGTGCGACGAGGGAGGCCGGCTTGCCTACGGCACGTGCGCGGGCTACGACGACCCGCTCCTGTGCGACGGCATGCGCGACAAGGAGCGCCCGCCGCTCGAGGCGATGCCCATCCAGCCCTACTGGGACCATGCGGCAGAGGTCGTGGGCATGAGGGAGCGCCACGCAGACGTCTGGGCGGAGACCGCGTTCAAGTTCTGGGAGCCGCCGATGTTCTGAGGGTGAGCGGCTTGCCATCCTGCCTGGCATCTTCCCTGCCTTGTCGAGCCCATAGGTTCCTGGCCTCAACATGCCGAAGGGCGCTTGCGGCGGCCAACCTGGCTGCCATGGCAGCCTCGGTGCAGGCGGCTTGCGCGCTGGGCGAGCTGCCCTCGTACGGCTTCAACGGGGAGGAATCCCGCCCGCAAACAGGCTTGCAGTACCTGCGCGCCCGCTACTACGACACCGAATCCGGCCGCTTCGGCGTGCAAGATAGCTACCTGGGCCAGGCCGTTGAGCCTCTGACGCTCAACCGCTACCTCTACTGCCTGTCCGACCCGCTGAATTGGCTGGACCCGGATGGGCACATCGCAAGCCGCCTCGGGTCGTCTCGCACGGTCAGCAGGGGCACGCGCACCCTCGTCAACCGCAGCGGCATCAAGAACAGTCTGCAAGCCCATTACGAGAGAACGGGAGCGACGATCAGCGCTGCCATCAATGCGGCGGGCAGCGTTCTCAACTACCTGGGCAATATCGACTTGCGACGTGCGACCAGCTCGTTGAGCCGTTTCTCGGCCTCGACAGTGAGAGCATCGCGCTCTTCCTCTGCGTATCGTCAGTTGATGGCTGCTCGTATCCGAGCCCAGGTCGTGAACTACAACTGCGGAACGGCAAGCCATATCGATGCTATGCCCGAATTGCCTCGCGCTCATTATCCTGAAGGTGTACATATTGCTTTAAGTTTGCTTGGTGCAATTCCAGGTTGGGGGGGGTAGGATTTAATATCGTGAACGCTTCTCTTTACTCTGCAGAAGGGAAGCCCGGGGAAGCGCTACTGTCTCTCATAGGCGCAAGTTTGGGCATAAAGGCCGCCACAAGCGCCTTGAATAATGCAGAGAGCATCATCAATGTTATTGTTGCAATGGGATCTGGTCCAGATTCATGGGAGGATGATTAGGTGATAATCAGCTTTAACCTGTATGGAGAGGAGGGTGATTCGTGAATGGTTGGTCGATGAGCCACGAGTTCAAAGAGCTGAAAAGAGAGCTTCCCTCCTTGGCACCCGAGGACGTCGATTGCTATTTCACCGCCTTTATCGAAGGCGAGCAGGGGCTATCGGAAGGTGAGCTGCGGCGCTCTGAGCATCTTCTTGAGAAGATGAGAGACGAGGCTCCAGGAAACCCTGGAGCGAACGCATGTGGACCGATTTATTGGGCGTATCGCCGCTGTTACAAAGGGACGATCATATGGCTCATCCTTTACACGGCCTTCATCTACCAAGGGATGTTCTTCGGCGTAAGCATCTTCACTTTCCTTCCCGTTCTTGCTAACGGCGCCCTTTTCAACTACGCCTATCGCATGAAGGCATTCAAGGAGCTAAAAAGGGCCATATCATCAGGGGTCGTCGATAGGGAGCGCATAGTTGCTCACATGAGGCATGCTGGAGGCACTGACTCCGCTGCGGCGTACAAGGCGGCCCTTGCATGGGGGCTGCTATTTGCTCTGGGCGTTGCCCTGTTCGTGCTTTTCTTCCCTGAGCGCTTCTTCCGTTAATATGAAATGCCGGCGTAAACCAACGTCAGGTCTAAAGATGGACGCAGATGGGCCAGGCACCATAGCGGCTTATCCGGTCAAGCGTTCGCTGTATGAAGGTTTGCTCAGCGCCTGAATGGCAAGGGAGTTAGCAGAAAATGAGTGACAAGGATATCCTAGAGAAGGCCCTTGCCTGCGCCTATGAGTACTGACCACGGATAGGGGAATGCCCCTCCAAGGCGCTTGAGGTCAACGAGGCACGGAAGCGCAAGGTTGAGCGGGGGATCGTGGCGTGGCATGACCGCCTCTAGTCAGGGCTTCGGGAGCGTTTTCCTGACTTTGCATTTAGAGACTACATCGATGAGGACGGCGACGCGAGCTGCGTGGACTACCGCATGCTTCTGCATGTCGGCCAACCTTGGCTGGATGGGGATGCTGAGCTGGCGGACGCCCTCGGCGGAGGATGGCATGAGCTTTACGTATACTGCAGCGTGCTGGGCCCCTTCGCCTACCTCGAATGCGAGAAGGCCGACTTCTGCCGCATCCTCGGCGTGCAGGACAGCTACCTGGGCCAGCTTGCTGACCCGCTCTCGCTCAACCGCTACCTCTATTGCTTGTCCGACCCGCTGAATTGGATTGATTCGGATGGATACCTTCCAAGGCCAACCAACTACAGGGTGCATGACCACTCTCGCTCCAATCGTACGGGTCCTCTCGGGTCGAGTGTGATTGATGTCAGTAGAATGAAGAGTGCAGGCCCTATTCTTTCTGGCGTTGCTGGACGGCTCTCTCCTAGTGCTTGGGTGAGCTTCTCCTCCGCCATGAAGGTGAGCGTAAGTCTTAAGTCGCGAGGTAATGTCTTTCAAGTGAACGCTTGGCGCGCAAAAGCGCAGCATTACCGCAGCATCGTGACAAAGTACTACTGTGGTAATGCCGAGCAAATGCGTGTCTCCAAGCAGGCAAAACTCGGTATCGCGTTTCCAGAGGGATTGCATACGGCTCTTCAGGTTGCCGGATACGTTGTCCCGATTATCGCTGATTGGGCTGATGGGGCTCTGTACAGGATCGAAGGAAAATATGAGGAATCAAGCGAGGCTTTCGTCAATGCTCTTGTGGATGCATATACGTTAGGGTATGGGAAGAAGGGCAAGCTTGTAGCTACAGGGGCAGAGATAATCTGGGGTGCCAAAAAAGGGGTCAAAACCCTGACGAAAGCCGAGAAGATGTCGATGACGGCTGAGGAGATAATAGCAATTGAGAAGAAGCCGACGGTTCGACGTGAATTTCCAGGACAATGGCTAAACTCCTCTTTGCCGAATATTGAAAAGGCAGCGAAGAGTGGTGATAGGTCTGCAAAGACGGCATATAAGATTCTTACCGATAATCGTTTCAATAAAGGAGACAACAGAAAATGAGCGATAAGGACATCCTGAAGGAAGCTCTTGCTTGCGCATATAAATATTGGCCTCGAATAGATGATTTGCCCGAACATGCTCACAAGAAGGATAAAAAACGTCATCAGGTGGTTCGAGAGGGGACAGCAAAATGGCGTGACTGCCTCTATAGGGCATTGGTGGAGGCGCTGCCCAGGCTTGAAGTTATTGACTACACGGATGACGATGGCGATGCGTGTTGTGTCGGCTATAGGATACTTTTGCATCCTGATCAGCCATTGCTGGATAATGACCGAGAGCTCCTTGAGGCACTAGGTAACGTTCGCTATGACCTTGAAGTCTATTGCAGCATGCTGGCCCCCTTCTTCTATATGGCATGTGTCAAGACAAGTTTTTCGCAGCTGCATGACGGTGAGCGATGGGTCTTCTCCTCTGAATCAGCCCCCTTTCCGAGTGTTCCGATAAAGGTCATGAATGTACTCAAAGAAGCTGGCTTTTCCGAGCTGCCTCGCTCTGTCGCCTTGCATGAAGTTCCAGATTTGGATGTGGAGTTTGTCGAACAGGGGAAGGCAATCCTTTTCGGCTGTCTTTTCGAACCGCTTTTCTCGGAGTCAGTGAGACATAGCGGACGTATATGGGAGCAAAGAGGCGAGGACATATGGTGTTCCTGGTAGCGCCATAATTGAAGAGAGTAGATGGTTTATGGCAAAGGTAGAGCGTTCTGCGTTTTCGGACGAGGAACAGACGAAGCCAGGCAAAGAGGTGCGGTGTCATATGGGGAAAGAATGTCATGCGACACAGAGCGAGGCGTTGGTGAAAGAAGGCTCACAAGACGGTGTCATTGGTGTATCGTCTAGCATGACCTCCGTTGGGTGGGAGGCTTACCGCCTCTATCTCGAAGCATTCGTCGAGGGAAATGCCGACCCGGCGACCACTGCTGCGGAGAAGACTGCGCAGATGCTGGGCAAGATGGCTGCTTCGGGCTCGTTCAGCTGGTGTGCGCTTTTCTTTGCGCCTGCGTATTGGGGCTGGCGGCGCTGCTACTGGGAGGCGGCGACTCATGTTTGCTGCATATTGGTTTTGCTTCCTGTCGTGGCGTTCACTGGTTTGAGTGTCCTCATGACGGCGCTTCAGATAGGCGCTGGCTTTGCATTCTATCCACTGTACCGTCGACACGCTATGAGGGCTTACAGGCAGACCTATGCGACCTATGGTGTCGACCATGCAGCCATGGTGGCTGCCATGCGTGCCTCCGGTGGCACGAGCTGGAAAGGTTTGTGGCTGACGATGGCTCTCTATGTGGCGGTCACTTTCCTGGAAGCTTTCCTCCTCGTTGGATTGATGGGTATCGGGTGAGTGTGCTCGCCTTTGGTACATCGTTGGTGTTGGCACGAGGTCAAGTTGAGGCAGTGCTAGACGATGCTTCGACAGAAAGGGCATCACGGTTCTCAAGAGGGGGCTTCCGTTCTGCGAGGAGAAGTTTGATCTGAACACGCTGCGTTACATGATGTGCAGCAGCGGAACCCTTTGCAACGAGGAGGCCGCAATGGCCCTCGCAAAGGTCGAGTGCACGATGGGTGGTGGTTGAGGAAGGATGCCATTGGTGGCCACTCTAATGCTTTGAAGCAGATTGGCGATGAATTGTCGAAGGGTGTTTTTTCTTAACTACGAGAAAGGTATTACGTCGTGAGAGTATGGAGACTTCGTTGTGACGACGATATCGCATGGACCAGTTCATCTGAGTGGGGCCATGAGGAAAGCTTGCTTTTTGATGGACGGCCACATTCCCAGGGCTGGGCGCCGCTTGAAGTGAGTCTTGTTGAAGAGGCAGAAGGGCGAGACGACTATGATGCGCTGGTCTTTTATGGGGGATGCGGCCTTTTGGTCAGTGAAAAGGCGAGGCAGATTATGCTTGATGCCGCTCCTGGTGAGGTGGAGTTTCTTTCGGTGCTTTATGAAGGGCAGCAGAGATGGTTGCTGAATGCGACCTGCGTCCTCGATTGCCTCGATTTGGAGGGTTTATTTTTACGATTCAAATGGCAAGGCTCACCATGTAGGCATGGTGATCAGCGTTGATACGGGTGAGATCCTATATACTGCCAACTCGATTAGCCGGTTTGACGCATCGTTTGAATCGGCGCTCGAAGAAGAGGCGGGAGTCTATATCGTGCGTTTGAAGGACAGGGGGGGCATCGACATGGCGAGACAGCGCAGGACGGTTATCCTGATCATGCTCGCTATAGCTATATGCCTGCTTGTCGGAGCATGGGGATATTTCAAGTGGGTCGACTACGAGACGGGACAAGTGGTGGACCAGGCATGGAGCGTCGCCGAAGGCCCCGCGAATGACTATGAGAAGGTGTCAGCAGCATTTTGGGACTTCGTCGCGAAGCATAACGAATATAGAACAATACGAGTTGTGAATATAGAAAAGCGATTCAGCTTCCTGTTTGCCGGGAAAGGTGAGATGCGTTTGAGAGTGACTTATCACACCGACCGCTATGATGGGAGATCTTACGACCAGACGCACACCATAAAGCTTTACGTGGAGAGGCGAGATGGGGCATGGGTCGCCGTGGAAAGCAAGAAGGGATATTAGTGGGTGATGCATGATGGGCGTAGCGCGATGTTGCGGCCCTTGCATTCTCCTGTGCAGGGGAAGCTCAGATAAGGGGAAAGGCTTTTTCAGCGCAAGCAAAAGAGAGAGGATGAACGATGCTCGACAGCTTCACGGGCTATTTCGACTTGCCGCCGCTCGATCCGAAGGAGATTGTCGTCATGAGGGAGCGCCACGCAGATGTCTGGGCGGAGACCGCGTTCAAGTTCTGGGAGCCGCCGATGTTCTGAGGGTGCGCGGCTTGCCATCTTGCCTGATTAGGTAACGGTTCCTAGGGGCAACTACCTAAAAGGTATATAGTGCTGGGTGGTTGCGCTAAGCCATGGCCGCGCTCGCTTCATGCGCAGGTCGAGGGGTGTCAGGCATTGGAATAGGGGGCAAAGGGCGATGGGGAATGATGACCATATGACGAGGGAGCATGGGGGAGAGGCTGTTGCGAGCGAGGGGCAACAGGAGCAGCCGTTCGTGCCAGAGGAGCCCTTGCTCGTGCTTGAGGACGAGAACCTAAGGTACTACGCTGCCTTCGTTGAGG
This sequence comes from uncultured Eggerthellaceae bacterium, assembly GCA_910588095.1. Taxonomy (GTDB): domain Bacteria; phylum Actinomycetota; class Coriobacteriia; order Coriobacteriales; family Eggerthellaceae; genus D16-63. Next base: position 9,469 of record CAJUQH010000022.1, read on the forward strand.
GGAAGCGCACCTCGCTACCCGTAGACGATGCGAAGACAGCCAAGTTCCTCCAAGGCATCGTGGCGCGGCGCGGGTACAGCTTCGCCACGTTGTTTGCCGGCCCTGCGTACCTGGCTTACCGCAAATGCTACCTAGGCGCTGTTCTGCTGATAGGGGCATGCATCTCGGTGTTCTTCTTGGGCGCGGCGGCAGATACGAGGCTGTTCCGCACGCTGCCGCTCATCATAGCGGGAGGCGCGTTCTACCCGCTTTACCGCTATCAGGCGCAACGCGCTTTGCGGCAGGCGCAGGCCCGCGGGCTTGTTGACTCAGAAGCTATCGAGGAGTTCATGCGGCGCAAGGGAGGCACGAGCGCGTTGGCGGCATCGGTGGCGGTGGTTGCGTACGCGCTCATAGTTACGTTCGCCGTTGCGACCGTGCTCGGGTATCGTCTCGACATCATGAACGCCGTGTTCTGAGGGTGTCGTGGCGGTCTGTCTGCTGCTTTGAAAGAATCAGTAGCGGCAAAGGGGATGATGCGGGCTTGAAGGGGATTCGACAGAGTTATCCGGCGCTTACCTCGGAGGATCTCGATGCGCTTGCCCTCGCTTTCATCGAGGGCGACTCTGAGCCATCGGGCATGGCCCTGGATGAGTCGCATGAGGTCTTGGAATCGCTGGAGAAGCCTATAACGAGCAATATGCAAGTTTATGCGTGGGGGTTCACTTATTGGGGATATCGGAAATGCTATGGAGCCGCGGCGGTCCTCGCAGTTGTGTTCTTCGCGCTGTGCTTGCTTTGCGCCCATATTCGTTCGGTGATCCCTATGGTCGCATTTATGGCAATATGCGGCGCCGCTTTCAATCCGTATTACCGCAGCCGTATCTGTCGAAAGGTCAATAGGGCCCTTCTGGCAGAAGGAGGGTCTGTCGAGCGCGCCAAAGAGCGCTTGCGCGCTGAAGGAGGCACAGATTCCTTGGCCTATGGCGCTACGGCAGTCCTGACGCTCGTTTTCATAGCCATCGTCGTCGCGGGCTATGTTCTCTTTCCTGTGTCGGTTATTGCTTGAAGTTGAGAAGTGAGTGGGAAAACAGGGCCGACACACCGTGGGTCTTTGATTCCGACAACAGGAAGGCAACCTTGGTATGGTGAGTTTTGTAACGAGGGCGGGAGTGGTGTCCTTGCTGGTCTCCGTGGTTTTTCTCGGCGGCTGTGCCGCTTATGACGCATCAAGCGATTATCGCTTAGCTGATGACGCTGCTGATGCTTTTCTTGAAGCAGTTGAAAAAAGGGATATCGCCTTGCTGCTGGATGACTTATCGACTGATGCCAAAAATGCACCTGATTTGATGGAGGGATTTGACTATGCGTGTGCTCTAATGCAATCCCCTGCGAGCTCTGTGCATGCTAGGGAAAAGAGCGAAGAAAAGACGCACCATCACGGCATCAGCAGGCTTGTCTATTCGACTTATGATATAGAAGCGGGTGGTCAGAGCTATGTTCTCGATATCGAGTTTTTCCCATATGACTCAATAGGACGAGACAAGGAAGGCATTTATCGAGTCTTCCTTTCATCAAAAAGTGATTATGACGAGGAAGTCTCACAGATGGCGCGGGTCAGACGGGAGGCTCTTACGAAAGGCGAGTCGCCTCCCGATTGGCAGTACGGCGCCACTTATGAGCGCCCAGGAATCTATCACCCAGGGTGGAAAGAAGAAGATGCGTGATGCTGATCGGATTAGTGCGGCCAGGATGCCCTAAGGGCTGACGATGGCTGCTCTGCGGAAAGGCTTTTCGCCGCAAACAAGGGGGAGTAGCGGCGCGCATGGAGGCTTCGACGATTTGCCGAGAACCTGAATCGGTGAATACGTGCTCGTGTCAATACTATTATGAATACGTCATACTCCTGACATGGCGAAATATGGTGCCATGCTTTTTGGAGTCGAATCCGATAGCTTCTGACCCATAGTCTTTATCGAGGTGCGAGAGGCCAGTGCCTCGAGCATGGAGCTTATTCAATATGCCAGACGTGGTCGACTGGGGCGAATCAGCCAAGGCTCGCAAGCGTTTTCCCGGCGTGCGGCATGGCGGCCGGGCGCGGTTCGTGGCATAATAACCTTTTGTGTTCAATAACGTCAGAACCTGCGAAAACGAGGAAAACCGCACCATGGCACTCCAACGCACCATCAAGCCCGCCAAGAAGAAGGCGAAGAAGAACGCCCCTGCGCGCCGCAACATGTGGCTGCTCGTGCTCACCACCCTGCTGGTGGTGGCATCGGTGGTCATGTTCACGCCGCCGCAGCAGAAGATCCACCAGGGCCTGGACATCCAGGGCGGCCTCTCGGTGGTGCTCACGGCCAAGTCCACCGACGGCGAGGCCATCACCCCCGAGGAGATGGAGGCTTCGCGCGCCATCATCGAGAGCCGCGTGAACATGCTGGGCGCCTCGGAGGCCACGGTGCAGCTGCAAGGCGACGATCAGGTGCTCGTGCAGATCCCGGGCCTTTCCGACACCGAGGAGGCGCTGGCCACCATCGGCAAGACCGGCTCGCTGGTGTTCACGCGCTTCGACTCCATAACCGACCAGAAGGTGGCTGACGCCATCAACAGCGGCGACTACGCCACCAACGCCACCTACGAGGACGAGTTCGGCAACACGTTCCCCACGGGCGAGATGGAGCACCTGGCCATCGCGCCGGGCACCTACACGCCGCTCATCACCGGTGACGACATCCAGAGCGTGAGCGTGGGCCGCGCCAGCCAGACCGCGACCGACTACGCGGTGAACATCACGCTGAACTCCACGGGCGCCCAGGCGTTCGCCGAGGCCACGAAGGAGCTGGCCTCCACCAAGGGCATGATCGTCATCATCCTGGACGACGAGGTGCAAAGCGCCCCGGCCGTGCAGTCCGAGATACCCGACGGCAAGGTGTCCATCACCGGCAACTACGACCTCGACGAGGCCAAGAGCCTGCAGACCGTGCTGGAAAGCGGCTCGCTGCCCGTGAGCTTCGAGTACGCCCAGAGCCAGGTGGTCGGCCCGACGCTCGGCCAGGACGCCCTGGCCAGCGGCGTGGTGGTGGCCCTCATCGGCCTGGCTGTGGTCATGCTGTACCTGCTGTTCTTCTACAAGGGCCTCGGCCTCATCACGGCGGCGGCCATGGCGGTGTTCGCCGTGCTGTACCTGGGGCTGCTGGCGGCGCTTTCGGCCTTCAACATGTTCAGCCTGTCGCTGGCGGGCATCGCGGGCATCGTGCTGACCATCGGCATGGCGGCCGACTCGTCCATCCTCACGCTGGAGCGCTTCCGCGAGGAGATCCGCATGGGCCGCAGCGTGAAGGCGGCATCCATCAGCGGCGTCAAGCACGCCATATTCACGTCCATCGACGCCGACCTGGTCACGCTGGTATCGGCGCTTTCGCTGTTCTTCCTGGCCAGCGCGTCGGTCAAGGGCTTCGGCCTGACGCTGACCTTGGGCATCTTGTGCGACATCGTCATGATGCTGGTGTTCAAGGCGCCGCTCATCCGCCTGCTGGCGCCCAAGGCCATCGCCAAGCACCCGGGCTTCTGGGGCATCGGCGACTCGCTGGCTGCCGCCAAGGACTACGAGGCACTGGCGAAGGCCGAGGGCGTGACCGTGGCCGAGGCCGAGGCGGGCGAGCAGATGGACGCCGCCGAGACCGCGGCGCTGCTGGAGGCGCGCGAGCAGGCGGAAGCCGAAGCGGCGGGCGTTGGCAGCCCGTCGGCCCTGGCCGAGGCGGCCGAGGTGAGCCACGCCGCCCAGGCGGTCAGCAAGGTGAAGGGCCGCTTCATCAAGCACGACATCAACTTCATGGGCCTGCGCCGCATCTTCCTCACGGCGGCTGCCGTCGTGGTGGTGCTGTGCTTCGCCGTGGTGGGCCTGCGCGGCCTGAACTTCGGCATCGAGTTCGTGGGCGGCACGTCGGTGGCGTTCCATGACACGGGCGATGCCACCATCGAGCAGGTGCGCGACGCGTTCAACGAGGCCGGCGAGCCCGACGCGGTCATCCAGACCACCACGACCAACGGCGAGCCTGGCTTCCTGGTGCGCACGACCACCACCTCGGCCGAGGCGGCCACCACCACGGCCAACGCCGTGGCCGACTCGTTCGGCTGGCCCACCAGCAGCTTCGAGGTGACCACCATCGGGCCCGACTGGGGCGCGAGCGTCATCCAGTCGTCGCTGCTGGCGTTCCTCGTCTCCATCGTGCTCATAATCGTCTATATCGCCATACGGTTCGAGTACAAGATGGGCGTCATGGCCATCGTGGCGCTGCTGCACGACCTGATCCTGGTCATGGGCATCTACGCGCTGGTCGGCCGCGAGGTGAACCCCAACACCATCGCCGCGCTGCTCACCATCTTGGGCTATTCGCTCTACGACACCGTGGTGGTGTTCCATCGCATCAACGACAACATGAAGGAAGCCGACATAAAGTGCACCTTCATGACCATGGCCAACCACTCCATCAACCAGGTGTTCGTGCGCACGATCAACACCACGCTCACCTCGTTCATACCGGTGCTCGCCATGCTGCTGTTCGGCGGCGAGACCCTCAAGGATTTCGCCTTCGCCATGACCATCGGCCTGCTGGCCGGCTCGTACTCATCCATCGCCATAGCCACGCCGCTGTACGCGCTGTGGAAGACGCGCGAGCCGCGCTATGCCAAGCTGCAGAAGAAGTACGGCGACCAGGTGGGGCTGTTCCAGTTCGACCATGCCGGATCGCCGGCCATCGAGCAGGTGCCGCTGGCGCGCCTGGCGGCGGCTGAGAAGGCGGCTGTGGCGGGCGGTGCTGCCGAGGCGGGCGCTGCGGGCACGGGGAAGGCCCCGATCGCGACCGCCAAGGCCAAGGGCGCCAAGCCCAAGGCTGCTAAGGCTCCTGCGAAGGCCGCGGCGAAGAAGCCGTCCGACCCGTCCATGCGCCCGGCGTCCTCGAAGCGCCCGGCCAAGCCGAGGAAGTCCAAGGCGGGCGCGGGCGACGCGCCTGAGAGCGAATGAGGAGGCCACGCCATGGCTGACGTGCGCGAGGGGAGCGCCCCCAACTTCTGCCCACCTGTCGAGGAGGGCCTGACCGTGCAGTTCCAGGACGAGAAGGGCGACAGCCTGGATCTGGAGTTCCTGGGGCTCGTGCTGCACGGGGGGCGGCGCTATGGGTTCTTCTTCCCGGTGGATGACGACAACCCCGCGCTCTCGTCGGGCGAGGTGGTGCTGCTCGAGGTGACGGAGCTCGACGATGACGACCAGCCCGCCGCCTTCGAGCTGGTGGACGACGATGCGGTGGCCATGGAGGTCTATCGCGCGTTCAAGGAAGCCACGAAGGACCTTTACCTGTTCGAGTAGGAGGAGCCGCCCGCGGGCGGCTCCTTTGGCTTTGGCATGTTGCTGGCGCCGGGTTGCGCGGCTTGGGCGCCGTGGGCTAAGGGCGCCAGGTCCTGGGCGGTCGTGCCGCCCGCTGCCCCTAGTCGACGTCGGAGAAGTTCTCCTCTGCGAACTTGGCCTCGGCATCCTCGGGCGCAGGCTCGGGGCCTTCCGAGCCTTCGGGGGCTTCCGCGGGCTTGTCCTCGGGCAGCTCGACGCTGTCGTAGTCGAAGTCGAGCTCGACCTCGAGCCGCGAGCCGTCGATGTCGCACAGCCACGCCTTGCCGTCGATGAGCGAGAAGAACGCGAGCCGCGGGTCCTCCGAGCCGGAGTATTCCTCGCCCAGCGCGCGCAAATGCGCGAACCCGGCCCGCTGGATGGCCTCGGTGGGCTGGGCGGTCAGGTCGGCGAAGCCGCGCACCACTATCCAGGGGCTCATGGGCTTCCAGGCGCTTATCTCGATGCGGGGGTTCGCCTGCATCTCGGCCCAGACGTCCTTCTCGGACGAGGTGCAGAACCACATGCGGCCGTCGTGGTGCGCCACGAAGCTGAAGGGGCGCACATGGGGCTGGTCACCCTCGCAGGTGGCCAGGTACCACGCGGGCACGCTCTGCAGGTAATCTACGACGATCTCGCAACCGGTCTTCATGGGGCCGCCTTTCCGTTCGTGTGCTGCCTAAACGATACCAGAAGCGCCCAGGAAGTCGAGGGCGCAGGTGCATGCTGCCATGGCCGCCACAGCCAGCACCGCCACCGCGTCGCGCCGGTGCAGCGCGAAGGGGCGCAGCCGGGTGCGGCCGTCGCCGCCGTGGTAGCAGCGCGCGTCCATGGCGGCCGATAGCGTGCCGCCGTGGCGCAGCGCGTTGGCGAACAGCGGCACCGCCAGCGACCGCATGGTGGCCAGGCCGCCGCGGAAGGGGTTGGCCGAGAGCGCGGCGCAGCGGCTGGCTTGGGCGCGGTAGAGGGCCTGCAGCTCGCGGGCGAACTGCGGCAGGAAGCGCAGGGCGATGCCCATCATCATGGCCATCTCGTGCACGGGCACCCCCACGCGGCGCAAGGGGCCCAGCAGCCGCTCGCTCGCGTCGGTTATGTCGAAGGTGGCGGTGGTCATGGTGAGCAGGCATGCCGCCAGCACCAGCAGCACGAGCCGGCACGACAGGAACGCGGCCGAGGCCACGCCCTGCTGGCTCACCTGCACGAAGCCCCACTGGAAGTACACCGTGCCGCCCTGGACGAAGAACAGGTTGAGCACGGCGGTGGCCAGCACGAGCACCATGAGCAGCGCCACGGCACGGGCGGCATCGGCGGCGGGGATGCGGGCGGCGGCGTAGAAAGCGGCCAGGAACAGCGCGCAGGCGGCCAGCGCCCAGCCGTTGCCGGCGGCCAGCACCGTGGCGAAGGCGCCCAGGGTGAGCAGCAGCTTCGCGCGGGCGTCCAGGTGGTGCACCGGGCTGTCGGCGGGGTAGTAGCGGCCGAACAGGGCAGACGAGTCCATGGCGGCGCCTAGCCTTGCAGCGCGGCGGCGATGGCGCCTGCCAGCGTGGGGGTGTCGTAGAGCCCATGGGGCAGCGCGAAGCCGCGCTCGCGCAGCGCGCTGGCGAAGGCCATGGGCGCCGGCGGCGCGAGGCCCAGGCCGTGCAGGCCCCCGGCATCGGCGAACACCTGGGCCGGCGTGCCGCGGCGGGCGATGGTGCCGCCTTCGAGCACCAGCAGGTAGTCGCACAGCTGGGCCAGGTCCTCCATGGAATGCGACGCCATGACCATGGTCATGCCCTGGCCGTGCAGGCGCTTCAGCAGCTCCAGGAAGCTGCGGCGCCCCCTGGGGTCGAGCCCCGCCGCGGGCTCGTCCAGCACGAGCACCTGCGGGTCCATGGCCAGCACCCCGGCCAGGGCCGCGCGGCGCTGCTGGCCGCCCGAAAGCTCGAAGGGGCTGCGGGCGTGCACCGCCTCGTAGGGCAGCCGCACCGCTTCCAGGGCGTCGCGCACCCGCCCGTCCACCGTGGCGGCGTCGAGCCCCAGGTTGCGCGGGCCGAAGGCCACGTCGTCGTAGACGGTGGGGGCGAACAGCTGCGCCTCGGGGTACTGGAACACCACGCCTATGCGGGTGCGTGCCTGGGCGGCCGCTGCCTTGTCGGCCAGGTTCGCCCCGCGGAAGCGCACGGTGCCCTCGGTGGCGCGCAAAAGGCCGTTCATGGTCTGGATGAGGGTGCTCTTGCCGCTGCCGGTGTGCCCGGCCAGCCCGAGGAAGCCGCCCTCGCGCACCTCGAAGGCCACGTCGTGCAGGGCCTGGGCGGCGTTGGGCTCGGCGCCCCAGGCGCGGGCGGAGGCGGGATCGGCGCTGCGGGCCGCGGCCGCCTTGCCCTCGCAACGTCTCTTGGATTTGGCCTTGCGGCCGTAGGAGAAGCCCACGCCCTCGTAGCTCAGCAGCACGGGGGCGCCAGCGGGGGGCGCTGCGGCTGCGCCTGCGGTCGCTGTCGTGGCGGTTGCGGCGGTGGCCATAGCCGTCATGCCCGCCGCCTTCGCGTCTCCCGCGGCTGCTGCCATAGCGGCCGCTGCGGTCGCGGTGCCCCCTGCGGGGGCTTCCCTTCCGCCTTCTGCGCCGTCGCCCTGGCTCGGCTGGCCTTGGCGCAGGGCCTCCAGCGCGTCGGCCAGCTCGCCGTCGGTCAGGGCCGCCGGGGCGGCCACTCCCAGGTCGCGCAGCTGCCCGGCTAGCTCGGCCACGAAGGGCACGTCCAGATCCAGGCTGCGCAGCTCGTCGCCGCGGGCGAACACCTCGGCCGGGGTGCCGTCCAGCCGCACGCGGCCCTGGTCGAGCACCACCACGCGCTGGGCATCCACCGCTTCCTCCATGAAGTGGGTGATGCTGATGACGGTCATGCCCTGGGCATGCAGCTGCCGCGCCACGCGTCGCAGAGACGCGCGCCCCCGCGGGTCGAGCATGGCCGTGGCCTCGTCCAGCACGAGCAGCGCCGGCTCGAGCGCCAGGGCGCCGGCAATGGCCACGCGCTGCTTCTGGCCGCCGGACAGGCTGTGCACCTCGCTGCGCTCGAAGCCCTGCAGGCCCACCTCGGCCAGCGCTGCTTCCACGCGCTGCCGCAGCTCGGGCGCGGGCACGCCCAGGTTCTCGGGGCCGAAGGCCACGTCGTTCTCCACCAGGCTGGCCACCAGCTGGTCATCGGGGCTCTGGAACACCAGCCCCGTGTTCGAGCGGACGAAGAACAGGTTGGCCGGCTCGTCGGTGCGACGGCCGAACACCCGCACGGCGCCTGCCTGGGGCACCAGCAGCGCGTCGATGAGCTTCGCCAGGGTCGACTTGCCCGACCCGTTGCCACCCAGCAGGCACAGGTACTGGCCCTGGGGCACCGTCAGGTCGAAGCCGTCGAACACCAGCGCGCCGTCGCCGTAGCCGAAGCCCATGGCCTCGCACGCGACGAATGGGGCCTCGGCGGTCCCTTCCGCGGCCTGCTCGGCGGGCTGGCGGGCGGCTTCCTCGGTCAGCTGCTCGGCAGCGCCTTCGGCGCCCCCTCCTGCAGCTTGGCAGTCGGCGTGCCCCGCGCCCTGACCCACGGCCCGATCAGCCATGGGACCGGCCCTCCTGGCCAGCCCCGATGCCCTCGCGGTCGAGCAGCGGCCGCACGGCGCGGTACACCGCTGCGCCCAGCACGGCGTTCAGCACCGCCTTCAGCGCGTTGAATGGCACGAGCACCGGCACTATCATGGCCACCACCGCATCCAGCGGCACGCCCAGCCATGCCGGCGTTATGACCAGGTTGCCCAGCACGGCGAAGACCACCATGCACGCACAGCCCGCGGCCAGCGACGCCACGCGGCCCGGCGCCGAGCCGAAGCGGCGCCACAGCCAGGCCGACGGCCCTACGAACGCAGACACCACCAGCATGTTCATGACGGCGCCCGAGAAGTCGGCGAACAGGATGCCGTGGATGGCCGCGCCCACGATGCCCACGGCTATGCCGCCGCCCGGGCCGAAGGCGAACCCGCTTATGAGCGCCGGCACGGCCGAGGCGTCGTACTTGAGCCAGGTGACGCCGGGCAGCAGCGGGAACTCCACGAACGACAGCAGCACGCCCAGGGCGCACAGCAGCGCCATGGTGACCAGGCTGCGGGTCGACCAGCGGTTGGTGTTGGCAAGGGTGGGTTGCGCTTGGGGCGCGCGGGGTTGAGTGGGCATGGTGCCACCGCCTTTCCATTTCTTCCATCCGGACTCTTACCGTTGGCCCCGGACTCCCACCGGGTCAGCCTGGCCTCGCACGAGGCGCAGGGTCGCGGGCTCGCGCGGGGCCTTGACCGCTGCGCATACCGCCAGTGAGGAATTCCACCTCGCCCTGAAACAGATACCCTGCCATTGTAACCTAGCGGCGGCGCGCCGCCTAGCAAGAGGGCTGCTGTGGCCGTGCCGCTACGGATGGGCGGTCAGCCCCGCGCCCGCAGCTCCCAGAAGGCAATGGCGCTGGCCGCCGCCACGTTGAGCGAGTCGACGCCGTGGGCCATGGGGATGCGCACCGTGCAGTCGCATCGCTCGATGGTGGCATCGGCCAGGCCCTCGCCCTCGGTGCCCAGCACCACGGCCAGCCGCTCCTCGTCGGCCAGGCCCGGTTCGTCGAGGCCCACCGAGTCGTCGCGCAGGGCCATGGCGGCCACCTTGAAGCCATGGCGATGCAGCAGCGGCACGCCGGTGGCCGACCAGGTGCCCGCCCGCACCGCGTTGCCGTGGGGCGCGCCGCTGGCGTCGGCGCCGATGTAGGCCCAGGGCACCTGCAGCACCGTGCCCATGGACACGCGCAGCGCCCGGCGGTACAGCGGGTCGTAGCAGCCCGGCGTCACCAGCACGGCATCCATGCCCAGCGCCGCTGCCGAGCGGAACACCGCGCCCACGTTCGTGTGGTTCGTCACGTCCTCCAGCACGGCCACGCGCCGGGCCTGGGCCAGCAGCTCGTCGGCGTCGGGCAGCACGGGGCGTCGGAACGCGGCCAGCGCGCCACGGGTCACCTCGAAGCCGGTCAGCGCCGCCAGCTGGCCGTGGGGCGCCACGAGCACCGGCAGGGAAGGGCGCTCGCGCTCGAACCGCTCGACCAAGGCGCGCTCGGCTCCCAGGCGCCTGTCGTCCACCAGCAGCGACACGGGCTCGGCCCCGGCGTCCAGCGCGCGGCCGATGACCTTGGCCGATTCCGCGATGAACAGCCCCAGCTCGGGCTCCAGGCGGTTGCGCAGCTGCGGGTCGGTCAGCCGCGCGTAGGCATCCAGGCGGCTGTCTTCCAGCGTGGCTACCTTCTCGATCACGGCTTCCTCCTCTTCGCTGGCCCTGCGGCTCGTCCAAGGCCCCCATCTTAACCGATTAACCTCATGCCGCCCGCGGCGGCCTGCTCGCGCATTTGCTATAGTGGTTCCAACCGTGCCGGGCCCCGTCAGGGGCCGGCGCGTTCTCATGAAGAAGGGGAAGGCGGGCCCAGGCTCAACATGGCTCTCATCGTGGCAAAGTTCGGCGGCACGTCCGTGGCGTCGCCCGAGCGCATCAAGAACGTGGCGAAGCGCCTCGTGCGCATCCGCGAGGACGGCAACGAGGTGGTGGCCGTGGTTTCGGCCATGGGCAAGACCACCGACGAGCTGCTGGGCCTCACCAACGCCATAACCAAGAACCCGCCAGCGCGCGAGCTGGACCGGCTGCTGTCCACCGGCGAGCAGGTGTCCATGACGCTGCTGGCCATGGCGCTGGAGGAGCTGGGCCACCGCGCCATGAGCTTCACCGGGCGCCAGGCGGGCATCAAGACCGACGCCTTCCACAACAAGGCCAAGATAGCCGAGGTGCACAACGAGCGCATCGTCGAGGCTCTGGACGAGGGCATCATACCCGTGGTGGCCGGCTTCCAGGGCATCGACGAGAACGGCGACATAACCACGCTGGGCCGCGGCGGGTCCGACACCACGGCGGTGGCCATCGCCTGGGGCATCGCGGCCGACGTATGCGAGATCTACTCCGACGTCGACGGCGTCTACACCACCGACCCGCGCATCGCGCCGCGCGCCCACAAGCTGGCCGCGGTCTCCTACGACGACATGCTGGAGCTGTCGAGCGCCGGCTCGGGCGTGCTCCAGAGCCGCGCGGTGGAGTTCGCGCGCACCTGGGGCGTGGTCATCCATGCGCGCTCGGCGTTCTCCGACGCCGAAGGCACCTACATCAAGGAGGATCCAGAGATGGAGAAGGCCGTCATCACCGGCATAGCCCACGACACGTCCGAGGTGAAGGTCACCATTCGCGCCGTGCCCGACTCCGCCGGCGTGGCGGCGCGCGTGTTCTCGGCGCTGGCCGAGGCCATGGTGAACCTCGACATGATCATCCAGAACGTGGGCGACGGCGGCGTGACCGACATCTCGTTCACGTGCCCCGGGGCCGACCTTTCCCGCGCCACGGCGGCCATGGACGCCATCCTTCCCCAGATAGGCGCCCGCGGCTACGCCGTGGACGAGGACATAGCCAAGGTGAGCCTGGTGGGCACCGGCATGAAGTCGTCGCCGGGCGTCACCGCCAAGATGTTCTCGACCTTGGGCGACAACAAGATAAACATCCTGGCCATATCCACGAGCCCCATCCGCCTTTCGGTGGTGGTGGACGCGGCCCAGGCCACGGCGGCCGTGCAGTGCCTGCACACCGCGTTCGGGCTCGACTCCGACAGCGTGTTCAAGGAGACGCAGCTGTCGGCCGAGGAGATAGCCGCCAAGATGGCGAAGGGCCGCTAGGCGCGGGAAGCGACGGAAGGAACGCAGATGACCTGGACGAAGAAGATGCCGCAGAACCCGGTGGTGGCCGTGGCCGGTGCCACGGGCGCCGTGGGCCAGGAGTTCCTGCGCGTGCTGCACGACGTGGACTTCCCGGCGGCCGAGGTGCGGGCGCTGGCGAGCGCGCGCTCGGCGGGCAAGAAGGTGGCGTTCGGCGGCTGCGGCCAGGTGCCGGCGGGCGAGCTGACGGTGCAGGAGATGACGCCCGAGGCATTCGAGGGCGTGGACATCGCGCTGTTCTCGGCCGGGGCTGGCGTGTCGCACCAGTTCCGCGACGCCGTGACCGCGGCGGGCGCCGTGATGATCGACAACTCGAGCGCCTTCCGCATGGACGACGACGTTCCGCTGGTGGTGCCCGAGGTGAACCCGCGCGACATCGAGTGGCATAGCGGCGTCATCGCGAACCCCAACTGCTCCACCATCCAGATGGTGGCGGCGCTGCAGCCCCTGCACGAGCTGGCGCCCATCACGCGCGTGGTGGTGTCCACCTACCAGGCCGCGTCGGGCGGCGGCGCCAAGGCCATGGCCGAGCTCTACGACCAGACGCGCGACTTCCTGGGCGGCACGCCCGACGACGAGCTTTCGGTGGAGGCGTTCCAGCACCGCATCGCGTTCAACTGCATCCCGCACATCGACGTGTTCCTCGACGACGGCTCCACCAAAGAGGAATGGAAGATGGTCGTCGAGACGAAGAAGATAATGCATGCTCCCGACCTGGCCGTGGCCGCCACCTGCGTGCGCGTGCCGGTGCTGCGCTGCCATGGCGAGTCCGTCAACGTGGAGTTCGCCGACGAGGTGACCGTGAACGAGGCCCGCGCGGCGCTCAAGGCGGCCCCGGGGCTGCACCTCATGGACGACCCGGCCGAGAACACCTACCCTATGCCCGCCCACCTGGCCGGCACCGACGGCACCTTCGTGGGCCGCGTGCGCCGCGACCCGAGCGTGCCCCACGGCCTGGCGTTCTGGTGCGTGGCCGACCAGATACGCAAGGGGGCGGCGCTGAACGCGGTCCAGATTGCTCAGCTGCTGGTGCCTTGAGGAAGGTGCGCCTTGACGACCTGCTGGTAGAGCGCGGGTTCTTCGCTAGCCGCGCCGATGCGCTGCGGGCCGTGATCGCCGGCGAGGTGCTGGTGGACGACGCCGTGGCCATGAGCGCGGCGGCGAAGGTGCCCGCCAGCGCCGACGTGCGCCTGCGGCTGCGCGGCGACGGCCGGTTCGTATCCCGCGGTGGCCGCAAGCTGCAAGCAGCGCTCGATGGCTTCGGCGTGAGCGCCCAGGGGCTGCGCTGCTGCGACGTGGGGTCGTCCACCGGGGGCTTCACCGACTGCCTGCTGCAGGCGGGCGCTGCGCACGTGGCCTGCGTCGACGTCAACTACGGCCAGCTGGCGTGGAAGGTGCGCAACGATGCGCGCGTGGCCGTGTTCGAGCGCACGAACATCCGCACCGCCGACCCGGCTGGGCTCGGCGCCCCTTTCGACCTGGTGGTCATCGACGTGAGCTTCATCGGGTTGGCATCGCTCGCGCCCACCCTGGCGGCGCTGTGCGTGCCGGGCTCCCAGCTGCTCGCCTTGGTGAAGCCCCAGTTCGAAGCCGCGCATGGCGAGACCGACCGCGGCGTGGTGCGCGACGAGATGGTGCGCCTGCGCACGGTGGATGAGGTGTCGGAGGCGCTTGGCGCAGCAGGCTTCCAGGTGCGCGGCGCCATCGAGTCGCCGGTGCGCGGCCCCCAGGGCAACGTCGAGTACCTGGTCCATGGGCACTACGCTGGGTAGATAACTTGGTTATCGGTAACACCGATAACCAATGGCCAGAAACCCCTATAGTCAAACCTCTTGTGGCACCGGGAACGCTCTGCCTATAATGCCAAACGTTGCCTTTCAGCCGGGCTGCGCGCCCCGGCAGGAACCGCATCCACGATACCCATACGGAAGAAGGGAACCGTTACCATGAGCACTGCCTCCATCAAAGCCAAGGGCATCGTCGCCGCTGCTGCGGCCTTGGCCCTTTCCGCTGGCCTGGCGCTGACCGGCTGCGCGGCCCCGGCCCAGTCCGACGGCTCCGCCGAGCCCGATGCCGGCAAGGTCATCCGCGTGGCCGCCACCCCGGCCCCCCATGCCGAGATCCTCAACGAGGCCGTGGCGCCGCTGCTCCAGGAGCAGGGCTACACCCTCGAAGTGGTCGAGTTCAACGACTACGTGCAGCCCAACACCGTCACCGAGGCGGGCGAGGTGGACGCCAACTACTTCCAGCACCGCTCGTACCTCGACAGCTTCAACGATGAGAACGGCACGCACCTGGTGGAGGCCGGCGGCATCCACTACGAGCCCTTCGGCCTGTACGCGGGCAAGACCGACTCGCTCGACGCCCTGCCTGACGGCGCCAGCGTGGCCCTGCCCAACGACACCACCAACGAGGCTCGCGCGCTGCTGCTGCTCCAGCAGGAGGGCCTGATCAAGCTGCGTGAGGGCGCGGGCATCACCGCCACCCCGCAGGACGTGGTCGAGAACCCTAAGAACATCGAGTTCGTCGAGGTCGAGGCTGCCACCATCCCGCGCATCCTCGAGGATGTCGACATCGCCGCCATCAACGGCAACTACGCCTTGGACGCCGGCCTTTCCGTGGCCGATGACGCCCTGGCCATCGAGGACGCTTCCTCCGACGCCGCCCAGGTGTACACCAACGTCATCGTGGTGCCCGAGGGCAAGCAGGACGACGAGAAGGTGAAGGCCCTCGTGGAGGCCCTGCATTCCGACGCCGTGCGCGAGTACATCGACAGCACCTTCAAGGGTGCGGTGGTCGTCGTCTCCTAACCAGGAAGGGGCCCTTTAAGGGGAACGAGCCTCATGATAGAGATACGCAACGTCTCCAAGGTCTACGAAGCGCGGGGTGAGAGCCACTCCGCGCTTCATGACGTCACGCTCACCATAGACGATGGTGACATCTTCGGCATCATCGGTGCTTCCGGCGCGGGCAAGTCCACGCTGGTGCGCTGCATCAACCTGTTGGAGCGGCCCACAAGCGGAAGCATCTTCATCGATGGTGCCGACGTGACCGGCTACGCCGGGCGCCAGCTGCGCGACCTGCGCGCGTCCATCGGCATGATATTCCAGAACTTCAGCCTGTTCCAGCAGCGCACGGTGCTCGACAACGTGTGCTTCCCCCTGGCGCTGCATCATGAGGACAAGGCTGCCCGCATAGCCCGAGCGCGCGAGCTGCTGGAGCTGGTGGGCCTCGAGGGCAAGGAGAGCCGCTATCCCAGCGAGCTTTCCGGCGGCCAGCAGCAGCGCGTGGCCATCGCCCGCGCCCTGGCCAACGGGCCCAAGGTCATGCTGTGCGACGAGGCAACCAGCGCGCTGGACTCGCGCACGACGTTGCAGATACTCGACCTGCTGCGCGACATCAACCAGCGCCTGGGCGTCACCATGGTGGTCATCACGCACTCGCTCGTGGTGGCAGAGCAGATATGCAACCGCATCGCCGTCATCGACGACGGCCGCATCGTCGAGCAGGGCGACACCCGTGCGGTGTTCGAGCACCCGCGCTCCGACGTCACGCGCGAGCTGTTGGGCTACCAGACGCCTGCCTTCGACAAGCCTGCAGAAGGGGAGGGAGAGTAGCGCCATGGAGTACCTGGCTGGCTTCTTCGACACCTATGGCGCCCTGCTGTGGCAGGGCACGCTGGACACGCTGTACATGGTGGTGGTGTCCTGCGCGTTCGCCTACCTCATCGGGCTGCCCATCGGCGTGGCGTTCAACGTCACCTCGCCCGGCGGCCTGCGGCCCAACCGCGCGGTGAACATGCCGCTCGGGTGGGTGATCAACATCGGGCGGTCCATTCCGTTCATCATCTTGCTGGTGGCCATCATCCCGTTCACGCGGCTGCTGGTGGGCACGTCGCTGGGGGTGGCGGGCGCCATCGTTCCGTTGGTGGTGGCTGCGGCGCCCTTCGTCGCGCGCATCGTCGAGCAGAGCCTTGCCGAGGTGGACGGCAGCCTGATCGAGGCGGCGCAGAGCTTCGGCGCGTCCGACGGCCAGATAATCGTGAAGGTCATGCTGAAGGAGTCGCTGCCGTCGCTCGTGCGCGGCGCGGCCATCACGTTCGTGAACTTGTTCGGCTACGCCGCCATGGCCGGCACCGTGGGTGCTGGGGGCTTGGGCGACATCGCCATACGCTATGGCTACCAGCGCTGGCAGAGCGACGTCATGCTGGCCGCGGTGCTGCTGTGCGTCGTGGTGGTGCAGGTGTTCCAGACCGCGGGCGACCAGATCGCCCGCCGCATCGACCACAAGGGGTAGGGCCCACTGCAGCCGGCCCCAAGGCGGCCGGCGCATCGGGGGGGATAATGGCCATGCACCTGCTTGGGGCGGGGGTCTAGCGGATTCGAGGGAAGGCGTGGCGCGGTTGAGGATCGCAGCGCTCGACATAGGCGGCACGGCCATCAAGCACGGCATCTGGGACGGCGGCCGCCTGACCGGATTCGCCGAGCGCCGCTCGGCTGCTCGCGAAGGGGCCCAGGCGTTGATGGTCCAGGTCGAGGCGGTATTGCGCGACATGCGGCCGTTCGACGCCATAGGCGTCAGCACGGCGGGTGAGGTGGACACGCGCACGGGCACCATATGCGGCGCGAACAGCAACATACCGGGCTACCTGGGGCTGGGTGTGGCCGCCACGCTGCGCGGGGCGTTCGGCGTGCCCGTGGCGGTCGAGAACGACGCCAACGCCGCAGCCGTGGGGGAGCTGTCCTACGGGGCCATGCGCGGCAGGCCCGACTTCGTGTACGTGACGTACGGCACGGGCGTGGGCGGCGCGGTGGTCGTGGACGGCGAGGTGCGCCATGGCAGCGGCTTCTCGGCCGGCAGCTTCGGGGGCATCGTCGTGCACCCTGAGCATCTGGACGCCTCTGACCTGCTGGCCGGCCGCTACGAGAGGTACGCCTCGACCAGCGCGCTCGTGCGGCGCGCCCAGCGCGTCGACCCGGCGCTCGAAAGCGGCCTGGCGGTCTTCGCCGCGAAGGGCGACCCGGCCGTGCGCGCGGAGGTCGGCGCGTGGGCCCACGAGGTGGCCATCGGGCTGGTTACGCTGACCTACGCGTTCTCGCCGGAGTTCATGGTGCTCGGCGGGGGCGTGATGCAGCAGCCCGGTCTGGTGGAGGCCGTGGCCCTTGAGGCGAAGGGGCTGGCTGACCTTCGGTTCGGGGGCGTGCGCATCATAAGGTCCGAGCTGGGCGGCCGCGCTGGCGTGCTGGGGGCGGCGCATCTGGCGCAGCAGCTCTTGCGCGGCCTTCCCGGGCAAAGCCGATGAGACGGCGCCCATGCTGACGAGGAGGATGCTTCCATGAAGAAGGGATACCTGGTGACGCTGGCCCTCTGCGTGGTGATGGCCATCACCAGCTTCGCTTCCGCTACCATACTCATAGCAACCGACACGGACGGCTTCGTGCGCGGCGACCTGCTCACCATATCGTCGTTCATAATCGACCTGGTGGCCTTCATCGTGTCGCTGTACGTGTTCTTCTCGATAGACGCTGTGAACGAGGTCACCTCCATGGAGGGCAACGTGCTAGAGGACGCGGACTACTCGCTGGCGTACGCAAGCGAGACGCGCGCCTTCGCGCAGTGCCGGACGCAGGACGAGTTCGCTGAAGTGCTCTTCGGTAAGCTGGAGGCGGCCAAGCGCAAGACCAAGTCGTGCATCGACTACGCCGACAACCTGCAGCTGGTGATAGACAAGATAATCTGGTTCGCCTACATAGATGTGCAGAAGTGCCAGACGCAATGGGATTCGCTCTGCGAGGCGCTGGACGCCGAGCGCCAGAAGTACGTGAAGCTGTCGAGCCAGCTGCGCTACCTGCTGGGCGAGAACATGAAGCTGATACGGCAGGTCAACATATGCCAAGAGGCGCTGAAGGCGGCCAGCGAAGGCAACGCCGACTACACCCGGCCTGCGCTCGACGACATACGCGGCGGCATGCTGGGCAACCCCATAACGCGCATCGTCTACTACGACTACCTGGGGTTGCAGTACATGCTGTACGCGCAGGCGATAATCAACGAGCATATCGAGGGCGGCCATCGGGACTTCTCGGAAGGGTACCTGCTGGCCATACGCGAGGCGAACCGCGCAGGCGCCTACGCACCCGAGGTGCTGGTGGACATCGACGTGCTGGTGTCGAAGGCCATCGGGTGCTTCGAGGCCGCCAACGACCTGTCGCGCGGGAACATGCTCTGGGAAAGCTACATATCGTTCAACCTGGCGCGCATGTACGTGCTGCACCACTGCGTGTTCTGCGGCGACCGGGGCGCGACCAACTACCAGACGGAGGCCCTTTCGGCCGGGGAGGTCATGGGCCTCATCGACGCGACCGTAGAGGCGCGCCAGAAGCTGCTTGCTCTCTACCGCTGCACGATGATGGACGGCCAGAAGGAGAACTACCTTTTGGAGAAGTTCCGCGACCTTGAGCTTCCGCTGGCGTTGGAGCTCAAGGGCTCGTTCGAGGCTATAGAGGCATCCTGCTAGCAGGGGCGGCCGCCTGGCTTGGCTGGGCTGGGCGCGGGCGCTGCGCGCCGGGGGGGGTGGGTGCTGGGGGCAGTGGGCCCTTGTCGATTGCGGGCGGCGCGATGCGCGTCGTTCGCCCGAAGGCTTTGTGGTAGCCGTCTGACCTGGCGTTATGAAGGCTTGGAAGCATGTCGGAAGTTCTCTCTTGCCAAAACGGCTCGGCGCTTGCTATAGTCACAGATGGCGAAAAACGGCGATTCCCCCAGTGGGGAGTTGCAGTAAAACTGAATAGAGGATTGTTTATCCTATGTCACCGAACAGCGTGTGAAGAGGGCATCTGCCTTTCAAGACACGCGTTGTTTGGACAATCCAGATTTACTGCAATCTTGCTGTTTTTCGCCGAACTGTGGCGGATGCCCTCCTCACATCGGCGAAGCAGCTTTCGCTTTTGCGATTCAAGGCCTCCTCCGCAGTGCGTAATGGCCGCACCGCCCGAAGGAGCAGATTGCAATGCGAGCATCCGCTGTTTCTTTCACTCATAAGTTCATCGCTGCTGCGCTGGCGGCTTTGCTGACGCTCACCCTTGTTCCGCTTGCCCATGCGGAAGGGGAGAGCTCCAACAATGACAGCTCCGGAGTCGTAGCATCGGCTTTGGCCGACCAGTCGAATGCTTCTGTTGATTCTTTTGGGGAGTTCCAAGAAGTCAGTGCTGAGCAGGACACGGAAGGCTCGCTTGTAATCCCGACGCTTGCATCGGGGTCGGTTGGCAAGCCGAGTAGCTTCATCAACTCCGACGTTGCTCTCGACAGCGAACCTATCATCGGCTCCTTCACGGTCGATGGCCTCACCTTCGCTGTCATCGACGGCCCCTATGTCGAGCTCGTCGGCGTTTCGCCTTCCGTCATTCTGAGCGAAGGCAGCGAAGCTGCCGGAGTCGAAGAATCCAATGAAAATCACGCCAGCGAAGCTGGCGTCACAAATCTCACCCTCCCTGAAACCGTCTCTTACAAAGGCGTGTCTCATATCGTGTCCTCGGTCGACGCCTACGCCTTCTATCTCTCAGGCGTGACTGACGTCACGTTGCCTGCGAGCGTGAGCGATGTCGACGACCGCGCGTTCCGCTCGAGCGACGTCGCAAGCGTCACAGTCGCCGAAGACAACCCAGCCTATTCCTCTTTCGACGGCGCCTTGTATGACGCCGACCAACTCAGCCTCTTGCTCATTCCCGAGGGCAAGCAGGGCGCCGTCCTTCTCCCCAAGACTGCGGAGGTGGCAGAAGCCAGCGTGTTCTCGCATTGCCCGCTGGTGGATTCCATCTCCGTGGAGGAGGACGGCGCAGCATTCGCCTCGGAGAATGGTTTGCTCTATACATCCGACCTCACGACCCTGCTTCGCGTGCCCGCTGGCGCCACCGAGATCACCATCCGCGAAGGCTGCACCGTCATCGCCGCTGGCGCACTCGAGGCCTGCGCGAACCTCACGACCATCAACGCGCCAGCGACCGTTACTTCAATCAGTCCAGACGTCTTCCATGCGATACCGACTGTGAGCT
>CAJUQH010000023.1 GCA_910588095.1 uncultured Eggerthellaceae bacterium
CATAGGTCGTCTCGCCGTCGCCGTCGACGCGCTTGGACACCAGCTGCCCCGCCGCATCATAGCCGTACTCCGTCACGCCGTGGGACGCGCTCTCGGCGCGAACGAGCCGGTTGTCGGCATCATAGGCATAGGCCACCGTATCGGGCTCGTCGCCGGTGCGCTCAAGCGAGGTGCGGTTGCCCGCCTCGTCATAGGAGTAGCGCTCTGCCCAGGCGCCTTCCGTGCCGCTCGCCTCGCACAAAGCAAGGCGGCCGTCGCCGTCATAGGCGAACGTCCGGGCAACCCGATGCTCGCTGCCGCCGAAGACCGTCGCGTCCTCTGCGGCGATGCGGCCCTCGGCGTCGTAGCCGTATGCGTAGCAGGAGACAAGCGCGCCGCTTGGACCCATGGTCTCCAGGCGCGACACGTTGCCGGCGGCGTCATAGGAGTACGTGGTCGAGGTGCCGTTCGGGCGCGAGAGCGAAACCGGGCGGTCGGCCGCATCGTAGGAGTAGCGGTACTCCCCCTCTGGTGCTGCGACGGATACCAGGTTATCGGCCCTGTCGTAGCCATAGCGCACTTCGGAGCCATCGGGGTAGCCGACGCTTTCCAGGTTGCCGCGGTCATCGTAGGCATACGACAGCGCCCGGCCGAAGCCGTCCGTCTCGCGCGTTATGCGGCCGAGGCCATCGCGCTCGTAGGTGGCGGTGCCTGCCGCATCGTCGCGGGCAGAGGCGAGCCCGAGCGCATCGAGCGCGTAGCTCACGTCCTGGGATGGGTCGGCGTCGTAGGACTTGGACGTCAGGCTGCCTGCGGCATCGTAGCCGTAGCGCACGGTGGAGCCGGCTGCGTCGGTGGCAGCGGCCAAGCGGCCCGCCACGTCGCGCTCGAACAACTCGACCGCCCCTGACGGGCTCGTGATGGACGTGAGCGCGCCCAGCTCGTCATAGGCGTAAGCCGTCTTGCGCCCCAAGGCATCGACGGCTTCGGTGACGTTGCCCAGAGCGTCGCGGGCATACGTGGTGATGGCACCCGTGGGAGCCGTCACCTGCGCCAAGCGGCCTTCGGCATCGTAAGCGTAAGAGGCCGTCTGGCCCAAGCGGTCGGTCTGGCCGGTCAGGTTGCCTGCCGCGTCATAGGAGAGCAGGGTCTCGTGGCCGCGCGCATCGGTGACCGATATGGCGTTGCCCACGGCGTCGTAGCCGATGGATACGGTCTGGCCGAGGGCGTCCTTCGTCGCCGTCAAGCGGCTGGCGGCATCATAGGCGTAGGTGGTTCGGTGGCCGTTGCCGTCGGTGTAGGAGGCCACGTTGCCTGCTGCATCGTAGGCGATGCGCTCGGTAGAGCCGCCAGCGCTACGCGACACGAGGTTGCCCGCCATGTCGTAGCCGTAGAAGGCGGTCGCCCCAGCGGCATCGATGGCGCGCACCAGCTGGCCGGCATCATCGTAGGCGTAGGCCGCTGTGCTGCCCGCAGCGCTCACCTCGCCCGTGAGCTCGCCCCATCGGTTGTAGCTGTAACGGGTAGCGTTGCCCAGCGCGTCAGTGACCGACGTTATGTTGCCCGCGTTGTCATAGGCGTAGCGTTCGCGGGAGCCGTCGTTGGCGGCCGCCTCCGCCACCCGGCCGCGCCCATCGTAGGACAAGGTGGTTACGTAGCCACGAGCATCTTCGGCGCGCACCAGGTTGCCCGCCGCATCGTAGCTGAAGCTCTCCATGGCCTGCGTGGGCAGAGTGCGTCCGACAAGGTTGCCCGCCGCGTCGTAGGAGTACCCGGTGATGGCCCCAGTGGCGTCGACCGCCTCCACGATGCGATGGGCCTTGTCGTAGGCGGCTGTTCGGGTGGCGCCTAGGGCGTCGGTGACCGCTACCGCGTCCCCCGCCTCATCATAGGCTACCGTGGTGGTGGCTCCCAAGGCATCGGTTAGGGCGACCAGGCGCCCGAGCTCGTCATAGGCGTAAGCAGTCACGTTGCCCAGCGGGTCGGTCTCGCTCACCATGTTGCCGAGGCCGTCGTAGACATAGGTGGTGGCATTGCCCAAGGCGTCGGTGCGCCCCACCTGGCGCCCGGCCTCGTCGTAGGCCAGCTCGGTTACGTTGCCCGCTGCGTCGGTGACAGCCGTCAAGCGCTGCGCCGCATCATAGGCGAAGCTCGTGATGCGGCCGAGCGGGTCGGTGGCAGCCACCGTGTTGCCCGCGGCGTCATAGGAAAGCTGATAGACGCGGCCGCCCGCATCCACCGAAGACAGCCGACCTGCTGCGGTGTAGGCATATGACGTCACGAGCCCGACGGCATCGGTGGCAGATTCCAACCGCCCACCTAGCCCATAGCTGGCCGTCTCGGTGGCACCGTCGGCATAGGCGGCGCGCACGACATTGCCGCGGGCATCGTAGGTGAAGGCGGTCACGTTGCCCAGCGCATCGGTATAGGTGGCAGGGCTCTCGCGCGTGCCCTCGTAGGCGTAGGCTTCGGTGCCGCCCAGCGGGTTGACCGCGCTCACCATGCGCCCGCGCCCATCGTAGGCGAAGCTCGCAGTGCCGCCTTCGGCATCGGTGACGGATGCCAGGCGGCTGCGGCTGTCGTAGGCGCGCTCCTCGCGCGCACCGGTCGGGCCCACCTCGGCCGTAAGGTTGCCCAGCGCGTCGTACTCGAAGGCGGTCACGTTGCCCAGCGCATCGGTCATCGAGGCTATGTTGTACGCCTCGTCGTAGGTGAAGCTGGTCACGTAGCCGCGCGGGTCGGTGACGGCTTCCAACAAGCCCACCGCGTCCAAGGCGTAAGCGGTGCAGGCGCCCGTGGCATCTTGCTCGGCCACCACGCGGCCTGCTGCATCGTAGCTGGTGCGGGAGGTGTTCCCCAGCGCATCGGTGACCGAGACGCACCGGCCCATGGCGTCGTAGGCCAGGCTCGTGGTGTTGCCCAGCCCGTCGGTAATGGCCGTGACGCAGCCGCCCTCCCATGAGAACGACGCCGTCACGCCGTCGGCATCGGTGGCCGACAGGCAACGGCCCAGCTCGTCGTAGGTGAACACGACCGTGTCGCCCGCGTTGGACGCGGTCCAAGCCAGGTTGCCCGCCTCATCGTAGTTGAACGTGGTCACCGTGCCGTCGGGCTCGGCCATCTGCACCAAGCGGCTCTTGGCGTCGTAGGCATAGCTGGTGGTATGGCCGTCCACCGTGGCCGAGGTCATGTTGCCGTGGGCATCGTAGGTGTAAGTGCCGTTCTCGTCGGACACGAGGTTGTTGTCGGCGTCGTAGGCCCGGGTGACCTCGTGGCCGTCTGGGTAGGTGACCGACGTGGTGCGGTACTGGTCGTCATAGCGGTAGATGGTCACGTTGCCCGCTGCGTCGGCCGTGGTGGTGGATCCTTCTGCGTAGGCGAGCGTGGATGCGTTGCCCGCCGCATCCCACTGGCAGGTGACGCGATCCTCGTCGTCGTAGAGGTTCTTTATGATGCGCGTGCCGTTGGCATCGCGCCATTCGGTCATGCGGTGCTCGTCGTCGTAGGCGTAGGCAACGGTGGCGCCCGTCGCATCGGTGTAGCTGGCCAGGTTGCCATGGGCGTCGTAGGAGTAGGCCAGCGTGTTGCCGTCCGGCAGCGCCACCTGCGTTATGTGGCCCTGGTCGTCCAGCGTGAGGGCGTAGGCCGCGCCCGTGGGCGCCGTGATGGACGCCAGGCCCCCGGCCTCGTCGTAGGCGACCTTCGTCACCAGCCCCTTGGCCGAGTGCACCTCGGTGAGCATGCCCCAGCAGTCGAACGCACGGTACGAGCCGTCGGAGGAGCGCAGCTCGTAGCGGTAGAGGGTCGGCTCCTCTTCCTCGGCGTCGTCGCCTTCTGCGTCCTCGCTGTCGCCATCGCCTTCCGCATCTTCGCCACCTTCCTCCTCAGAAGCCTTGTAGGGTATGCGCACCAGCTCCAGGTCGAAGCCCGCCGGGCTCGTGTAGCCACCCTGGCCGTCAGGCTCGAACAGCAGCGTCTTGCCGTCGCCCGCCGAGTACACCAGCGTGCCGTCCTCGGCGGCGCCCAAGCTCTCGGCGTAGGCGAAGCTCCAGTTGCGCCCGAAGGGCGAGTCCATGCCATCGTTCTTGGCGTTGTAGGTGCGCGCCAGCGCGAAGTCGCCCTCCACGTCGGGCAACGTGGCGTCGGTGAGGTCCATGACGAAGTTGCCGGTGTTCAGATTGATGGGCTCGAAGCCGTACTCGCAGTGCTTGCCGCGGCCCATGAGCGCGCTGTCGATGCGCTTCTTCTGGTCGGTGGTCAGGTCCTTGGGGGCGTACGCCTCGGTGGTGGTGGGGTTGCGCACGAACAGCGTGTTGCCGCCCACCACCAGCGTGTCCTGCACGCGGTTGTCGGCCGAGAGCGTGTCCAGCGTGGTGCCGTAATGGCTGGCTATGTAGGGCAGCGTGTCCTTGGCCGATGCCTTGTAGATGAGGAACCGGTCCGACTCGGCCGTGGTGCCGGTGGCGCCGTCCAAGGTGGGCGTGGCCTTCACCTTGTATTCCTTGTCGTAGTCGAGCGCGGTGAACAGGTGCGTCTGCCAGTTGGACAGCTTGTCCTTGTACTTGGTGCCATTGGGCACGTGCTCGTCCCAGCTCGACGAGTCGGGGTACTTGTAGGAGCGGCTGGCGTAGGCCAGGCCGGTCTCGTCTTCCTTGCCGTCCAGCTCGTAGGCCAGCCATGCGCGCGGGCGGGCCATGCCATCGGCGAACACGCCGTCGAAGGCCAGCTTGTTGTTGGCATCATGCTCGGTGACGGTGCGCAGGTTGATGGTGGTGTCGTTGAGCGGGTAAGCCTCGTTGACCGGGTCGGGTATCTCCCAGTTTATGGTGAGGCGCGGCGGGTTGGCCATGTAGCGGTTCTCGAACATCTCGCACTGCATCCAGCGCTCGTTCTCGGCCTTGACGCAGAAGCCGCGCTGCGCGTAGACGCCCTGCACCCAGTTGTTGACCACCTCGCGCACGTCCCAGTTGATGTAGCCGGGGCTGGTGCGGGCGCGCTGGTACTGCACGAACTCGTGGCCGAGGCCGGTCTGGCTGTTCCAGGTAAGGGCGTTGAAGTCCCACCAACCCGTCACGCGGTACAGCCCGAAGTTGGTGGCGCCGCCGCTGTAGGCGCGGTACTGGCACAGCGAGAACGTGGCGGAGTTGATCTTGGCCTCCGACATGATGTAGCCGAAGTTGTAGTCGATGGCCGCATAGGCACGGCAGATGTAGTGGCCGCCCGGCTTGAAGGCGCCCACGCCGGTCTTTATGCCGTCGTCGAAGCCGGCATAGGAGTAGCCGTTCTCGCCGATGATGGAGTTGGGCGAGGTCTGCTCGACGCAGCCCACGCGCACGGCCGAGGGCGCTATGTTCACGGTGGGGTCGATGCGCACCGGGTAGGCGCGCTCGGGTGCGCAGATCCAGTCCCAGTCGGGCTCGACGCCCAGGGCGAAGGTGCCGTCGCCGTTGTCGGCCAGGCTCAAGGCAAGCTCGTCGGTCACCGCGCCTGCCGCGTCGATGATGGAGGGCGCCGCTATGGCGAACACCACGTTGGCGTCGGGGTCGGGGGCAGGGCCAGGGTCGCCCTCGGCGGCGCCTTCGCCGTCGTCGGCCGCCGGGGCCGGGCCGCTGCCTTGCGCCTCGTCTTCGGCGCCCACGTTGCCGAAGATGCCGCGACCAGCGCCTTGCGCCTCGTCAGCGGCGTAGCGCGTGTCGCGCACCACCACGACGCCGTCTTCGAGCGCGACGGCAAGGCCCTCGCTGAGCTTGATGCGGGTGGCTATCTGCTGCGGCGCCACCGCGCGGGTCAGCACTATGTCCTCTTTGACGGAGTTGCCCACCAGCGTGTACTGGTAGTCGATGCCTTCCTTCACCTCGGTGTAGCGTATGGCCTCGCCCTCGGCCGACGAGCGCGAGAAGTCGCCGCCTTGGGGCGTGAGCTCGATGGAGTGGCCGTCCTTCTCGAGCCGTATGGGGCGGGCGTCGCCTATGGCGTCGGGCAGCGTGGCCGTGGAGGCGCCTGCCCGATTGGTGTAGTCCACCTCATCGGAGAACAGGTGCGTGCGGCGGCCTTCCAGCGTGTTGTCGATGGCGCGGGCGGTGCCCTGGTCGTCCACGTAGGTGGCCGCCGTGCCGCCGATGACCGTGATGAAGTTGCGGGCGCTGGTCTGGTAGACGGCCATGTCGTCCTCGGCGTAGACCAGCTTGCCCTCGGGCAGCTCGGTGTCGTAGTAGCCTTCGGGCGCCTTGGCGACGGGCTCGGGTGGCGCGGCTGCTTCCACCTCGGCTGGGTCCACCGGGTCGGGCGCCGGGGCGACCACGGCCGGGCCATCGCCTTCCACCGCGAAGGCTATGGCATCGGGCGACACCAGGCCCGCAGCCAGCAGGAGCGCCATGGCGCAGGCCGTCGCCTGGCGGGCGCGTCGGCAGGTCGCAGCTGCAACGCTACGGGGCAGGTGCAGGCGCTCGGTGACCTGAGCGCCGGTCGTGCGCACGTCTTCGGGGAACAGGCAGAGCGCAGCGGCGAAGGCGAGCCACAGCGTGCCCAGGGCCGCGGCGGCAAAGGCGAAGGCCGCGCAAGCCACCGGTTCCACCGGCACGAGCGCGCACAAGGCGCGGATGCCCCACCCCGCAAGGCCAGCCACTGCCGTGGCTGCGAGCAGGGGCAGGTAAGCGGCGGCCATTGACGCTGTCTCGCGCCATGGGCGCCATGCGCCGCGCCGCGACCGCACGAAGCCCATGAGCAGCATGACGGGCAGCGGGCTTGCCGCCAGGGCTGCGGCCAGCGCGAAGGCGCGCACCGCTGCAGCGGCCGCTCCCAGCCCGAAAGCCGGCAGCACGGTGTGCTGCGCGATGACGGCTGCCGCACCGCATACCGCCGCAAGGCCCAGCGCGCAGGCGACCACGAGCAGGCTGCGCAGGGCAAGGGCGCGCACGACCTGGGCGGCGCTCAAGCGCACGCGGCGCCCGGCGGCGGGAGCATGGCGGCGCAAGCCCATGGCAAGGCGCGTGCCCGCGCCCAAGCACGATGCGGCGGCCACGACGGCTATCAGCACGCGCAGCACGGCAGGCAGCGCGCCGTGCTCGGGCAGCGATGCGCTGGCTGTCATGGCGATGACGATGATGGATGCTATGGCGGCGGCGCACCCCCATGCACCGGACGCCGCAAGGCGCTTGGACAACCCTCCCACAGCCGTTCCCTCCCTCGATGGAGCTGTGATGCGAAGCGGCCGCTTGCGCTTTGCCTTTCCCCTGTTCCAGTGGCGCCTTCTCTGCGAAGGGCGCGCTGTCGGCAGAGCGCGTAGTGCGTTTGTCCTGCGTTTCGAGCGGTCTTTTTCTTTGAACACCGTAACGAATTGATGTTCTGTTGTTGAATGCACTATAGCAAAGTTTTCCTAGGGCATCAACTGCGCCATGTTCCTAAGTCAACCGCAATGCGTTGCTGTGATTGAGGAGGGGACGTTATACCATTTGGGACGTCAAGCGTCCCAAGCGTGAGTCGCGTTCCTCGGAAAGCCAAAAAGCCCCCAGCCTGCGTAGGACTGGGGGCCTCTCTTCGTCGATGGCCCCATGGGCCACCATCGGCTATGTCGCTGCTGCTGGATCGCCTGACCGCGCCCTCTGGGCCCATGCCACGCGCCAGGCGCCTAGTAATCCTTCGCGCCGGGGCTCGCCATCCAGGCGGCCTCGAACTCGCCGTAGGCGCCGGCCAGCACCGCCTCGCGGGCGCGCCGCGCCAGCTCCAGCAGGAAGTGCAGGTTGTGGATGGAAAGCAGCACGCCGCCAGTCATCTCGTTCTGCTTCACCAAATGGCGGATGTACGCGCGGCTGAACTGCTGGCACGTGGGGCAGCTGCACTGGGCGTCCAGCGGCCCGAAGTCGCGCGCGTACTGCGCGTTGCGCATGTTCATGCGCCCCGTGCTGCTGAACGCGGTGCCCATGCGTGCGGTGCGGGTGGGCAGCACGCAGTCGAACATGTCCACGCCCTGGCCGATGGCCCGCACGATGGTGGTGGGGTTGCCCACCCCCATGAGGTAGCGCGGGCGGTCCTCGGGGCAGGCGCGGGCCACCTCGCCCAGCGTCTCGAACATGACCTCGTGGCTCTCGCCCACCGAGTACCCGCCTATGCCGAACCCGCCGAAGCGCCGCCCACCGGCCGCCAAGCTGGCGTCCTCTATGGCGCGCAGCCGCCGCACGCTCTCCAGCCGCAGGTCAAGGTGCATGCCGCCCTGCACGATGCCGAACAGCGCCTGGTCGGGGCGCTGGTGCGCCGCCAGGCAGCGCTCGGCCCAGGCGCTCGAGTAGTCCACCGCCTTGGCCACGAACGATCGCTCGGCCGGGTACGGCGCGCACTGGTCGAGCTGCATGGCTATGTCGGCGCCGATGAGCTCTTGGATGCGCATGTTCTCCTCGGGCGTCCAGCGCACCTTCGAGCCGTCGTAGATGCTCTGGAACGTCACGCCGTCGTCGTCGAGCTTCACGGTGTCGGCCAGGCTGAACACCTGGAAGCCGCCCGAATCAGTGAGCATGGGCCCGTCGTAGCCCGAGAAGGCGTGCACGCCGCCCGCCTCGGCCACCACGTCGGCCCCGGGCCGCATGGCCAGGTGGTAGGTGTTGGCCAGCACCACCTGGGTCCCCAGCTCGTGCAGCTGGGCCGGCAGCACCCCCTTCACCGTGGCGCTCGTGCCCACCGGCATGAACATGGGCGTGCGGAAGGTGCCGTGCGCCGTCTCGTAGGACAAGGCGCGGGCGTGGCCGCTTCGGGCCTCGCAGGTGCAGTCGAACAGCGCCATGGCCCTACCCTTCCGCGCCCGCAGCAGTGCCGTCGTTCGCGCCAGCGCCAGCGCCCGCGCCCTCGCCGCTGCCCGCGCCGTGGGCGGCAGCGTCGGCCGCCACCGCAGCTGCCTGGGCGTCGGCCTTGGCCAGGTCGAGAGGGCGCACCGCGTTCTGCTCCAGCGCCGCCTGCATGGCCGCGGCGTCCACCGGGCCGGTCGCGATGCCCTCGGCCGGGCTCGCGCACGGCGGCAGCGCCGCCGCCCACGCCTCGAAGTCGGCCATGCTGCCGTGGCGCACCGTGGAAAGGTCGAGCCCCACCGGGTCGAGCAGGCAGTCGGTCACCAGGTAGCCGTCGGCCCCCAAGTCGAGGAAGGCCATGTCCTCCAGCGTGTTGTTGCCCACCATGAGCACGTCGGCCCCGCGCAGCCCCGTTGCCGCCAGCTGCTCGGCGAAGTAGGCCGGCTTGGGCTTGATGGAGCGCGAGTTCTCGTAGTTTGTCAGGCGCGTGAAGGCCGCTGGGTCGGCACCGGCCCACTTCAGCCGCCACTCCACGGCCGGCAGCGGGAACATGGGCATGGTGGCCAGCACCAACGGGTAGCCCTTCGCCGCCAGCGCGTCCAGCACGCGCGGCACGGCCGGGTTGCCCTGGAACCCGTCTCCTATGCGGCCGAACTCCGTGGCGTAGAACTCCTCGGCCAGGGCATGCCAGTCGGTCTCGGCCGGGTCGACGTAGCCCATCATGACCGGCCAGAACGCCTCGGCGTTGGTGCAGCTGCCGTCGTTGGCCCCCATGGCGGCGGTGCCCGCCTTGAGCCCGGCCATGAACGGCTCGGGGTCGAAGCCGCGGCTCGCCACGAAGCCGGCGATGGCGCGGAAGTAGGCGTTCATGAACTCGTCGATGTCCATGGGCAGCAGCGTGCCGTCCAAATCGAAGCAGATGGCGCGGTAAGCGCGTTGGTTATCCATGCGTCTCCAATCAAAGCAGGTGCATCATGGTAGTATAACGCCCATGGACCCCACTGTTGAGCATCCCCAGAAGCTGCTGCTGCACGCCTGCTGCGGCCCCTGCTCGCTCGAGCCGCTGCGCCTGCTGCGCGAGCGCGGCATCGAGCCGGCCATCTACTTCTGCAACGGCAACATCCAGCCCCGCGCCGAGCACGACCGGCGGCTGGACGCGCTGCGCGAATGGGCGCAGGCCGAAGGCATCGAGGTCATAGAGGGCCCCTACGACGGCGAAGGCTGGGAGGCCTGCGCCGGGGCGGTGGGCGCCGCAGAAGGCGACCGGCGCGCCGAGCGCTGCCGCGCCTGCTACCGCCTGCGGTTCGCCGAGTCGGCCCGCTACGCGGCCAGCCACGGCTTCGACGCGCTGGGCACCACGCTTTCGGTGAGCCCCTACCAGTACACGGCCATCATCGCCGACGAGCTGCAGCGCGCCTGCGCCGAGGCGGGCGTGGGGTGCTTCTTCGAGGACTACTCGCCCTTCTACGACCAGGCCACGCGCCGCTCGCGCGCCCTGGGCATGTACCGCCAGAACTACTGCGGCTGCCGCTTCTCGGCCGCCGAGGCCGCCGCCGAGCGCGAGCAGCGCAAGCAGGAGCGCAAGGCCGCGCGCGACCGCCAGCGCCAGCAGCGCAACGACGCGCTCATGACGGCCGACTTCGACTACGACCTGCCCGAATGCCTCATCGCCCAGGAGCCTGCGCCCGTGCGCGACGGCTGCCGCCTGCTCACCTTGAGCCGCAGCACCGGCGCCATGGGCGATGTCGTGTTCCGCGACATACTGGCCATGCTGCGCCCCGGCGACCTGCTGGTGGCCAACGAGACGCGCGTCATGCCCGCGCGCCTGCTGGGCGCCAAGCGCGGCACCGGCGGCGCGGCCGAGGTGTTCCTGCTGCGCGAGGCGGGCCCGCGCGGCCAGCGCACGAACCAGCGCGCCTGGTGGGAGGTGCTCGTGCGCCCCGGCAAGCGCCTGAAGCCCGGCAGCGGCGCCGTGGTGGACTTCGCCGGGGCCGACGGCGCGGTGGCGCTCTCGGCCGCCATCGTCGACTGGGCGCCCAACGCGCAGAAGGGCGAGCGCATAGCCGAGCTGGCCACCACCCTGCCTTCCCTCGACGAGGCGCTGCACGCCGTGGGCAACACGCCGCTGCCTCCCTACATCAAGGGCTACGCAGGCGATGCCGAGCTGTACCAGACCGTCTACTCGCGGCGCGAGAGCTCGGCGGCGGCCCCCACGGCCGGCCTGCACTTCACGCCCGAGCTCATCGACGCCTGCAAGGCCAAGGGCGTGGGCTGGGCCACGGTCGAGCTGGAAGTGGGGCTGGACACCTTCCGCGTGGTGGACGAGGAAGACCCGCGCCGCCACGCCATGCACACCGAGCGCTACACGGTGCCGCAGGCCACGGTGGACGCCATCGAGCGGTGCAAGGCCGCCGGCGGCCGCGTCATAGCCGTGGGCACCACCAGCGTGAGGTCGCTGGAGAGCGCCTGGGACCCGTCAGCGCGCGACGGCGAGGGCGCGCTGACGGCCCGCGACCGCGACGCCACCTCGCTGTTCCTGTTCCCGGGCAGCACCTTCCACGTGGTCGACGGCCTCATAACCAACTTCCACGTGCCGCGCTCGACGCTCATGATGCTGGTGTCGGCCTTCGCGGGGCGCGACCGCATCATGGGCGCCTACCGCCATGCCGTGAAGCGCCGCTACCGCTTCCTCAGCTTCGGCGACGCCATGTTCATCTACTAGCAGACCACCTGCCCGCCGACCACCTGCCAGCCGATTGCCTGCCAGCAGACCGCCTGCCCGCCGACCGCTTGCTCAACGACCATCTGCCAGCCGTCCGCCAGCTAGTGCACGCTGCACGAAAGGCACGGGTCGTAGGCGCGCACCAGCTCCTCCACGCGCAGCTGGATCTCGGCCTGGCCGGCTCCCTGGGCCAGCAGCATCTCGGCCAGCTTGCGCATGTCGTCCTCGAGGTTGGCGATGTTCTGGGCCGTGGGCGTCATGATGGAGGCGCGCTCGATGCGGCCCTCGCCATCCAGGGTCAGGCTGTGGAACAGCGCCCCGCGCGGCGCCTCGGTGAAGCCCACGCCCGTGCCCGAGCGCACCTCGAAGGCCACCGGCTCGCTCGAGCCGCCGAAGGCCGGGTCGGACAGGCTGCGGCACAGGGCCGCGCAGCGCTCCAGGGCGTCCACTATCTCCACGGCCTGGGCCACGTTGTTAAGGTAGGGGTTCAGCTCGGGCGGGCGCAGCCCCGCCTTGGCCGCGGCGAAGCGGGCCGTCTTGCCCAGCTCGTCCCATGAGGCGTTGATGCGCGCCAGCGCCGCCGTGAGGTAGGGCTTGCCCGTGCGGCGGGCGCGCGCCAGGAACGCCGCGGAATGGTCCACGGCGTATTCCTCTATCTCGTCGGCCACCTGGGCGCACGAGAACTCGTAGCCGCCGCGCACGAAGCGCGCCACGTCCGACCCGATGACCGGGTAAGCGCCCGGCTCCACCATGGCCAGCAGGTCGCCGTCGGTCTCGAGCGCAGGCACGTCGAACCCGCGGAACAGGTCGACGCACTCCAGCGCGAATGCCTGGGCGCCTTCCAGCTTCTCGGCCAGGTCCAGGTACTCGCCGGGGGCCACCTCGTGGGTGAAGCCGCCCGTGACGGCCGTGATGGGGTGGATCGAGCGGCCGCCGATGCGCGCGCACAGCTCGTTGCCCAGGGCCTTCAGCGCCAGGGCCTGGTCGAACAGCCTGCGGTCGGTCTCGGCCAAGGGAAACACGCTGCCAAGCCCCAGGAAGTCCGGCGCGGCGAACACGAACAGGTGCGTGGCATGGTTCTGCAGGAACGAGCCGTACACCAGCAGCTCGCGCAGGGCGCGCGTGCGAGCGCTCACCTCGATGCCGAACACGGCCTCGATGGCGCGCAGGTCGGTGACCACGTGGCTGGCCGAGCAGATGCCGCACACCCGCGAGGCGATGTAGGGCGCCTCGTCGAAGCGGCGCCCGCGCACCATGGCCTCGAACAGGCGCGCCGGCTCCACCACCGCCAGCTCGCAGCGCTCCACGCGGCCGTCCTCTATGACCAAGTGGATGTCGCCGTGGCCTTCGACGCGCGCTATGTGGTCGACCGAGACCGCTATCCTGCCCATAGGTTCCGCCTTCCTCCTGTGCCTGGCGCCGCCTAGCGGGCCCGGCTCCCGTCGGCCCCCGGCTGGCCCGCCGCCAGCCCCTGCTTGTTGAACAGCTCGAGCGCCTCGTCCAGGCGCGCCGCCCCGATGCCCGCCTCGTCGCAGGCCGCGCTTGCGGCCCCCACGTTGGCGTCGGCGGAAAGGCCCGCGCAGCCGTTGCAGGGCCGCCCCAGCTCGGGGCAGCGGGCACCGCAGCCGCCGCGGGTGACGAGCCCCAGGCACAGCGTGCCCTGGCCGAAGAAGCAGCCGCGCTCGTTGCGTTTGCACTCGCCGCACAGCGTCGACGACGGCGTGAGCCCGTTGGAGCCGTAGAGCGCCCGATGCAGCACCGCAACGAAGGCTCGCGGGTCCACCGGGCAGCACGGCACCTCGTAGTCGACCGGAATGTAAGCCGCCACCGGCGCCGGGTCGCGCAGGGTCGCGCAGGCGCCGGGCACCGCCTCGCCGTAGACGGCGGCGGCGTAGCGCCCCACCCCATCGGACGCCAGGCCAGGCAGCCCCGCCGTGAGCGCGCACGCGCCGATGGCTATCACCGTGCCAGCCGCCTTGCGCACCGCGCGCACGGTCTCGGCTGCTTCCTCGGTGGTCACCGCGCCCTCTATGACCGCTATGTCGAAGCTGTCGGGCATGGGGTCGCTGGAAGTGAGCTGCCAGTACTCCATGTCCACCGAGCCCAGCAGGTCCAGCAGCTCCGACTCGATGTTCGTCAGGTTTATCTGGCAGCCGAAGCAGCTGGCCAGCCCGACGACCACTACGCGCGGCGTGTTCGTCCTATCCTTCACTTCCCACCTCTTCTACGCGACCCTCGAAGCCACAAGCTCCTGCGAAGGAGGCTTAAAGCGCTTCTTCCGTAAAGAGCTCCTGCAGTGCGCGCAGTTGGCGTGAAAGCGCGCGGGAGTTGGCTTCGTCCAACGACCAAGGCGCGCTTGGAGCGCCAAATGCACGTGCTGCAGGAGCTCCCGCCATTACATGCTCCCTTGGATGTTCTTGGCTTCCCAGTAGTTGAACACCGGCCCATCGATGCAGCAGTACTGGTGCCCTATCTGGCAATGCCCGCACTTCCCCATGCCGCACTTCATGTGCCGTTCGAAGCTCATGTATATGTGGTCGTAGCTGATGCCCTTCTTGCGCATCTCCTCGACCACGAACTTGTACATGACCGGCGGGCCGCACACGGCGCCGAAGGTGTGCTCGGGCGCTATCTCCAGGTGCTCGAAGGGCTTGGTCACCAGGCCCACCTCGCCGTCCCAGCTGTCGTCGGGCTCGTCCACGGTCAGGTACAGGTCGAAGTCCTTGCGGTGGCGCCACATCTCGAACTGGTTGCGGAACATCACCTCCGAGGGGTTCTTCGACCCGTAGATGATGGTGACGTTGCCGAACTCGCTGCGCTCGTCGTGGATGTTGTTGATGAGCGACCGCAAGGGCGCGATGCCCAACCCGCCGGCCACCAGCAGTATGTCGTGGCCCTTCATCTGCTCGAAGGGGAACGGCCGCCCGTAGGGCCCGCGTATGCCCACTATGTCGCCGCATTGCATCTGGTGCAGGCGCTCGGTGAACGACCCGGCGCGGCGCACGCACAGCTCGATGAAGCCGCCCTTGGAAGGCGAGCTCGATATGGATATGGGCGCCTCGCCCACCCCGAATATGGAAAGCTCGACGAACTGTCCCGGCTCGTGGTGGAACGCCTCGCGTATGCGCTCGTCCAAGAAGCGGAACTCGAACAGCTTCTCGGTGGCCGTCAGCTCGGTGATGGACGTGATGCGCGCCGGCCAGGGGCGGTACGGGTTCGAGCGCATGAGCTCGGCCCCCGACATGCGCGTGCTGCCCTGGTCCAGCGGCTCGATGGTCACGCTCGTGCTATTCGGCATCCTCGGCCCCCTTCCGCTCGAAGAAGCGCAGCACCTCTATAGGCGATATGTCGGCCTTGCAAGCGGTCACGCAGCGGCCGCACCCCACGCACAGGTTGCGATCGTGGGTGGCCAGAAAGCCGTTGAGCTTGTGGTACATGCGGTGGCGCACCCGCTCGCGCCCCGTCGGGCGGAAGTTGTGCCCGCCCGCCACCACGGCGAACTGCGGGCTCGTGCACGAGTCCCACACGCGCTCGCGCTTGCCCGTCTTGCCATCGGTGGCCAGCGAGTCGCGTATGTCGAAGCAGTGGCACGTGGGGCACACCGCCGCGCAGGCCGTGCACGACAGGCATCGGCTGCCCAGCTCGTCCCAGAACGGGTCGGAATGGAAGGCATCCATGAGCATGGGTATCTCTTGGATGTCGGGGATGTCGGGATTGAACGACTCCTGGCGCTGGCGCGTGCGGTGGCGGAAGGCGCGGCGGTCCTCGTCGGTGGCCTCGCGCGGGTTGCACGCGGCCTCCAGGATGTTGGCCGCCTCCACGCTGCCGATGGACACCAGGTAGCGCCCGCCAATGTCCTGCAGGAACAGGTCGTAGCCCGACCGCGCCTCGTCCGCCTCCATGAGGTGGCAGAAGCACTCGGCCGAAGGCGAGCACGACACGCCCACCACCAGCGTGGCCTGGCGATGCGCCTCGTAGTACGGGTCGGGGTAGCGCGCGTCCTCGAACACGCTGTTCAGGCAGTTGATGGCGTTGATGTCGCAGGCATGGGCGCCGAAGAGCACGCGGGGGCGCACCGTGGCGGTGTAGTCCACCACCTCGTTGGCCCCCGCGTCGAACTCGAACAGCGTCTCGCGCTGCGGCAGGTAGTACTTCTTGAGCGACGCGATGGTGGTCGGGTAGTCGATCGATATCTGGTCGAACGAGTCGACGGCCTTGAAGGCATAGCCGCTCTTGGTCTTGACGGGCGCTATGACCTCGTAATCGGCCATGAACGCCTCGACCAGCGCCGGCAGCTCCTCGGCATCGATAACACGGTAGAGCATAGGCTTAGCCGCCCCTTCCCCCGCGCGCGTGCAGCGGTTCCTTAGCCGAAGAAGATGCCGATCTCGCGCTCAGCCGACTCGGGCGAGTCGGAACCATGGATGACGTTCTCGTCCATGACCAGGCCGAAATCGCCGCGGATGGTGCCCGGGGCCGCCTCGGCCGGGTTGGTGGCGCCCATGAGCGAGCGGCACTTGGCAACGGCTCCCTCGCCGGAGACGACCATCTTCACCACGGGGCCCGAGGTGATGTAGCTGATGAGCCCGTCGTAGAACGGCTTGCCCTCGTGCTCGGCGTAGTTGGCCTTGGCCTGCTCGGGGGTCACCTGGCCCAGCTCCATGCGCTCGATGGTCAGGCCGGCGCGCTCGAAGCGGTTCACGATCTCGCCGATGTGGCCATTGGCCACGCCGTCGGGCTTGATCATGGTGTAGGTCTTCTGGATTGCCATCTTGTCAGGTCTCCTTCTCTTGCTTGGTAGGTCTTCAAACTGCCAGGCGCACGCCACGAGGGCGCGCGCCTAGGGTAGCCAAAGGGGTCATCAGGCATTCTGGCTGGGGAAGTAGAGCTCCACGTTGGATACCTTCCAGCCCAGCATGTCGCGCACCATGGCGATGCGGTAGGTTATCTCGCCGCCTTCGGAGGTGGTGGCCGTGGCGTACACCGTCGACTCGCCCAGCGAGCGCTGCACCGCGTCGATGCGCACGGCGTCGTCGGCCACCACGCAGTCGGCCATCGACGCCGCCGAGGACTCGCTCACGCTGTTGGCGAACACGCCCTGGGAATCGCTGGGGTTGCTGAACAGCTGCTGGGTCACCATCTCCTGGGTGGGGATGCCGTAGCCCTGCAGGTAGCCGAACACCGCGCCGCCGAAGGCCAGCACCGCGAGCACCACCACCACGACGAGCACCTTCAGGCCCACGTTGCGGCGCTTGCGGTCCTGCTTGGCGAAGCCCTTGGACCACTGCTCGATCTCTTCCTCGCTGGCGCTGAAGAACTTGTCGTCGTCGCCCTCGTACATGTCGCCGTAGGCCGGCACCTCCGACTCCTGGCCCTCGTCGTAGTAGAACGGGTCTTGGGCGGCGGTGGGGCTGTCGTAGAGCACCATGTCGCTGGACACGTCCACCCCCGAGGTGTCGGCGTCGGCCGTGCTCTCGGAAACGGCCTGGGCGATGACGCCCACGGCGCGCTGGTAGTCGACGTTGGCCGAATCGCTCAGGGCATAGGTCTTGTCGGCCAGGGCGCGGTCGAAGGCCTCGACGGCCTTCTCCATCTGGTTGCAGGCCACGTAGGCCTGGCCCAGGCTGGCGTTGAGCTTGTTGGAGGTGCCGCTGTCCATGTCGAACTGCATGGCGCTCTCGTAGGAAGCCACGGCGTCGGCCGGGCGGTTCAGCGCCATGAAGCACACGCCCAGGTTGAGCAGCGACTTCGCGGGCTCTGGGTTGGTGGCGTCGAGCGCCGCCTCGCGGAAGGCCACGCCGGCCTCGGCCGTCTTGCCCAGCTTCATGAGCGCGTTGCCCATGCCCATGTGGGCCTTGTGGGGCGTGGCGTAGTTGGGGTCGGCCAGGGCTATCTCGAAGCAGTTGATGGCGTTGTCGTAGTCGCGCAGCGACGCGTAGGCCATGCCCAGGTTGCACTCCACCGTGGCCAGGTCGGCGTAAGCCGCATCGGCCTGGGCCTGGGTGTAGGCCTGGATGGCCTCGGTCGGGTTCTTGAGCTTCACCAGGCAGTTGCCTATCTGGTGGTAGATGCGGCCCATCTCGCCGGGGGCCGGGGGCGCCATGGGGTCTTGGAGGCACTGGGTGTAGCCCACCAGGGCGCCTTGGTAGTCCTTGGCCTCGTAGTCGGCATGGGCCTTTTCGAACAGCTGGTTATTCACGGGAGCCTTCCTGTAAAAAGGGAACGTGCCTTGCAGGGGAAGGCCGGCCATGCGGCGCTTCCTCCTGCTCGGACGCCTTAGGCGGCGTTCTCTATCTCGACGGACTCGATGACGTCGCCCGCGCGCAGGCTGTGGATGACATCGAGGCCCTCCAGCGGCTGGCCGAACACGGTGTAGCCGTCGTCGAGCATGGGCTGGGCGCCCAGGCAGAAGTAGAACTGCGAGCCTGCGGAATCAGGCATGGCCGAGCGTGCCATGGCCAGGGTGCCGTCGTTGTGCTCGTTGTGGGGGTTAGTGGTGAACTCCTCCTTGATGGAGTAGCCGGGGTTGCCGGTGCCGAAGCTGCCGCGCTTCTGGGCCACCATCTCGGCCACCTGCTCGCCGGTGAAGTCGCGGGTGTTGGGGCAGCCGCCCTGCACGACGAAGCCAGGCACGTAGCGGTGGAACTTCAGGCCGTCGTAGAAGCCCTTCTGGGCCAGCTCGACGAAGTTGCCCACATGGATGGGGGCGTCCTCGCCCATGAGCTGCACGCGCACGGTGCCCTTCGAGGTGTTGATGACGGCTACTTCCTTGCCCGTGGGCTTGTATTCAGGAGTGTACAAGGCCATTTAGGTATCCCCTTTGCTTCTTCCAGGCGCGCCCCAAGCCGCGATGGGCCTTCCGTGGCGCGCATGTCGTCTTTAGCTGAACATACGGTTCATTATTCTACCAGCAGCGGCGGGAACGGTGCCGAAAAGCCCCGCTTTTCCACATTTAACGACGTGAAGCGCCCCATAAGCGGTCGCCCGGCGGAAGGTGCCGCAACCGGCCGAAGGGCCCGCGGCCGCCCAGGCTAGGCGCGGTCGAAGATGGATGCCACCTCGACGTGGTACGTCTGCGGGAACATGTCCACCGGGGCGGCGCTGCGCAGCGCGTAGCCCGCCTCCTCGAAGCGCGCGACGTCGCGGGCCCAGGTCTGCGGGTCGCAGCTCACGTAGGCCACGCGCTGCGGGGCCGCTTCGGCGATGGCGCCCACGATGGAGCCGTGCAGCCCGCTGCGGGGCGGGTCCACCACCAGCAGGTCGAGGCCGCCCAGCTCGGGCAGTTCGCGCGCGGCGTCGCCGCCGATGACCTCGATGGCCGCCCCAGCGCGCTCGGCGTTGCGTCGCAGATCGCGCACCGACGACCCGGCCGCCTCCACCGCCGCCACGTCGCAGCCTGCCGCGGCCAAGGGCAGCGTGAAGGTGCCCGCGCCGGAGTACAGGTCGACCGCGAAGGCGCCGGGCTCGGGCGCCAGGCCCTCCAGGGCCAGCCGCACCAGCGCCTCGGCCTGGCCGGTGTTCACCTGGAAGAACGACGGCGCGCTGACCAGGTACTCGAACCCGCCCAGCTGCTCGGCCCAGCACCCCTTCCCTGCCAAAACCTCCACCTTGCGCACCTTGCGGGCCTTGCCCTCGTCGGCCAGCACGCGCACGACAGACGAGCACTTGAGGGCGTCGCCCACGGTCTTGGCCACCTCCTTGCGCGGGAAGGCGCCCGGGCGCGTCCACAGCGCCACCTCGGTGTTGCCGGTGCGCACGCTGTGGCGCACCCCGATGCGGAACAGCCCCACGTCCTGCTGGCCCAGGGCGAACCGCAGGGCGCCGCGCAGG
This sequence comes from uncultured Eggerthellaceae bacterium, assembly GCA_910588095.1. Taxonomy (GTDB): domain Bacteria; phylum Actinomycetota; class Coriobacteriia; order Coriobacteriales; family Eggerthellaceae; genus D16-63. The sequence continues at coordinate 19,306 of CAJUQH010000023.1, forward strand.
GCCTTGGGCGCTCGCTCGATGGCCTTGTGGGCCAGGGGGCAGCGGTCGACGGCCACGATGCCGGCGCTGCCCGGCGCGTGCATGCCCACGGCCAGGTTGCCCGCCGCGTCGCGACCGCAGGCCAGCTCCACCTTGTTGCGGTAGCCCCACGGGCGCTTGCTAGGCACGCAGGGCGCCACCAGCGCCTCGGCCCGCACGGCTTCCATGTGGGCCACGCGCACGAGGGCCGCCGCCACGTTGGCCCGCTTGGCCTCCAGCTGCGCCTCGTAGCCCAGGTGGGCCCACGGGCAGCCGCCGCACGCAGCCGCGCACGCCGGGGCAGCCGCCCGCGCAGGGCCCGGCTCCACCAGCTCGGCCACGCGGGCGCGGGCATAGGCGGCCTTCTCATCGATGACGTCCACCACCGCCACGTCGCCCGGGGCGGCGCCCTCGACGAGCGCCACCTTCCCCGAGGCCAGGTGCGCGATGGCCTCGGGGCCATAGCCCATGCGCTCTACCTGCACCGTTTCCTGTGACGTCTGACCCATAGCCGCTTCCCGCTTTCATCGTGCGCTGTTTTGCGTATAATAGCTTCCATCGTGCCCTCGTAGCTCAGCTGGATAGAGCGTCTGCCTCCGGAGCAGGAAGTCGCAGGTTCGAATCCTGTCGAGGGCACCACTTCTTCCCTACCCCGCACCGCATCGCGCATCGCTTCTGCGCCCGCCAAAAGCAACGGGCCCCCGGAAGCGCTTCCGAGGGCCCGCATGGCATCCAGATGGTGCCCCCAACGGGAATCGAACCCGTGTTTCAGCCTTGAAAGGGCCGTGTCCTAACCTCTAGACGATGGGGACGTCGCCGCTGCCCGATACGGCAGCCACGCTATTATGCCCTACCTGCCGCCCCCGTGCAAGGGCCATTCGTAGGCCCGGTAGACGTCTATCTCCCACTGCTTGCGGTGGCTCTTGGCCACGGTGTCCAGCACCAACCCGATGGTGAGCGAGAGCCCCGCCAGTATGACGATGGACACCGCCAGCAGCGCCGTGGGCAGGCGCGGCACCAGGCCGGTGCGCACGAACTCGGCGATGATGGGAATGCCCACGATCACGCCGAGCACCACCAGTATGAGCGCCACCCAGCCGAAGAAGGCCAGCGGGCGGTAGTCCTTGAACAGCGAGGTTATGGCCATGAGCACCTTGGCGCCGTCGTTGAAAGTGGAAAGCTTGCTCTCGCTGCCCTCGGGGCGGTCGCGGTAGTCGATGGGCACGTCGACCACGCGCCAGCGGCGGTCCACCGCGTGGATGGATATCTCGGTCTCTATCTGGAAGCCGGTGGACATGACGGGCATGGTCTTGACGAACACGCGGTTGAAGGCGCGGTAGCCGGTCATCACGTCATCGAAGGAGTAGCCGTAGATGACCTTGATGAGCCAGCGCACCAGGTCGTTGCCGAAGCCATGGAAGGCGCGGTCGTTCTCCTCGCCGTAGCTGCCGTTGGACAGGCGGTCGCCCACGGTCATGTCGGCGCGGCCGTCCATGAGGGGGGCCAGCAGGTCGGGCGCAGCCTCGGCCGGGTAGGTGTCGTCGCCGTCCACCATTATGTAGTAGTCGGCCTCTATCTCGCGGAACATCTGGCGCACCACGTTGCCCTTGCCCTGGCGCGGCTCGGTGCGCACGATGGCGCCGTGCTCGGCGGCGATGGCGGCGGTGCCGTCGGACGAGTTGTTGTCGTAGACGTAGATGGCAGCATCGGGCAGCACGCGGCGGAAGTCGTCGACCACCTTGGCTATGGTGAGCGCCTCGTTGTAGCAGGGTATGAGCACTGCCACGCGCGGGTCGCGGGCGGCGGATGCGGCAGCGTTTTCCATGGGTCGTTTCCGTTCCTGCGAAGCATGGCGCCGGGGCTGCCGGCGGCCATGGGCCTTCCCTTGCTCCAGCGCGCAGGGCCCGTGCAGGGGGCTGCGCCGCTGTCGGGTCAAATGATAGCCCATTTCGGGGCCGCCAGCCCGCGCCCTTGCGGAGAAAATGCCAGGGAGGTCTGCCATCGCCTATAATAGGGCCATGGAACAGCGAGACGAAGCCATGGCCCCCGCGCCCGATGCCGCCGAAGCGGCCCTTGCGGCCAGCGCTGGCGAGGCGCTGGAGGCCGACGGCGCGCCCGAGGCCCCTGCCGCGCCCTCCCTGGAGGCCACGCCGAGCCCAGCAGGCGCCGCCCCCGCCGCATCGCACGCAGAAGGCGCCCCTGAGGTGCCCCCCACCGTGCTGGTGGTGCATGCCTCGGTCGGCTCGGGCCACCGCAGTGCCGCCAACGCCGTGGGCCAAGCCCTCGAGATGCTGCGCGAGCAGGGCGTCGCGCCCGAGGGGCTGCACGTTGAGGTGCTGGACATCCTCGACTTCGGCCGCATCGTGTTCGACGGCGACAAGACGGCTTCCATGTTCACCGGCGCCACGCGCCCCCTCTACGACCTCACCTGGCGCTACACCCTTACCGGGCGCCTGCTGTGGGGCGGCGGCACCATATGGGCCCGCATCATGTACCCCAAGTTCGTTGAGTACGTGCAGCAGAAGAAGCCGCTGGCCATCGTGGCCACCCACATAACCGCCGCCAACGTGGCGGTGAGCGCGCGCATGCTGTCGCGCCAGCGCTTCCCCATCGTGTGCGTGCCCACCGACTACGAGGTGGAGGGCCTGTGGCCGCACCTCTACACCGATCTGTTCTGCGTGGCCAACGAGCACATGGCCGAGACGCTGCGCCCGCGCCGCGTGCCCGAGGAGCGCATCCAGGTGACCGGCATCCCCGCGCGGCCCACCTTCCTGACCGACGCCGACCCCGAGGCCGTGCGCGAGCGCTTCGGCCTGCCGCAGGACAAGCACCTGGTGCTGGCCCTAGCCGGCGCGCACCTGCCGCGGCCCTACGTGCACTTCCGCCAGAGCATCGACGAGCTGCTGCCCTACCTACCCACGCTCAAGGGCATCCACCTGGTGATGGTCGCCGGCACCGACCAGGAGTACGCGCGACGGCTGCGCGCCCGCTGCGCCGACCTCGAGCTGGACAACGTCACCGTGCTGGAGTACGTGGAGGAGATGGCGGCGCTCATGGCCGCCAGCGACGCGGTCATATGCAAGTCGGGCGGCCTGGTGGTCACCGAGTGCCTGTGCGCCAAGGTGCCCATGATCCTGCTCGGCCGCGCCTACGGGCAAGAGAAGGCCAACGTGAGCATGCTGACCGCTGCCGGCGCCGCGCTGCACGTGACCACCGCGCGCGAGCTGGCCTATGCGCTGCGGCACATCAACAAGAACCCCGAGTCGACCCGCTCCATGCTGGTGAACGCGTCGTTTCTGCGCAAGCCCGAGGCCGCGCTCGACATCGCCCGGGCCACCCTGGCGCTGGCCGGGCCCGACGCCCTGCCCAACCCGCGGGCGGCCAAACGGCATTTCGTCCACTTCTACCTTGGCGGCAAGCCGGCCCACACGCGCTGAAACAGCGGTTTTTCCGACCGTTCGCCCGCGGCTGCGCTCAAGGCCCCGGCGCCATTGCTTATGGTGATGGCAACGGCTTTTACCACCCACTGAAACGCCCCCGAGGAGTCGCCTTCATGAAGATAGCAGTCGCCTGCAACGGCCTTGACCTGTCGGCCCACGCGGCCCAGTGCGACAGCTTCCTGTGCTACACCGTCGAGAAGGGCATCGTCACCGACTGCCGGAACCTGCCCAACATGCACGACACCAGCCGCGAGGCGGCCGAGCTGGTGACGGCGGTGGGCTTCGACACCATCATAACCGGCGGCATCGACATGGACATGGCCGACGCGCTGTGCGATGCCGGCGTCGAGGTGGTGGCCGGTGCCAAGGGCACCCCGCGCGAGGCGCTGGACGCCTACCTGGCGCACACGCTCATGGGCTGCTGCTAAGCGGCCCCGCACCCGCAGCTTCGCTTCATCGATCGAGCCTCAGCAGCCGAGCGTCGCGGCTCGATTCCGCGCTCGCCCTTCCGCTGCCAGCTTCCTTTTTCTCGACCCGGCAGCTTCGCTTCCGCCCCTCTCTCCGCGAACGCAAGAAGGCCCCCGCAGATGCAGGAGCCTTCTTCATGGGTAAGGTGGGGCTGCGCTTAGGCGACGGCCTTCTTGGCCACCTCGGCCATGGCGGCGAATGCCTTGGGGTCGTTCACGGCCATGTCGGCGAGCACCTTGCGGTCGAGCTCGACGCCGGCCTTCTTCAGGCCGTTCATGAACACCGAGTAGGACATGCCGTTGATGCGGGCCGCGGCGTTGATGCGGGTGATCCACAGGCGGCGGATCTCGCGCTTCTTGTTGCGGCGGTCACGGTACATGTACTGGAGCGAGTGCTGCACCTGCTCCTTCGCTGCACGGTAGCTGCGGGATTTCGCGCCGTAGTAACCACGGGCGCGCTTGAGCATGGTGCGGCGCTTCTTGCGGGCATGGACGGAACGCTTAACACGTGACATGGCACATCACACCTTTCGATTAACGCAGGCCCAGGTTGCGAGCGACCACCTTCTGGTCGGCCTTGGCAACCTCGGTCTCGTGACGGAAATTACGCTTGCGCTTCTGGCTCTTCTTGGTCATGATGTGGTTCTTGAACGCCTTGGCGCGCATGATCTTGCCGGAACCGGTCACGCGGAAACGCTTCGCGGTGCCGCGATGGGTCTTCATCTTGGGCATGGTAGATCCCCTTCCTTACTTTTCCTCGGCCGCCGGATCGGCAGCCTTCGCTTTCTTGGCAGACGCCGGAAGCGGCGCGATGAGCATGTGCATGTTGCGCCCTTCCATCTTCGGCTGGTTCTCGATGACTGCCACATCCTTCAGATCGTCCGCCAGACGCTCCAGGATGGAAAGACCGAGGTCGGGATGCGCCATCTCGCGCCCGCGGAACATGATGGTGATCTTCACCTTGTTGCCCGCGTCCAAGAAGCGCAGCACGTGCTTCTTCTTGGTGGTGTAGTCGCCCACGTCGATCTTGGGGCGGAACTTCATCTCTTTGATCTCGATCTTGCTCTGGTTCTTGCGTGCCTGCTTGGCCTTGATGGCTTGGTCGTACTTGAACTTGCCATAGTCCATGATGCGGCACACAGGCGGCTCCGCGTTGGGGGCTATCTCGACCAGGTCGAACCCTGCATCGTCAGCGATGCGCTGGGCCTCCCGCACGGGGAACACGCCCATCTGGTTGCCTTCGAAGTCGATCAGCCGGCACTCACGCGCAGAGATCTGGTCGTTGAGCCGTGGCTCTTGAGCAGCTATCGCGCCCACCTCCCTTTCGCACAGGTTGTGCATCAAAAAACCCGTCTGCTGTCGCACACGGGCCCTGTCATGTCTGCGCGCCCATTGCGGGCGGCGCGGCTATTCGAAGGACCCATCGGCAACGGCCGAACCAGGTGGGAAAGCACGGTTGCATGCCCTCCGCTTGAAAAACAACTTGCTTATTGTAGCGCGGCGGTCGCACGGGCGCAAGGGTTTGCGGCAATCGGATGATGCGGCCATTTGCTGTCTTGCGAGCAAGGGATGACCATGATACCCTCACAGATGCTAAACCACAGTTCCCCGGCAAGGGGAATTGCGTACAACCGAATAGCGCGTTTCTTTCCTCGAAATCGCAACCTTGCGCTTCCTTATAACAAGGCAAAGAGGGCATCTGCCTATCGAGACTTGTTATTCTGAAGTGCATTCAGAGTTGTATGCAATCTTGTGGTTTAGCGACTGTGGTGGATGCCCTCCTTACCCACCAGTCGCTATGACATTAAAGCGCAGGGCTTCCTCCGCAGTGTGATGTCACGCACGCAGTCGGAAGGAGCCGGTCGCCATGCGCAAGTCGGTTGCCCCTTTTGCCCATACGCTCGTCGCTGCCTTGATGGCGGCTGCCCTCATGTCCTCGATGGTGCCCCTTGCCTGGGCCGATGACGGCCCGGCAGGAACGGTTGCCGGGACGGTCGCGGGAGGCGCCGCGGAAGCCGAAGGGTCCGAGGGCGCGGAAGGCACGGAAGGCGCTGGCGGCTCCGAAGGCTCGACAGCCTCGAGCGAGCAGGAGGCTCCCGAGGCCGAGGTTCGCTCCGCCGATGCCAAGGCGGCCGACGCAGGGGCCGCCGGCACCGGCACCACCATCAAGATAGCGGTGTACCGCTCGAGCTACCCGCTCGTGTGGGACCTCAACGATGCAGGTGCCCCTGACGCCACCAAGGCCAAGTGGGACAGCAAGCCCGAGAAATGGCCCACGG
>CAJUQH010000024.1 GCA_910588095.1 uncultured Eggerthellaceae bacterium
GGCCCTTGACGATCGGGGTGCCTTTTACGTTCTTCCCCATATCCTCTCCTCTCTTCTTTCAAATCGATGTGCGGTCAGGGAATAATGGCCAGGGGCTCCCACGTCTTGCGGAACGCAAGGACGAAGGAGCCCCAAAGGTCTAAGCGCTCGGCGGAGGCGTAGGCACTCCGGGAGCAGTGGGTGCGCCAGGCACTCCCGGCACCGCAGGCGCCCCGGGCACCGGCGGGATAGCCGGCGCACCCGGAGGGGGAACGGCGCCTGGGGCTGGAGCGGCTTTTGCGCCGCAGGAGGGGCACTGGTCGGCAGTGGGCTCCACTTCAGCGCCGCACTGAGGGCACTTCACAGGGCCGTTGTCTACCGTAGGTGGTCTGAAGCACATGAGATCTTTTCCTTTCGTCGTCGCGACAGTCATGCGTGCCGGGCATCCAGCTGAAGCCGCACGCAACCGCTGCGAAGCCTAGCTATCTGCCTTCACCTTGTCCTTCTTGGGGATGCGCACCAGGAAGGCGCAGACAGCGCATACGGCGACGATACCTGCCGTCACGAAGAACGCCATGGTGCACAGGCCAGTGGCATCGAACAGCGCGCCAGCCATGATGGGGATGATGGACGAGATGATGGTGGTGGTGAGCATGACGGTGGACAGGTTCTTGGAGAACGCCGTCACACCGAAGTAGTTGGCAACGGTGGTGGGCAGATTGGTGGCAATGGTGCCAAAGCCCAAACCGGTGCAGATATAGTAGATGTAGATCATGGCAGGGTTGCTGGCCATAGCGCCGCACACCACGCCTACTGCGAGCACCACCAGGGCAACGCCTATGATGCGCACCGGCTCTACGGCATCGGACACCAGGCCGAGAGCCAGCTTGCCTATGAGGCTCGCAATGCCCATGACCGCCGCAGCGCCTACGATGACGCCGGTGTCGAAGCCCAGCGAAGTGAAGTTGATGACACCCTGCGAGGTAGCCAGACTGAAGGCGCAGAAGCCGCCGGAACCCGCCAGGGCGATGAGCCAGAAGTAAGGCGATTTGATGGCCTGGCCATAGGTGACCTCGTTGGTGTTCTTGTACACTTTGAAGCTCTTGCCTTCGGCCTCCATCTTGGCATCGGCCCCACCGTCAGGCAGCTGGCCTATGTCGGAAGGCTGATCCTTCACCACGAGCAGCGCCAACAGGATAAGCACCACCGCAAGCGCGATGAGCAGGTACCAGCCGGCCTGCCAAGAACCGCCCGATGCATTGATGACGTAGTTGACCACCAGCGGCGCTACGAACGAAGCAAGGCCGCCGATGCCCATCATGACCGACATCGCCAAGCCACGCTTGGCAATGAACCATTGGCCAACGGTGCTCTGCACCGATATCTGGCCTGCCATGATGGTGGAAACGCTCAGGAACACGCCGAAGAAGATGAAGTAGGTGATGGCGTCGCGCACGACGAACACCATAGCCAACGCCGACAGCAGCATGACCGCGCCGCCGACTATCATGGTGAAGCGAGCACCCTTCTTGCCGATGAGCCAGCCTACGAACGGCGACGGGATGCCCTGCATGAGCACGAACAGCGAGAAGCCAGTGCCCAGCAGCGTGCCCGAAAGGCCCATGCTCGGATCCTGCATCATAAGCGGATTCACTATCTGCGCCGTCGACAGCACGAAGCCCGACGAGCAGAAGTACATGATGCCTAAGACGACAGTGAGCGGCCAACCGAAGAATTTCTTGTTTTCCATTACCCTCCCTTTCCCAGAACAAACGAATAGCTACTACTACGCTTGCCATTATGGGAAGGCGCGCCAGCATGGTACAAATACGGATGTCGTACCCAACCAGTCACAATCTGCCTTTCCAGCATTCTCCTTTTGGGCCTTTTTCATGCAGTTTTCGAATAGTAGGAGGAGTGGGCTCCATGCGTGCTCCATGGCAACGCCATAGAATGGTGCTCGCCTGAGCCCACGGAAGGAGCGCCCCATGCCGCCTTCAGAGCCCTTCGAGCCTCGCCGCGAGCCGCATCGCTTCAGCAAGCCCTTGCGCGAGGGCGTCATCGTCGCGCGGCCGAACCGCTTCATCATGGACGTCGCGCTCGACGGCCAGACAGTGCGTTGCCACTGCCCCGTCGTCTCGCGCATCGGCGGCCTCGACCTGGCTGGGCGCCCCTGCCTCGTGTCGCGCAGCGCCAACCCCAAGCGCAAGATGCCCTTTACCGTGGAGGCCTATTCGCTCGCCCAGCCCGGCGACGCGCAGCGCCCTTGGATAGGCATCAACCAGAACGCATCGAACCGCTACGTCGAGCACTTCCTGCGCGCGGGAGCTTTCGAAGGCTTCGCGCCCCCGGGTGCCGCGGTGCAGCGCGAGGTGCCGCTGGGCGCATCGCGCATGGATTTCCTGGCCGAAGGCCCCAACGGCCCGCTGTTCCTAGAGGTGAAGACTCCGCTCGTGCAGATACAGGCTGACGTGCCCGACTACGTGCCGCGGCTGCCCGAGGTGCCGTTCTCGTCAACCGAGCGCTCGCTGCGGCACCTGCGCGAGCTTGCCCAAGCGTTGAGCGCCGCCAGAGGGAGCGATGTTGCCGTCGCAGGTCGCGCCGTCGTGCTCTACTGCCTCTACTACGACAACTTCGGCTTCCGCTTCTACCACGGCACCACCTACGACCAGGTGCGCGCCACCGTGGACGAGTGCCGCGCTGCCGGCGTGGAGCTGTGGCAGGCCGACTTCGAGGTGACCCCCGAGCACGTGGCCCTCAAGCGCTACTGGCAGCTCGAGGAATGGTAGGCTGCCCGCCGACGCAGCGGCCCGGCCTGGTTGACATCAGCAGGCAGCGGCGTACAATGGCTTTCGCAAACAAGCGCATCACCTCAAGGGAAGCGCTCTGGATCGCAAGAGACAGGGCGTGGATGAGGCCTCTGGAGAATCCCGCGAAACGGGTGCCGAAGGTGCAAGGCGCGGTGCGGCTCGCCGCCCCGCCGAAACTCTCAGGCAAAAGGACAGAGATGGCGTAACCTCTTTGGCGTTACCGCGCATCTTCTTATCGTCCATCCGCCACAGGCCCATCTCCTTCGAGCTGAAGCGCTCCGAGGGAGAGGGGTGTAAAGAAGTGGAATCTTTCGAATCGCTGCTGGGCGCCATCGACGACTTCGTCTGGGGCGTGCCGCTGATGGCGCTCATCTTGGTGGGCGGCCTGCTGCTGACGCTGCGGCTGAAGGGGCTGCAGTTCTCGCAGCTGGGACGCGCGCTGCGCTACATGGTGTCCAACGAGAAGGGCGGCAAGGGCGAGGTGTCGAGCTTCGGCGCCTTGTGCACGGCCCTTTCGGCCACCATCGGCACCGGTAACATCGTGGGCGTGGCCACGGCTGTGGTGGTCGGCGGCCCCGGCGCGCTGTTCTGGATGTGGCTGGCCGCGCTGTTCGGCATGGCCACGAAGTACTCCGAGGGCGTGCTGGCGGTGAAGTACCGCTCGGTGCGAAAGGACGGCCATGTGCTCGGCGGCCCGTTCTATTACATCGAGCGTGGCATGGGCCGCAGCTGGCGCTGGTTGGCCAAGCTGTTCGCCTTCTTCGGCATGTGCGTGGGCCTGATGGGCATCGGCACGTTCACGCAGGTGAACTCCATCTCGGGCGCCATCACCGGGTTCTTCGACCCCGAGAAGGCCGCCACCGTGTCGCTGTTCGGCATGGAGTACTCGTGGGCCACCGTGGCCGGCTCGCTGCTGCTGGCCGTGCTGGTGGGCTTGGTGGTCATCGGCGGGCTGCGCCGCATCGCCAGCGTGTCCGAGAAGGTCATCCCCACCATGGTGCTTATATACGTAGGTTTCTCCGTCGTGCTCATCGGCGCCAACATCACGGCGCTGCCGGCCGCGCTCGCTACCATCGTGCAGAGCGCCTTCGGCTTGCAGGCTGCCGCCGGCGGCATGCTGGGCGCCATCATCGTGGCCATGCAGAAGGGCGTGGCCCGCGGCATCTTCTCCAACGAGGCGGGCCTGGGCTCAGCGCCTATCGCCGCTGCTGCCGCCAAGACCAACGAGCCGGTGCGCCAGGGCCTCATATCCATGACCGGCACGTTCCTGGACACCATCGTGGTGTGCTCTATGACCGGCCTGGCCATCGTGATGACCGGCGCCTACCAGGTGCCCGGCCTTGAGGGCGCGGCCGTGACCACCGCGGCGTTCCAGACGGGCCTGCCGTTCATCGACGGCCAGGTGGTGGCGTTCGTCATGATGCTGTGCCTGGCGCTGTTCGGCTTCACCACCATCCTGGGCTGGGATTACTACGGCGAGCGCTGCCTCGAGTACTTCAGCAACGGCTCGAAGGCTGCCGTGAAGGCTTACCGCTGGCTGTACATCGCTGCCGTGTTCATCGGCCCCTACATGACCGTTTCGGCCGTGTGGACCATCGCCGACATCTTCAACGCCTGTATGGCGCTGCCCAACATGATCGCGCTCATCGTGCTGTCGGGCGTGGTGGTGCGCGAGACGCGCAGCTACTTCACGCGCCTGAAGGAGGCGAACGGGGTCGAGGCCGACATGGCGCCCCGCCCCGATGATTCGGCTGACTGGAAGATGCCGAAGGACGACGATGACGACTTCGACGACGCTCCGGCCAGCGGGTTCGGCACCCGCGAGCTCGAGCCGAGCATGTAGGGCTGCGGCTTCATAAGCTGGCTGCGGCTTTTCCGTCGCGAATCACGCAGATGCAGAAAGCCTCGGGAACCCCCGAGGCTTTCTTTTTGGTGTCGGCATCATCCAGCTCATAACGGCTTGGCCGGCTTGATGGTGGCGATGGCGGCTGCTGTGTGCGACGTACGGAGTTGGCTCTGCCGAAAGAAGGAGGGTGGCCGAAAACAGTAGCGTCTGGTCATCCGTCAACGATTAGGCGCTGCCCGGCTTCCACGACGGGCGGTCGCTGGGCCCTATTCCTCCATGTTGCAACCACCATGCTATGCGGTTTTTCAGCTTCATGCCTGTTCAGAATAATGATGACAAATGGGTTATAAGGGAGCAACCTCATTGCATTGCTGATTGCGATTCGCTAGTATCGGAGCAGCTTCCCAGCCGCAATCGAAGGACGAACGCACCCGTGGCTCACAACGACCAGAACGGCACGCCCACGCCTCCCCAGAACGGGGCTGGCAAGCATGCCGCAGCGTCGAGTCCCGGCAGCGATGGCGGCACCAACCAAGGGCAGCCGCGCCGCGATCGCATCTCGACCACCTTCCCCGCCACGCCGCCCGAGATAGCCTCGACGGTGAAGCCTTCCAACTTCGTACCCGCCCCGCAGCTGAGCCCCACACCTCCGCCAACAGGACGGCCGCACTACCGCGAGAAGCGCTTCAACATCGCTACGCTGGTCGTGTGCATCATGGCGTGCCTGCTAGTGGGCAGCACCTTGTTCATCACGCTGTTCCCGTGGCCTTGCACCGTCACCGTGAATGGACGCAGCATCGACACCAACGTGCACACCACGCTTGAGGGCCTGGTAGAGCAAGGCGCAGCTGACCCTGCGCCGGGCGACTTCCTGGCTATCGACGGCTCGCTGTTGGGCGAGAACGCTGGCTGGCCGTTCACCGCAACTGTGAATGGCGTCGCCGAGCCCAACCTGCAACGCGCGGTCGTCGAAGGCGACGTCATCGAGATAACCGATGGCGCCGACCGCACCGAGGACTTCACCGAGGAAACATCCACGGTATACCCGCCCGTTGCCATCGATGGCGTGGGCGCGGTGCATCGCTTCGCCAAGACAGGCGTCACCGGCCAGTCCGTGCGCCGCGTGGGCAGCACGTCGGGCATCGTACAGCAGGAGGTGACCGACCCTGGCACCACCGAAACGCTGGAGCGCCTCAACGTGGACACCGGCGACGACAAGGTGCTGGCACTCACCTTCGACGACGGCCCCTGGAAGGACCACACCTCGCAGATACTGGACGTGCTGGCCGAGAACGGCGCCAAGGCCACCTTCTTCACCGTGGGCGACCGCATCGCTGGCATGGAAGACGTGGTGCGCCGTGCCTACGACGAGGGTCATCAGGTGTGCACCCACAGCTGGGACCATGCAGCCGGCAGCGGCCAGGGCGTGAACCTCGACTTCATGTCCGACGAGGAGCAGCGCCAGGAAATCTCAAAGGGCATGGAAGCCATCGCCCAGGCCACGGGCGCGGAAGCCAGCACCGTGGTGCGCGTACCCGGCGGCAACCTGAGCGAGAACACGGCGCGCATCCTCAGCGAGTTCGCCACGGCCGAGATAGGCTGGAACATCGACACACGCGATTGGACGAAACCTGGCGCAGAGGCCATCTTCCACAACATCATGCAAGCCGAGCCCGGCGACGTGCTGCTGCTGCACGATGGCGGCGGCGACCGCAGCCAGACCGTGCAGGCCCTGCGCGACGCGCTGCCGAAGCTGCGCGAGGCGGGCTACCGGTTCATCACCATCGACGAGCTGATGGGGTATCTGGGCTAAGAAGCCGCCAGGCCCAGCACGTCGGCCGGCCGTGCCACCATGAAGCCAGGATGCGCCTCGGCGAAGTCCTGCACGGGATGATAGCCCCATTCCACCGCCACCGTCGCGACGCCCGCGTTCTTCCCTGCCTTGATGTCACTGGGCGAATCGCCCACGAACACCGACCGCTCCGGTACTCCGCCCAGCTCGCTGATGGTGCGCAGCACGCCCGTGGGGTCGGGCTTGCGCGGGATGTCGGGAGCTTCGCCGTGGGCCACGTCGATGAGGCCCGGCAGGCACTTCCCTATGATCTGCTGAACGCCCGCATCGAACTTGTTGGACACTACGCCCACCTTGCAGCCGCGCTCGCGCAGGCTGCGCAGCATGTCGGTGATGCCCGGGTAGGGCTTCGTGAGGTCGTTGGGGTAGGTGGGGAACAGCTCCGACCAGCGGCCCATGGCGCGCTCGGCGTCTTCGGGCGAGGTGCCGTCGGGCACCGCCTTGTACATGAGGGCGCGCACGCCGTTGCCCACGTAGCTGAGTATCTCGTCTTGGGTGCGCTCGGGCCAGCCCATCTCGCGCAGCACCTGGTTCGTGAGCACGGTCAGGTCGGCCAGCGTGTCGAGCAGCGTGCCATCGAGGTCGAAGACGAAGGTGTCGAAATGCTGTTGGGGCATCGGCGCTCCTATCCTCTCGCGGTCTTCATAAAGTCGCCATGATGCTGCTGCCCACGACCGCGGCCAGAACGATCATAAGGCATGGTCGTCGCTGCAACGGCGTGCTTGCCCAGATCCGAGCAGCGATTGAGCCTTATGGGCTCGAAGCACGAAGCTCAGATGCTCCCGCGGCGATTCGGCGAGCAGCTTAGCAGCATCATCGAAGGCCATGGTACATGATAGGCCCGCCTCGTTGCCCGAGATGCTTCCGAAAGCGAATTCACCGGATGCTCTTCCCCGGGTCGTAGGCGGCCTGCAGTCCCGGGTTGCCTTCTCTGCGCGGGTTTGCGTGACCAGAAGGGCGTTCTCGCTCATGGCCGGCCACCCTTCTGCACGATTCGGCAGTTGGCCATCCAGCATATTTCCCTCAGCGCTGATCTTGCCAGCTTCGATCAGGAAGATGCGAGGCCGACGCATGTGACATGCCCTTCGGGCGTGGCATTGGGGCATATCCATCCTCACGCCTATCTAACGCCCCGCGTCACGCCAAGAGAGAGCGCCTCCCAGCGCGTCTCGGTGTAGAATCCTGACAAGCGATCGATAGGAGCAAAGCCTGTATGAGACGCAAAGACCGTGAGATGGATGCTGGCTTCGCCATGGGCGTGCTTGCACGCTGCGAGTTCGCGACGCTGGCCATGACGCTGCCAGACGGCAAACCTTACTGCATCCCCATATCGCCTGCCTTGGTAGGCGGAGCCGTGGTGTTCCACTGCGCACGTCACGGCCTGAAGGCCGATGCCATGCGTGCGAACCCCAGCGTGTGCCTGTCGGCGGCCTGCGACGTCTCGCCAGTCCCCGAGGAGTTCACCACCGAATACGCAAGCGCCGTCGCCTTCGGCACCGCTGCCGAGGTAACCGATGCCGCCGAGAAGGTGACGGCTCTACGTGCCATATGCGAGCGCTACGCAGCCTCGAACATGCGGGGATTCGATGACGCCATCGAGCGCAGTCTGCACCGCACGGCCATCTGGCGCATAGGCATCGACGAGCTGACGGGCAAGCGCAAGAAGGTGACGAAGGGAGAGGGCGATGAGTGAGCAGGCGGAGAGGCCGTCGCACGACGCGCGCCAGGCGCCCAGGCGCGTTGGCGCTGGATGCGCTGCCGAACCCCAGGCCGACCGGCCTTCCATCCTGCTGGTCAACGACATGGCCGGCTATGGGAAGGTGGCGCTGTCGGTGATGATCCCCCTGCTCAGCGCGCTTCGGCTGAACGTGTACAACCTGCCCACCGCGTTGGTCTCGAACACGCTGGACTACGGCAAGTTCGACATCTTGGATACGACGGACTACATGCGCAGCACGCTGGGGATTTGGGACGAGCTGGGCTTCACGTTCGACGCGGTGGCCACAGGCTTCCTCGTGTCCGAGGAGCAGAGCCTGCTGGTGTCGGACTACTGCCACGCTTGCAAGGAGAATGGGGTTCCGGTGTTCGTCGACCCCATCATGGGCGATGAAGGCGTGCTATACAACGGCGTCACCGAGGCCAGCGTTCAGCACATGCGCAACATGTGCTCGGTGGCGGACGTCATCATGCCCAACGTCACCGAAGCGCAGTACCTCACCGGCATGCACGTGGGAAAGAGGATGCTTCGAGAAGAAGAGCTGCTGGGCATAGCCCAGGCGCTTCACGACATGGGGGCGAAGTCGGTGGTCGTGACCAGCGCGATGGTGGAAGGGGCAGCCATGGAGGCAGGAGAAGGCGAAGGTGCCGCGCGCCATGTGACGGTGGTGTCGCAGCGCTGTCGAGCCGACGGGGGCGCCTGCATGACGCTGCTGCCCTACGAGGAGATTCCCGTGCGCCTGCCCGGGACGGGCGACATCTTCTCTAGCGTGCTGATAGGGCGCTACCTGAACGGCCGCACGCTCACGGAAAGCGTGCAGGATGCCATGGACGCCGTCGTGGACATGCTGCAGATCTGCAAGGACAATGACGACAAGTACAAAGGCGTTCCCATCGAGCAGTACCTGGACCGCGTGGCGCTGTGATGTGAGTCACGATGACGCAGCACGATGACGCAGGACGGGGATAACGTCATCAAAGGATAGGACGATCGTCTCGTTCGGATCGATCGCTGACTGTGTGCCGCAGGACGAGAACAGTGTCACCGAAGAGCCTCGCATCAGCCAAAGAAGAATGACGAAAGCCGATATGAACCACCGCGATTGATGGCCTTAGGCAAATCTGGTGACATTATCCCCGTCCTGTGTCATGCTGTGTCATCCTCGATGCGCCTCCTTCCGCTGCGCTCTCGGCTCTCGGCTGGCGCCATCTGGAGGGGATTGCGCAATTTCGTTCAAGATTCGTCCGCTCGGCGGGTGTATGGTGACCCCGAGGAGAAAGGAGCCGGACGGGGCTCGGTGGGCTCGACAGCCTCGGATGTCCCGTCATCTTGGATGCGATGAGCGAGAAGGAACCTGCAGGCCAAGCGGCCCACTGCACTATAACCCCGATTCCCCAAATCGGCGGCGAGCGGCGAACGTATCGGGGACTCGCGCAGCCTTTCGCGGCGCACTCCCATCGGCATTACGTCATCGGCCGCGTCGAAGAGGGCGAAAGGGAGCTCGACCTCAACGGGAGTCGCGTGCGCATCGCCCCGGGCGACCTCATCGCGTTCAACCCCGGCGACATGCATGGATGCCATCAGGCAGACGACGCGCTGTTCGCCTACGACAGCGTGACCATAGCGGCCGAGGTGCTGGACGGCGCGAGGCTGCGATTCCCGAGAAGAGACGACGGCGAGGCCCTGCGCGCCTTCGATGCCCTTCTGCGCTCCATCGAAGGCGGAGGCAGCGCTGAGATGCTCGAGAAGGCGCTTTTCCTTGCGAGCTGCCTTGATGCCGGCGGGGAACCCTCGGCGGTTCCGGCCGCTCACGAGGCGTCTGCGCTGCGTGCGTTCGCTCACCTGTGCGGCCATCTGGCCGAGCCCCACGCCATCGCCGAGCTGGCCGCCGCGGAGGGCATTTCCGAGTATGCGCTCATTCGCGCCTACCGCAGGCGGTTCGCCATCACCCCGCTGCAGCACCTCATGTCGCTTCGTGTCGAGTGCGCCTGCGGGCTGCTTTCCGAAGGCGCTGCGCCCGCCGACGTCGCCGCCGAGGCGGGGTTCGCCGACCAGGCGCATCTCACGCGCGTATTCAAGCAGCGCATAGGGACGACGCCTGCCGCATACAGAAGGATGACGGCGAAAGAAGGCATCCAGGCATGAAGTACCATCTCGTAGCCCTCTTCACCGTATTCGTCTGGGGAACGACGTTCGTGTCCACGAAGGTGCTCCTCGCAAGCCTCTCGCCGCTTTGGATCCTCTTGCTCCGCTTCGCGATCGGGTTCGTCGTGCTCTGCGTCCTGCGGCCCCGCATCCTCCGGTTGCGCGAACGAAGGCACGAGCTGCTGTTCGCGGCAGCGGGTGCGACCGGCATAGCCGCGTACTACCTGCTTGAGAACGTGGCGCTGGTGTTCACGACGGCTACCGCGGTAGGGGTCATCGTCGCCGCTTCTCCGCTGTTCACGGCCGTCATCTCGGCGCTTCTCGGCGACCGCTCCTTCCTGAGCGTCAGGTTCTTCGCGGGTTTCGCGTTGGCGATGGGAGGTTTGGTCGTGGTCGGCTTCGGGGCCGGGTCGGATGACGCGGCCGCAGCGTTTGGGGCCGACGCATTCTTCGGGAACCTTCTCGCGCTTCTTGCCGCACTCGTCTGGGCCGTCTATTCCGTCCTCGTCCAGAGAATCGCTTCCCTCGGATACGAGACGATCGCATCGACCAAGAGGACCTTCCTGTGGGGGCTCGCCTTCATCGTGCCGGCTACTGCGCTGTTCGGAGGCGGCCTTGCGTCGCCTGCGATCCTCTTCCAATGGGGCAATGCGCTGAACTTGCTGTTTTTGGGGGTCGTTGCCTCGGCGGCATGCTTTGTGACATGGGGCATCTCGGTCAAGCATCTTGGCCCGACGGTTTCCACCACCTACATCTACCTGGTTCCCGCCATCACGGCCACGGCGTCGATACTGCTTCTCGGGGAGCCGTTGAATGCCCCAATTGTGGCAGGCGTCCTCATGACCGTTGCCGGGTTGCTGCTGTCCCAGAGGCGAGAGCAAGAGTGAGTCATGGGGACGGTTCTCATGACTCACATGACTCACACGCAGGGGATGACGCAGGACGGGGATAACGTCATCAAGAATGATGACGTTATCCCCGTCCTGCGTCATCCTGCTGCGTCATCCTGCGTCATCTTCTCGATTGAGCTGCTCGCGCGATGAGCTGGGTGGGCACCTTGCCGAATGGCAAGGTGCAAGGATTCTGCTTTCCCATAGCGTCTCCTCGAGCTCTGCTGTTCCCTAAAGCTTTTATTGTCGTTTACTGTTTTGTCAAGAAGGGAGCAGGGCAAGGAGCCATCATCGCATCCCGGACACCGGCTTTTCTGGGGAACCCATCGCGGCTTGGAGCCCCCTACAAGTGCCGAAGGTTGGTGCGGTAGTTCCGCAGGCGCTCCTCGCCGATATCGGTGATGATGCTGTCGAGAGCCGTTAGGATCTGCTCCCGCTGCTCAGGCAAGCGGCCCTGCAGCATCACCGGGTTGGAGGCGCCCAGCATGGCGAATTCGGTCGGGATGGCAAGGGCGCCCACCAGCTCCTTTACTTCCTCGTACTTCTCCACCTCGGCCGCTTCCTGCCAGTTGCCGGCAGCGATTTCCCGGTACAACTCGGAGCTCTCGTATACCGTGAGCATGTTGGCACCGATAAGCCACGGGTGCGTGCGGTTCACCACGGCGGCCGTGCGCCGGGCGCCCTCAAGGCCGCGCCCCTTCCCCGCAATGCCCACCAGGTAGAAAAAGGCGTAGGAGATGCCGGCCGCATCGAGCCGGGCGCACTGCTCAACGATGTCGCGGGCCGCGTAGCCCTTGTTCATGAACGCGAGCGCGTCGTCATCTCCCGTCTCGATTCCCAGGGTGAGGCCGTCGTAGCCGGCCGCCGCCAGGTCGGCCAGCTCCGTGTCGGTCTTGTGCATCACATCGGTTATGCGAGAGAAGCACCCGATGCTTCGGCATTCCGGGAAGTGCTCGTGCACCAGACTGGCTATCTCAAGCAGCCCCTTCGCTTTGAGCCCGAAGGGGTTCGCGCCCGCCAGGAAGACGCGCTCGCAGCTTGCCTGTCGCGTTTCGAAGAGCCGCTCCTCGGCCTTGCGCAGCGGGTCATGGTACCAGGTCTGCGCTTCCAGCAGGTCGGCCTCGATGTGCTCGATCGGGGACGGCCTGAACTTGAATGGCAAGTCGGCATAAAGCGTGCAGAACTTGCAGGCGTGATGGGTGCATCCCGCCGTGGCTTCGATGATGAGCGAATCAGCCTCGTAGGGCGGCCGCCAAATGGTTCCCGTGTAGTGCATGGCTCGCTTCCTTTCCTTTCGGCTGCTTGCCGGCAGCCCCGGTGCGTGCTGCTATAGTGGGAGAAGAACTACGAGCCGTGAAGTACTGTCTTTTTCTGGAGCAAAAGAAGGAGGAGCCCATGGCACAAAGGCGCGGTGAGGAGGTCGAGCGTTGCCGGTCGGTCTCGACCATCCAGCGCATGATCGGCGGAAAATGGAAGATAGAGATCCTCTTCTACATCGCCTTGAAGGACGTGCGGCACTTCGGCCAGCTGCGCCGCTGCATCGGCAACATCTCCGAATCGACGCTCTCCAAGCAGCTCAAAGAGCTCTTGGAGGACGGCTTCCTGACGCGCACGGACTTCGGCGAGGTGCCCCCGCGCGTCGAGTACGCTCTCACGCCCCAAGGCAAAAGCTTCGTGCCGATCCTTCTGGCTATGAAGCACTGGGGAGAAGCCGAGCTGGGGCTGTAGGCGAGGCAGGGCTGAACCTAGCTTCGCCGTAGCACCAAAGCAGGGCACAGGGAACCGTTCCCTGCGCCCTGCCCCTGTTCTGCATCTGCGCTGGCGGGAGCGCCGGCTTAGCCCCGGTCGAACATGGCGGTGGTGAGGTAGCGCTCGCCCGTATCGGGCAAGATGGCGACGATGAGCTTCCCCGCGTTCTCGGGGCGCTTCGCCAGCTTGGCAGCTGCCGCCACGGCGGCGCCGGACGAGATGCCGACCAGCAGGCCGTCGCGCGCCGCGAGCTCGCGCCCGGCCGCGAACGCTTCCTCGTTCTCGATAGCCATCACCTCGTCGTAGACGTCGGTGCTCAGGATGTCCGGCACGAACCCGGCACCGATTCCCTGGATCTTGTGCGCGCCGGAGCGCCCCTGCGAGAGCACCGGGGAATCCGCCGGCTCGACCGCGACCACCTTGATGGCGGGGTCCTGCTCCTTGAGGTACCCGCCTGCGCCGGTGATGGTGCCTCCCGTGCCCACGCCGGCGACGAGGATGTCGACCTTCCCGTCGGTGTCGCGCCAGATCTCCGGGCCGGTCGTCTTCCTGTGGATGGCGGGGTTCGCCGGGTTGGTGAACTGCGAGGGGATGAGCGAGTTGGGAATCTGCGCGTGCAGCTCCTCTGCCTTCTCGATGGCCCCCTTCATGCCCTTGGCGCCTTCGGTCAGCACCAGCTCGGCGCCGTAGGCCCTCATCAGGTTGCGGCGCTCGACGGACATGGTGTCGGGCATCGTGATGATGATCCGGTTCCCGCGGGCCGCGGCGATGGCCGCGAGCGCTATGCCGGTGTTGCCCGAGGTGGGCTCGATGATGACGGTCTCGTCGTCGAGCGCGCCGCGCGCAGCCGCGTCCTCGATCATGGCCTTGGCCACGCGGTCCTTCACCGACCCGGCGGGGTTGAAGTACTCCACCTTGCCGAGGATCGTGGCGTCGAGGCCGTTGTCCTCCTCGAAGTTCGTGAGCTCCACGAGCGGCGTATGGCCGACCCGCTCGAATACGTTGCTATGCACGTTCATCTTGGTTCCTCTCGGTCGTGTCGGTTAGGTTAGCCTGCTTGGGGCCTCAGCTCAAGGCCGATCTCGTCGCCTGAGCGGATGGTGCCGCCTTGGAGCACTTTGCAGAAGACGCCCTCTCGCGGCATGATGCAGTCGCCCATCTTGTGGTAGATGGCGCAGCGGGCATGGCATTCCTTGCCGATCTGGGTGAGCTCGAGCACCACGTTGCCCGAGCGGAATCGCGTGCCAACCGGCAGGCTCTTCAGGTCGAAGCCCTCGACGATGATGTTCTCGCCGAACGAGCCATTGGACACGTCAGCGCCGCGGGCCTTGAAGTCCTCTATCGTCTCGTAGGGAAGCAGGCTCACTTGGCGATGCCAATCGCCCGCATGCGCATCGTCCTTGATGCCCCAACCGGCACTGAACTCAACGGAATCGACCTCGGATTTCTGGATGCCCTTGACGCTGCTGGTGCAAACGGCTTTGACTGTGCCCATGTTGCACGCTCCTTCGCTTGAGAGTCGATATGCCGTGCGCTACTTCGGCATACCCGGTGCAACAACAGGTACGAACCCGCAGCCGTTGCACGACGACGAGCGGGCGAAGATGTCAGCGCAAGTGGATTATACTCAATCGAGGCGAAATGGTCCGCGGGAATTTTCGCGAGCCATCCCATCAGCGCTCCTGGGCGATGTCGGCAAGGGTCTGCCCCTCGAGGTAGCCGCGCATGGCCCCTTGCAGGCCGTCCCATACCCGCCGCGAAGCGCAGTCGCCGGCCCGCTCGCATGCGTCGGCGTCGATCGTGCAGGTGAGCAGCGCGAGGCCGTCCTCGGATGCGCCCACGATGTCGGCGAGCGTGATCGCCTGGGCATCGCGGGCAAGCCGGTAGCCCCCGGACGCGCCCCGCGCCACGTCGAGCAGGCCCGCTGCGACGAGGGGCGCCACCACCTGCTCGAGATACTTCTTCGAGACGCCCTGGCGGTCGGCTGCGTCCTTCAGCGCTACCCGGCCGCTGCCCTGATTCTGGGCGATGTCTATCATCAACCGCATGCCGTAGCGCGTCTTCGTCGATATCCTCATGCTCGCTCGCTTTCGGAGTCTCGCCCGTCGCCAAGAAGGGCTGTGGGGAGATTCTCGTCGATCCTTATGGTTTCCTTGTGCTAAAGTCTACCACGTTGCTAGGATTTAGGGGAAACGTCCTTGGCCCGAGAGGCGCCAAGAGAGAAGGAGGAGCGATGAAGCAGATCTACCTGGACCATGCCTCCACGACGCCTGTGCGCCCCGAGGCGCTCGACGCCATGCTGCCGTACTTCGGAGACAAGTTCGGCAACCCATCTTCCATCTATCCCCTCGGCCAGGCGGCATCGGACGCCGTGGCGGAGGCTCGCGAGACGCTGGCGAGCGTCATAGGCGCCTCGCCGCGCGAGGTGTTCTTCACCAGCGGCGGCACCGAGGCGGACAACTGGGCCATCAAGGGCTTCTCGCACGCCAATTCCGCGAAGGGCAAGCATCTCATCACCAGCTCCATCGAGCATCATGCGGTGCTGCATGCCTGCGAGGCGCTCGAACGCGAGGGGTTCGAGGTGACGTACCTGCCCGTTGACGAGCGCGGCCTGGTGCGCGCGAACGACCTGCGCGAGGCCTTGCGCCCAGACACCATCCTCGCATCCGTCATGTTCGCCAACAACGAGATCGGCACCATCCAGCCCGTGCGCGAATTGGCCGCCATCGCGCACGAGCACGGCACGGCGTTCCATACCGATGCCGTGCAGGCGTTCGGGCATGAGCCCATCGACGTGGACGACCTGGGCATCGACATGCTGTCGGCGTCGGCGCACAAGATATACGGCCCGAAGGGGGTGGGGCTGCTCTACGTGCGCAAGGGCGTGAAGCTGGCGAATTTGCTCGACGGCGGCCAGCAGGAGCGCGGCAGGCGCGCCACCACCGAGAACGTGCCCGGCATCGTGGGCTTTGCGAAGGCGGCGGAGCTGGCTGCGGTCGAGATGGCGTCTGAGCATGACCGCCAATGCGCACTGCGCGACCACGCCATCAGGCGCGTGCTAGCCGAGATTCCGCATGCGAAGCTCAACGGCAGCTGGGAGAGCCGCTTGGCCGGCAACGTGAACTTCTCGTTCGAGTTCATCGAGGGCGAGGGCATGCTGCTGCAGCTGGCAGCGCGCGGCATCAGCGCGTCATCAGGCAGCGCCTGCACGTCCGGATCGCTCGACCCAAGCCACGTGCTGCTGGCCATCGGGCTGCCGCATGAGGTCGCTCATGGCTCGTTGCGGCTGACCATCGGGCGCTCCACCACGCAGGAGGACATGGACTTCGCCATCGACTCGCTGAAGGCCACTCTCGAGAACCTGCGCATGATGAGCCCCCTCTACGAGGACTTTAAGCAGGGCAGGGCCGAATCCGTCATCGAGAAGCTTGCAGCCGATGGCTTCCCCTACACGAGCTAACACGACACGTCGAGAAGAAAGCGAGCCGCTGTCATGGCTATGGATTACTCCGAAAAGGTGATGGACCACTTCACGAACCCGCGCAACGTGGGCGAGATCGAGGACGCGAGCGGATGCGGCACCGTGGGCAACGCGGTGTGCGGCGACATCATGCGCGTCTACCTCGACATCGACGATGACGGCGTCATCCAGGACGCCAAGTTCAAGACGTTCGGATGCGGGGCTGCCATCGCCACCAGCTCGATGGCCACTGTGCTCGTGAAAGGAAAGACCGTCCAGGAGGCGCTGGAGGTCACGAATAAGGCTGTCATGGAAGCGCTCGACGGGCTGCCTCCGGTGAAGGTGCATTGCTCGCTGCTGGCCGAGGAGGCCATCCATGCTGCGCTGTGGGACTACGCTGAGAAGAACGGCATCCAGATCGAAGGGCTGGAGAAGCCGGTGGCGGATATCTCCGCATGACGCAGGACGGGGATAACGTCATCACCAGACAGAGGGCGGCGGGCATTTCTGGATGATGCCCCTTCCGATTCCCGTGAGCCGCTCTATCTGCCGCACCGACAGCCCCATGCCTCGCAAGCGTCCGATCATCGCATCGCGCTCTTCCTTCGGCGCCGCCGCAATCGAGTTGGCGAATTCGCCCCCGCAGAGCTTCTTCGCCATCTCGACCGCGTCCCCGTCGGAGACCGCTCTGCGCCTCGACGAGAAAACCCCGTTGTAGGTCGCAAACTCCATCAGATTCTGGTCATCGGCCACATCGTCGTGGAACGTGATGAACGCCTTCGCTCCGCCGAGCATGTCGAGGACGGTATCCGCCTCCAGGCAAGGGTGCCCCTCAAGATAGAACCGGAAGCTGCTCCACTCGTAATCGCGATGTCCGCTTACGTTGGCCGCTTCAGGATTGTGGTGAATGTAGCGGACGGTCTCGAGCAGCTGGGCATCCGTTTCTACGGGGATGCTCTTGTACCTGCCCTGGAACACCGGGCCCACATGCCCGTGGCGCCCGTTGTAGTGGCGCGCGAAGGACGTGTTGAGGGAGCGCATCAACGACTCGAGGGCTTCGAGCGGGGCGCGAAGGAGCATGTGCACGTGGTTCTCCATGAGGCACCACGCCAGCAGGTCGGCTCCCCCTTCCGCCCTGCCCGCGTACGCGAAAAGTCTTTCGGCGAAGAACCGCCGATCCTCGTCGTCCTCGAAGAGCAGGCGGCGCCCTGCGCCTCGAACGATGACATGGTAGATGTCGCTGGAGGATGCCTCGCGCTGGCTTCTCGTCATGGTTTCCCTTTCCGCTCGTTTTCGCTTGCCGCTTTGGCCATATGATGACATTATCCCCGTCCTGCGTCATTCCTGCGTCATCCTGTTCGCGTTGCCTGCGTGCGTCATCTGCCCCCTTCCGGCAAAAGCATGCGGCCGCACTCCCTGCAGGTGATGAGATAGTACGCGCCCAGCAGCGCGACTGTGACCCCCACGACTCCCGCCACGATGACGGGAAACTGCGAGCTGCCCAGCATATAGGCCAGAAACGCCACCAGCGCCAGGCCGAAGACGTCATGGACGAGCGCGAAGGCCAGCGGCAGCGCGAAGCAGGTGCCGACCTGGGACCGGATGCTCCTCCGCATCATGGACGCGTCGCAGCCCAGGTTCCCGAGCATGCGGTAGGCCTGCCGGTCGTCGGCTGCACCTGCAAGCTGCTGCAGAGCCAGCACGGCGGCAGCCGCAACCAGGAACGTGATCCCATAGAAGATGCCGACATAGCCGATGGGGGCCAGCGTCTGGTCGCTCAGCAGTCCGGACTCATCTCGCATGCCGACGCTGAACGCAAGGCCTGCGACCATCATGCAGACCGCCACGGCGATGAGGACGCAGGTGCATGCCATCGCGTTCGCATTGAGGGACATGCGAGCCTGAAGCTGGCGCAAGTCGAAGACGCGCAGCCCCGACAGAAGGCGCTCGGGCCGGCGGCGCGCCCGTTCCGGCCGCCTGACGGCCCAGACCCGGAAGAGCATTCCGGTAGCCAGCACGGCGGCGACGCCCATGGGCAGGATCCACACGATGAACTGCACCGGCTGGAACAGGCATGAGCCCCAAACAACGGCGAGCAGGATCGCTGCCAGCAACGTCTGGAGGCCTACGGAAAGCCGGGCGGCTCCCTTCGGCTGCTCGGGCGTGCTGTCGGCCTCCAACAGCTCGAGCAGCGAGCGCTTGCGCAAGCTTCGGACTTCCAGAACGAGGGCGAGCGCCATGATGCCGGCGAAGCATTCCGCGGTCCAGAGGGCGGCATCGGCCGAGAACACGAGCAGGAGCTGCCAGGGGGCGTCGAAGACGAAGGCGGCGATGGCCCCGAAGAGAGGGGAGGCGAGCACCCCGACGAGCATTCCGACTGCAAGCGCGGCCACGGCGGCGACGCATCCCTCGTAGGCCAGGATGCGCGCCATGGTTGCCGGCTCCATCCCCATGATTCCGCAGATGGCGAACTCCCTGGAGCGACGGCGCAGGATGAAGCGGCTGGCATAGGTCACCAGG
This sequence comes from uncultured Eggerthellaceae bacterium, assembly GCA_910588095.1. Lineage (GTDB taxonomy): Bacteria > Actinomycetota > Coriobacteriia > Coriobacteriales > Eggerthellaceae > D16-63. The sequence continues at coordinate 18,969 of CAJUQH010000024.1, forward strand.
AACGCAAAAACGAGCGCCGAGAACACCGAGAACGCCTGGGTGACCATGGAGGCCGATTCGTAGATGCCGCGTTGGTCGGCGGTAAGGTCGAGCGATAGGAGGTAATCGCTCGAGGCTGTGAAGGAGTATAGCAGGCAGGCCGCGAAGGCCAGCGTGGCGAAGTATACCGAGTAGTCATGCGCTGAGCGCAGTACGTTGCGCATGGCAAGCTTCAAAAGCATGGGCGGCTCCAATCCGGGACTGGAACCAACGTAAGGGACGTGACGTCCCGCCGCCATCGATTCGCCTTACGTGCGCCTAACGTTTTTGCAAGGTTTCCCGCTGCAAGATGGCGAAGTGCAAGATGACGCAGGACGGGGATAACGTCATCATTTGCTTCGAGCGAGCCGATTGCCCCATGCCTTGATGACGTTATCCCCGTCCTGCGTCACCCTGTTGCTGCCATTCTGGAACTTCAACCATGATTTAGGTCAAGAGTGGAAGCCGTGGAGAACCAACAGCTGGCCTATCGGCGCGCTCGATTGCACCTTGCGCATGCCTTATGCCAACTTGGGCAGAGGGCCCAGGGGCTTCAGGGAAAAGATGCGAGCCATGAGAGGTTCGTGCTCTCTTCGCCGTCCCCCTACGTTAGGCGAAGCGGCATTCCCAAATAGTCTTGGCGGGCGTCGCTTCGTGCCGATCGCCGTGGAATACGCACCCAGCTTGACACATTTCTCATGCAATATATAATTGTCATGCAATATATACCTTACATCTATGAATTCGATTGAAGGGGAATGCCTTGGAGGGCGCGAGGAACGAGCGAATGAGAAATGCCCGCATGGGGTCGGGCCTTTCTCAGCAACAGCTCGCCGATGCCGTGGGGGCGACGCGCCAGACCATAGGACTCATCGAGGCGGGGCGCTACAACCCGAGCCTCAAGCTCTGCACGGCCATCTGCAAGACGCTCGGCAAAACGCTGGATGACCTTTTCTGGGAATAGGAGTGCGTCATGTACCTTGCAAGAAAATGGAACGAGATCATGGGGCCGAAGGACGAGAGGCTTGAGGCCGAGGTGAACAAGGCCGCAAAGGTTTCGGCGAACATTCTGCTCATCGGCTCCATCTTGAGCCTCTATTACGCCATCATGTTGAACCAGGTGGCTTACACGACCGACAGTCCTATCCTTACCAGCCTCGGCGAGAACATCATCCCCGTTCAGTTGCCCTTGGCCCTCACGATACTGATCGCGGGGGCAACGACGGTAGCCATGCAGACCAAGTCCGGCTTCTTCTCCAGCAGGAAGCAATTCGCCGAAATAGACAGCATGCCCTGGGACTACGTTGCGGCCTTCGCGGTATTCTGCGGTGCTGTTATCGGCATTCTCACATGCGTTATGCGCATCGTGGCCGAGATCCAGATCGTGGGGCTTGACCATGTTGCATGGCTTGGCGACCTTGCCATCGGAGTTATCTTCTTCGGCATGGGGTTCGCCCTCGGCTTCGCCGCCATCGCCCTATCGATCCACGATGCGATCAAGCGCCGCCGTGAGATCGAGCGCGAGCTCGAAGCCTAGGGAGGCCTCTGCCTGGCGACATCAGGGAACGCGAACGGCTGTTCGTAAGGCACGGATATAAACCCCCGTTCAGAGCGTGATGTAAAGAGCTTTCGACATCCTTGTTGCCCTTGATGGAAGCCATGTAAAGCTATCTTGGTGGTAAGTTGTATCGCAATGCCGCAACCTCGTCTCACGAAAGGAGGTACCGATGGAGCTGCCAAGACAACTTAAGGCAAACCGCGATCGCCTAGGCCTGTCCCAGGAAGACGTCGCTCACGCGATATATGTGTCGCGCCAAACCATATCCAGCTGGGAGAATGGAAAGACCTACCCCGACGTTCAAAGCCTGCTCCTGCTCAGTCAGCTCTTCGGCGTTACCTTGGATGAGTTCGTAATAGGAGATCCGAGGATGGAAGAAAAGATTAAAAAGGATGCAAAAGATCTTAGAGGATATAAAAGCTTCGTTCTGACAGTGAGCGTCTTATGCCTGTTATTCGGGATCGTCTTTTTGGTGTGCATGTTCGCAGGCGGTTCGCTCAAAGACTTCTGCGTAGCCGCTTGTCCATGGGTTCTGCTTGGAATAGGCGTTGCGGCAGGGGTTACTTTCTCCGACCAAATGGAGTGATAATCTTGTGACATAACGAGAGGTCAGCGAGCTCGTGGATGGAGAAGAAGACGCATGACGCAGGACGGGGATAACGTCAGCTACGAGCGAAAGGCGGCGGGCATTTCTGGATGATGCCCCTTACGATTCCCGTGAGCCGTTCTATCTTCCGCACTGACAGCCCCATGCCCCAGGGTCAAGGGGACGGTTCTTTCGGCTCACTCTTGCTCGGCAGAAGGTGCATTGCCGCGTTCCTTTCAAAAACGTTAGAGACCGGTAAGGCAAATCGATGGCGGTAGCAACATGGGGACGGCATCATCGTTTTGTGGATTAAAACGATCAAGGAGAGTGACCCATGAGCAAGAAGAAAACAATGGCAATCACATCAATCGCTATCGTCGGATTGGCGGCGGCTCTTCTTTTTGCCGCGTCGGTGGCGAATTTGCTCCTCGTTGGCGATTACTACGTCAAGATCGACAACGCCTGCGTTTCTGAGAACGAGCCAAGCGGTGGGGTCGTCAATTTGGGGTCGAGCGAGCCGTACCTGTACAAGCTTGGGGCGGTCAACGCGACGGGAGATAAGGCTGAGATAGAATTCGGAACCTCTCGAGAGCTGCGACAGGACGCTTTTATAAAGCTGGATCTTCAGCCGATTCGTGGAGTCGTTGGATGGTCGGAAGTCTCAGAAGATGCGCTTCCAGCCAATGTTGCAGAGGCCCTTGCGTAACACAGAATGCATAACGCATAACGCAGGGCCAGGGAGCCAAGGGGGCGCAGGCGTGAGTCAATGGGTCAAGGTGAGTCAAGGGGACGGTTCTCTTGACTCCTGCGCCGCTTTGAGTCATATGGTGACATTATCCCCGTCCTGCGTCATCCTTCCTCGATCGCTTAAGAAGATAAAATGGCAGAAAGAAAACTTTTGTCGATATGGGGAAGCGATATGCCGCACATAACCATCGAATCCGGAGAGCTCACAGATGAGCAGAAACGCAGCCTTATCGAGCGTATCACATCGGTCTCTTCCGAGATCATGAACATCCCGCCTGAGTTCTACAGTGTCACGATCCA
>CAJUQH010000025.1 GCA_910588095.1 uncultured Eggerthellaceae bacterium
ATGTTGGAGGCAACGCTCATGGGCGCTTCCCTTCTCATGCGGAGGTCTTTTCGCTTACAGGAAAGACTACCGGGTCGGAACCTTCCCTGTCAATAAAATACAAGCTTTCCTTATGGCGTTTACGTACCTTGCATCATGCAGCATGTCGCGCACGGGCAGCGCATGCGAACCACATGAAGTATCGCTCGATATTGTCGGCGTCATCATCAAAGGTACCATCATAGAAAAGCCGCAAGAACTCCTCGCGAGCCCGCAGCACCTCCCGAACGCGATAGGATTTTCGAGCCACCAGAACCTCAGTGGTCGCATCGAACAGGTCGAGAGCGCGGTCTATCGCCCCCTGCACGCGGCCCTCTTTCCCAGCACGACGTGCCTTTATGGCACGCCCTACTTCGGAACCGATATTGCCCATCTGCTCATTGATGCTCAAACGAGCCCATTGCTCGCGGTCGACCTGATAGCTACCCATGAACAACCTCAGCAATCAGCTCCCGTATCTTCTGTTGGACCTGCTCGTCTTCAACGCCTCTTGACCTATTGCCTTGGGCAGGACGGATATTGATCATGGAATCAAATTCCAAGAAGTCATCACCACCATAATACTCTGGATAGAGGTTGATTCCCCACAAGTCAGCTTGTTTCGACCCCTGCTCAAGGAGGAACTGCTCCTCATCGACATGCAAGTCGGCGTCGAGCACCACAACGCCGCGAGCCACGTCGACAACACCTTTAACGAGCTCGCCATACATATGAGCAGCCATTTCTTCAAGCTCTGAAATGCTTATCGATGCTACCTGCCGCATAGCTGCTCCAATCGATCACGATTCACATCGCGATTATACCGTATGCCCTTCATGGCAAGACATGCATGGAAAAGGCTGACCTTTCTGCCACCTGGGCTCCTGCAAGCCGGCAGCACCATCTGAAGCGTAGTAAGCAGAGCACCTCTCTCGCCCCTTGCCGCGCTTCATTTTTGCACGCCTACATGGCAAAGCAAGGAAGCAGGTACGTGGTTGTCGAACTAGCACTCACATCGTATAAGCCCCCATTAGCCAATGCACTGACGAAGCGACCACCGACATTGCTCACCGAGCTTCTGAGCCACCACGGCATCGGAGACGTAGAGCCGGGCACGCGCATCTTGAGGCTTTCGGAGGGAACAGCCCCCGTATGGCCGTTCCATTTGTTGGGCATCGTGCGCTTTGACCAATAAGCATATCGCGTGCCTTCTCCGCTGTAAGCTCCGCCGAAATTGGCTATCGTTCCGGTGAGCTCTTGGAGGCTCACGAGGAACAGGGAATCTGATATCGAAGTGAGAGCAGAGCGGTTGTGGTAGGGCTTCTTGACCCATTTGATATCTTCGAGGAACGCAGCCGGTGCCTGCTTGCGCACTGCACCACTGCTGGTATTCAGCGCAGATCGCACCGCACATGACCCCCATCCCCCTGTGGACGTCGCCGTTGAGTTCATCCTCATAGGGTATTTGAGCAGCTCTGCGAATTGGAAGGTGAGCCCCGCCTTCGTGCGCCCTCCTTGAGGAGTCGTAAGGGTATCGTGGTTGATGCCGATGATGCGCACGCGGTAGACAGAGAACCTTCCTTGCGCGTAGCCTCCTTCGCTCTCCGTGAGCCCCTGGTCATACCACCGCAAGTAGAAGGGATGGTCTTCGTTGAGCCAAGCGGTGTATTTGCTGATGGTTGCCGCATCTCCGCTCGCGATCAGCTCTGCATCGCGCTTGATCTCCAAAGGCCCCACACGCCGTGTGCCGTTATCGTCGACTGTCCAGAAGTAATTCTCATTCACCGGATCCTCGCTTGCCGCCGTCGCCGTCGCGAAGGTGTAGCTCACGGTGGCTATCTGCTTGCGCTCGTAGTCGTCGGTGGGAAGGACGAGCCCATGGTTGGCCGAGCCGTCGACAGGGTCGGTTGCGAGGTTCAAGCCGTAGGAGATGTCCTTCCTGGCGCCCTCCTCGCCTTGCGGTGCCATGGTGAAGGCGTCTTCGAGCGTCGCTTCGGTAACCGTGTCGGTGAGGCGGAAGTGGATGCCGGAGGACTTGTCATCGGTCGGAGCGGGCGTGCTCGGGTAGAGCGAGAGCAGCCGCTCGCCGGGGTTCTCTTCGGTATCGTCTCCCAAGACCTGCGCCTCGCTCGCCTTGGACGTGTCGTAGGTGGTGAGGACCTGGTTGGCGTTGGCGTGGCGGGTGGAGGTCAGCCCTACGAGCTTCACGGCCTCGTGCCAGCTGGTGTTCTCGAAGAAGGCTTGGCCTCCCTTGGCATAGCCTTCCTGCTCTCCCGCCCCTTCCTTATCCTGTTGGGCCTGGGTGGTGTCGTCTGCTGCCGCCTCGTCCTCGTCGCCCAGCCAGGGGTTCCCAGGCGCTCCTGTCTTGTCATAATCGCCGAAGGTGATGGAGAGAGGCGCCGTCACCCCGAACGCGCTCGTCCATCGAGCGGTGAGCACTGGGGTGCCGTCTATCTGGGTCAAGCGCACCGGGTTCATGGCATAGCCCGTCTTGGCGGCGTCGTCGATGGCCAGGCTCTGGCCGTCCGGCTCTGACCAGCCGAGGAACCTATAGCCGCTTCGCGCGGGCTCTGGGAGGCCGACGGTGCGGGTCACCGGGTCATAGTGAGCTTCTTCCATTGTGAAGCCATCCACGCGATAGCGCCCGTCGCCCAAGTCGGTCACCGTGCGCACGCCATCGGATGACGCCCACTTCAGGTCGAAGGAGGCATCGTCTCCAGGTCCCTTCTTGGGTTCGGGGTTCTTCGCCAGGTCGAACACGACCGAGTACTCGTTGGGGGTCCAGAGGGCGTAGAGCGTGTAGGCCTTCGGGTCGGATGTGGGAGCGCCCTCGGGCATGGTGAGCTTGGGCGAGCTGCCGTCTATGTAGCCGCCTGCGCTCGCCGACTTGTCCGTCGACCAACCAGCGAACTCGAAGCCTGCGCGCGTGGGCTCCTCGTAGCCAGCGGGCTTGCCGGATTCTGGCCAGGCGACCTCGCTTCCCGGGCTTGCCTGCTGGGGCAGCGCAGGATCCGCGGGCCGGTTCTCCCAGACCGCCTTCGTCAGGTTGAAGTCGTCGTCATTCAAGTCCCACTTGGCTATGGGGAAGCTCGAGCGGTACACCGCGATGGATACCGTGGTGCCGCCTGCACTGGAGCCTTCTGCGACCTTGGCGTCAGCGGATTGGGTAGAGGCTTCAGGTGCCTGTGCGTCCAGGCTTTCCGTGGCCGCCGCATCTTCTGGACGCTCGACCCCTTCCGCAGCATTCCCCGCTACTGTTCCGGCTATCGTTCCCGCTGGGCCGTCATCGGCCCAAGCAAGGGGCGCCATCGAGAACGCAAGAGCGAGCGCCGCGCAAAGCGCGACCATCTTGCGGGAAAAAGAGGCAACCGACTTGCGCATAGCGACCGGCTCCTTCCGACTGCGTGTGCAACATCACACTACGGAGGAGGCCCTTGCGCTCGAACGCTATAGCGACTGGTGGGTAAGGAGGGCATCCACCGCAGTCGCCAAACCGCAAGATTACGAAAACTCCCAAGATTGGGAACACGAAGTCTTGAAAAGGCAGATGCCCTCTTTACTTCGTGTTGCCCATAAGGCGCTCTAAGGAACGTGTATTCGATTTTCGTAACCCCTGCTAGGCAGGAAATCACGGTTTGGCTACTGCGAGTGTACCAAGCAGCCCAACTCTATGCAAGATATCGGCAACGAACACGATTGACAGAGATAGAATCACCAGAAGGCAAATAGCGGCCTCCCTCTGGGCGGAAGGGGTAACCGCCAGAGGGAGGCCCGTATGCAATACGCACGAAGGAGAAGAACGTGCGCATGGCTTCAGAGACCGCTGCAAATTGAGAGAGGAGAGAGGGTACGCAGTTGATGATCCGGTCTCTTTCAAAAGGTCAAGGTGCGGCTCCGAAGGGCCAGCCCCTTCGTTCCGCCCGAGGACCTTCCCTTGAAGCACCCTCATCATAGCGCCGCACCCGAGCCGCGCAACACCGGCGCGCGACCGGTCAACGCAAGGCCACCGCGCCGTTGCCGAGGCGAAAGATGGCACCTCGCGCAGCAGCGACTCGCCCCGCCCGCCCTGGCTGCTAAAGGTCGTGGAACTCGGTGGTGAGCGGCCGCCCTTCGAGCAGCCGGGCCGCCTCTTGCAGGCTCAGGCCATTCCACAGCACCTCGCGCACCACCGAGGCGATGGGCAGCTCGATGCCGTAGCGCTCGGCCAGCGTGAGCAGGTTCTTGCAGGCCACGACGCCTTCAACCACCATATGCTCGCGCTCGTGGAAGTCATCCAGCGTCAAGCCGCGAGCCACGTACTGCTCGCCGAAGCGCCGGTTGCGCGAGTGCTCCGACATGCAGGTGACCACCATGTCGCCCGCGCCGGCCAGGCCCATGCACGTGAGCGTGTCGCCGCCGCACGCCACCACGAGCCGCCCCATCTCGGCCAGGCCGCGGGTTATGAGCACCGCTGCGGTGTTGTCGCCGAAGCCGACCCCATAGGCCATGCCCACGGCGATGGCGATGACGTTCTTGAACGCCGCGCAAAGCTCGACGCCCGTCATGTCGGTGCTGGTGTAGGTGCGGAACGACCGCGTGGCGAACAGGTCGCGGAACAGCAGCGCCGTGGGCTTCTCGGCGCTGGCGATGACCGTGGCCGAAGGCGTGCCCTTGATGACCTCCTCGGCATGGTTCGGCCCCGACAGCACCGCCAGCCGTTCCAGCGCCCCCAGCTCCTCGGTGGCGATCTCGGCCGGCAGCAGGCCCGAGCCCCCCTCGACGCCTTTGGAGCACAGCACCACCGGCGTCGTGGCCCCCACATGAGCCGACACGGCGCGCAGCACCTCGCGCAGCACGCTCGACGGCGTGACGATGGCCACCGCCTCGGCGCCTTCGAGCGCCTGGGCGTAGCTGTGCGTGGCCGTTATGGCGTCAGGCAGCTCCACCGCGCTCAGGTAGCGCGGGTTGCGATGCGTGGCGTTGATGGCCTCGGCCGTGGCCTGGCTGTGAGCCCATAGAGCCACGGAATGGCCGTTGCCCGCCAGCACCCAAGCCAGGGCGGTGCCCCATGACCCAGCGCCGATGACCGCCACTCTCATGAGCGCGCCCCTTCCGTGCGCTCCGCGTCAGCCTGCGTTGCAGGAGAAGCCTCTGCAGCCGCCTGGCCGGCGCCTTCCGCCACCGCACCCTCGCACACCGCGCCTTCCGCAGCGTCTTCGGCCGTGTTCGCTGGCTCCTCGCCGCCTTCCGCCACCGCACCCGCTTCGCCAGCCTCAGCCGCCTGGGCCGCCCGCTTCTTGGAGCCAACGCGGTTCTCGGTGCCGGCCATCAGCCGCGCGATGTTGCTGCGGTGCGCCCAGATGACCGTGGCTGACACCAGCACGATGATGGCCCAGCCCAGCCAATGCCCCGCGTAGAACCAAAGGGCCAGCACAGGGCACGCCACCGCGGCCGTCAGCGAGCCAGCCGACACGTAGCGCGTCGTCGCCACCACTACAGCGAAGATGGCGATCTCTATGAGCGCTCCCACGGGGCCGAACACGAAGAACAGCGCGCCCACCGCCACGGCGATGCCCTTGCCACCTTTGAACCCGAGCCAGGGGCTGAATATGTGCCCCCAGGTGCACCCCGCGAAGGCCAGCGCCATGACGGACCATGCGAAGGGCACGGGCAGCACGCTGGCCGCCACCGCGCCCAGGCAGCCTGACAGCAGCCCCTTGCCGAAGTCCAGCACGAACACCGCCGCACCGCCGGCCTTGCCCAGCGTGCGCATGGCGTTGGTAGTGCCGATGTTGCCCGAGCCCTCGGAGCGGATGTCCTTATGGAAGGCCAGGCGCGACACGATGACGCCCCACGGCACCGAGCCCAGCAGGAACGTCACCGCGAACAGCAACGGCAGCACCCAGGCGGCTGCGTCGGCGCCCAGGGGCAGTTCGGGCGGCGCGGGCGCCATGGCCACGGCAGGCGGCACGGGGGCAGAGCCTACGATGGGGGCAGCAGGGGCTTCGGGCATGGGGTCAGTCCTTCTTCTTGAAGCGCAGGCGCACTGGCGTGCCCTCAAAGTCGAAGGCGCGCCGCACGCTGTTCTCGAGGAAGCGCTCGTAGTTGTCGGTCACGATGTCAGGGCGGTTGCAGAAGAACGTCAGCTGCGGCGGCTTGGTGCCGGTCTGGGTGACGTACTTCATGCGCAGCACGGCCTTGCCCTTCGACACCGTATGGCCCGTCTCGCGGATGCCGGCCAGCCACGTGTTCAACTGGTTGGTGGGCACCACGCGGTTGAAGGCGGCGTAGGCCTTGTCGATGAGCGCCCACACCTTGTCGGCGTTCTTGCCGGTCAGGGCCGATATGGCCACCACCGGCGCGAAGCCCACGAACATCATGCGATCGGCGATGCGCTCGCGGATGGCTGCCTTCTCCTCGGGGCCGCCCACGATGTCCCACTTGTTCAGCACGATGCCCATGGCGCGGCCGCGCTCCAGCGCGTACCCGGCCACGCGCTGGTCCTCGTTGGTGAGCCCCAACGGCGAGTCCACCACCAGCAGCACCACGTCGGCGCGGTCGATGGCGCGCATGGCCCGCACGAAGCCGTAGTACTCCACGTCCTCGTCTATCTGGCTCTTGCGGCGCAGGCCCGCCGTGTCCACGATGCGGTAGGCGCGGCCGTCATGCTCCACCAGGGTGTCCACGGCGTCTCGGGTGGTGCCGGCCACGTCGCTGACGATGGAGCGCTCGCCGTTGGTCAGCCGGTTGGTCAGCGAGCTCTTGCCGGCATTCGGCCGGCCGATGATGGCCACGTTGATGGCATCGGCGTCATCGGCCGTGCGGTCGGCCAGGTCGAGCTCGCGCAGCTCGTCCACCACCGCGTCCAGCAGGTCGCCCGTGCCGTGCCCATGCAGGGCCGACACCGGCCACGGGTCCCCCAGGCCCAGCCCGTAGAACTCCCACAGGGCATCGGTGTTGCCCGGCGTGTCCAGCTTGTTCACGGCCACGAACACCGGCTTGTCGGCGCGCTGCAGGATGCGCGCCACCGCCTCGTCGTCGTTGTTGATGCCGGTCTTGCCGTCCACCACGAACACGATGACATCGGCCTCGTTCGCGCCTTCGAGGGCCTGAGCCGTTATGTTGCCCTGGAATGCATCGTCAGAAGCCACCTCTATGCCGCCAGTGTCGACCAGCGTGAAATGCACGCCGTTCCAGTCGGCCTCGTGGTAGCTTCGGTCGCGCGTGACGCCGCGCATCTCGTGCACGATGGCCTCGTCGGCCTCGGCGATGCGGTTCACGATGGTGGACTTGCCCACGTTGGGGCGGCCCACGATAGCCACGATGGGAAGCGCCATAGCCTCAAGCCCCCTCTCAAGCTTGCCGCGCAGCCCCGCGCGCACGGTCAGGGGCGCTTGCGCGCGCCGCAGAGCGCGATGATGCGGTTCAGGTAATCGGATGGGTTACATGGTACCACGGCCACTGGGCAGCCGGCCGCCGTTTCGAGGGCTTGCGCGTCCATGCCGTCCAGCGTCAGGCCGTCGTCGTTGAGCACTACGTCGGGCACGAGGTAGAGCGTACGGAAGATGCCATCGCGCTGGCCGCTCGGCGCGCCGCCCCGATCGCCGCCAGCCGCAACCGAGCCGCTGCCCGAGCCGTCATCAGCTGCCCGCGCCACGCGCTCGCGGTCGGCGCGGATGGCCGCTGCCAGGTCGCACCCGGCCAGGAGGCCCGTCACGGTCACGTTGCCGCCGAAGAACCCGTTGCTCACCACCAACGGCTCGAGCAGCCCTGCCAGAGGGCTCGCCTCCAGCAGCTGGCCGAAGTAGGGCATCATGGCCTCGCCCACCGCCAAACGTGCGCGCAGCCCTGCGGCCGCCAGCGCTTCGGCCGCACGGGCGGTGGTGCCGTCGGCCGCGGCGGCGCGGAAGCCGTCCACCGCGCTGCGGATGATGCCGATGCCATCCTCGAACAGGTCGAAGCCGCCGTAGAAGCCGGCTGGCGGCAGATGGTCGAGCAGCTGGGTGCCGTAGGCGTTGCGGTACAGCTCATCGGCGGCGAACGCCCAGGGCGTGCCGCGCTCGGCCAGCGCACGCTGCTGGAACGGCGCGATGGCCTCCAGCACGGCGCGCGCCTGCTGCGGCTCGTCGAAGCTGCGGTCGAAGGCATGCTGGTAGCGCGTGTACCCGAGCGGCACGATGCCCACGTTCAGGATGCCCGGCCGCGCGTAGGCCCATTCCAGCGTTTCACGCAGCACATCGCTATCGTTCGCCCCAGGCACGAGCACCACCTGGGCGTCCACCTGGATGCCCGCAGCCAGCAGCCGGTCGAGCGCCTCAAGCCCATGGGGCGCGTGCCGCCCGATGAGGGCCCGGCGCACGTCGGGATCGGCCGCATGCAGCGAAACCCGCAGCGGGCTGATGCGCTGCTCGATTATGCGCGCCTCGTCGGCAGCCGTGAGGTTCGTCAGCGTGACGAAGGTGCCCGCCAAGAAGCTCAGGCGGAAGTCGTCGTCGCGCAGAGTGAGCGAGGGGCGCAGGCCCTCGGGCAGCTGGCGCATGAAGCAGAAGGTGCAGGCGTTGCGGCACTGGCGCACGCCGTCGAACACCAAGCCGTCGAAGGAAAGGCCCCAGCTCTCCCCCGGCTCACGCCACAGCTCCATCGTGCCCGCATCGCCATCGAGGTCGACATAGCCCAGCTCTACCACGTCCTCAGAGCCATGCCAGCGCCAGTCGATGAGGTCGCGCAGCGGCTGGCCGCCCGCATGGGTGATGCGGCACCCCGGCTCGAAGCCCGCATCGTCGGCCGGGCTGCCCGGCTCCACCTCCGCCACCAGCGCACCGGACCCTGGCACGCTGCGCCCCTGGGCAGCGGCGCCCCCGCAGGCAGCAGCCGCAAGGCCCTCGGCCTCGCGCTCGATGTCCTTGGATGGGTAGGTGGGCAATGGGGCTCCGATTCGCTCTCGTCGGCTGGTGCGCCGCTCGCTTCGCGCGACCGGCGCACCAGCGTCATGCCTATATAAAAGAGCGAGCCCGCATCTCGCAGGCTCGCTCTGGCTTCTCTGGCTCCCCGGGTAGGATTCGAACCTACAACCCTTCGGTTAACAGCCGAATGCTCTGCCGTTGAGCTACCGAGGAATAACGGCGCTTTGCGCGCGGTTAATCATTATATCGAATTCATCCGAACGCGCAAGGGGCCAATCGCACGCCGATCGTGCGCCATAGGTCCGCTGCAGCATGGTCGCTCAGACAAGCGTCTTTCGAATCTTGCATGGCCATCCTTGCTAAAGAAGATTGCGCAATGCCACCTTGACCGGCCCCACATCAGAATCGCCCAAAACCGAGCCATCGTGGGCGCGTCTTCAAACACACCATCGCGCGCGTCATTGGAGAGCGGCTTGCAGCCCTGATGAGCAACCACATAACACTCCTCTACGGGCAAGAGCTTTATAATGGCATGTAGGAGACCGTGTCGCCAGGTTTGTCCACGGTGAGAGCGGTGATGCCCATGCCCTCCTCGCCCTCAAAGGATTTGAAGGTCGCCTTGGATCGTATCCAGTCCGCGCACTCCTGCGCGATTGCCTTCTGCGTCAGCTCGTTGCGTAGCCGGATCTCAAGGTCGGTGCCGAAAAGGCTCTGCTCGCGGTTGAGCCTCGGGATGTAGAACTCCCGCTTCTCCTTCGGGGCCCTGCTCTGGGTGAACGCCTGCGAGGTGAATATGAACCTGAAGTCGTCCAGTCCATCGAGCTGCTCTTTGAGCTCCTGGTAAGCGTACATCGAGAACGTCGCGGCAGCCACTGCGAGGGAGTCGCCATCCTCGATTGTTCTTGCGAGGTCATCTTTAACGATACTGAGTTTGTTGTCGAAGAACTTCGGTTCCATCAAATACTCCGTTTTTCACCATCACTCGGATTCCTATAGGAGTAGGCATTTCGAGCTTTTATCTCGTATCATATGGGACCTAAAGCTATCACATGTTGCCAACAGCCTCCCAACAACAACCGCCATCTACGTGTCCTCCACCGCAAAGCGACGCAGATCAACGCCGAACTGCTCTGCCCTCTGGCACAGCTCCTCACCATCGGCGCTAGAGATGTCAGCAACGTCCAGCAACGCTGCCGGGAAGCCGTTGAACGCGGCCGTACCGCAGTAATCGAGCAAGCAGGCTCGCAGAGCGTCGACGTCTATGGCTCCCATCAGTCCCCTTCCTGCACCGCAGCCCAATACGTTAGCTCGGTCAACTTGCCCATCCAAGATACCGGCATGGGGACCTTACTGTACTTGTATCATAGTCAACCAATCAAGCGTGTCCCAATGAAGCCCTACGCCCGCTCTTAAAACAGGCTATGGAAGCGCACTTACATGCTGCTCAATACCTCAAGACGCGGCAGCATATCCTCTTCTATCTCATCGACGCGATAGAGGGCTGTACCGAAGCCGTGGTCATCAAGGGTCGCACCCTCATTTCGCAACGCGCTGATGGCAACCTCCGCAATTTCCTTGGCTACAGAGCGTACCTTGCGCGGCGCTAAGCCGAGGTGATTTCCCATCTGGAGGATATCCGCTGGCCCTATCTCATCGATGTCTTGGGTCTCCCCCATTACCATTCCCAACTCACGAGAGAATCGCCCATACACCGTAGTGCACACAAGGTCGTATGCAGGCGCAAGCGTGAAGGATTTCCAATCTGGCGCATATAGGATGGACAGGTTCTTAAGGTGCCCGTCACAATTGCCGATGGCATAGTTGAACAACAACACCTTGCAGAGCTCTTCCAGACAGCGCGCTGGATCCCGTGCCCTTTGCCGCAGGAAGTCAGCAATGGCCTGAACGGTTCCCCCTGGCAGCTGACGATATTTCGCTGAAGGAATCAATCCAAATGCTTGCGTCAGATCCTCTTGATGCCTTCGAAGTGGTGCATCGATGCCGCTAACGAGCTGCCCAGACACATCCATGCGGTCATAGCGCTCAACGCAGATAGCGGGCAAGACGGGATTGATGAGACATGTGCGTACCGCCTCGATTCCGCAACCACGTGCGCACGCCATGGTCAGCTGCTCAACCACCATCAAGTCCTGCATCTTGATACGGCTGAACTTCACGATGGTATTCGATGGTGCGCCGCCGATCGGCTGATACCACTCCTGGTCATCTAGCGCAGACCAATCATGGTAGAGCCCACACTTGCTCTGCGTGCCCGCCAAAGATAAGTGGGCTGCCTCCAGAGAGTCATCAACCTTGCGGGGACTCTCTCCCATCGCCTGCACTTCTTCAAGAGAAAGCTGCTCGTAAGCGCGCTGCTCATAGTAAGTCCGCGGATTGATGATCACATCACCGAGGCAATCGAGACCGCACGCAGCAAGAAGCTCAAAGTAATCTTCTGCACGAAGCCCCAAACTCGCCGCCAAGCTCTCAAGCGGCAACCCCTCAGGAAGCAACCCTCGGAAGTACGGCATCAACTCCGCCTCATCGAATGGTTGGTCACGAAGAGGAAGCGAGAGCGATACCGGCGCTGCATGCTCCCACGAAAGGTAATCTTCATCGTAGGCGAAGCTCACATCGCCCGCTGTTCGGCCCAACACGCCAATCTTAAGGAGGCTCTCTTCCCATTCGCGATAGATTGGAAGCTCCACGGCTACTCACCTCGCTTACGAAGAACGAGGTCGAGACCCAACGTGTTCACGACCCGAAGCATCTTGCCAGCCTCAAGGGTTGGCTTGCCATTCTCAAGGTTAGAGACGAACGACAGGCCAACGCCACACAAGTCGGCCAGCTGCGACTGCGTCATTCCTTGCGCTTTGCGCTCCTTGCGAACCCTATCGCCAATGTCTTTGACCGTATATGCTTCGCTCATCTATGCTCCGTTGTTGCGTTCGCAATCATTACTATGAATTATAGCAAAATTATTGCGTACGCAAGAAAATTGTGGGGCCGCTGTCGCCAGCGGCCCCTCACTGTGGTGGATGATGCCGTCGAGGCGGCATGTTCCCTATGGAAGCGCCCGCTTAGGGGCGGCTGTCTGCGCAGCCTGAAGCCGACACCTGCAGGGCGGGCAAGCGAGCAAGCCAGAGCCTGCCTGCCAAGTCTGCCTGCCTAGTCCTCCAGATAGTCCTTCAGCTTGCTGGAGCGGCTCGGGTGACGCAGCTTCGCCAGCGTCTTGGACTCGATCTGGCGGATGCGCTCGCGGGTGACGCCGAACTCGCGGCCCACTTCCTCCAGCGTGCGCGGGTGGCCGTCCTCCAAGCCGAAGCGCAGGCTGATCACCTTGCGCTCGCGCTCGGCCAGGCCGTCCAGCACCTTGCCCAGCTGCTCCTGCAGCATGCTGAAGCTGGCAGCGTCGGGCGGCACCACGGCGGCGTCGTCCTCGATGAAGTCGCCCAGCTGCGAATCCTCTTCCTCGCCGATGGGCGTCTCCAGGCTCACGGGCTCCTGGCTTATCTTCTGTATCTCGCGCACGCGCTCGGTGGGCAGGCCCATCTCCTTGCCGATCTCTTCCGGAGTTGGCTCGCGGCCGAGCTCCTGGAGCAGCTGGCGCTGGATGCGCACCAGCTTGTTGATGGTCTCCACCATGTGCACGGGAATGCGGATGGTGCGGGCCTGGTCGGCGATGGCGCGGGTGATGGCCTGGCGGATCCACCAGGTTGCGTAGGTGGAGAACTTGAAGCCCTTGGTGTAGTCGAACTTCTCCACCGCGCGGATGAGGCCCAGGTTGCCTTCCTGGATGAGGTCCAGGAACAGCATGCCGCGGCCCACGTAGCGCTTGGCGATGGACACCACCAGGCGCAGGTTGGCCTCGATGAGCTGCTGCTTGGCATCAAGCCCCACCTGCTCGATGCGGCCCAGGCGGCGGCGCTCGCGGCGCTCGAGCTCGACGCCTTCCTCCTCGGCGCGCTCAAGCTCCTCGGTGGCGGCCACGCCGGCCTCTATCTTCATGGCAAGGTCGATCTCCTCGGCTGCGGTGAGCAGCTGCACCTTGCCGATCTCCTTGAGGTACATGCGCACCGGATCGCCGGTGAGCATGGTGACGTTCTGCTCGGCCGAGCGCTTCGAGCGGGCCTTCGACTTGTTGCGGGGGCGCACCTTGGGCAGCGCCGCCACGTCGACGGTGGCCTTGAGCTCTTCCTCGGGTATGCCCTCGAGCAGGTCGTCGTCGCTCTCGGTCTCGGAATCGCCCTCTATCTTCTCGTCGGTGGCGCTGATGGCCTCGTCAGCCGGGCCGTCGGCCTCGAGCACGTCCTCGTCCTCGATGGCGTCCAGCTCCTCGTCCACCACCACGGCCTTCTCAGCGGCCGCATCCTTCTTGGGGGCTGCCTTCTTGTCGGCCTTCTTCGCTGCGGCCTTCTTGGGAGCCTCTTTCTTGGCTGCCGGCTTCTTCGCAGCGGCCTTCTTGGCGGGCGCCTTCTTGGCCGGGGCCTTCTTCTCGGCCTTCTCGGCGGTGCTGGCCGCCTTGGCCGTCTCCTTCTTCGCTGTTCCTTTTTTCGCGGGTGCCTTCTTCTCCGTCTTGTCAGTCGCCTTCGTCGTCTTCTTTGCGGTTTCCTTCGCCACGCGTGCTTCCTTTCAAAAGAACGAGCCTCAGAGGCGAAACCTTGGATGTGAATCGGGTTTTGGGCACAGCTTCGCCATAGTATGCGCGCAAGCGCAAAGAAGCATCATAGCCGCACCTCGGCCAGATTGCAAGGGGGCAAATTCGGAAGATGCGCAGAAGATGCACGGAAGGGATGCGGGAAGATTCATGGAAGGCGCGCGGTCGCCCTGCCAAGCCTGCGGAAGGCGCCACGGGAGCCACAGGATACGTCCGGGGGAAATGGCTGGGGTACCAGGATTCGAACCTAGATAGCTGGTACCAAAAACCAGAGTCCTGCCGTTGGACGATACCCCAATGCCATCGATGGGCGCGCGGGAAAATGGTGGGCCGTGAGGGAATCGAACCCGCGACCTTGGGATTAAAAGTCCGTGCAGGACTTTTTACCATTCCTCCGCATGTCCTCTTTTCCCAGTGTATCACACCGTAAGCACACCGTAGCTCTCTGATTCAAAGGCATTTTCGAGACACTTAAGGGCAGATAAGGGATAGACGCTTGAAAAATGGGGCAAAGTTAAGGGATAGAAGCGCGTACGAACCTGGAAGTACTATTTATAAAAACTTGCTATTTTCTCTTGTATGATAAATAGCAATACTTTATAATATAGCTATCGGTTGAAGGAAAGGAAGTCCGATGCCGAAGGAACAGGAAGTGAAGGAGATACTGAAGCGGCTAAGAAGGGAGGGCTGGCCCGAAGATAGCGGCAAGGGAAGCCACCGAATCTTCAGGAAAGACGGAGTGACGATAAGCGTGCCGACATCGAAGAAGGAACTACCGCTCGGAACCTACCGAAACATAGCGAAGAAGGCGGGATGGCTCTAAGCCTCCCGCCGACTATGGAGGCGATCATGGACAGATTGACATACCAAGCATTCCTCACCCCCGAGGAGGAGGGCGGCTACAGCGTCCGCTTTCCCGACCTCGATGGATGCTATACCTGCGGAGACGATTACGCAGATGCGGTGAATATGGCCGCAGATGCCGCCAAGACGTTCGTGGCGGCGCTAATGAAGCATGGCGACCCGATTCCCGAGGCAAAGCGACATGACGTGCCAGATGGGGACGATAGCGTCTGGGTGAGCTTCGAGGTGGACCCCTCCTACATCGTGGACGGTCCCGTGGTATCCGCTGCGCAAGCAGCGCGCGAA
The DNA here is from genome assembly GCA_910588095.1 of uncultured Eggerthellaceae bacterium. Taxonomy (GTDB): domain Bacteria; phylum Actinomycetota; class Coriobacteriia; order Coriobacteriales; family Eggerthellaceae; genus D16-63. The sequence continues at coordinate 14,707 of CAJUQH010000025.1, forward strand.
CTCGGGCTGTCAGCCGGCCGCGTGACCCATATGTTGAATGCCGGGCTGCTCGAGGGCTATCGCGAGGGCCGGCGCACATGGGTGACCACCGCCTCAATCGAGGCTAGGAAAGCGGCTCCTGTGGCCTCTGGGCGCCCCCGCAAGGCCGTTGCCGTAGCATAAGGAGAGACTGAGCCTCGCGCCTAGGACAGACGTCCAAAAGGCGTGAGGCTCATTGAGACACGCTTGAGCTTGCCTACGCCGGCTCGATGGTCAGCTGCAGGCGGTCGAGGACGCCAGCGCCACCGGCGCTAGATCCGAACCAGGTAATCGTCGGCCGCAGGGCCGCCTGTGGGCTTGCCTACAGCGATGTACCGCTTCTTCCCAGACGATGCGCCGGTGTAGCGCCCCCACACCCAGCCGTCGGCGATCTTGTACCAGTCATCCAGCCGCACCGTGTCGCCGATGTTGTAGCTCACGTTCGGCACGATGTTGTTGCCAAGACGGGGCGACGTCCTGACGTTCAAGCCGTTCACCGTGCAGCGATACGTGCCACCGAAGCCGGTTCTGGCATCCGTGCTCGGGTTCGCTGGTGGCGTGCTTGGAGTGCTTGGCGCGATAGCGAAAACATCAAGGATGCCGCTTGCTAGCTCGTCCAAGCCTGCATCGAACTTGGCCATGTCATCGGCGTGTGTCACGAAGCAGCACTCGAGCAGGCGGTAGGGGTAATCCTTCGCAGCCGCGCGGTCAGCATTGCTGAGCTGCTGGTGCGTCAGGCGCTCGGCGCGACCCGGGAACATATTAGCGATGAAATCCGCCAGCGCGCTGTCGCGCGCGTCAGGATCGAACCCCGGCTTGATGATGACATGGCCTCCATGAGGCTCTGCCGAGGGATAGCTGTCCAAGTGCAGCTCGAGGATTTCGCTGCGCGCCGGCAGCGATAGGCGGCTTATGCCGCCATCGCGGAACCAGTTGCGCGAGGTGTCCAGCACCTCGACCGCATCACCCCCTTTGGCCTTGATCGCCTTGGCGAGCTCGCGAACGCGCTCCGCCTCGTTGTAACCGCAGCCGATGGCGCCAGGGTCGCCAGCGCCATGGCCGCAGATGATGTAGAGCTTGGCCATGATGCCCTTCCTTTCGATGCTAGATGAGCCAGTATTCTTCGGGCAGTCCCTCGTCAACGACCGTCACGCCATCGACCGTGTAGGTGCCGATGCCGCTCTGGCGCGCCCATGCCTTTTCCTGGGGCGTGAGCAGAGAGCGGTCAACCCATGGGGTGGTAAGGCGCCAAGCAGCCGGCGCATGGGGCGGCGCATGGGCGATGCGGTGCGCGCGCAGCCCCGCCAGGGCCGCTATGGCCACCAGCAAGGCAAGCACGCAAAGCAGGCCCTTAATCGTCTGCCGCATGATTCTTCACCGCGTGCTTCGCACGTGCTGTTACGTTTTCCGCCTTGGCATCGAGGGCGATGTTGTTGGCCTCGGCTACCGGGTCGTCGGCGTCCTTGGGCAGCTTGAGCGCCAGCAGGGCTTCGAGCCAATTAGAAGTGACGCCCACGCTCTTAAAAGCCGCATACGCTACCTGCACGGCGCCTATGGCCGTGATGATGCACGTCACCCACTCAAGGGGCGTGGTCGGGATGCCGCCCACGAGGGCGCACACGACGCCTGCGACGAGCGACACGCCGAGGGCCAGCCATCGGGCCGCGTTGCCCGTCATGGCCTCGGTCTTGATGAGCTGCACCACATACGGCACGACCAGCGCCGTGACGATGAGCGCGATTGCTTCGATTCCTGTCATGGTTCTCCTATTCCTATCTCTTGGTAACTATCTCGCTGTGGATCTCATCCACCTTTTCAGCCATCCCTTCCATGCGCTCGCCCATCCGGCGGCTTCGGTCTTGGGATGCTTCGAGGCGGCTGTCCATCACCGCCATCTGGGCCGTCATGGCATTCATCGCCACAGTTGACCTTTCCTGGGCATCCACCTGGCGCGCAGAGATGGCCGTGTTCTCCCGCTCGCGCTCATCGCGCATCCGCGCCTCATCGGCCTTTCGCTTCTCGCGCTCTTGCGCGATGTCGAGCTGCTTGAGCTTGTAGTCCCGCACCATGGGCACGACCTTGATGACCACTCCGGCAAAGATAACGAGGGCGCCTATGGCGAACAGCCACTCCGGGCCGCTGCCTGCCAGCCCGTCCACGGCATGCACCGCTGCCTCATCCATTCGCATCACCTCCCCTCTTTGGCTGCTAGGGTTTTCCCACTACCGAAAAGGCCCGCATAGGGGCCGGAAAGGACGAACCATGGAGATCACCGCAGAGCAGGCCACGGCGCTGACCATCGCCGAGATGACGACCGACCACTACCTGCCCGCCAAGCGCAAGCGCGGCCGCAGGCCAAACACCCTCTACGGCTACGAGAGCTCGCTCAACCTCCATGCGCTGCCCCGCTTCGGCGGCCTCACCCTGGACGAGCTCACGCGCGATGCGGTGCAGGACTGGGTGGACGAGCTGGCCGGAACCGGCGCCGGCCCGGGAGGTGCCGAGAAGGCGTACAAGTGCCTGCGGCAGGTCATACGGTGGGCCATCGACCACTGGGGGCTGTACCTGGCAGACCCCACGCGCGGCATCGAGCTGCCGCGCAAGCCCGTCTACAAGCCCGAGACGCTGACCGAGCGCCGCCTCAAGCGCCTGATACGCGGCATGGTGGGCTGCGCCTACGAGGCGACGGCCATCATCCAGTGCTCGCTTGGCCTGCGCCCGAGCGAGAACTACTGCCTGCGCTGGGAGCGCATCGACTGGCGTACCGGCCACGTGCCCATCGAGAGGTCCTTGGGCGAGATACCCGAGCTTGTATACGAGGATGGCACCAAGACGCCCAAGAGCGAGCGGGGCTGCTACCTGCCGCCCTGGGCGCTCGACCGCCTGCACGCCTTATGGGTGGGCCTGGGCCGGCCACGAGGCCGCATCATAGGCGATGCCAAGCCGTCACAGGTCGCCCGCAAGCTCAAGGCATGGGCCGAGCAGCACAAGCTGCCCTGGGTCGGCATGAAGAACCTGCGCCACACCTGGGGCACCATCGCTGCCAAGACCAACCCCATCGAGGCGGTGTCAGCAATGATGGGGCACTCGTCCATCCAGACCACCTACCGCTACTACTACAGCTTGACCCAGGCTGTCATGCGGCGCGTGCAGCGCAAGGTGGCGCGCTCCATACTCGGCAAAACCTGCGATGACATGTACAAGGGCATTGTGATGCCGATTGCGCAGCCGCCAGCAGAAGCATTGCCGATGGCTGCTTAGCATTCCAAATCCCAA
>CAJUQH010000026.1 GCA_910588095.1 uncultured Eggerthellaceae bacterium
AACCGGTGACCTCTTCGTTACCAACGAAGTGCTCTACCGACTGAGCTACACAGGCATCTTGGATCCTCCCGAACGTGCGGAAGGCTGGATGCTTCCCCCTACATATAATATGTAGGGAAAGCTAGGAAATGGTGGGCGCGCTAGGATTCGAACCTAGGTAGGCAGAGCCAACGGGTTTACAGCCCGTCCCCTTTAACCACTCGGGCACACGCCCATTTCGGCGCTTGCGAGCTTGCGTGGTCCGGTAGCCGCAGAAGCGACACCGGGCTGCAAGCCCACGATACATGTGTATTTTTCAAGCTGCCATTCGGTAGCTACCGGGCGTTCTTCACCATTCGGTAACAACCGAGCGAATGAATGATACGTGAGAAAAAACAAGCTGTCAACTACGAACACGCCACCGGGCGTATCTAGGCCATTCATCCCTGCCCTTGCGGGCAGATGCTCGTCTCACAGGGCGCGCGGCGCCAGTCATGCTATCATTATGACCAGTTTGCAACCGAGCATTCTGCTCACCTGAGGAGGACCTACTTATAATGAGCTCTTATCCTTCAGCTATCTGCAAACGGATAGCATGCGGGGGCATGGCCGCGGCACTCGCCTTCGGCCTGACCATAAGCCCTTTCGCAGCCCCCGAGGCCCTTGCCGCCCCCACTTCCAAGCAAGCCGAGGCCCAAGCAGCCCTCACGAGCCTGAACGCCATGAAGGCCAAGCTAGCCGAGGCCGAATCGAACTACGGCGCCGCCGTGGTGAAGCAGGGCGAGGCGCAGGAGAAGATGGACGAGGCGCAAGAGCGCATCGACGAGGCCAACGAGCGCATCGGCACCCTGCAGGATCATCTGGGCACCCGTGCCCGCGGCATGTACAAGTCGGGGTCGACCAGCTTCCTCGACATCCTGCTGGGCGCTTCCACCTTCCAAGCATTCACCATCAACTGGGACCTGCTCAACACCATGAACCAGTCCGATGCCGACATGGTGGCCGAGACCAAGGACCTGCGCGAGGAGGTCCAGGAGAAGAAGGCCGAGTACGCCGAGCAGAAGAAGGTGGCTGACGCCCAGGCCGAGGAGATGGAGAAGATCGTCGAGGAGACGAAGGCCCTTGCTGCCCAGCAGGAGGCCGTCTACAAGAGCCTGAGCGCCGAAGCGGCCGCCATCGTCCAGCGCGAGGAGGCTGCCGCCGACGCGAACCGCCAGCAGCAGATCGCCCAAGGCGGCGGCAGCTCTGGCTGGGTACGCCCTGACCCGCCTTACCACGCCCCCACCGGCAACGCCATCGTCGACCGCGCTTACAGCCTCATCGGCTGCGAGTACGTCTACGGAGCCAGCGGCCCGACCCAGTTCGACTGCTCGCACTTCGTCTCTTACGTGCGCGGCCATGCCTACAAGACCAGCAACGACCTGTACAAGCTGCCCGCTGTCAGCAACCCGCAGCCCGGCGATGTCTGCGTCGCGCCCGGCCATTGCGGCATCTACGTCGGCGGCGGCAAGATGGTCCACGCTGCCACTGAAGGCGTGGGCGTGGTCGAAGGCTATGTGCAAGCCGGCATGAAGTACGTGCGCCCCTAGCCTCATAGCATGCACAACCTGCTGTAGCGAAGGCCCCTCCTGAAGGAGGGGCCTTCTTCGTCTCCGATCTCCTTCGCTCCCAAGCCGAATATCCTAATGCGGTGCTCCTCGAGCAAGCTGCGGCCCAGTCACATTCCGTCAAGCGCAACATGCAGCGCCTCGCCTTCCGTCGCTCCCCTATATATAGGCATATCGCCTCGCAGCCGCCTCCACAGCACCTACAACGCCCACGCGCAGACCATGAGGGGAACTCATGAAGGCTTTGTGTGATCGCCCATTCGCGCCCTGAACCGTGGTAGGCTAGTCGACGGTTTGCACTTGAAACACCTGTGCTCAAACGAGGAGGAAACGCCGATGGGCGAGCATGCTATCGCACTACGCAGCCGGATACTGATGGGGGGCACCGCGCTTCTGCTGAGCGCCGGGCTCACGATGAGCCCCCTAGCCCTTTCCCAAGCCGAGGCCACCCCTGCTTCCAGCAAGCAGGCCGAGGCCCAAGCTGCCCTCAGCTCCCTGAACGCCATGAAGACCAAGCTGGCCGATGCCGAATCCAACTATGGCGCCGCCATGGTGGAGCAGGCCGAGGCGCAGCAGAAGATGGACGAGGCCCAGGAGCGCATCGACGAGGCGAACGGCCAGATATCCGACCTGCAGGACCAGCTGAGCGTCCGCGCCAAGAACATGTACAAGTCGGGCGCCACGAGCTTCCTCGACATCCTGCTGGGCGCCTCCACCTTCCAAGCGTTCACCACCAACTGGGACATGCTCAACACCATGAACCAGAACGACGCCGACATGGTCCAGGAGACGAAGGACCTGCGCGAGGAGGTCCAGGAGAAGAAGGCCGAGTACGCCGAGCAGGAGAAGGTGGCTGCCGAGAAGGCCCAGGAGATGGAAACCATCGTCAAGGAGACGGAGGCCCTGGTCGGCGAGCAGCAGGCGGTCTACGATAGCCTGAGCGCCGAGGCCGCAGCCTTGGTGAAGCAGGAAGAGGAAGCTGCCGAGGCCGCGCGTCAGCAGCAGATCCAGAACCGCCCCTCCAGCAACGGCAACAATAACGGGAACGGGGGCGGCTACAACGAGCCTGCCTACGTGCCCTCTTCGGGCAATGCCATCGTCGACCGCGCCCGCAGCTGGGTCGGTCGCGCCGAGTACGTGTGGGGCGCTTGCAGCCCGGGCGCCTTCGACTGCTCCGGCTTCGTGTCCCATTGCCTGACCGGCGGCTACAGCCGCCTCGGCTCCACCAGCACGTTCATGAACTGGCCGCGCGTCTCCGACCCGCAGCCCGGTGACGTGGCGGTGAACTACGGCCACTGCGGCATCTACATCGGCGGCGGCCAGATGATCCATGCTGCTACCGAAGGCGTGGGCGTCATCCAAGGCCCCGTGCAGGCCGGCATGATCTACGTGCGCTACTAAGCTGCATTCGGGCACGCCTCCCTGCCGCAACGAAAAGGCCCTCCTTGCGGAGGGCCTTTTCGTTGCTTGGCTATCGTTTGTCGCTCGCCACCTTCGCCGCCATGCCTGGCAGGCTGGGAGGGCTTGAGCCAAACGGCTAGAGGCTAGACGAGCGTCTGCTCCAGCTCGCCCTTCTCGACCTGCGCCAGGGGCTCATCCTCATCCATGTAGTGATCGAACTCGTCGAGCACGGCGGCAGGAGGCTCGGACGTGAGCTTCGACACCACCACGATGGCCAGCAGCGACAGGATGAAGGCCGGCAGCAGCTCGTAGATGCCGAACACGCCGCCCATGGGCGCGATGAGGTTGTGCCACACGAGCACGGTCACCGTGCCTGTCAGCATGCCGGCCACAGCGCCTTGCATGGTGGTGCGGCGCCAGTACAGGCAGCACAGCGTCAGCGGGCCGAACGACGCGCCCAGCCCCGCCCAAGCATAGCTCACCACATAGAAGATGGACGAATTCTCGTCATAAGCCACGAAGATGCCGAACAGGAACACCACGATGAGCGTGATGCGCGCCACGATCATCACCTGGGCATCGGTGGCGTTGCGCTTGAACACGCCGCGGAAGATGTTCTCAGCCACTGACGAACCTGCGATGAGCAGGTACGACGAGGAGGACGACATCGACGCCGCCAAGATGCCCGACACCACCACGCCGCAGAAGAACGACGGCAGCATCAGCTGCGAGAGCACGATGAACACGTTCTCGGCCGCCGACTGGGTGCCGAATCCGACCGGCACGACCGCTCGACCCACCAGGCCGATGCAGATGGCGCAGAACAGCGAGACGACGCACCACGTCACCGCGATGACGCGGCTGCGCTTCACCTCGTCGGCGCTGCGGATGCCCATGAACCGCACGAGCACCTGCGGCATGCCGAAGTAGCCGAGGCCCCACGCCAGCATGGACACCACCGACAGGATGCCGTATTCGGCCGCATCGCCGAATACCGGCATGGAATCCTGGGTCATCTGCGCTCCAGCGTCGGTGAGCACAGGCACCGCTATCTGGGTGCCGCTCAGGAAGCCGGGGATGGACTGCAGGAACGCCACGGTGTTCTCCACCCCGCCGGCCCAGGCCACCGAGCCGATGAGCACCACGGCCAGCGCGAAGAACATGAGCACGCCCTGGACGAAGTCGGTGGCCACCACCGAAAGGTAGCCGCCCACCAGGGTGTACAGGAACACTATGATGGCGCCGAGCACCATCATGGTGGCGTAATCGAGCCCGAACAGCGTGTTGAACAGCTTGCCGCAGGTGACGAAGCAGCTGCCCACGTATACGCAGAAGAACACGAGGATGATGAGCGCCGCCACCGTGGACACGATGTTCTTGCGGTCGTGGAAGCGGTTGGAGAAGAACCCGGGCAGCGTGATGGCATTGCCGGCCTTCACGGAATACAGGCGCAGGCGCTTGGCCACGAGCTTCCAGTTAAGGTACGTGCCGATGGCCAGGCCCACAGCGGTCCAGCCCGCGTCGGAGGCACCGGTGAAGTACGCCACGCCCGGCAGGCCCATGAGCAGATAGCCGGACATATCGGAGGCCTCGGCCGAGAGCGCCGTGAGCCAGGGGCCCACCTTGCGCCCGCCGATGAAGTACTCCGACGTGGACGAGTTCGAACGCTTCGCGTAGACGAAGCCGATGGTCAGAACGACGATGAAGTAGATGAGCATTGCGAGCAATACCCAGAAATCACCATTTGTGATCTCCATATCTTTCCCCTTCTTACCCCTCTTGGAACAAACAGGCTCGATTATACTTTATCCGACGAAAGCGCCCAGGAGCCCCGCGGCGAACCGCCGCCTGGCATACGGTGAAAGGAAGGCCCATGACGCGCTACGACACCCTGGACACCGCCCAGCTGGAGACCGAGCTCGAAGCCCAGCTCGGGCGCTACCGCAGCTTCCAGGCCCAGGGGCTGGCCCTCAACATGGCTCGGGGCAAGCCGAGCACCGCGCAGCTCGACCTGGCCACCCCCCTGCTCACCGCCTTGGCCAGTCCGGCCGACTGCATAGCCGCCGACGGCACCGACTGCCGCAACTACGGCGTGCTGGCCGGCATCCCCGAAGCGCGCGAGCTCATGGCCGCGCTGCTCGACGACGACCCAGCCACCACCATCGTGTTCGGCAACTCGAGCCTCACCGCCATGTACGACGCCCTGGCCCGCTGCATCGATTTCGGCACGGGCGGCTACGAGCCGTGGTGCCACAGCGGCCCCATCAAGTGGCTCTGCCCCGTGCCAGGCTACGACCGGCACTTCAGCGTGACCGAGGCCTTCGGCATCGAGATGCTGCCCGTGCCGCTGCTGACCGAGGGGTCGAGCCTGGGCCCCGCCATGGACGAGGTGGAGCGCCTCGCGGCGGCAGATCCCGCCATCAAGGGCATCTGGTGCGTGCCGAAGTACTCCAACCCGAGCGGCATCACCTATACCGACGACGTGGTGCGCCGGTTGGCCGCCATGGAGTGCGCGGCCCCCGACTTCCGCATATTCTGGGACAACGCTTACAGCGTGCACCATCTTTCCGCCGACCCGACCCAGCAAGACCAGCTGCTCGACATCGGCACCGCCTGCCGCGAGGCGGGCAACCCCGACCGCTACTTCAAGTTCGGGTCGACCTCCAAGATAACCTTCCCCGGCGCTGGCATCGCGGGATTCGCTTCGAGCCCCCAAAACGTAGCCGAAACGCTGGAGCAGGTGAGCTCGCAGATGATAGGCCACGACAAGCTCACCCAGCTGCGCCACGTGCGCTTCCTGCGCGATGCCGAGGGAATCGCCGCCCACATGGCGCAGCACGCCGCCATCTTGGCGCCGAAGTTCGCCCTCGTGCAGCAGAAGCTGAGCCAGAGGCTCGACGAGGCGGGCATCGCCCGCTGGACCGACCCGCGGGGCGGCTACTTCGTATCCTTCGACGGCTTGGAGGGCACCGCGCAGCGCACGGTCGAGCTGGCCCGCGAAGCCGGCGTGGTGCTCACCGGCGCCGGCGCGACCTGGCCCTATGGAAATGACCCTGCCGACAGCAACATACGCATCGCGCCCTCGCTCCCCCCCATCGACGAACTGGACGTCGCGCTCGACGTGCTCGTGTGCTGCGTTCGCATCGCGGCCCTGGAGAAGTTGCTCGGCCGCTAGCCTGCAAGGCGCCGCAAGCCCATCTGCGAAGCGCTGCGCCCATGCCGTTGCTCGGCGTCCCAAGACGAAAAGAGGCCCCTGGCATTGCCAGGGGCCTCTTGCTATCATGCGGCATTCCGAAGAACGCCCGAGCGAACCTGCCTTAGGAGAGCTTCTCGATGAGGCTCTTCATCTGGTTGGAGCCGAGGCCCTGCAGGCGACGGTCAGCCGGGATGCCAAGCTCTTCCATGGTCTTCTCGGTCTTGACCTTGCCGTAGCCAGGGATGGCGTTGATGAAGGACTTCACCTTCATGCGGCCGACAACCGGGTCATCGACCATGCCCAAGGCCTTCTTGGGGGTCAGGGCGCCCATGGAGAGCTTCTTGGTGATCTCGGAGCGCTTAGCGCGGACGACGCGGGCCTTCTCCAGCGCGGCAGCGCGCTGCTCGGGGGTCATAGTCGGTGCTGCCATGTACTTCTCTTTCTCTAAGGCGAAGGCGCAGAACTCTAAGGTGCGCTATCGCAGCCTACTACTTGACAAGACATTTAGTGGATTGATAAGGCGTTATATGTCATTGCCGTAAGAACCAGACAAGATAGTACCTGAAATGCCCCCGAATTGCACGACAATTCTTCAAATAGTTGCATCTACGGTCGGTTTTTTCCCGGTACGCTGGGCAGACTCCCGCGAAAGCAGCGCAAGGCGTTGCATATTCGCACGCGGAAGCTACAATAGGCTCCAAGCAATCAGCCCAGGCAAGGAGCGCCAGAGCCGCATGAGCAGCTTGAATTCCCTCGACGAGATACGCACGAGCGCCGCGAGCACCTACCATAAGAGCTTCGAGCCCATCGTCGGCACGCAAGCGAGCAAGATAACCCAAAGCCGCACCCTCAGCCAGAACGACATCGACGCCCTGGCCGTGCTCGAGTACGCCGCGCAGGACATCCTGACCAAGTACCATGCCGCCATGCGCCAGATGGAGGTGCGCCTCGAGACGCTCGACCAAGACCTCAAGCTGCGACAGCACCGCAACCCCATCCACCACATCGAGTCGCGCATGAAGTCGCTGCCATCCATCTTCGAGAAGCTCGAGCGCTACAAGCAGAGCACCACCCTCGAGGCAATGGAGCAGCACATCATGGACATCGCAGGCCTGCGCGTCATCGTGTCCTACGTTCAGGACGTCTACGACATCCTGAACTACCTGCAGGCCCAGGACGACCTGACCGTGGTGGCCGTGAAGGACTACATAGCCGAGCCTAAGCCCAACGGCTACCGCAGCCTCCACATGATCGTGCGCATACCGGTGTACTTCATGGACAAGAAAGAGGAGATACCGGTCGAGATACAGATACGCACCATCGCCATGGACTTCTGGGCCAGCCTCGAGCACGACCTGAAGTACAAGGCCGTGCGCAATGTGGATGACGTGGACGTGGCCGCCGAGCTCAAAGGCTGCTCCGAGATAATCGAGGAAGCCGAGAACCGCATGCAGGTGCTGGCGGCTGCCCTAGAGCCCGACCGCATGGCGACGCCCAAGCCCCACGCCGTCGACCAAGCCAAGACCATGGAGATAGGCTGCGACTTCACCCTGCCGCCAGGCGTCGGTGGCCCCTTCGCCAATCCGCGGCCGTCCATCACGCCGGTGAGCCACCGGCCATCCCACGCCTGAGGCCACGGCGCCACGCTGCTGGCCTTGCGCGCCTCGCAGCCCCGATGCGGCCGACCGCTTGGCCGGCTCAAGCCTGGGCGGCCCCTTCCTCGTCGATATGGGCACGCGGGTCGCGCAGCTCATTGGGCATCACCCGCACCTCGTCCATGCCCATGTCCTGCAATGCCGCATAGGTGCGCGTCGGCGGCATGACCCCGTCGAAGGGCGCGCAGTAGTTGAGCGCCTCGACGAGGGTTATGTTGTGCAGCAGGTCGGCCATGGTGTCCACGTCGGGCACCGGCGGCAGGTAGAGCGCCGGCAGGCCAGCAGCACGGGCCTTCTGGATGTACGCAGGCAACACCGTGAGGCCGCTTGCGTTGTAGAACACGCCGTCGTGGTCGAAGGGGGTGCTGCGCGTCCATCCCACGATGGAGACGCCCATCTCCTGGTCAGGCGCCAGCACGATGCCGCCTTGGGGCTCGCCATCCAAGCGGCGCAGCGCGTCGAAGCCGCCCACCACATCGGCCTCGGTGAGGGCGGGCATGTCGGCGCCCATGGAGAGCACGCGGTCGGCCCCACGCTGCCATGCCTGGGAGAAGGCATCGTTGTAGTGCTCGTCGAAGGTGGCGCCCCTGTCAGCTATGACCGCCACCGGCCCGAGGCCCGCATCGGCCAGCAGTGCCTCCATCGGCTGCACGTTGGCGGCTGGCGCCGTGGATACGACCAGCTCGAAGGACTCGCCCGGGTGACGCTCGGCTTCCTTCGCGAACACGCTCAAGGCCACCTCCACCACGTCGAGCAGCATGCACTCGTACAGGCGCGATGCCTGCTCGGGCGCGAGCATGCCGTCTTTCAGCACCGTAAGGCGCGTCTTGACCAAGCCCGGCTCGGGTAGCTTGCTGAACAGCAGAAGGACGTTGCGCGTGGTCATAGGGCAGCAGCCCCTTCCTCGTCGGAGAGCTCGCAGATGCAAGGATGGCCGGCGACCGGGAAGGCCCGGGCGTTCGCCGCGCCGGTCCAGGGATGGCATGTCACAGCGCGCAGGTTCAGCCCGAGGACCTTCGCCTGGGCCATGAGCGCATCGCGGTAAGCCGCGATGACCCGCTCGAAGCTGGCATCGGCGCTGTAGAGGCGGCAGACGTACCAGCGGCTCAGCCTGCATGCCATGTCGGCGTCGTCCCACAGCACCTCTTCCAAGCACGCAGCGGACACGCGGTCGAGCACGCTCTCGGCCGCCTCGCCGAACACCAGGCAGAAGGCACGCTTGAGCGTCTGGAGCTCTGCTATCTTGCGGCGTTCGCGCTGGTAGCGGGGCGCCGGCTCCGCTGGCGCGGCCTGTTGGGGGCCGAACGGATGCCGCTCCTTCATGCCCCATCGCGACACGACGATGCGCAGCTCCTCAACATGGATGCCCTCGCGGGCCAGGGCCAGCTTGAGCATCTCGCGCCGGGCGTTCACCTCAGAGCGCACGGTCGAATCGTGGATGCACACCTCGGCGACGATGTAAGGCTTATCGCGGTCAGGCCCGCGGCGAGGCCGGTCGTCGCGCCGCACGTAGAAGGCATTGATATGGGCCAGAACCAGGGCTGCTGTGGCAGCGCTCTCGAACCAAGTGGCATACGCGGCCCGCTGGAAGGCCATGTGGTTGCGCGCCACCTTCACGGCATAGGCCCCATCGGGGATGGTCTGCGCCACGAGCCGCGAGAGCTCGGATCCCAAACCTGCCATGCGCGCCACCTCCGCCCTGCCCTAACTCCCTGTGCGCACCCCTGCGCAACCGCTATAATGGAGGGATGCAAAACCAGGGGCAATCATACCTGCATTATAACCCGTCCGCACCCCGTCGCATCGCCGTGGTCACCATGGGAGTGAAGCTCGGCGACGAGGTGCGCGGCTACACCCGCTTCCGCTTCCTCAGCGAGCTGCTGGTGAAGGAAGGGTTCGAGGTCGACCTCATAACCTCGTCGTTCCAGCACTGGGACAAGGCCCAACGCGACTGCGACAGCCCCGCATACCGCGGCTTGCCCTACACCGTGCGCTTCATCCGCGAGCCCGGCTATCGCAAGAACCTCGACCTGGCGCGCATCCGCAGCCACCGCATCGCAGCCAAGGAGCTGCGAGCGTTGTTCGATCAGCGCTTCGCTGCCGACCCGTGCGCCTACGACCTCATCTACGCCGAGATACCGCCCAACGACGTCGCCCGCGTCTGCGCCGAAGAGGCCCGGGCCCACGGCATACCCTTCGTGGCCGACATCAACGACCTGTGGCCCGAAGCCATGCGCATGGCGGTGGACATCCCCGTGCTGAGCGACATCGCCTTCGCGCCCTTCGCCCGCGACGCGCGCCGCACCTACGAGCTGCTGAGCGCCGCCGTGGGCACCTCGGACGAGTACGCCGCCCGTCCTGCCGTCGACCGCGATCGGCCCTACCAGCGGCTCACCGTGTACGTCGGCAACGACCTGGCCGCCTTCGACGAGGGGGCGGCCGCCCATGGCCCTGCCGTCGCCAAGCCTGACGACGAGCTGTGGGTCACCTACGCTGGCACCCTGGGTGCCAGCTATGACCTGGCGACGCTCGTCGAGGCCGCAGCGCTGCTCGCCCAGCGCGGGCTGCCCCAGCGCGTGCGCGTGAAGGTGCTCGGCGACGGGCCTGACCGCAGCTCGCTCGAGGCGCTGGCCCAACGGCTCGACGCGCCAGTGGACCTCGTGGGCTACACCCCCTACGACCAGATGGCAGCCTGGCTGTGCGCGTCGGACGTATTGGTGAACTCCCTCGTGAAGGCTGCAGCCCAGAGCATCGTCACGAAGATCGGCGACTACCTGGCCGCGGGCAAGCCGCTCGTCAACACCGGGTCGAGCCCCGAGTTCCGTGCCAAGGTCGACGCGGAGGGCTTCGGAGCCAACGTCGAGGCCGAGGATGCCGTCGCGTTGGCCGACGTCCTCGAAGACCTGCTGCGCAACCCGTCTCGGCGCAAGATGATGGGAGCGAAGGCGCGCGCCGTCGCCGAGGAGCAGTTCGACCAGCCCAAGTCGTACCTTGCCATCGTCGACCTCATCCGCAGCCTCACCGACCAGCACCCTGAACCAGCCCGACCCCACGAAGGAGGCGACGCGCACCATGGCTGAGCCCCGCCGCATCATTCCCTTCTCGCCGCCCGACATCTCCGAGGCCGACATCAAGGCCGTCACCGATGCTCTGCGCAGCGGCTGGATAACCACCGGGCCGCGCACGAAGGAGCTCGAGAAGGCGCTGGCCTCCTTCACCGAGGCGGCGCGCGTGGCCACGTTCTCGTCGGCCACCATGGCCCTTGAATGCGCGCTGCATGCCCTCGGCATCGGCCCTGGCGACGAGGTCATAACGAGCGCCTACACCTACACTGCCTCCTGCTCGTGCATCTGCCATGTGGGCGCCACGCCGGTGCTGTGCGATGTGGCGCCGGACAGCTACGAGATGGACTACGAGCAGCTGGCTTCCCTGGTCACGCCGCGCACCCGCGCCATCATCCCCGTCGACCTCGGCGGCCGCATGGTCAACTACCGCGCCTTGTTCGCCGCCTTGGACGACGCCGCCTCCCGCGGCGCATGGAAGCCCGATGGGCGCAACGGCATCGCCCGCGCAGCCGAAGCCACCGTCGGGCGCCCGCTCGTCATCGCAGACGGAGCCCACTCCCTCGGCGCGACCTATGATGGCAAGCCCTCGGGCGCCGTGGGCGACATGACCGCCTTCTCGTTCCACGCGGTGAAGAACCTCACCACCGCCGAGGGCGGCGCGCTCGCTTGGCGCCGCGGCCTGTTCCCCGACGATGAGCTGTACCAGATGCTCATGCTGTTATCGCTGCATGGCCAGACCAAAGATGCCTTGGCGAAGGCCCGCGTCGGCGCCTGGGAGTACGACATCGCCTTCCCGGGCTACAAGTGCAACATGACCGACCTCCAAGCCGCGTTAGGGCTCTCGCAGCTCGGCCGCTACGACAAGCTGCTCGACCGACGCCATGCCATCATCGCTGCCTACGAGCATGGTTTGGCCGACCTGCCCATCGAGGCCATGCCCCACGCAGGCCACCAGGAGGGCACCTCGTTCCGCTCGAGCGGGCACCTCATGCTCACCCGGCTCTCCGGCCAAGGCGAGCCCTTCCGCAACCGCTTCATCGAGGAGCTGGGCGCTTTGGGCGTGGCCTCGAACGTGCACTACAAGCCGCTGCCGCTGCTCACCGCCTACCGCAACATGGGCTTTGCCATCGAGGGATTCCCCAATGCCCTCGCCCAGTACGAGAATGAGGTCACGTTGCCCCTGCACACGTGCCTGTCCGACGAGGACGTGGCCTACGTGGTCGACGCCGTGCACACCGCCTACCGTCGCGCCGAAGAGGCGCGCTAAGAGGCTGCCATGTACGTCCGGGTCGTCAAGCGCGCGTTCGACATCGCCTTCAGCATCATCGCGCTGCCCCTCGTCCTGCTGGCCCTCGCCGTGCTGGCGCCCGCCATCCATCGCGAGGACAAGGGGCCGGTGTTCTACAACGCGCCCCGCGTCGGCAAGGATGGCCGTCCCTTCATCATGTACAAGCTGCGCAGCATGCGCGTGAACGCCCCCGATCTGCTCATGGACGACGGCTCCACCTACAACGGCGCCGACGACCCGCGCATGACGCGCGTAGGCACCTTCATGCGCAAGACGAGCCTCGACGAGCTGCCCCAGGTGCTCAACGTGCTCAAGGGCGACATGTCGCTCATTGGGCCACGACCCGACCTGCAACGCGAAGTGGACCTCTATCAAGGCGACGAAGGGCGCAAGCTCGAGGTGAAGCCGGGCATCACCGGCTACGCAGCGGTCTACGGCCGCAACTCGCTGCCATGGCACGAGCGCCTGGCCCTGGACGTGCACTACGTCGACCATGTCTCGTTCCTGCTCGATGCGCGCATATTCTTCCGCACCTTCGCCGTAGTGCTCGGACAAGAGGGAATCTACGTCGAGGACGGATCCGAGCCGGCCGCCGCCTCCGAGGCAGCGAGCGCCGGCGAGTCCGCTACGGCGGCCATCAAAGAGGATGCCTCTTGCAGCCCTGCAAAAGGGCAGCGCCCCTAGTGAGCTCGCTGCGCAAGGGGCGTTCGTGCTCACCCTGCATGACAACGCTCCAAAGCTGCCCGAGCAGAGCAGCCACGCGCTCGCAGCGCGCTCCCAAGATGCCTACCTGCTGCTGTGGCTCGTGAAGCGATACGTGGGCACCGCATCTTCCAGGCACGCTATGACATCGCCACCCGGCGCGTCCACCACCTGCGAGAGCTTCTCGATCTTGGCAGCCACCTCTTCGTGGCTGATTCCCTCGCACGTGGCTATCATGATGGACTTGTTGGCCGTAGGGATGGTGTTCTCGTCGTCGGTCAGCAGCTCCTCGTAGAGCTTCTCGCCCTCGCGCAGCCCGATGTACTCTATCTGCACGTCGGCGCCAGAAAGGCGGATGAGGTTGCGCGCCAGGTCGACGATGCGCACCGGCTCGCCCATGTCCAGGATGAATATCTCTCCGCCCTGGGCGATGCCGCCCGCCTGGATGACCAGGCGCACTGCCTCGGGAATGGTCATGAAGAAGCGTTCGATGTCAGGGTGCGTGATGGTGATGGGGCCGCCGTTGGCTATCTGGCGCTTGAACACCGGTATGACGCTGCCATTGGAACCCAGGACGTTGCCGAATCGCACGGCGGAGAACACCGTCTTGGAAGCGCGCGCATAGTATTGGAGCACCATCTCGCCCATGCGCTTAGTGGCTCCCATGACGCTCGTGGGGTTCACGGCCTTGTCCGTGGATATGAAGATGAAGCGGTCGACACCATGGCTGTCAGCCTCGCGCACCACGTTGAGCGTGCCGAAAACGTTGTTCTGGATGGCCTCGCGCGGGCACAGCTCCATGAGCGGAACGTGCTTATGAGCCGCAGCATGGAAGACCACCTTCGGGGCGTACTGTTCGAATATCTCATGCACGCGCGCGAGGTCGCACACGTTGCCCACCTCGACCACCACGTCGATGTCGTCATACTCGCGCAGCAGCTCCTGCTGGAGCATGTAGGCGTCGTTCTCGTACATGTCGAAGATGACGATGCGCGCCGGTGCCACCTTCGCCAGCTGACGGCAGAGCTCGCTGCCGATGGAGCCGCCGCCGCCCGTGACGAGCACTGTCTTCCCCGCCACATAGCTCGAGGCGATGCGCGTGTCGAGCACTATCTCCTCGCGGCCCAGCAGGTCGGTCACGTCCACGTCGCGCAAGGCCACGTCGCCTATCTCGTCGATGCGCAGCTCGCGTATGTTCGGCAGGGTCTTGAGACTGCAATCGGTCTCGATGCAGATGGCATAGATGGCGCGCTGCTCCTCGGGCGTGGCCGAGGGGATGGCCACGACGATCTGCTCGATGTCGTAGCGGTCTACCAGCGCCGGTATGTCCTCGCTCGATCCCGCGACGCGGATGCCATGGATGCGCAGCTTGCGCTTCGAAGGGTCGTCGTCGGTGGCCACGATGGGAACGCCAGGCATGTTCTGGTCATGGCTGAGCATGCGGCCGATCGTGAGCGCGCCCGTCTCGCCCGCGCCCACGATGAGGGTGCGCGGACGGCGCGGCGCCTCGTCATGGTGGGCGATGATGCGCTTGTTCTTGTGGAACACGCGCCAGACCATGCGCATGCCGCCCAGCAGGAAAACGAGGATGATGGCGGCGGCGATGAACACGCGGATGGGCAGCCTCACGTCGATTATCCAAAGGAACACCGCTCCGATGAGCGTGGAGAGGAACACCGAGAAGAATATCTGGAGCGCCTCGTTGATGCCCGCGTATTCCCATAGGTTGTTGTAGAGCTTGAAGCAGGCCAAGACCAGCACGTTGATGAGGGCCAGGATGCCCAGCATGAAGTAGATCTCATTGTTGGCGAACACCTCGCCCACCACATTGGTCAGGCAAGCGCCAAGCCAGTAGGCGGCATAAGTGGCCAGGATGTCATAGATGAGCAGCCAGGCCGTTCTCTTTGAGAGTCGGAAATCCATATCAACGAATCATTATAGCCGATAACCGAATCCCGATAAGGCCCATCTCGCGCGCCATGGATGCTCGTCGCGCCACCGGCAGCCGAAGCGCCCGCCGCACGGCTCGGCGCTCGCAGCCGCGCCTGCGAGCGGCCACCCCC
>CAJUQH010000027.1 GCA_910588095.1 uncultured Eggerthellaceae bacterium
GCTCGAGCGGTAGACCGCGATCTTGATGGTGGTGCCGGTTGCTGCGTCTCCTGTGGTGGCAGCTGCCTTGGCATCAGCGGATCGGGTCTCAGCTTCCGGAGCCTGCGCGTCCGAGCCGGCTGTGCCGGCCGGGCCTTCCGTGCCAGCTGCGCCTTCTGGATTCTCAGAGCCTTCCGCAGCGCTTCCTGCGACCGTCCCGGCTACCGTCCCCGCTGGGCCATCATCGGCCCAAGCCAAGGGCACCATCGAGAACGTGAGGACGAATGCCACTAGGGCAGCAACAACCTTACGAGAAAGAGAAGCGACCGAGGCTCGCATGGCGACCGGCTCCTTCCGATGAGCGTGCGTGACATCACACTGCGGAGGAGGCCCTTGCGCTTGAGCGTCTTAGCGACTGGTGGGTAAGGAGGGCATCCACCACAGTCGCTGAACTGCGAAATTGCGAAAACTTCTGATTACTCACAAGAAAACGAATTTCAAGAGACGGATGCCCTCTTCATCTCGTTTTCTATATGAGAAAACCAGCAGAATGAGTATTCGGTTTTCGCAACTTCTCTTCTAAGAAATCGCAGTTCAGCATTCGTGAGTGTAGCAAATCGCCCTTCCCTCTTTCAAGAGCACTCAATCTCGAAACAGAACTGGGGACTAATCCGTGAGCTGAAACGACCCAGCTGGGTCTCCTTTTTCGGCCTAAAACGAGTCATGCGCGAGTATAAATAACAGCCACCTTAGACCCCCCTTATTTATACTTTTCGCGAAATCGTATAAATAAGCGCTTCTTCTTTGCGTTCTTATTTATACTCATTCAAGAGGAATAGCGGGCAGAAAGGGGCCTCATGGACTATAGAGAGCCAGCAACGCTCTACCATATGGATGCCTCTCCATCGCGTGAAAGCAACCTGAAAAAGCTCATCGAGGAGCGCCGCTCTGCTTCCTCTTCTTTCGCTGTGGGCTATTCAATCGAAGCAGGCGAGCTGTTCTTGGGCGTGCCCCGCACCCTTTCGATTCTGCTGGAAAAGGTGTTACGCCGTGAGCGCAAAGTATCGAAACTCATGGGAGCCGTCCCTGGCATTGCTGGCGACGAGGTCCTGCGGAGCCTTGCTTTTGACGAGGTCATAAGCAGCAACCTGATAGAGAACATCCATAGCACTCGGCGCCAAATAGAAGAATCGCTGGAAGCCTCCTCCCAGGAAAACACGAAGGCTCGACGCTTTCGCGAGTTCGCGCGCTTGTACCTAGAACTCGTAGATGGCGATTCCGCGCTTCCTCGCACTCCTGCCGACATACGCGCCATCTATGACCGAGTAATGGACAGCGAAGATCTGGAACATGTCCCAGACGGTAAGCTATTCCGCAAAGATGAAGTGCTCATCACCGATGGAGCAAAGGTCCGGCATACAGGCATCGTACCCGAGAGCAAAATCATTGAGGCTATGGAAGCGATGCTACGCATCGTGCAGTCCGACGAAATGCCATCAACCTATAGCGCGCTGGTCTCGCATTATATCTTCGAGTATGCCCACCCGTTTTACGACGGAAACGGCAGAACGGGGCGCTATCTTCTCTCGCTCTTCCTGGAGGAGGCTCTTTCCAAGCCGACGGCGCTGTCTCTTTCGCGTGTCATAGCCGAGAACAAAATAGCGTATTACCGGGCATTCGAAACCGTCGAAAACCCGCTCAATCATGGAGAGATGACGTTCTTCGTAGAAACGATGCTCGAGTTCATCCTTACAGCACAAGGCGAGCTGATTGAGAAGCTCGAGTCAGCAAAAACCCGCTATGACCTTCTGTGCAAGCACAGCTCCCGGCTTCAGCAACAGAATCTGTTTTCGGAAAAAGAAGCGACTCTCATATTCATCCTTGCGCAGCAAGCATCGTTTGGCATGTTCGAAGATATGGCGGTAAGCAGGCTCGCGAGCTTGTTGTCTTTGGGTGTACAGCAAACGCGCAAATACCTGGCCTCGCTTGAGGGGCAAGGCGTCGTGAAGAAGACTAGGAAGCGCAACCCGCTCACATTCTCGCTCAGCGAGAAGTTCGAAGCAGAAACTTTCCCGGAGATACACGGGGATTCGGCTTCCAATAACTCGGCTTAGGGCGCCTGTCCAGCCCGACTTCATGGATGCGAGTTGAAGCAGTTGTGGCGAATTCGTCGATGCCCCGCAGGGTATTCCGCAAGCGCTCCAGCCGTGCAATAATGGCACGTCTTGATTTTCCCGCAACGGCGCCTACCGCCGCTGCATCAGGCAAGATGCCCAACCAACGCACCCGATTCTGCCCCTTCGCGACCCGACCTCAAGCCGAGCCGCCCAAGAGACAAGGAACCGAACGAACCTATGGCTGAGCTCATCAAGAAGGTCCCCATCCCCACTGCCGGCGTCGCGCTGGGCCTTGCGGCCCTGGGCAACCTGCTGCAACCCTACAGCGACATGGCCCGCGGCCTGTGCGGCGCGCTGTCGCTCGCGCTGGTGCTGCTGTTGCTGGCGAAGATCGTGCGGCACCCCGACATGATACGCGCCGACTTCAAGAACCCCATCCTGGCCAGCGTCTCCGCCACGCTGCTCATGGCCATCATGCAGCTTTCCACCTACCTTGCTCCCGCAACGCTGTGGGGCGGCTTCGCCCTGTGGGCGATGGCCATCGGGCTGCACTTGAGCCTCATGGCGTGGTTCACCGCGCGGTTCATCCGCCGCTTCCAGCTCAAAGAGGTGTTCCCCACCTACTTCATCTGCTATGTGGGCATCATCGTGGCATCGGCCACGTCGCCCACCTACGGCGCTGAAGCGCTGGGCTACGGCCTGTTCTGGTTCGGCTTCGCCTGCTACCTGGTGCTGCTGGGCGTGATAACCTACCGCTACGCCAAGCATGAGGTACCCGAAGGCGCCCGCCCGCTGTTCTGCATCTACACCGCGCCCATGAGCCTTTCGCTGGTGGGATACCTTGCCACCGCCGCCGACCCCAGCCCGCTGATGGTGGCCGTCATGCTGGTGCTGGCCCAGGCGTTCCTGGTGCTGGTGCTCGCGCGGCTGCCAAAGTTCCTGGCGCTGCCGTTCTACCCCAGCTACGCAGCCATGACGTTCCCCTTCGTCATCACCGCGACCGCGCTCAGCCAGGGCGTGGCGTTCCTGAACGGCCTGGGTGCGGGCCTGCCGCTGGCGCTGGACGTGCTCGTGCTGGCCGAGATGGGGCTGGCCATAGTCATGGTAGGGTACGTGACCGTGTGCTACCTGCAGTTCTTCTTCAAGCGCGCCGAGCAGCCCGTGGCGCAACCGGCTGCGATCGAGGTCATCGCCGACTAGGCTGCGGAAGGCCCCAGCGCACGTCGCCTAGTTGGCCACGATGTTGACCAGGCGCCCGGCCACATAGATGACCTTGCGCACCGTCTTGCCCTCCAGCGCGCTGCTGATAGCCTGCTGGGCCGCAGCCTTCGCAGCTTCCTCGTCGGCATCGGCGGCCACGGTTATCTTGGCTTTCACCTTGCCGTTCAGCTGCACCGCCAGCTCCACCTCGTCGGCCTTCGCCT
The DNA here is from genome assembly GCA_910588095.1 of uncultured Eggerthellaceae bacterium. Lineage (GTDB taxonomy): Bacteria > Actinomycetota > Coriobacteriia > Coriobacteriales > Eggerthellaceae > D16-63. Next base: position 3,521 of record CAJUQH010000027.1, read on the forward strand.
GCTCGGGGTCGAACTCGGGCCACGGCTGCTCGTGCACCGAGCCTTGGCCTTCCAGCGCCGCCTGCCACAGCTCCTCGGCGAAGTGCGGCGTGATGGGCGCCAGCAGCTTCACCAGCGTTTCAGCCACCTCGCGGCAGAGCGGGCCGCCGGTCTCGCAATTCACGCGATGCTCGGCCGGACGCAGCCGCAGGAACGCACCGGTGGCGTTCGTCAGCTCCATGATGGCCGCCAGCGCCGTATTGAAGTTATTGCGCTCGAAGTCCTCGGTCACCTTGCCCACTACGCGATGACGCTCGCGCTTCATGGCCATGGCCAGCTCGTGGGCCCGCGAGGCATCGGCCTCGGGATCGAACAGCGTCTCGTCGCCCGCTTTGCCCACCAGGTCGAACACGATGCGCCACACGCGGTTGAGGAACTTGTACATGCCCGCCAGGCCATCCTCGTTCCACAGCTTCTCCTTGTCGGGCGGCCCCATGAACAGCATGGCAGCACGCACGGCATCGGCGCCGTACTGGGCGATCATCTCCTCGGGGCTCACCACGTTGCCCTTCGACTTGCTCATGACCTCGCCGTTGGCGTCGAGCACCATGCCCTGGCACAGCAGGTCGGTGAAGGGCTCGTCGAAGTCGAGCATGCCGGCGTCGCGCAGAACCTTGGTGAAGAACCGGCTGTACAGCAGATGAAGGATAGCGTGCTCGATGCCGCCGATGTACTGGTCGACGGGCATCCACGCGTTGGCACGAGCCGGGTCGAACGGCGCGTGCTCGTTATGCGGGTCGGTATAGCGCATGTAGTACCAGCTCGAGCACGTGAACGTGTCCATGGTGTCGGTCTCGCGCTTGGCCGGGCCGCCGCACTGGGGGCACACGGTGTCGGCGAAGCCGGCGTGGGTGGCCAGCGTTTCGCCCGCGGCCAGGTCGATGTCCTCGGGCAGGCGCACAGGCAGATCCTCCTCGGGCACCGGCACCACGCCACAGGCAGGGCAGTGGATGGCCGGGATGGGGTTGCCCCAGTAGCGCTGGCGGCTTATCAGCCAATCGCGCAAGCGGTACTCCGTGGCGCGCTTGCCCTTGCCGGCCTTCTCCAGCGCCTCGACGATAGCCGCCTCGCCCGGCGAATGCTTGCCGCCCACCATGCCGGTGTAGGGGCCGCTCTGCACGAGCGTGCCTTCGGCGGCGTAGGCTTCGGGCCAGTCCACCTCGGTTACCACGCGGCCCTGCTCGTCTTTGAGCTGCGGGAACAGAGGGTCGTCATCACCCAAGATGATGGGGATGATGGGCAGCCCGTACTTGCGCGCGAACTCGAAGTCGCGCTGGTCGCCGCAGGGCACGGCCATCACGGCGCCGGTGCCGTAGTCGGCCACCACGTAGTCGGCCACCCACACGGGCACCTTCTCGCTGTTTATAGGGTTCACCACGTAGCGGCCGGTGAACGCGCCATGCTTCTCGTGGTCGCCCTGGGCGCGCTCGACGGCGCTCACCTTCGACGCGGCCTCCACCAGAGCCATGACCTCGGCCTCGTGCTCGGTGCCCGCCACCAGGTCGTGCAGCCCGGCGTACTCCGGCGCCAGCACGAAGAACGAGCAGCCGAACAGCGTATCGGCGCGCGTGGTGAACACGGTGATGGTCTCACCGGTGGGCTCGCCTTCCGCCGACAGCAGCTCGAAGTCGACGTTGGCGCCTTCCGACTTGCCTATCCAGTTGGCCTGCTGCTGCTTCACGTTCTCGGGCCAGCCGGTCAGCTGGTCAAGGTCGGCCAGCAGCTCGTCGGCGTAGTCGGTTATCTTGTAGTACCACTGGGTGAGGTCCTGCTTCTGCACCTCGCTATGGCAGCGCCAGCAGCGGCCTTCGATGACCTGCTCGTTCGCCAGCACCGTGGCGCATTCGGGGCACCAGTTCACGGGGCTGTTGCGGCGCTCCACCAGTCCGCGCTTCCAGAACTCGAGGAAGATCCACTGGCCCCAGCGGTAGTACTCGGGGTCGCACGCCACCACGGTGCGGTCCCAGTCGTAGCTGAAGCCCATGCGTTTGAAGCTGGCACGCTGGGTGTCGATGTTCTCGTAGGTCCACTTCGCGGGGTGGCTGTGGTGCTTGATGGCGGCGTTCTCGGCCGGCAGCCCGAAGGCGTCCCAGCCCATGGGGTGCAGCACGTTGAACCCGCGCATGCGCGAGTAGCGCGCCACCACGTCGCCGTAGGTGTAGTTGCTCACGTGGCCCATGTGGATGTCACCCGAAGGATACGGGAACATCTCGAGCACGTACTTGCGCGGCTTGTCGGATTGCTCGTCGACGGTGTAGAGGCCGTCCTCCTCCCATTTCAGCTGGAGGCGTGGCTCTATCTCATGAGGGTCATAGGCTTTCATCAGCATGTTTCCTTCGGTCGATTATCCGTGCAGACCATTATATAGGTAGAGAAGGCCCCGAGCTGTTCGCGCTGCCTGTAGGTTGCTTGCGAGCTAGCGAGAAGCCTTGGGGCACGTGCGGCATGCGCGTGACGCGGCTGAGTGCGCTTTGATACACGAGGGAAAGCGTCAAGGCGCATGATGTGCGTGCACCAGGGCTTCGCAGCGGCAGCTCGTTCCGCTCGCTGCGTCAGCACGAGCGGAACACCAACCCGCAGTTCCAGCACTCGTCCGCGTCGGCCGGCACGTCGGCAGCACAGCGCTTGCAGGTGGTATGGGCCCGCGGCTCTTCCGCCGTGGGCACCTCGCGCGCTTGGAGGGGGAAGGGCAGCGAGGCAACTGTCGGCTCCGCCGCAGGGCTGCCACTGGCTACCCCCGCAGCGGTGGGACCTTCCGCGGCCTCAACACGTGCGGTCCCCGCGTGCCGGGCGTCCTCAGCGCCTTGCCGCGCACGCTTGGACGCCACAATGCCCCGGGCGTCAAGCAGGCGCTTCTTGCGGTTTTCGGGTACCATGGTTCCATCACCTCACGCCCATTGTACAAGCGAGGCCCGCCCATGCCGTCCATCAACTTCCACAACGCCAAGTTCTGCGCCGCCTATGGCACGGCTGCCCAGCTGCCCGCCAGCAGCGCGCCCGAGGTGTCGTTCTCGGGGCGATCGAACGTGGGCAAGTCATCGCTGCTGAACAAGCTCATGTTCCGGAAGGGGCTGGCAAAGGTGTCGTCGACGCCGGGCAAGACGGCCACCATCAACTTCTACGATGTGGATGGCGTCGACTTCGTCGACCTGCCCGGGTACGGCTACGCCAAGGTGTCCAAGAGCGAGCTTTCGCGCTGGTCGGACCTCATCGAGGGGTACTTCAACCAACAGCGCGCGTTCGCGCTGGCCGTGCAGCTCGTCGACCTGCGTCACGAGCCATCGAAGCTCGACCGCCACATGGTGGGCTTCCTGCAGGAGGCGGGGCTGCCCTTCGCCATCGCGCTGACCAAGGCTGACAAGATGTCCAAGCAGCAAGCGGCCAAGCAGCGGGCAGCCATCGTGCGCTCGCTCGAACTGCCGGGCGATGTGCCGGTGGTGCTCACCTCGTCGGAGAAGGGCACCGGCATCGACGACCTGCGCACGCTCATCAGCAGCGCCGTCGACGGATTCGAAGCGCTGCTAGAGAACTAGTCACGTTCGCCTGGCTGCCTGACTGTTATCTCCTGCGCCTTCACCGACACGCGCGAATGCGGCGGCACGCTAGACGTGACGAACGTCGAGCCGGCGATGCAGGAGCCTTCGCCGATGACCGTCTCGCCACCCAGCACGCTGGCGTTGGAGTAGATGGTCACGTTGTCCTCGATGGTGGGGTGGCGCCTCACGCCGCTCAGGCGCTGGCCGCCGCGGGTCGACAGCGCGCCCAGCGTGACGCCCTGGTACAGCTTCACGTGGTCGCCGATGATGGTCGTCTCGCCGATGACCACGCCGGTGCCGTGGTCGATGCAGAAGTACTCGCCGACAGTCGCCCCCGGCGCGATGTCGATGCCCGTGCCCGAATGCGCCAGCTCGCTCATGATGCGCGGGATGACCGGCACGCCTTCCTTGTGTAGCACGTGGGCCACGCGATGCACGTAGATGGCGTACAGCCCCGGGTACGAGAAGATGATCTCTTCCTTGGATCCCGCCGCCGGGTCGCCGTCGTAGATGGCCTGCACGTCGGTGAGCAGCACGCGCTGGATGTTCGGCAGCTCGTCGAAGAACCGCGTGCATATCTCGGCCGTGCGCTCGCGGATGGCCTCCGACGTGCAATCGCACCCGTCGCCGTCCTGGTCGTGGTCTTCGCTCATGTAGGTCAGCGCGAGGATGATCTGCTCGCGCAGCACCCGCTCCACCTCGATGAGCGTCTGGCCGATGAAGTACGAGGGGCTGGTCTGGGCCGACAGCATCTCCTCGCCGAAATACCCCGGGAAGATGACGCGCCGCAGCGTCTTCAGCACGCCTTTGATGGCTGCGCGGTTGGGGAAGGCGCGCCCAGGCTTGGTGAAGAATATCTCGTCCGCCTCGTAGTTCTTCTCGATGCCTTGGACGATGCGCTCTAAGTTGTCGCCGAACATGAGTGCCCCTTCGGTCGCGTTGCGTGTGTTGGGCTTATTATAGGCAACTTACCGGGTGGAAGTGCTCACGGGCAACTGAATGAGCGTGAGCAGGCAGTCCTTCGTTCGCGCCAGCACCTCTCGCACGCTGTAGCCCACCTGGTCGTCGTAGTCGCCCTTGTCGGCCGCCACGCCGCCGGCTTCCATGCCCAGCCCATCGGCTATCATGAGCGCGCGGTACAGGTGGTACGCCTGGGTGACCACGACGATGCGGTTGGCGCCAAATGCGTTCTTCGCGCGATAGATGGAAGCGTAGGTGTCGGTGCCCAAGCGGTCCACCACTATCTTGTCCTCGGGAACCCCCAGCTCGACCAGGTAATCGCGCATGGCATCAGACTCGTTGTAGTGCGAATCGGCATTGTCGCCGCTCACGATGACCTCGCGCGCCGCGCCCGCCTTGTACAGGTCGGCCGCCACTTCCAGGCGGTCGGCCAGGATGTCCGATGGCGTGCCATCTGCGTAGACGGAAGCGCCCAGCACCACCACGGCGTCGGTTTCCTGCTGGTAGAATGCCGAAACACGATGCACGTCGTTGCGGGTGCTCGTGACCGTGTACACGTTGGTGCCCACTATCACCAGCACGGCCACCACGATGATGCCCAAGATGATGAGGAACGCCTTGAGCGCGCCATGGCCTGAGCTGTCGTCGGGGTCAGGCGAGCCGCCATCGAGCGGCGGGTACGTGGGCGGCGCACCATAGCCCTGACTGTCGGCATAGCCTATGGATGCGCTCGTGCCATACGCCGTTGCACCCGCGTAGCCGGGGTCGTCGGCATAACGCGGCTGCTCGGGGTAGAAGACCGATTCCGGGTAGTACGGGTCACCGTACGGGCCCGCCCCATACGACGCGCCCGGAACGCCCTCGTCCAACCCCGCTGACCAGGCCAGCGAAGGGTCGATGGAGGGGTAGCCCATGGGCACCTCGATGGGGTTTTGCCGCTTCTTCTTCATAACGGAATATCTTAACAGGACAGCGCCCATGCTTGCGCTGCCAGCGGCCTCACCTCACAGGAAACCCGCGACGGATTATTTTGCGCGGTGACGGACGTAGGTCTTTGTGCGTTGGGCTCTCGTTGCGGCCCCCCGCAATGGTGGGGCTTGGGAGGCATGCCGTGCTCAGACAGGCTTCGCCGGTTAGCTGCGCCAGCTGGCGCCTTGCGTCCCCGATGGCTGCAGAGCTCCGCGCGGCACGCCTCCCAAGCCCCTTATCTGTCTTCCATTGCTTTAAACTCCCCGCAAACCGAAGGTGCTCACACCCTAGAAGCAGAAGCACGGAACGATGCCATTCTGGCTATTCGCTGCCAAATTCGCGACGCTTCCGTCGTTGCATATCCCTGAGTTGCTCACACGTGCAAAGTCTGTGCTCTTTGTCTTCGACGCAGAACGCAGCCACCAGTATATATAAGCACTGCCATAGCTCTTCAAAGCATTGGTGTTTTCCGTAGATTGACCCCCTTTTGCGAAGTTCGCATACTGGAACGAATTCGAAGCAGTTTCATTGCCGTTCCAGTACGCATAGGAGATGCCGTAGACCTCAAAATAGCTCGGAACGAACAGTTTTGCGTCATTCGTGGCCTGAAGCGAAGACGAGCCGTACTGCTGTTGGCGCTTCGCTGCTACGACAATCCCCTCCGACACACTAGCTCCCAAATAGCTCACGAATGTGCCATTTAGGTATTTCTTCAAATCAGATGAGTTCCATCCTCCGCTATTAGTCGCCGTGCTCCTCATCCTGCAATCATTCGTCCCCTGGAGGTACGCATCCTTGAAGCCGAACGTCAGCCCTGCCTTGCCGCCGGATGCCTTGGTGTCCTGGGCGATGCCGAGCACGTCGACCTTGTGGGTGGAGGCGGCGCCGTCGGGCTGGTCGTAGACCTTGATGGAGAAGACCGGGTCGGCATCGGGGGACTGCTGCTTCAGGTAACGGTCGTACTGGCGGAAGGCCGGGACGTCGGCGGTGGCGCCGTAGGCCGAGATGGCCTCTGCGGCCTGCTTGATCTCGTAGGCGGAGTAGGTGGCGACGTCATCGGTCGCCCAGAAGTCGTACTGGGCGGAGGCGTCCAAGGTCCACACGATGTCCGCCACCGAGTACTCGGTGGCCTCCTCGGCGAAGTCGACGTCGTTGGCGCCGCCGAGCTTGAGCGCGAGCGTCCCTGAGGCGCGCCCGGGCTCTCTCGCCGAAGGCGAGGCGTCGAGGGAAGCCAGTGACGAGAAGCCTTGCGAGCCCCCTGCGCCTATGAGCGCCTTGAGCCCGGCGGTCTCGCTCGCGCCGCCATCCAGCGAAAGGGCGAAGCCCGTCCCCTCGTCCAGGCCGTTCGGGAACAGCTTCTCGGCCGCCGGCGTGCCATCAGCCGCATCGTTGGCCGTGAAGGTGGCGGAGAGCTTCGTGGGAACGGGGGTGTAGCTCTCGAATGAGAGCTCGTGGGCATCTTCCATGCCCGCCCGCGTGCTCGCAGAGGGCCCGAGCGCCATGACCTCGCCGCAGTCTATGGCATACCAGAGGTTGCCCGATCCCACCGGCATGTCCATGGACAGCATCAGCCCTGACACCTCGGCATAGACCGGCCCCTTGAGCCCGGCTTCGATGTCGGGCAGGACGCTCGCTTCGAAGGCGAGCCCCTCAGAGCCGCAGGGGCCCGACACGGCTACGTGGCCGAGCTCAGCGCCAGAGGCGCCGGTGTCGTATCTCCAGGTGACCTTGGAGTAGCCGTACCTCGTGACCGCAGGGGCCGTGACGCGCCCGCTCGAGTCAGCCAGCACGTCGTAGGAAACGTATCCCGACCCATCGGCCTTGGGCACCTGGAAGCGCACTGCCGCCTGCGGGGACGCAAGGTCGCCTGGCCCCACCAGCTCGCGATTGTAGCTCGCAAGCCAGTAATCCTTGGCCGTGCCACTCGCACCGGAAGGCAGCAAGTCGGCAAGGTTGCCAGCATAGAGCGTCCTTACCGGCTTAGCCGGAAGGATGCCGCCCCCTGCGCGCTGCTTGTACCACTCCACGTATTCCCTTGGGTAGCTCGCTACGTCTTGAGTGGCGTCAAACCTGAACATCGAGTTGTCGCTGCTTATACCATAGAGCTTGAGGCTCTCTGGCAACGAGGAGAGCTCTGGGCAATTCTTGAAGATGCCACTTCCCACGATGACCGAAGAAGGAATGCTGAACCCTTCGGGGAGCATCGAGAGCGGGGCTCCCTGGAACAAGCAGCGGGACACAAAAACGCCATTTGGGATCGTGAATCCTTCAGGCAGCTCCTTGAGCGCCGTGCTGCCCAAGAGCCCATTCCAGTTCCCGCAAGACTCTGGCATCTGGAAGGTGCCGTAAGCTCCCTCTAGGGTCTCGAGGCCCCACGAGCCCCAGAACAGCCCGGCGCAGACTATCCCATCGGGGATGCGCAGCCCCGATATGTCTTTTAGGTTGGGCATCCAGGTGAACCACCAGCTCATTCCTTCGTTTCTGGCTTCACGGCAGTCGCTTGAGCTCGCATTCGCGCGAACGTGCTCATAGGTGTACGTCGCGGACTGCTCCACCTCGAACGATTCGCTTATGACGATGCTGCGAACCTGGTCACGCACTGCTCCCCATGCCTCTTTCCTATCAGGGTTGTTGTACCACCAATCAGGGAAGTTGCGCTGGGCGATGACCGCGGTCTCGCCGTTCTCGCTATCGCACTGGATGTAGAGCCGGCCGTTGTTGTCCAATGTCCACCAAGCCTGCGGGAGCGTGGACCCGGCGGCTCCGCTACCGTCCTTCACGGTGTACAGGTAGTTCTTCTTCGGCAGCTCGGCCCAATGGGCCACCGCCACCTTGTCGCCGGTCGTGCCCGCAGGGATGACCGCCTGCTTCTGCGGCGTGTCGCCGGTGATGCCCTCGATGGTCCAGCCCAGGAACTCGTAGCCTTCCCTCACCGGCACCGCGTCGATGATGACCTTCTCGCCTGAATGGAAGGTCGGCTGCAAGAAGAACTCCGGATCGACGCTCACCTCAAGCGAATCCGATATCTCGGTACCGGCATCTACGCCATCCAGATACGTGATTGCATAGCCATCATAGCCTGCGTAAACAGTAGCTGTTCGGTTATCAGAAAAATGAAGCTGCTCGCTTGCAGCAATATCCGTCCTGAATCTATGCTCCTTGCCTTCCGCATCCCTATAGAACCATCCGCAAAAATCCACTAGGCTATCCGCCGGTATCTCAGGCATCACCTCGATGCGCTCACCCTCGCCGACGTTCACGCAATATGCCTCTTTAGACGAGCTTCCTGGCGGCAGGACTTCGAAGTAAATACCATAACGGTTATTTGCCGCCAAATCATCCGGCCCCATCAACGTTCGATGCCATTCCGATGACCATATATATCGCGCGTAATCAGCTGTTCCCGTAGGCCCTGGATAAAGGTTCGACAGTTCCGTGTTCGCGAAAGTGAATACGGTGTTCGGCACTACCTCAGAGAACCCGTCCCCTATCACGCTTCCTGGCTTCTTGCCTCGAGTGCCAAAAAGGGACTGGAACGAAAGGCTCGTCCCTGCTGGCAAAGACGAGTGGCCTGAGAGAACAAGGCTTGATGGCAAGCCTGTCAAAGAAAAGGTGAATGCGAAAGCGAAATTCGTGTTAGTGCAGCCTGCGGGGATGCTAAGACCATCAGGCAGATAGCGCAACGATATGCACTGCAAAAAGAGCGACTGCATCACCTTCGTGCTTTCCGGGATGCGGAACTGTGGCGAGATCGTCGCCAACGAACGGTCATAGCCGAATACCCCATGGATATTCCAGATCTCGTCATCGGCCTTAAGGGCAAACGACCCGTATCTACCACTCATGCTCGGCAAGGATTTGCAACAAAAAAAGAGCCCGTTGATGTTCCGAACGCCTTCAGGAATGAAAACCCCAGAGATGTCCACCAAGTTGGGCATGTAAGAAAACCAATGGGCCATCCCCGTATATATTTCGGGGCCTTGAACCGTCGAGGCGGTGGTGGTCTCCTGCACAAGTACCGTTTGATCCATCTTTATTCGCTCGACAGCCGCCCTCACAGATGCATTGCCCCAAGCGCCGCTTTGAGAGGGAGAGTCCAGGATGCTGCTCGATGGTCGCCGCCAATCCGTATTGCTGCGAGCAATAGTGGCTCCACCTTCGCAATGGATGCGCAAAGTACCGCGCGTGCTTGCTGCCTCGGCGACGGTCACCTCCCACCAGGCGCTCCCTCCTGTGGTCGACGTCAGTATGCCGCTTTGTCCGCCAGCAGAGGACTTGCCACCATAGAGCACATAGGGCTCTCCCTCATCAATGGCTTCTTGGTTGTCGGTCATGTGGGTTGCAGCGTAGGATTCAGACTCCGAAAGGGCAACGTCTTCCGAGATGACGGAGGAAGCGAGGGTGCCTGGGGCGGAGCCTTCGGCTTCGCCAAGGTCGGTGGTGGTTTCATCGCCTTTGCTCGAGGCAACGTGCGTAAAGCCGGCGGATTCCCATACAGAAGGATCGGCGCCATCAGGCAGCGTGACCGCGATGCTGGCCTTGTCTATCTGGATGGAGCTCAAGGCGCTGTTGGCCACCGCCACCAGGCCGGTTATCCGGGCCGTGTCGGATTGCGCGACAAGCGGCGTGGCCTCCTCTATCTCGCCGAAAGCAGAAGGAGCGATGCTCTCCACATTGCCCTGCACCTCGATGGATTCCAGCTCGGTGCAGCCGCTGAAGGCGCTCGCGCCGATGGCGGAGCACTCCGGCGGAAGCGTGACCGAACGCGCGCCCGCCGGCACGCGCACGAGGGTGGCAAGGTCAGAAGTGTATATCGAACCGTTCCACGAGGTAAGGCCTGGGCAGCCCGCATCCGCATCCAGGGAGGTGATGCGGGTGCAATGCGAAAACGCCCGCGGATCCAGATCCTGGATGGTCGAAGCGATGCGGAGCTGCCCCACCCTGCCCTCGGGAACGAGCAGGATGCTCGTCGGGGCTTTGTCGGCAAGGTAGCCGTCGAACGCAGAGAAGGAGGGGTTGTCGTCCGCGACCGTGACCTCGGCAAGCGTGTCGCAGCCGAGGGCCGCCGCGGTATCAACTGTTTCCACGGAAGCAGGGATGGAAAGCGCCGCTGCCCCGCAGCCATCGAGAGCCAGAGGCGCGATGCGCACGAGGGAATAGTCAGTGCCGCCGTAGCTGACGACAGCAGGAAGGGTCAGGGGCGCACCGTTAGCTTCGCCGTCAGATTCGAGCTGGATGCCATCAGGTTCGCCATCAGCCTCCGGCTCAGCCCCTTCCGCGCCAGAGCCCTCACCTTCCGCTTCGACCCCTTCCGCGCCCTCAAGCGGGGCAACGGCCACCAGGGCCACGCGCCCCTCGCCGTCGATCGCATAGGTGAGCCCGTCGACCGTGAACGACCCGATGACCACCTCCGCCTCAGCTTCGAGAGCAGAAAGCGGCACATCGGCACGAACCACCGATGCCTGGATGCCACCGGCAAGAGCAGCCGCCAGCGGCGCGCTCGGCGCGCCTGCGGGGCTTTCCGCCGCAGAGTCAGCTTTTTCAGAGGATTGAGCCGAATCGGCAGCTTGCGCGGCCGTTTCAGAGGCAGTTAAAAACGCGTCGCCCCCCCCCGCGAATTCGCAGGGGCTTCAGCCAAGGCTTGAACTGGAATCTGGAAAGTCCAACATTTATCGCAACAGGTGCCAGACTCGCCTGTTTCCGGGGCTA
>CAJUQH010000028.1 GCA_910588095.1 uncultured Eggerthellaceae bacterium
GAACCCTCACATACGGCACCAGAAACCGCTGTCCTGCCATTAGACGACACCCCAAAACCCATTGTCAAAGACGCTCAGGCCTCCCTTCCGGTTGCCTGGAGCGCAAGACGATATATTACGGGTTGCCCCTCTGCTCGTCAAGAGGCGATTCTCCCCCGACGCCGCAGGGCCGCCGAGAGCGCCTAAAGGCATGCCTCGGTGAGGTACGCGATGATGGCGTCGTTGCCCTGGATGAGCTTGCCTTCGGCGTAGAGGTACGGGATGAGGTTGGCATCGCCGCCGAGGGCCAGCAGCTCATTGTACGGGCCTTCCTGTTCGACATCGCGCTTGTCGAGCTCGATGCCGTGCTCGTCTGCGAAATGGGACGTGACCGAGCACGTCGCGCAGGGAGCCCAATGGTAGAGTACCGGCTTTTCCATGGCAGGTTCCTTCCCTTCTTGCGGCAGCCCCTAGCGGAGCTGCCCTTCCATGACGGCGATGGCCTCGTCGGTGCCGACGAGCGCGGAGCCGTAGCACACCTTCATGTAGTCGAGGCCGCTAGCCTGGTCGCCCACGAGGAAGGTGGCCGTGGCATCGGTGACCACGATGGTGTCGAGGTTGTTGAAGTAAGCGTCGGCCACGGTGTGGCGCACGCAGATGTTGGTGTCGAAGCCGCAGCAGATGAGGGTGCGTGCGCCCAGCTCGTCGAGGAGCAGGCGCAGGCCCGTCTGGAAGAAGGCGGAGTAGCGGCGCTTCTCGACCACGTGGTCGGAAGGCTGCTGACCCACCTGCGGCGACGCTTGGGCTTCCGGCGTACCAGCCAGGCCATGCTCGCCCCAGAGCAGAAGCTCGCGATCGAGGCCCTTTATGTGGGCATCGTTGGCGAGCACGACGGGTATGCCCGCCGCGCGGGCCGCGGCAGCGAGACGGCCGCAGTTGAGGGTGGGCTCGAGCAGCAAGCCCTCGAGCGGGCCGCCTTGGGGGTCGCCCAGGGCATCGATGACCAGCAGCGCGCACTGGCGCGGGTCGATGGATGCAAGGTCGATGCCGTTCTCGTTCTTGTCATCGCCGAGCATGGGCGGCACCTCCAATAAGGTCGCGGGGTCGCTTTCCCGCATTATAGCGAAGGGCCGGATGACGCTGCAGCGCACAGCTCGAAGGGGTCGCCTGCCTAGACCAACGGGCAGAACACGATGAGCGTGCCCTGGGCTATGTGGACCCGGGCGGGGCGGCCGATGAGCTCGTTGGACAGGCCGCGGGTGGAGCGGTTCGCGAGCTGGGGGCTGTCGAAGGCGTAGCGCATGCCCTCCTCGAGGAGCCCGTCCACCTGGTCGTTGAGGGCGAACACCGACACGGTGCCGCTGTCGAGCAGGGGCAGCTCGTAGACGGCGGGGCCGGTGACGAAGGCGACGCGCTGGTCGAGGCCGATGGCCGACGCTTCCATGCCCTGTTCGCTGAAGCGGGCGAGAAGCTGGATGTTGGCCACGGTATGGTCGAGGCGACCGCCAAGGGCGCCGTACACCTCGACGCGGCGCGCGCCCTGCTCGCAGGCGTAGGCCAGCGCGAGCTCCATGTCGGAAGCAGCCTTGCAGGGATCGAAGCGCTGCACCGGCACGTCGTCGGGCACGTAGCCGAGGGAATCGAAGTCGCCGATGGCGACCGAGGGCGTGATGCCGATGCGGCGCAGCGCCTCGTAGCCGCCGTCGACGGCGATGACCGCATCGTAGGCGCCTGCTTCTGCCTGATGGGCGAAATGGGCCTCGTTGAAGTCGGAAGCGCCGACGAGCGCGCAGGTTTCCATAGCAGCCTTGAGCTCCTTCCTCGGACAGGCGGCGGTTTTGCTAGAATACCATAGGCAAGCGAGCCAGACGGCCGCGCACTGCGGTGCGAGGAAAGTCCGGGCTCCATGAGAGCGAGATGCCAGCTAACAGCTGGGCGGGGCGACCCGACGGAAAGTGCCACAGAAAAGAAAACTCCTGCCAGCCTTCGGGCGGGCCGGAAAAGCTGAAACGGTGCGGTAAGAGCGCACCAGTGCGTCGGCAACGGCGCAGCTTGGCAAACCCCATCTGGAGCAAGCGCAAATAGGAGCGCGCTACGAGGCTGCTCTCGCCCAAGCGCTCGGGTTGCGTGCTAGAGGCGCGCGGTGACGCGCGTTCGAGATAAATGGCCGTCCTTCGACAGAACCCGGCTTATCGGCTCGCTTGCCTTCCTTTCGCAATCCGACCCAACCGCTGCCCGGCAGAGAATGGCGCAACGGGGGCGGCCCTTCGAGGCACGCCGCCCGCCTCCTCGAGCCTGTCCACCATCATCGAGCAGGAGCCGTTGCCCCTCATGCAGCGCAAAAGAAGAAGGGCCCGGCGGACCCTTCCCTGTTGGCTGGCTGCACGCAGGCTGCGCTGGTTGGCTAGTCGATCTCCTCGAACTCGAAGTCATCGGCGTCGCCGAAGCCGGAAAGGTCCTTCTCGACGGTGCCGGAGACCGACGTGGCCACGGCCGCCACCGCGCCGGTGGCCGTCGGGGGCACGTAGTCGGCGGCGTAGGACACCTCGTCCTCGTTGTCATCGTATTCCTCGACCACAGGCTCCTCGACGTAACGGGTCGAAGGAGCCGAGCTGTAGGAGGACACGGACGACACGGTGCCGCCGAGGTCGACCAGCTTGCGGGAGGCGTCGGAGATGAAGTCCTTGAGCATGTTCTGGTAGCCCTCGCGCGCGTCCTCGCGGTCGTCCTCGAGCTTGCGGATGGCCTCCAGGATGTCCTGCTTGTCGGAGTTGGCGCGGTCGAGGATGCGGGCTGCCTCGTCGCGGGCGTCCTGCATGGTCTCCTCCACCTGGGCGTTGGCCTTCTTCAGCAGCTCGTCGGCAGAGCGCTGGGCGGTGATGAGGGCCTGGGAGATGGCGGCGTTGTCGGCGTTGTGCTCCTCCACCTGGAGGTTCAGGCGGGCGATCTCGGTGTCCTTCTCCTCGATGATGCGCTCGAGCTTGGCTATCTCGACCGCGGAGCTGTCCATCTTGTTGCGCTCGGCCGGCGCGGGCTCGTCGAACCCGGCGAACTTGGCATCGTCGAGCTGGGCCTCGAGGCGCGCTATCTGGTCGTTGAGGTCGTCTATCTCGTCGGCCACATGCTCGAGGAACACGTCGACTTCATCGACGTCGTAGCCCTTGCGCTCGATAGAGAAGTTCTGGTTGTGGATGTCAGCCGCCGTAATAGCCATGGACCTGTCCCTCCGGTTTGTCGGTTCGGTTGCCTACCGATTCTAGCGCAATCAGAACGAGAAAAGCGCTGCAAGTAGACGTACACCGAATTGTAATACAAGCAATGCCAGAATGGGGCTTATATCCACCATTCCGCCAAGCGGGGGTATGAATTTCTTGAACAGGTCGAGGTACGGGTCGCAGAGCATGCCCAACGCCCGGTAGATGTCAGCCAGCAGGCCCTTCTCGTGGGGAACCCAGGACATGAGCACGTAGGCGAAGATGAGGAACGAGTACACGTCCACCAAGCGCACTATCAGGTACATTATCATCTGCTGGCTCCTTTGCTGTAGGTCTGCCGGCTAGGGGCTAGAGAACGCCTTGGGCCTGCAGCGAGGCGCGCTCGTCATCGGCGAGGCCGCTGCCCTTGGCGATGAAGAACACCTTGTCGGCGATGCATTCCACCTCGGCGTCGAGCGAGCTGGCCGCGCCGAAGGAGAAGTCGAGGATGCGCTTGTCGAGGCCGCCGGACACGCCCTTGAGCACGAGCACCACGGCATCGCCCTTCTTGAGCGCCGCCGGGATGCGGTCGGCCTCGCCGTAGCGGATGGGCTTGATCACCGTGACCTTGCGCGGGCCAGCTGGCGCGGGAGCGGCGGCAGACGTGGAGGCGCTGCTGCGCACGGTGCCGCTCGACGCGATGCGCTCGCGCAGGGCCGCCAGGCTCGCCGAGGTGCGCTCCTGGATGCTGGCCGAGGAGGCGCCGAGGTCGGCGGAGGTGCGCGACAGAGCCTCGTCGGCGTAGCCGGAGCTGCCGCGAGCGGCATCGGCCGCCTCGTAGGGCGACACGAACCCCTCCTCGTAGCGGCGCGTGCCGCGAGCCGAAGCGGCGGCAGAGCCTTCGGGGGTCATCTCATAGGGCAGCGAGGAGTCGTACATGTCGCGCCCGCTCGAGAACCCGCGAGGGGTCGAGAAGCGATCGGCACGGCTTTCCTGGTAGGGGGTGGCGCGGCGGGCCGAGGCGCGAGCGTCGTTCATGGACACGAGGCGCGGCAGCGAGGAGCCGCCGGCCGAGCGGCCACCGCGGGGCTGGGGCGCGTAGCGATCGTACTCGTCGTAGTCGCCTTCGGCGCCATAGCCGTCATCGTAGCCGTCGTAGCCCTGGTCGTAGCCTTGGGCCCCATAGCCCTGGTCGTAGCCGAGCTCGTCGTACTCGCCGTAGCTGTCGTAGCCCTCGTCATAGTAGCCGTCATCGTAGGCCTGGCCTTGGGCCTGGCCCTTCGCGCCGATGCCGAGCTTCGACTTGAGCCCGTCCCATACCTTCTTGCCGTCGTTCAAGTCCACTGCCGGGACCTCCTTGGTCATCCTCTAGCCGCCACCCGCAGGCGCACGGCCTCATTCAAACGCGTCGCTGAAGATGGCGCGCCCGATGCGCACCATGGTAGCGCCTGCCGCGATGGCCTCGCGCCAGTCGCCGCTCATGCCCATGGAAAGCCCATCGAACGCCGCCGCCTGGCTCTCGGGCAGGCTGCTGCGAATGGATGCCGCCAGGGCGGCGAGCCCCTCGAAGGACTCGCGGGCGATGGCGCTGTTGCCCGCCGGGGCCATGGTCATGAGCCCGCGCACCTGCACATGGGACAGCGCGGCGCATTCCCGCACCATCGCCAAGGCGTCGCCGGGCGCGATGCCGCTCTTGCTGAGCTCGCCCGAGACGTTCACCTCGATGAGCACCTCTTGGATTTTACCCAAATCGGCTGCTGCTGCGTCGATCTTCCGAGCATGGCGCATCTCGCAGAGCGAATGGATGAGCGTCGCGCTGCCCACGATGTCGCGGATGCGGCGCGACTGGATGTTGCCGATGAAATGCCAGGCTGCCTGCGGGAACCCTGCCGCCTTGGGCACGAGCTGGTCGGGGCGGTTCTCGCCGAACGCCCGGGCGCCGCCATCCATGGCCTGGGCCACGCCGTCGCAGCCGACCGTCTTCGACACGGCTATGAGCGTGACCTCGGAAGGGTCGCGCCCAGCTTGCGCGCAGGCTGCGGCCACCTCGGCCGCCACCGCACGGTACCTCTCGGCGATGCCCATAGCTACGCCCTCCCTTCATGCATGGCGAACGCGCCGTGGCGCCCGCAGATGCCGCCCGAGGCGCGGTAGGAGAAGAAGCGATGGGCGTTGCAGGCGGTGCACAGCGCCGCATCGGCAATGCGCTCAGGCGCGATGCCCGCGCTTTCCAGGTCGGCCCGAACGGCCGCGCTCAGGTCGACATGGCGCTCGTCGGGCGCGCAGGCCGCGCCGAGCTCGGCGGCGAAGCGCTCGCACAGGTCGGGCGCGCACTCGAAGCACTCACTGCGGATGTGCGGCCCGACGTAGGCGTTCATCTGGGCGGCGGCTTGGTCGGCCGTGGCGGCAGCCCCCGCAGCGACCTCGGCTCGAGCCAGCTCGCCTGCCGCCTTGGAGCAGATGCGCGCGATGGCACCGCGCCAACCCGCATGCACCACGGCGAAGGCGCCGCTCGGAGCTGCCAGGATGACGGGCACGCAGTCGGCGAAGCACAGCAGCGCCGCCACATCGGGCACCGCCACCACCACGCCGTCGGCCCCTTCGGCAGCCTGCTCGGCCACAGCGGCGAGCGCCGACGGATCGGCTGAGGCGACCACGGCCAGCTGGGTGCCATGGACCTGCTTGGGGCGGATGAGCGGCATGCTGCCCGCGCCGAGGGCGCTGGTCAGGCGCGCGATGTTGGCCTCGACGGCCTCGCGGCTGTCGTCGACGCTGAACGCGAGGTTGAGGCTGTCGTAGGGCTCGGCGCTCGTGCCGCCGGTGCGCTCGGTGAACGCGATGCGGGTACCGGTGCGCTCATAGAGCGCATCATCGGTGAGCACGGCGAGGGAGCCTTCGCCAGGCACGGAGAGACCGCGCCCCTCGAGGCGCGGCAAAGGCAAGCTCACAGGCGACATAGGAGGCCTGCCCCTAGCTCTAGTGCTGGCGCTTCAGGAAGTCGGGGATGTAGTCCTCGTCGGCGAAGCGGCTCGTGGAGCTGGACGGCGAGAACGTCACCGGGGCGGGCGCCGGGGCAGCCTGGGCCGTCGGCACGGCAGCGGGCTCGACCGTCGAGGAGAACAGGTCGGTGCGGGCGCTGCGCGGCGAGAAGTCCATGGCAGGCTGGTTCGGGCGCATCTTGAAGCCGGTGGCGATGACCGTGATGCGCACGGCATCGCGCAGGTCCTCGTCGATGATCTGGCCGTAGATGATGTTGGCGTTCTCGTCGGCGCAGGTCTCGACGATGCGCGCGGCCTCGGACACCTCGGTGAGGGTGAGGTCGGAGCTGCCAGCGATGGAGAACAGCACGCGCGATGCGCCCTGGATGGATGTCTCGAGCAGGTTGGAGCTCGTGGCCTGCTGGGCAGCGTCGAGAGCGCGGTTCTCGCCCGACGATATGCCGATGCCCATGATGGCGGTGCCCGCATCCTTCATGACGGTGCGGATGTCCGCGAAGTCGAGGTTGATGAGGCCCGGTATGGTGATGAGGTCGGTGACGCCCTGGATGCCCTGGCGCAGCGTGTCGTCGGCGATGCGGAAGGCGTCGACCATGGAGGTCTTCTTGTCGACGATCTCGAGCAGGCGGTCGTTGGGGATGATGATGAGCGTGTCCACCATCTGGCTGAGCAGCTCAATGCCCTGCTCGGCCTGGTTGCGGCGCAGGCGGCCCTCGAAGGTGAAGGGCTTGGTGACGATGCCCACCGTGAGCGCGCCGATCTCGTCACGGGCGATCTCGGCCACGATGGGGGCCGCTCCCGTGCCCGTGCCGCCGCCTTCGCCAGCGGTGACGAACACCATGTCGGCCTCGGCCAGCGCCTCGCGCAGCTGCGCCCGGCTCTCCTCGGCCGCCTGCGCGCCCACCTCGGGGTTCGCGCCGGCGCCCAGGCCGCGGGTGAGCTCCTCGCCGATGTGGATGGTGATGTCGGCGTCGGACATGAGGAGCGCCTGGCGGTCGGTGTTCACCGCGATGAACTCGACACCGCGCACTCCGGCCTCGACCATGCGGTTGACGGCGTTCGTGCCGCCCCCGCCGACCCCGACGACTTTGATGACGGCCAGGGAGTCACCTGCGTAGTTAGGCATTCTATCTCCTCCGCAATGCTGTGTTCGGCTGCGCTTCGCAGAGCGCATGAGGCGCACGAGGGCGCACGTTGGCAGACTTTGGAAAAGTATTTTACACGACCAGCAGGGGTTTGCAACGCATAAAGCCCGGGAAAGGGCCTGATGAGCAAGAAAACTCCCTGCGGGCTAACCGCAGTCCAAGTCGAGCCCCACCGGGCAGTGGTCGCTGCCCATGACCTCGGGGTAGATGGAGGCCGCGCGCACGAGCGGCGCGAGCGCCTTGCTGACGAGGAAGTAGTCGATGCGCCACCCGGCGTTGTTGGCCCGGGCGTTGAAGCGGTAGCTCCACCAGCTGTAGGCGCCGGCCTCGCTGGGGTGCAGCAAGCGGAAGGTGTCGGCGAACCCCGCGTCGAGCAGCGCCGTGAACGAGGCGCGCTCCTCGTCGGAGAAGCCGGGGTTGCCGCGGTTGGGCCCCGGGTTCTTCAGGTCTATCTCCTGATGGGCCACGTTGAAGTCGCCGCACATGACCACCGGCTTGGGCGCGATGCTCGAGCCGTCCGGAAGGATGCCCTGCTCGAGCCCGACGCAGAACTCGCGGAAGGCCTCGTCCCATTCGAGGCGGTGGGCGATGCGCGCCAGCTCGGCCTGGGCGTTGGGCGTGTACACGTCGACGAACCACAAGCGCTCCAGCTCGACGGCCACGATGCGGCCTTCTTGGTCGAGGTGGTCGATGCCGAGCCCATGCAGCACGCGGGCTGGCTCCTGGCGCGAGAGCACCGCCGTGCCGGCATAGCCCTTCTTCTGGGCGTAGCTCCACGCCTGGTGGTAGCCGGGCAGGGCAAGCTCCACCTGGCCCTGCTGGCACTTCGTCTCCTGCAGGGCGAACACGTCGGCATCGAAGGCGGCGAACGCCTCGTCGAAGCCCTTCTTGAGCACGGCGCGGATGCCGTTGACGTTCCATGAGATGAAGCGCATGGCGCCTTCCCTTCCTCGGTCGCTTAGGATGCTGGCAGCAGGCCCATCATAGCAGCCCGCCCCAAAGCGGCGGAACCTATTTATGGTACGGCTCGCCGCGGGATATCTTGAACGCCCGGTACAGCTGCTCGAGCAGCACGACGCGGGCCAGGTTGTGGGGCAGCGTGATGGGCCCGAAGGACAGCGTCTCGTCAGCGCGGGCCAGCACCGCCTCGTCGATGCCGGTGGAGCCGCCGATGACGAAGGCCACGTCGCTCGTGCCGCCCAAGGCCAGGTCATCCAAATGGGCTGCGAGCCCTTCGCTCGTACGCGCCTTGCCTCCGATGGCCAGCGCGATGACGCGGGCCCGCTCGGGGATGCGCGCCAGCACCGAGCGCCCTTCGGCTGCGCGGGCCGCCGCTTCCCCACCGGCGCGGGCCGGGTCGACATCGGCCACCTCGGCCACCGTCACGCGGGCGTAGGGGCCCAGGCGCTTGAGGTACTCGGCGCAGGCGTCGGCCCAGAAGCGCTCCTTGAGCTTGCCGACGGCCACCACGGTGATGTTCACGGGCTACCCCTTGGCGCCGGGCCAGTCGGAGCCGATGAGCACGAGGAAGTTGCCAGTGAAGATGTAGTCGCCGTCGTCCTGCTCGGCGCGGCCGCAGCCGAGCTTCTCGACTATCTCCTCGGCGTAGGGGCGCTGGCCTGCCTCGGAGTACACCACCAGCGTCTCGCGGTAGTCGGAGTGGTTGGCGTTGGCCACCGTGGTGCTGTAGCCCAGCGCCTCGACCAGCTGCTGGGCCTGGGTGCCGGCGCCGTCGATGCCCGAGCCGTTGCGCACGGCCACGGCGCCCGCGCGCGAGCCCGCGCTGCCCGCCGACGAGAAGGCGATGCCCGTGGCAGGGTCGATGTCGTCGGTGGCCGAAGGAGGCAGGCCCTGGTCGATGCGGTCCATCATCTGACGCCAGGCCACCGCATCCATGATCTCCCACCAAACGCCGTCGATGTACTTGGAGGTAGTGGGGTTCACCGCGGTGTAGAAGCTGGATTCCATGTCGATGCCATGCATGGCGCCGGCCAGCGACAGGATGTCGCTCAGGCTGAAGTCGGTGGTGACGTACGACGAGAGCGCCTGGACGCTGCCCATCATGGTGCCCAGGTCGGAATGGAGCAGCTTGGATAGGATGGCGCCGATGACCATGCGCTGGTTGGCGGCGCGGTAGCTGTCGCCGCTGCCGTACTCCTCGAAGGCGCTGCGGCTGCGGCACAGGATGAGGGCCTGGTTGCCGTTGAGCGTCTGGGGGCCGGCGTCGAGATGGCCGCCCGCGTCGGGGTCGTCTATCTCGATGGGCACGTCCACGTCGATGCCGCCAAGGGCGTCCACCACCTCGCAGAAGCCGTCGAAGTTTATCTCGGCGTAATGCGACACCGGCACGTCGGCCAGCTTGGAGACGGTCTGCACCGTGAAGGCCGGGCCGCCGATGGCATGGGCGGCGTTTATCTTCTGCAAGCCGTACTCGTCGCCCATGTCCACCTGGGTGTCGCGCATGAGCGAGACCACGGCCACCTTCTGGTCGCGCGGGTCGATGCGGGCCAGCATGAGCGAGTCGGTGCGGAAGTTGTCGCCGGCGAACTCGTCGCCGGTCATGCGCTCGGTGGAGGCGTCGGTGCCCATGAGCACCATGTAGAACGGGTCGCCGGCGTTGGCGCGAGCCAGCGCAGCCATGAGCTCGGGGTCCATGCCGTCGTTCATGTTGTTCTGGATGTACCAGAGGTAGCCGAAGGCGCCGCCGGCTCCCAGCAGCACGGTGACAAGCACCGCCACCAGGGCGCGCTTCACCAGCGAGCGGCGGTGGCGCTTCCTGCGTATGTCGGAGTAGCTGCCGGTGCCGCTGGTGCGCGAGTAGGGATTCTCGGAGCCGTAGGACGACCGGCTGAAGGCGGCAGCCCCCGCCTCGCCACGGCTCGACGAGGCGCCGTCGTCCTCGAACAGCGAGTCGAGGGCCGCGTTGCGCGCATCGAGGGCCGGGTCGGCGCCCTTGCGGTGACGGCCGCCCGCGCGCTGCGCCCGGCGCTGGGAGCGCTTGGTGCTGTAGGCGCTGCGGTCGTAGGAGCTTCTTTGGGGTCTTCTGGCCATGCCCCCATTATGAGGGAAGCGGCCGCCGAGGCAACCGGCGGCTGCGCAACGCCCGCGAAAAAGACAGAACGCCTGGGTAGCAGGCGGCCGCCAGGCGCTAGCGCGGGCGGAAGCGCTTCAGGAGCAGCGAGTTGGCCACCACCGACACGCTGGACAGCGCCATGGCCGCGCCGGCCAAGGCCGGCGCCAGGATGCCCACGGCAGCCAGCGGGATCATGATGCAGTTGTAGATGAGCGCCCAGAACAGGTTCTGCTTGATCTTGCGCATGGTGGCCGCCGACAGGCGCAGGGCCACGGCGATGTCGGCCAGGCGGTTGCGCATGAGCACCACGCTGCCCGCGTCGAGGGCCACGTCGGTGCCGGAAGCCATGGCTATGCCCACGTCAGCCGCGGCCAGGGCGGGAGCGTCGTTGATGCCGTCGCCCACGAAGGCCACCACCGCGCCCTGCTCCTGGGCCTTGATGGCCGCCACGGCCTCGGCCTTCTGCAGCGGCTTCACGCCAGCGCGCACCTGGGACGCAGGCATGCCCACCTCGGCCGCCACGGCCTCGGCGGCGGCCTGGCTGTCGCCCGTGACCAAAAACGCGCTTATGCCGAAGGAGTCCTGCAGCTCGGCCAGGGTGGCTGCCGCATCGGGCTTCGGGTCGTCGCGGAACGCGAGGCCGCCCGCGTCGGCGCCGTCGACCACGACGCACGAGGTGGCTTCGGCGCCCGTGCGGCTGAGGCCCACGAACACCTCGTGTCCGTCCACCACGCCCTGCACGCCCTCGCCCACCACGGCCTGGAAGCCCTCCACCGGCGGCAGCGGCCCGATGCCGGCCTGCTCGGCATAGGCGACCACGGCCCGGGCCAGCGGGTGCTCGCTGCGGGCCTCGACCGCTGCAGCCAGGCGCAGGGCCTCCGGCGCTGCCGTGCACGCCACCACCTGGGGTTGGCCGGTGGTGATCGTACCCGTCTTGTCGAAGGCCATGGCGCGCACCTTGCACACCTGCTCGAGCACCTCGCCGTCCTTGATGAGCACGCCAAGCTGGGCGCCACGGCCCATGCCCACCATGAGCGCCGTGGGCGTGGCTAGGCCGAGCGCGCACGGGCACGCCACACAGATGACCGCGATGGCCGGCATCAGCGACTGCACCAGCACCTCGCTGGCGGGCAGCGGCACGTTCGACACCAGGTCCGGCACGAAGAAGAACCACGCGCAGAACGTCACGGCCGCGATGGCCAATATGGCCGGGACGAACACCGCGGCGATACGGTCGGCCAGGCGCTGCACCGGCGCCTTGGAGCCCTGGGCGTCCTCCACCGCGCGCACGATGCGCGCCAACGTGGAATCGGCCCCCACGCGCAGGGCGCGCACCGTGAGGGCGCCCGTGGCGTTGACCGTGCCGCCGGTGACCGCGTCGCCGGCGGCCTTCGGCACCGGCAGCGCCTCGCCGGTGAGCATGGATTCGTCCACCTCGGACGCACCTTCCGTGACGACGCCGTCCACCGGCATCTTCTCGCCCGGACGCACTAGCACGGCATCCCCCGCCACCACCTGCGCCAGCGGCACCTCTTGTTCGCGGCCCGCTCGCAGCACGCGCGCCGTGGGCGGTGTCAGGTTCATGAGCACCTCGATCGCCTGGTTCGTGGCGCCTTTCGCGCGATTTTCCAGCATCTTGCCCAGCAGCACGAAGGTGATGAGCATGGCGCAAGTTTCGAAATACGGCATGCCGTCGTTGATGGCGCCGGCATGGGACCAGTCGCCGATGGCCACGGGCAGGAACGTGATGACGAGCGAGAAGGCGAAGGCGATGGTAGTGCCCAGCGCCACGAGCACGTCCATGTTGGCCGAGCCGGAGCGCAGGGCGCCCCATGCGCCCTTGTAGAAGCGCGCCCCGCAGCCGAACTGCACCGGCAGCGTGAGCGCGAGCAGCAGCAGGTTGGCCGCGAACATGGCCTGCCCGTGCGTAGGGCTGGCCACAAAAAGCCCAGCCAGCGCGTTGCCCACGGCCATATGCCAGCCCGGCAGCATGCCCACGCAGACGATGACCACCGTGAGCGCCGCTGATGCGGCGAACACCTCGCGGTCGCGCTTCGCGCGGGCGGCTTCCTTCTCGCGGCGCTTCTCATCCACCAACGGGGCATCTTCTGGGATGATCTCTGCCGTGAACGACAGGTTGTCGAACACGGCCAGCATGTCATCCACGCTGGCCTGTGCCGGATCGAACACCACCCTGCCGGTGTTGTTCGCCAGGTTGACGGCCACGTCGATGACGCCCGGCGCTTCGCGGTAGTGCTTCTCTATGTTGGCGGCGCAGTTGGCGCAGTGCATGCCGTCGATGGCAAGGCGGATGGTGGCCGCGTCAGCAGGCCGGGCCCCGGGCGCATCCACCTGGCCGCTCCCATCTTCGGCAGTCGCCAACGCTTCTCCCCTGCTACTCATGATCGCATCCTTCTTCCTTCTACGAGAACGTGCGGAACAGGTCGACCACCTCGTCGACCACCTCGTCGTTGCCGGCGCGGACCTCCTCCACCACGCAGGTGCGCAGATGCTCGCGCAGCAGCAGCTCGCGGCAACGGCGCACGGCGCTCTCGGCCGCAGCCAGCTGGGTGAGCACGTCGCCGCAGTAGCGATTGTCCTCCACCATGGCCTTCACGCCGTTGAGCTGGCCGATGGCGCGGTTGAGGCGCTTCTGCACGTCGCGCTGCAGCTCGGGGCTGCGCGGCGTGCGCTTGTGCTTGGGAGCGGCATCAGCCGCTTGGTCGGGCCGGTCGCAGCAGCCCTTGGGAGATGCCATCCTGGATCCTCCTTCGTCGCTTCCTAGCATTATCATAATACCCCCTAGGGGTATACGCAAGCATTGGCGGCCCAGCTATCCGCAGATTCGATGGATGGCGAGCGCACAGGCACTTGTCTTCCGACGAAGTGCTTGATACACTCGCAGATGGTGAACTGCTGCTCTTTTATAAGAGCTGCGTACAATCGAATAAGGGATTTTTTTTCGCGTTTCCTCTCGCCAAGAACGGGATGATGAGGGCATCTGCCTATCGAGACCGTTCTCCGGGAGAAATCCGGGATTGTACGCAATCTTGCAGTTCACCGACTGTGGTGGATGCCCTCCTCACGAAGCAGTCGGCATTAAGGGCTTACCCTGA
>CAJUQH010000029.1 GCA_910588095.1 uncultured Eggerthellaceae bacterium
CCAGGCGCTGGAAGTCGGGATAGGATTGCCCCGATTCCCACTTCGATACCGTCTGTCGCGATACCCCCAGCTCGAAGCCGAGCTCTTCCTGGGAGAGGCCCCGCTTCTTGCGCAGGGCCATGAGCCGCTCGTTGAATTTCATGGCGCTTCCTTTCCTCGATGCCAGTATGAGCGCACTTCGATTCAATCGGAAGGGTTGCCGCGCATCTACCAACCATGGTTGGAAATCTGTCAACCAAAGCTGCCATCTGCAGTGGGTTAGCCGGGAGGTCTGCGCGATTTACCCCGCGCCGCCCCTCTTCGGTGGGAAGAAAATGCCGGCGGGGTGTCAAGGGAACCACCCCCTCGACATCTGTCCATCACCGTGAACATCTACTACCACGGCGCCGACGGAAACGCCCGGCGGTTCGCCGAGGAGATGACGGCCTCGGGCACGGTGGATGCCATCCGCGCCGAGCCGGGCAACCTCCGCTACGAGTACTTCGTCCCCCTGGCCGGCGGCGAGACCGTGCTGTTCATCGACAGTTGGGAAGATGACGCAGGAAGATGACGCAGGGCGGGGATATTGTCATCACATGACCCAAAGCGGCGCAGGAGTCGAGAGAATCGCCCCCTTGACTCTGCAGGGGGTTGCCGGTGCGGCAGATAGAGAGACTCACGGAAATCGGAAGGACGTCATCTAGGAATGTCCGCCACCCACTGCTCGGTGATATTGATGACGTTATCCCCGTCCTGCGTCACTCTGCGTCACTCTGCGTCACTGAAGCTGGCCGACCGTGGCAGCTTCCAGACCATCGGCATCATCACCGATGTGGGGCTGTTCCTGAAGCAGCTGGCCGATGAGCTGGGCTGCTAGGCAGCCGGCGCACGGGAGCGCAGGCACTGGCGGCTTGGCTGCCTCGGCTGCAGGTGCGGCCTGGGCGTCGGCGCGGCTCGGGTGCGGGGCCCAGCGGCGGCCGGGGAGGGCTGGAGGGGCCCTCGCGCAAAAGGGCTAGTGCTGGTAGCCCGTGATGTCCATCTTGGCGATGAGCCTGTCGGTGTCGTCGGTGACCGTGACGGTGTAGAACGACAGGTGCCGCCCGGCCTTCTCCAGGTCGGCCGTGGCGATGAGCTTGGTGCCGCGGGTGGCGCTCATGTAGGAGATGGTGCTCATGGCGTTGACCACCGGGCCGCCGCCGATGTTGCTGGCCAGGGCCAAGGCGAAGTCGGCCAGCGTGAAGATGGCACCGCCCATGATGTTGCCTTGGGCGTTCTTGTGGATGTTGGCCAGCTCCATTTCGGCCACGCCATGGCCCTTCCACCCCTCGACGATGCGGCATCCGGCCGCCTTCGTGACGAATTGGTCGCCGTTGAAGAACGCTTCCATCTCCTCCATGGTCGGGCGCTCGGACAGCATGGGCAGGCTCCTTCCGTCGGTGCGGCGCCAAGGCCGCGGTCTTCCTCGTGCAAGCTTAGCAGAGCCAGGGGGTCACATCTAATGGCGCACTAGCCCCTTGGCTCCTTTGCATCAAGCGTCTCATAGTGTGCCATTAGATGTGACCCCCTGGCTCTTGTCGGGCCCCTTGCGCAGCCGAAGCAGATCCGACTTGCTCCAGGGGGCCCGTTTACTTCCCTGGGTGCATTTCTTTGCCGATTACATCGGCTTCAGGTTTCGATTGAGCCTGTCAACCATCCAAGCGAGACGCTTCTCGCGACCAGCGTCGGTCTTTGCATCAAGGTAGGCCCTCGTGTAGGTCTTCCTCACCGAAGGCGACATGCCGAGGAAGTTCGCGTGCGCCTTCTCATAGGGCTCAAGAATCTGCGTGATACGCTCGATGTCCTCGTCGGTGACGCCAGGAGCTTTCGGAGCATCCCACTGTCTGTTGGCCTTCGCTTCCTCGATCTTCGAGCGCCCATGCTCGGTCATGAGTCCGCGCTTCTCAAGCTCGGCTACGAGCTTCTTGTTCTTCTCAGACCACTTGCTGTTGAGCCTACGTTGAGAGAAGTACTTGCGATAAGAGACGTCGTCGATCTTCTGCATCTGCCCGTCGATCCAGCCAAAGCAGAGCGCTTCTTCCAGGGCTTCCGATGCCTTGAGCGTCTTAGGGCCTCCTGTCTTGCCGAAGATGAGCCAGACACCATCGTCGGAAGATGCATTGCCTTGCAGCCATTTTCTGAACTCGCTCCTGTCGGCGAATCGCAAATCCTCGCTCATGCTTGCCTCCTGCCTACAACACAATACGCCCTTCCGTCCATGATGGGCTCGATGTGAACTGCAAGGCCCACGTCCTTCGCCGCCGAAAGAACCGCTTTCTCGGCGTGCATCCTATAGCCGAACTGAGTGTGAGAGTAGGATTCGAGGGCTCGGTTCGTGTAATGAGTGCCAATGAAGATGCCCTCGGGTTTGAGCACGCGAGCGATCTCCTCGAAGCCCGACGCCAGATCCTCCCAGAAGTAAATCGTGTTGATTGTTAGAGCCTTGTCGACTGTTGCGTCTTCGAGTGGCATATCGTCAACCGGACAGCGAAGGAGCTCCACGTTCGTTCCGGCAAGCTGACGCTTCGCGATCTCAAGCGCATCTTCCGAGATGTCGGCTCCTATCAAATGGCAATCACACGCATGGGCGATCCGCTCCAACATGATTCCGTTGCCGCAGCCTATGTCAAGTATGATGTCGTCGTTTCGAGGGCGAAGGAGCCTCTCTGTCGCTTCGTACATCTGCGCGTTCTGACGGTTCATGACGGCCATAACGATGCGGCCGCCTATACCACGGGGGTTGGCGAACTGCTTGGCGATGTACTCGTTGATAGACATTCTGGTCTTTCCTCGTTCCACTGAGACAAATTGTCCCAGTAGCTCTGAACTGGTATTTCTTCGTGAAAACGGCTAGTCGGCAGTTTTGGCGTCCTTGACCGCGTTGGCCAACGCGCGAAGAGACGCGAGCGCATCTTGCCAACTGACAGATTCTGCGAAGGGGTTGGCCGCCTGGTACCGGCTCCAGTGTCCCTCCATCATCTCGCTTCCCTCAAGCAGGCCGATCACCTCGTTGCTCCGATCGAGCGATACCGTGCTCTCACGAACCGCCATCGTCGCGTCGAGCGCATCTCCCAGAAGGGCGAAGTCGATGTCACGACCCGATTCCGTCAGGGCGTAGATGTCGTAGAAGTCGCGCATCCTCGTCGTCTGGAGCGCGAGCGAGAGGATGGTCTCCAGCTTCTCGGCCAGCGCAGTCTCGGTGTTGTACGATCGAAGCGGGATGCTCCTATCCTCGAACAGCAGCTTGTAGTCGTACTCGATCGCGTCCGGCGTGATGGCGTCACCTGTGGAGATGTCGATCTTGAAGGTCGTCTTCGTCTTCTCGATGGATGCGCTCACGTTGACGCGCACACCGCCGTATTCAGAGTCTTCCATGATCTCTTGCGGTTCCCCGAGCTCGAAGGTGAAGCCGTCGCCGATGTCGATGGAGGCGACCTCGGCAAGGATGCGAGAGACATTATCCAAGCTCATGTCGTGCCCGCGCATCGTGGCGTCGATGTCTCGCGTGGAGCGCTCGTCCACGCCGATGAGGGATGCCACGAGCATGTCTCCCTTGATGACGAAGTCACCGCGATAATCGGACACGGACAGTCTCTCAAGCAGGCGCTCCATGGTGTAGTGACGAAGGAGCATCTGCGCCGTGGCGCCGTCTCCTTTGGCGCGGTTCCTGATGAGGTCTTTGATTCTCCGGGCTCCCGTGATCACAGTGCCACCTCCATTACCTCGTAAACGCGGGATTCCATGTTCATGGTCCGAGCGTATGACGACAGTCGCGCAAGGTCCTTGTCCTTGGAGCGGGAGTAGTCACGAATCGCCTGCCCGAACACGGCAGGATCGAAAGCGGCACGCTTGCGGATGAGGTCGCAGATAGTGCGCTCCTTGTCGTAGGCTCGCACGTTGAGACCGCCCGGCGTCTTCACTTCCGTGAGCCCGAGTTCGTACCACTCCGGCTTTGCGTAGTGGACGCGCACGCCCTGATCCCTCAAGGGGCCGGCATTGTAGTTGGAATCGACGGTAACCGAGATCGGCATCGGCTCCCGGTCGGTCAGGTCGTGAAGATAGAGCGCCGAATCGTGCGAGAACACGGCTTTCGGGAAGCGCTTCTGAAGGAGCGCCATCTCGTCCGGGAATACATCAGGATCAATGTAGACCCCACGCGATGTTCGCTCAAGGCCGTGTCTGCGGACGTAGTCGGAGAAGGCCGGGCGCGTGGCCCCTGCCTCTTGCGCCTCGGCAGAGGTTATGATCCCCGCGTTGGCTTCGAGGACAGAATTCAGTGTCTTGTCGTATTTGGTAATCATTTTACAATCACGCTGACATACTATCACGAATTCAGCATGGTCGTAAAATGATTTCAGGATGACCGCCGATCATTCATTTTGATAAAGCTGCAAGGTGCTGGCGGCCGGGATGGAGCCATAGTGGCAGCTCATCTTGGTGCACTATGAGCGGCATGTGGTGGCGGATCGGCAAGACACCGCACTTCATCGCACGCACAGCCAAGCAAGCAAGGTGAACAGGGCGCCAAGGAAGACGAGCAGCACAGAATACCTGGCCTGCGTCTTGCGCCACTCTTGTGGCGTGGGCGGATTCTTCTCGTCGTACCCCGTGTCGTGGAACAAGATGCCCTTGTTTATGGGCTTCGCGAGCCAGACCGAGACGATGGCGACGATGAAGGCAACCGCCACGAGAGCCGGCACGAAAACGGAGGTCATGCCGTCGCCTCCTCGGTTGCGGCAGCAAGTGCCTTCGCGAAGCCCTGCGGGTCGTCCAGGCTGAGTCCGATGGCGCGCACGCGTTTCTCGCCGAGCATCGTGCGGACCGCGACAGGCCGCTTGGCCACGACCCAGACGTTCGCCTGGTAGAAGGTGCCGAAGTTGAGCCTGTCGGCCTTGGCGAGGCCATCGCCGGCTGGCTCGGAGAAGGCGACTTCCTGTATGTCGGCCAGCGGGATGCGCGCCTCCATCTGGATGCCGCATTCCAGGCGCACGGCGTCCGCGCCGATGGCGACCGGCCGCATGACGCGCGCCCGCGCATCGCTCGCGAGCCACGCGGCGGCGTAGACCGAAAGCGCGGTGACGACGCATGCCGCCACGGCGCTCCACTGCGCAACGAGCAGGTGCGCGCCGACGATCTCGACGGGGAAAGCGAGCGCGAGCCCCAGCATCATGCTCAGGTAGCCGCCGGCGTTGTGGTAGCTGAACGTTTTCTCGCCCGGCAGCGCATAGGGCGCGCGCCGCCAGGAGAGCAGCGCATAGTGCCAGACGCTGAGCTCTGCGGCTGCCATGCTCGCCGCTGCGTCGTGGCGCACGAGATAGCGCATCGTCTCTGCGAACCAGGCCATGGGGTCGGGCCCCTTCGCCTTCGCGGCCTTGTAGATGCGGGCGACCTTCAGGCATTCCCGCGCGGCGATGGCGACCTCGACGGGAACCAGCGCGCAGAGCAGCCACGGAAGCGCGCCGGCCTCCGGCGACCCGAGCGCGAGCACGCTCAGCCCGTAGCCGAGCCAGATGACGGGGATGACGCACAGCGGCGTGAGGCGGCGCGGGCGCACCACCATGAGGTAGAAGCCCGCAGGAATGCCGACCATGAAGTCGAGCGGCAGCGCGACGCTCTCGACGGCGCGCGGGATGCACCCCGCCGACGCGACGCCGTAGACGTACAGCGCGCAGGCCGCCACGCAGAAGGCGACCAGGGCCGCCCTTTGGCTTCTCGCTGTGCCCATGGGTTCTCCTCCACGTTGTCGCGTTGCCGTTTGCTCAGCTCGATTCATGGCCTCCATCTTGCCACATGCATATTTTCCAAGGCAAATTCGCGAACGAGTGCATACTTTCCAGACTTCAGAGGCGCCCTAGTTCGTGAATGCGAAGCCGATGGCGCGTCAAGCCTTCTGCGGAGAAGACGGAGGGTCACATCTGATGGCACACTAGACTCTTTGGGTTCTTTAAACGTCTCATAGTGTGCCATCAGATGTGACCCGTTGTCTCAGCGTCGTCTCACTCCACAACAAGCTCGCGGACGCTAACGTCCTTGATCCTCCTTGACATTCCGAAGGCCGAGAGCGCGAAGGCGAGGGCGAAGACCGCGCTGATGGCAAGCGCCTCCCAGACAGGCAGCGAGAGGCTGAACGCGCCGACGCCGAACAGGCCGAACAGCGAACTGACCAGGGCGCCCCCAGCTGCCATCGTGAGGGCCGACCCCACCAGGGCGCCCGCCGCCGACACGCCGAGAAAGCGCAGCGTAAACGAAGCGCGCAATGAGGCCGCCGTGAATCCCATGGCACGATAGACGCCCATATCACGGCGCTCGGAGAGGAGCGTTCGCCTGCTTATCAGCATCACGGCAACGCAGGCAAGGCCCATCGCAAATGCGGACATGACATAACCCATGATCGTCAGCATGTCCCTGCAGAGCAAAAGCATGTTCGTGCTCGACCCGAACATTCCGGTCAGTTCGGTGTCAACGCTGTCCCCGAACCTACTTGCAAGCGCCTCTACCGCTTCTTCGGCCTTATCGGGATCGGCCAGCTGGTACTGGCGCGAAACGTCCATGGCGTCCGCCCCCAACTCCACCAGCTCCTGAAATCCCTCATGGGTGAGGACGACGCCATTGCCCCCATTGAGCACCGATGACAGCAAACCGCTTACGATGTAGGTTCGCTCCTCGCCGTCGCCCTTCTCCACCTGCAGCTCATCGCCCACCGAAAGCCCCTTGGCGCGGGCAAGGCTCAATCCTACGAGCGCCTCGTTGGCGTGCTTTGGCGCGCGCCCCGAGACGATGGACGCCTCTTCCAGAACGCCCGTATCGGACAGTCCGATGAAGGTGCAGGCCTCGCCGCTCAAATTGAGAATCGCTGCGCTCTCTTCCCACTCGCGCGTTATGGGAGAGATGCCTTCTATGGTTTCACGCACCTCGTCAAGGCTCACTTCCTGCGCATCGAAGCGAACCGAGCCGTCGCTCTTCCACACGCCGAAGGCCTTGTACATCGCGTCGTCTCCGGCAACCGCGCCGCCGATTCCGAAGCACAGCGCGACGAAAGCACACAGCAGTAGAGAGCAGATGCCTATTCCAAGATAGCGCCCCTTCTCGGACACGATCGCCCGCCATGCCAGCGACGCCCTCAGTCGATTGCCCGTTATCGCGCTCGCCCCGCGCGGTGAGAAGCGGATGTCGCCGTCGCCTTGCCGGAGCGCCGCCAGAGGCGTGATGCGCCCTATCTTACGGGCCATCACGGCAACGCACGCCATGAGGGCCGCCAAGAGAACCGCGCAGCAGCAGAGGCCCACCCAAGGGAAGGACGCCTCGACCACGAGGATTCCCGTGATGAGCAAGAACGCCGGCCAGAAGAGCGGCTCCAGAAGGCAGCCTGCGACGAAGCCGAAAGCGAGGCCAACGAGCGCGGCGAACGCATACTGCATGACAAGGGCCCTACGGAGCGCATTGCGCGGAAGCCCCACCCCTTTCAGGACGCCCCAGTCGGCATAGCCGCTCTGTATGTTCGAGGACGCCGTGTGCAGGCACAGGATGAGGGCTACCACAAACAGGATGAGCGAGAACACGGCAAGCACCGCGGTGATGACCTGCACCACCAAAAGACTGTAGCCAGCGAGAGTCTGCCGGGAGAAAAGCGTGTGCGCGGATTCGCCCCACGAGGTCCCATCGTCGATCAGCTGCGTCAGATCGTGTCCGTCGATGCCCTGGGAGCGCGCCTCGGACGTCAGCACCACGTTGATCTCCCTGATGGGGTACGCCTCCTTCTCCATGGCCATGGCGCCGCTGGAGACACCGGCGCCGGATGCGCCCGTCTCCTCAACTTCTGCCAACAGCTCATCGAAGGTTCCGGAAGACAGCAGGTAGCGCTTCGTCTCCATGAAGGGTGTCCCGAACTGCGGATCTTCGTAGAATCCCGCGACGCGCAGAGAGGTCTCCCGTCCGCCGATATCGAGCACCAGGTAATCGCCTATCTGTATGTTGTGCAGAGTGCGCTCCGCAATGCGGACGTAGGCCTCGCCGTCCGCCGGCCCTCTCTCATCGTCGCGATACGACGAGAGGTCATCGGCGAAGACGTTGAAGTCGAGGGATGAGCCCCAGGCCTCATAGGCGCTTGCCGACGGCGGTGCGGTTTTCACGACCTCGTTTCCCTGGGCATCTTCGACGCGCGTGGGTGCGGCGAAAGCCTCGGTCACCTTCACCTCGGCAACTTCGGGAAGCGCCTCTATCTCATCAACGTCCTCGTCGGTGAGGTTCGAGACCAGGTCATTGGCGAAAACATCCCCCGCTGCAATCTGGTCGAGCAAGGCCTCCTCGCGATTGGAGAGGTCGGCGAAGAGGCTGGTGGTCAGCGTCAGCGCGAAGGCGGCAAGGAACAAGAGCAGTGCGAGGCCGACGAACGTCCCTTTGTCCTTCCGCAATCCTGCGAGCACAAGCGTGCGCAACGGTTCCATGGCGCACCCCCTACCAGGACAGCGAGGCAAGCCAGGCGTTCGCCATGGCCTCGCGCTCGCGAACGTAGGCTTCGTCGCCGGAGAGCGCCGTGTCCCAAGGCGCCAGCTCCAGCTCGCCGCGGATGCCACCGTCCTCGAAGTAGAGCACGCGGTTGCCGCGGACGGCGCTGCGCACGTCGTGGGTCACCATGAGGATGCTGATGCCGTCGCGGTTGAGCTCGCCCAGAAGATCGAGCACCTCCAGGCTGTTCGCGCGGTTGAGGGCGCCGGTGGGCTCGTCGGCGAACACGATCGCCGGCTCGTTCACCACCGCTCGCGCCACGGCGCAGCGCTGCTTCTGGCCGCCGGACGCTTGGCTGGGAAGGTGCGAGGCGACCTCGGAGAGCCCCATGCGTTCGATCAACTCGTCGGTGGCGCGCCTCGTCGCAGAGGCGCTGCGCCCCCGCTTCAGATAGCCGGGCACGGCGATGTTCTCGTACAAGGTGAGGTTGCTCACGAGGTTCGCCGCTTGAAAGACGAACCCGAAACGCTGCGCCCTCAGCTCGGAGAGCCGGCCCTGCCCAAGGCGGGCGATGTCCTCCCCTTCGAAGATGACCTCGCCTGAAGTGGGGGCATCCATGCCCGAGAGGCAGTAGAGCAGCGTGGACTTTCCCGAGCCCGAAGGGCCCATAATCGAGGTGAAATCCCCTTTGTAGAGCTCAAGGCCGACGCTTCCCAGGACATGGGCCTGCACGCCGTCTGCTACGTAGGTCTTCGACAGTTTTCGCGTCGAGAGTATGGTTTCGCGCATGGTTGGTCCTTTCCCTTGTGCGCCGTCGGCCCCATCATAGAGAGACGGCCATTAAGGAATCATTAAGGCGCACAGCGCTTGCGGCTCAGGGCAGGAGGGGAAGCTCTATGGTGGCCTTGAGCCCCGGGTGGGCATTGACCAGGTGCAGGCGGCCGCCCATGCGTTCCGCCAGATAGGACGAGATGTAGAGCCCCAGCCCCGAACCCGGCTTGTCCGACGCGTTCGCGCCCCGATAGAAGCGCTCGGTGGCAAACGGCAGGTCCTCAGGCGGCATGCCCGGCCCGTAATCGCGCACCGCTATCGTGTACAGCCCGTTCTCGGCCGTGGCCTGGATGTCGATGGCCGAACCGCGCGCGTACTTGATGGCGTTGCCGATGAGGTTGTCGATGGCCTGGGCGAGCCGCGCCTCGTCGGCTTCCACGCGGGCATCGTCCACGCGCAGGCAGGAAATCCGGGCCAGGCCAGATGAGTCGCTGGCGCAGCGCCTCACGATGGGGGCCGCCTGCACGGGCTCGCAGGCCACCGCGATGCGATCCATGTCCGAGAGCGCATGCTGGAACAGGTCCTCCACCAGAGATGAGGCCTCGTCGCATTTTCGGATGATGGCGCGCTCGTATTCCGCTCGCTCCTCCTCCGAGTTCACCAGCCCCATGTCCAGGGCCTCCGCATAGGCCCTAAGGGACGCGAGCGGGGTGCGCAGGTCGTGGGAGAGCGAGGCGAGCGCGGCCTTGTGGTCTTCCCTCGCGCGTTCCTCGTCCTTCCGAGCGCGGTCGAGTTCCTTGCGAAGGTGATCGAACGCCCAGGTGAACTTGCCGAAGGGGTTGGACCGCTCATAGGCAAGCGGCGCATCCAGGTTGCCGGATGCCACTTCCTCGGCGAAGCCCTCCAGCCGCGTGAAGGGTCGCGCCACCGCGCGGTGCAGGTAGATGGCCAAAAACGCGAGGGCTGCAACGGAGACGAGGGCGGTGAGTGCCACGGCGCCGGTGGCCGCGTCGTTGCGGGAGTCGGCGGCATCCCGCAGTGCATCCTGGGCGCTCGCGAGCGCTTGGTCGGCCGCCTGCAAGGAGCCGTCGCGGTCGTCGGGCGCGTTTTCCGTGATTTCCTGCCGAGCATCGTTGATCTCGACCACCTGGCTTCGCAGCGCATCCTCGCCGCCGTTGGCGACAACCGCGATGCCCAAAGCAGCCGCAATAACGACGGCAAGCGCGGAGGCGAGGGCCGCGCCGGCAAGCCGCTTCGTCAGGCGTTCACCCTGCTTCGCCATCAGCGATCGCCCTCGGGAAGATCGAAACGGTAGCCCTCGCCGCGAACGGTCTTGAAGTAGACGGGGTGGGCCGGGTCGACCTCAAGTTTGGCGCGGAGCCAGCTCATGTGGACGGACACCGTCTGCGGCTCCACCTCGGCAAAAGCGCCCCACGCTTTCGCCAGAAGGGCGTCGCGGCTGAAGCTCTGGCCGGCGTTGCCCATGAGGGCGGAGGCAAGCTGGAATTCCCGGGGCGACAGGGCGATCAGTTGCCCGTCCTTCCGGATGGTCTTGGCCCTGCCGTCAAGTTGAAACGGGCCGGCGGAGAGCACGGCCTCGTCGGCGCCGCTTTTCCGCTCGGGCCTCATCATGAGCGCCTTCGCTTGGGCGAGCATTTCCCGCAGGCTAAACGGCTTGGAGAGGTAGGCGTCGCCCCCTTCCTCCAGGGCTCGGATGCGCGCGTCGGGCTCGATGCGCGCCGAAGCGAACACCACGGGCACTCCGCTGCGCTCGCGCAAGTTGCGGCAGAGGGCGTAGCCGTCGTCGCCCGGGAGGTTCACGTCCACTATCAGACAATCGAAGACGGCGCTGGTCAGAAGGTCGTAGGCCTCCTCGGCGCTTCCGGCGATAACGGCTGCGATGCCGTCCGCCTCGAACGCACAGCTCATGAGCTGCGCCAACTCGCGCTCGTCCTCGACGATCAAAACCTTGCTCATGTTTTACTGCCCAAGGCGTTTGGAGTGCTCATCCATATACTGTTTCTTAACGACGTCGATGCATTTGCCTCCGATGCCGTAGCTCGCGTCATCCACCTCATGGATCGTGACACTGTAGAACTCAGGCGGGATGTTCATGATCTCGGAAGAGACCG
>CAJUQH010000030.1 GCA_910588095.1 uncultured Eggerthellaceae bacterium
CGCCCCGAGGGCACCAACGAGCCGCTCGATGCCGTGTGGACCGAGCTTGAGCTGCTGGAGTACCTGGCCCTGCGTGCGGCCGCCGATGCCATGGACGCGGAAGCCGAGGCCGATGTGGAAGCTGGCGGGGATGGCGCCCCCACCGAGGAGCAGGCCGAGCAGTATGAGGAAATCGGCGACGATCTGGACACCTTCGACGAGGGCGAGGAGCCCGGCGACGTGGTGGCCTCGACCGACCTGCCCGGAGGCAGCCCCGAGGCGGCTTGGGACGAGTTTGTGGCCGAGCACGCCCGTCAGTGGATGCCCCAGTTCGCCGCGGCCGTGCAGGAGGAGTCGCGCGTTCCCTTCTACGCCACGGCTGCCAGCCTGCTCGCGGCGTTCATCGGGTAGAAACGCGCGAAAACCTGATCATGCCAAGGGCCCGCGTCTTCCAAGACGCGGGCCCTTCTGCGCCTCGCCGCCTCTTCGGCGGGGCCGGGGCTGCGCACCCGTGCGCGCATGCTGCCCTCCGCGGGCTGCGGACGCGTACGCCGTCCCCGGCTGTGGGCGCGCATTCTAGGAGCGGGCTCGCTCGATGCGCTCTCTCACGGTCTGCTCCTGCGCCTTCACGTTGCCGATGATGGGCGCGCCGATGATGTTGCCCTCGCGATCGACGATGTAGGTGGTGGGGTATCCCGTGAGCCCTTTGACGAAGTCCTGGTAAAAGCTGCTCTCGGGGCTCGGCGAGATATTGGCGTAGGTCACGCCCTTCTCGTGGAGGATGTCGCGGGCGCAGGCAAGCTGCTCGTCGCTTTCGCCCGAGTCGGCCGCCACGCCGATGAGGTTCACGTTCTCCGTCTTGAACTGCTGGTACATCTCCTCGAGCTCGGGCATTTCGGCGATGCAGGTGCCGCAGCCGTTGTTCCAGAAGTTGACGATGGTCGCGTCCCAGTCGCCGAACACGTCGCTGCCGATGCTCTCGCCGTCGGTGTCCACGGCGGAAAACTCCGGGAAAGGGGTCTTCGACACGAGCTCGCCGTCAGGGGAGCTGCACCCGGCTAGCAGAGCCGCTCCCAGCAGGGCCGCCGCTGCGAGGGTCGCTATTCTTCTCAACATGATCGTTCTCCTTTGTCTCGGTTCGGTTCATCAGGGGAAATGAGAGGGAAATTGCCCGGGTGGGGCAGGTGCGCACGCAATCGCCGCACCGGATGCACTCGGTGTGATTCGGTGTGCGAAACGCTTCAACGTCCATCTTGCAGGTGCGGCTGCAGGTGCCGCAGGAGGTGCACGCGCGGGCGTCTACGTGGAGCCGGCAGGCCGATACCTTGTTGAAGGGAGCGTAGAACGCCCCCAGGGGGCACAGCCATTTGCAGAACGGCCGGTAGAAGAACACTGCCAACGTCACAATGCCCAGAAGCAGGCAGGTCTTCCCCGTGAAAAGGGGTCCCAGGCTGGCGCGGATACCCTCGTCGGCGATGGCGAGGGGGATACCGCCTTCCAGAATGCCGGCCGGGCAGAGGTACTTGCAGAAGAAGGGATCGCCCAGGCCGACCTCGTTGACGATGGTCAAGGGGGCCACGATGACGAACGCCGCGAGGATGACGTACTTGAGGTAGGTCAGAACGCGAAGGCGCCGGGTGCTGAACTTTCGCGACGGCACCTTGTGCAGCAGCTCCTGGAACCAGCCGAAGGGGCAGAGAAACCCGCACACCACCCGTCCCAGCAGCGCACCGATGAATATCATGACGCCCAGCACGTAGTACGCGACATGGAACTTCGGCGATCCCAGGGTAGCCTGCAGCGCACCGATGGGGCACGAACCGGCCGCAGCGGGGCACGAGTAGCAGTTCAGCCCCGGCACGCACAGTGCCTTCAGTTCGCCTTTGTATATGGTGCCCGCGAAGAAGTTCGCGATGAAGGGGTTGGCAGCCAGCGCCGCGAGCAGTTGGATCTTCCACCGGCTGATGCGTCCCCTGCTCGTGCTACCCAATGCCAACGCACTCCAAGCACAGGTTGGTTCCCTTGGAGAGCACAGTGGCAACCTCGCCGCGCGCGGCTCCTGCGGCCACCATGACCAGGGCGAGCGCCAAAAGGCAGACCGTCGCTTTCCTCATGGCAATCAGGCCCCCAGGGTGACGACGGCCGCCTCGCCGTTTTGGGCATCTGCTTCGTCGGCTGCCGCGCCCTCGCCCGCGCCTTGGAGGTCGCGGGAGATTTCCGCGAACGAGGCCGCCGACTCCTCGATGTCGGATGCTGGAAGGCCCGTGCACCATGCGGAGATCACCGCTCCGTCAACGTACCACACGCCGGTAGCCGGGCCGGCCTCGGCCATTTCGGCGCTCTCTCCGAGGGCCGCGCGCAGCTCGTCGTTGTAGACGATGACGGGGAAGGGCGCGCCGTCGAACAGCTCGCTTCCCTGGTCGCCCCGCGCGCACACCACGATGCTGGCGCCGTTTTGCCGCACCGCGTCGCTGGCAGCTGCCAGCTCGCGGAAGAACGCGCGTCCCTCTTCGGCCTCGGGATCGATAAAGGTGAGGAAGGTCACGCCCTGGATGTCGCCCTTCGCGAAGGCGCCTCCCTCGACGGTTTCCGTGCTGAAGTCGGCCAGGGCATCGTCGGTCACCTTGTCGTCGGCGGCCACGCTGTGCTCCTCCAGATAGGCATCCGCCCATTCCTGGGTCACCCAGCCCTTGTCGAGCGCGTCCTCGAGGGTCACGTTGCCCTCGGCGACGGCTTTCTCCACCTCGTCGAGGGTCGGCGTCTGCGGCGCGCAGGCGGCAAGGACGAGGGCGCATGCCGCGGCCGCGATAATAATGGCGAATCGTTTCACGGGTAAGTACTCCTTTGCTTCTCGAACGTGCGCTCGGGAGCATACCGTGAGCCGTATAAAGCTGGTGTTAAGCAGGAAAGCTCACCTGGAAGATGCTGCCGCGCGGCGTGTGGGGAAGCACGCGGATGCTGGCCCCGTGGCGTTCCAGGATCTTCTTGCAAAGGGCCAGGCCGAGCCCGTTTCCGCCCGTAAGGTGGCTGCGCGACGCATCGACGCGGAAGAACGGCTCGAAAATGGCCTCGCGAAGCTCTTCGGGAACGCCGCACCCTTCGTCGGCGAAGGAGACGGTCGTGCATTCCCCGTCGGTGCCGACGGCCACGTCGATGGCGGTGCCCGCGGGGCTGTACTTGATCGCGTTCTCCAGCAGGTTGTAGAACACCCGCTCGAGAAGGCCGTCTTGGCCTCGGACGACGGCTTGCGTTTCCTGTACCCGCACCGCGATGCACTTCTCGTCTGCCAGGGCGGCGAGCTCGTCGGCCACATCGCTCAGCAGCGGGGCCAGCGGCACGGGCTCGGCAGATTCCAGCGGCACATCGCGGCTGAACAGGAGCAGGTCTTCCACCAAATCGGTCAGGCGCCGTATCTGGGCCTGAAGGTTGACGATGAAGATGCGCGTCTCGTCGTCGAGGTGCGGCGACAGCGCGAAAACGTCCACCTTCGTCTGCAGGACGGCGAGGGGCGTGCGCAACTCGTGAGCGGCGTCAGCGGAGAACTGCCGCTGCAGCGCGAAGGAGCGCTGGAGCTGCGCGAGCAGCTGGTTGAACGACAGCGTGAGGTCGCGAATCTCGTCGGCGCTGCGCGGCACGGGAAGGGGCTGCGCGAAGTTGCCGGCATCGCGGCTCTTCACTTCCTCGGACAGGCGGCGCAGCGGCTTTTGCACATAGCTCGCCGCGAAGTACGCGCCCACGCTTCCCGCAAGCACGATGAGCACGGTGGCCAGCGTCGTCTCCCGGCGGAAGGCGTCGTAGAGCAGCTGCCCTCCCGCGGGAGCCGCCTCGCTTGCCGGCTCGGTGAGCGCCGCCGGCTCGCCGCCTGCGACGGTGTCTTCGGCGACGATGCTGGGCTCGAGCATAACCGCGTCGATCATCCGATTGGCGGAGTAGTGCGCCACCACGGTCAGGGCGGTGCAGGAGACGATCAGGAACAGGCTGGCGGCAATGGTGAACCGCGCCCGCAGCGACAGGCTTCTCATGACAGAAGGTACCCCTCTCCGATTTTCGTGCGAATGGGGTCGGCGCCGAGCGCTGCCTTGAGCTTCTTGCGCAACGCCGACAGGTGCACGCGCACCGAGTTGCTGAACGGATTCGCGTCCCCGTCCCACACATGATCGACGATGTCCTGCTGGGTGACGAGGCGCCCTTGGTTGAGCAGGAAGTACTCGAGGATGCCCATCTCCTTCGCGGTAAGGGGCAAAGGCTCGCCGCAGACGTTGGCCTGGCGTTTCAAAGTGTCCAGCGAGAGATCACGGTAGGTCAGGGTGGTCGTTTGCTGCACGAACTGCCGGTTGATGAGCACGCGGATGCGTGCC
Source organism: uncultured Eggerthellaceae bacterium (assembly GCA_910588095.1). Lineage (GTDB taxonomy): Bacteria > Actinomycetota > Coriobacteriia > Coriobacteriales > Eggerthellaceae > D16-63. The sequence continues at coordinate 4,338 of CAJUQH010000030.1, forward strand.
TCGAGTTCCTCGAAGTGGAAGGGCTTGGTCAGGTAGTCGCTCGCGCCGAGCGCGAAGCCCGAGAGCTTGGTCTCGAGGTGGTGGTTCGCCGACAGGATGAGGGCCTTTGCCTGCGGTTTGACGGCTCTGAGCTCGGATAGGACGCGCAGTCCGTCCATGCCGGGCAGGTTGAGGTCGAGCACGACGAGATCGTAGTCCTCGTCGAGGGCCCGCTGGAGCCCCTCGGCGCCGTCGGCGGCCTCGTCCACAGCGTAGCCTTTCAAGGCCAGCCCTCGGGCGAGATCGTGCAGAAGCTCGGGTTCGTCTTCGATCAGGAGAATGCGCATGGGTTGCCTTCGAAACGATCGGTGTGGGCGGAATGCAGCGCTTCCTCAGTCGCGCCGTGCCCATTGTGACAGATGAGGAAGGGGTTTGGAAGCGCCAGCCGGGCGGCTTTAGGGCGTGTACGTCCGATTGAACTGCGCCCACACGCCCGAGTACAAGATAGCGTCCACGAGATGGGCGTCCTGCACGAGGGGCAGGCGCTCGTAGGCCTCGGCGGTATCGGCGGCGGCCAGGGCCAGTGTGGTGCGCATGGTCTCGGGCGTGGCGCCGAGTATCACGAAGGGGTTGTAGCTGCCCGAGGCCGCGTCGTCGGCGAAGTCCACGGCGGCGTCCATCAGGTAGA
>CAJUQH010000031.1 GCA_910588095.1 uncultured Eggerthellaceae bacterium
TATGCCGCGAACACCTCGATGGGCCCCATGTTGCGGTCCTCGTCCTTCGTCGAGGCCTCGACCGCGCGGGTCATGTAGCCTTGCGCCTCCACGTAGACGCGCCATTCGGCGGCGCCCACCTGGTGGAACCAGAAGTCCCCGAACTCGTCGGTCTGGGTCACCAGCACCTCGCCGGTGCCCAGGTTCTCGGCGGTCACCTTGGCGCCGATGACCACCTCGTCCGCCTCCAGGTCGACCACGATGCCGGCCAAGAAGCGCTTGGGCAGGTTCAGGTAATGCACGCGCGGGCGGCAGCCGCTGCCCTCGATGAGCTCCTCTGCTGCCGCTATCTCCTCGGCGAAGTCCTCCTCGTCTCCGAAGCGCAGGGCCCCATGCGGGCACACGTCCACGCAGTGCGGCTCCAGCCCCTCGTCCACCAGGTGCGCGCAGCCGGTGCACTTCTGGGGCACGGCCAAGACGTCGTTGTAGAAGATGGCGCCGTAGGGGCACGCCTCCCCTATGAGCTCCATGCCGCGCGCCTTCTCCGGGTCGATGATGACCAGGCCGTCTGCGCGCTTGTAGATGGCGCCGGCGCGCCCCATGTCGGCTGCCGCCTGCATGCAGGGGGCCGCGTCGCAGTGCTGGCACATGCGGGCCACGTAGCTCACCTTCACCTTGGGCACCTGGCCGCGCACCTTCTCCTCCAGCTTCAGCCAGAACTGGCCGGTGTCGGGCTGGGGCAGCGCTATCGGGCTCCAGTCGTTGCCGACGTGCTCGTCCTTGCAGGCCAGCTGGCAGTTGCGGCAGCCGGTGCAGGCGTCGGCGTCGAATACGAATGCCTTTCCCATGTCTCTACTCTCCTTCCACCACGCGGGCCGTCGCGATGAGGCCGCAATCGGGGTCGTAGGGCCGGTTGAACGCCTCGGGGTAGCGGCGCGCCAGCTCGAACACGTCGACCTTCTCGATGTTGACCAGAAAGCCGCTCGTCACCTCGCCGACGGTGTTCTTGGACGTGCAGGGCACGGGCGCTATGAGGTTGTTGGCGCCGCCGCGGTCCAGGCCCTCGCCGCCGGCCCCCACCACGATGGGGTCCACGCGCGAGCCATGGTCTTGGTAGAGGGCGCCGGGCATGATGCGCTCGGTCACGATGACGCCGCCGAGCACGCCGCCGCGCTCGTTGTAGAGCTTGGCGATGTCGCCGGTCTCAAGGCCCAGCTTGCCCGCATCCACCGGGTTCACCCAGATGGGCTCGTAGCGGTACCCGTCAGGGCCGACCACCTTGCACGTCTCTATCTCGCGCAGCCAGGTGACGTCGTCATGCTGGGCATGCACGCGGAAGTGCGGGTGGTTCGACACGAGCAAAAACGGGTAGGCGCGCCCGCGCTCGGTGAAGGTGCGCTCGCGGTGCTCGTCGGAGACGGCCACCCACTTGGGGATGGGCCCGCGCTCGGCGTCGTCGGGGAACTGCTCGGCGAGCGTGGTCGAGTAGTACTCCAGCTTGCCGGTGGGCGTGCGCAGCGGGTGCGCCTCCGGGTCGTCGTGGAACTGGATGAGGCCTGCGGGCAGGTCCTTCCAGTCCTCGCGCGTGGGGAACGGGTAGTACTGCTTGTCCTTGAACTCCTCGAAGGTCATCTCGCCTTCGGGGATGCCGCAGGTCTCGAAGCCGGTGCGGATCCACTCCTCGTCGGTCTTGCCGCCCGTGAAGCGCTCGTAGAGGTTCTCGTAGATGCCGCCGAACCTCTCGAGGGCCTTGGCGATCTCGCCCACGCCCTCCACATCGGACTTGGACTCCAGGCGCGGCTTGATGGCCTGCTTCTCGTAGAACACCACCGTCCACTGGCCCGAGTCGTTGTCGGTGCCGATGTCGGCGGTCTCGAGCTTGGTGTTGGAGGGGATGATGACGTCGGCGAAGTTGCAGTCGTTCTCCATCCAGGGGTGCTGGATGACCACGAACTCGATGGACTCATGGCGCAGCGCGTCTTGCATCTCGAAGCCGCCGTTCCAGCACGTCTCCCAGCAAGGCGTGTCCGACCACACCATGTGGATGCGGCTCTTGCCCTCCACCGGGAAGGTGAACGGGCCTGTGAACTGGTCCTCGCGCGGAAGGCCGGCCGAGACATGCCCATACCAGCTCACCGGCGGGTCCATGATGGCCGCAGGTATCATGGTCTTGGGGATGAAGCTCTCCTTGGTGCCGGTGACGTAGCCGCGGTAGGCCTTGCCGATGTTGGGGATCTTCGTGGAGGGAGGCAGCGGCGTGACCGTCGGGATGCCGAACAGCGTCCACTCCAGCATCTTGAACTGGTTGGCGCCCGGCTTGCCCAGGCCCTGCATGCCGAGCAGCGCCACCTCCAGGCGCGCAGGCTCATGCGAGAAGCAGCTGCGGATGTAGCTCCCGCCGTTGCAGTGCGCGATGGACACGGCGTGCTTGGCCCAGTAGCGCGCGAAGGCCTTGATGGTGTAGGCGGGCACGCCGCAGATGGCCTCGGCCCACTTCGGCGTCTTGGGCACGCCGTCCTCGCCGCCTTCCACGTAGTACTTGAAGTTCTCGAAGCCCACCGCATGGGTGTCGAGGTACGCCTGGTCGTAGGTGCCCTCCTTGATCCAGGTGTAGGCGATGGCCAGCTGCATGGCCGCGTCGGTGTTGGGCAGCACCGGTATCCACTTGTCGGCGTGCACGGCGTTGGTGTAGTTCACGTCCGGCGAGATGTGGATCTGCTTGATGCCCAGCTCGGTGAACCACTTGCACAGGCGGCTGGCCATGTAGCCGCCCCAGCCAAGGGGCGTGGTCTCCACGTCGCAGCCCCAGAACAGCACCGCGTCGCCGTTCTCGGATATGTCCTTGATGACGTTGTTCTGCAGCGAGTTCTGGCCCAGCGGGTCCATGCCCCAGATGTGCTTGGCGCCCCAGTACCAGCCCTCCCAGCTGTCAGGCTGGCGCGACTGCAGCGTGAAGCCGCCGCAGAGGTTGAGCAGGTTGGTGATGGCGCCATGGGCCGCATGGACCACCTTGGTCTCGCCGTGGCCGTCCACCTCGGCCAGGATCGCCTCCGGGCCGTACTGCTCGTGGATGCGCTTTATCTCGGAGGCGATGAGGCTCGTGGCCTCGTCCCAGCTGATGCGCACGTAGCCGCTCTTGCCGCGGTTCTGCGGGTTGCGCTCGCCCTCGGGGTCCCAGTCGATGCGCTTCATGGGGTAAGGGATGCGGTTCTTGGAGTACACGCGCTTCTTGTACGAGATGGCAAGCGGCGTGATGAGCGTCTTGAACCCTGGCTCGAAGGTCTTGCCGCGCGCCTCTATCTTCCAGGCGTTGAGCTGCTCTGGGGTGTAGTGCTCGTCGAAGTGGAACGGGCGGGTGCGGATTATCTTGTCCTGCTCCTCGTCGATGTCCACCGTGCAGGCATTGGAGCCGATGCCGAAGCTGTTGAAGCCCAGGCCCTTGACGATCGGGGTGCCTTTTACGTTCTTCCCCATATCCTCTCCTCTCTT
>CAJUQH010000032.1 GCA_910588095.1 uncultured Eggerthellaceae bacterium
GCCCATATAGCGCAACTTGAGCGCGCCTTCGACTCGCGCCAGCGATGCGCTCAAGCCAGATAGCCCATCCTTTGCCGCCATGCCGCCCTCCTTAGCACTTCCCTTTTCGGAAAGTATAGCAACCTCTTCGGGTCTAAGGCCCCGAACGCCCAGATAACGGGCATCACCCGTGAGAGGTGATCTTTCGAATAACCCTGCTCAGGGCATGGCGCGCGGCCGCGGCAACCCGTTGAATAGGTTTCGCAAGCCTGCCGCACGGCAGCGAAACAAGCGTCTTTAGGAGGGACCATGAAGGAGAACGCAACATCCATCGACCGTCGCAGCTTCCTCGGCCTGGGAGCCGCCGCAGCAGCAGCCGGGGCCTTGGGCCTCGCGGGCTGCACACCTAAGACCTCGGGCGAGGCGTCCCTGAGCGAGACCGGTGCCAGCGCCCCCGCCAGCGACGCGGTCGACTGGCTCGGCGTCGAGCCGGAAATCGCCGAGAGCGACATCGTGGAGACCATCGACACCGACTTCCTTATTATCGGCGCGGGCACGGCCGGCCTTGCCGCCGCCGGCGCCGCGGGCGACCTCGGCATGAATTTCGTCGTCTGCGACAAGGCGACCCAGGTGCCCGAGACCCGCGAGTACCTCGGCGGCGTGGACACGTCCTACGCCAAAGCCAACAACGTCACCATTGATCGACCCAAGCTGCTGAACGAGCTGACCCGCTACGCCTCGGGCAAGTGCAACCAGAAGCTCATCAAGCGCTGGATCGACGATTCCGCCGAGTACGTTGACTGGGTGACCGAGGTCATGCAGGAGCAGGGCAAGGAAGTTATGCTGGACATGCCGCCTGCGCACAGTACGGGCGGCACCGACTACTACGTGCCCTACGTGCAGCACCTGTGGGAGCCCTCCTACGTGCCGCCCATGCGCAACGACGTCATCGCCGAGCGCCTGGCCGGCCAGGGCCACGACATCCTGTTCGAGCACGAGATGGTGAAGCTGCTGCACGCCGACGGCAAGGTGACCGGCGCCGTCTTCAGCACCAAAGATGGCTACAAGCAGGTGAACGCGAAGAACACGCTGCTGGCCACCGGCGGCTATGCGGCGAACCCCGTGATGATGCGCGCCCTGCAGCCTGCCGCCGTCGGCTGCTGCACCGCTTCCAGCTTCAACCCTACCTGCACTGGCGACGGCATCCGCGCGGGTCTGTGGGCCGGCGCCTCCAAGGACATCGACGCAGCTCCCATGATCTTCGACCGCGGTGCCGTGGCCCCGGGCGTTGACGCCGGCTACGAGGGCGACGGCGAGAACTCGGTGTTCCGCGGCAACATCTTCCAGGAGAACATCGGCAGCCAGCCGTTCATGAAGGTGAACCGCCACGGCCAGCGCTTCGCCAACGAGTCGACCCCCTATGACTTCATCTGCTTTGCCGCCAATTACCAGCCCGGTGGCGTGTGGTGCCAGGTGTACGACTCCAACATGATGGACGACATGCTGCGCTTCGAGACCGTGGGCTGCTCGCGCGTGGTTCCCTATATCGAGATGGGCATGACCTTCGACGAGTACACCGCGATGTCCCAGGAATCCGGCATCCTTATGAAGGCCGACACGCTAGAGGAGTTGGCCGACATGCTGGGCTTTGTCGGCCAGGACAAGGACAATTTCCTCTCCGAGGTGGAGAAGTACAACGGCTTCTACGACAACCAGGTTGACGAGGACTTCGGCAAGGAGGCCTACCGCCTGTCCGCCATTCGCCAGGCGCCCTTCTACGGCTGCTGGTTCGGCGGATCGCTTCTGACCACCATCGACGGCCTGCGCATCAACGAGAACTGCCAGGTGCTCGACCCCGAGCTGAACGTCATCGAGGGCCTTTACGCCGCCGGCGACGTGTCTGGCAGCTTCTTCAGCGGCAACTACCCCGAGTATATCGTAGGCGTGGCCTGCGGGCGCAGCTCGGTGGAGGGCCGCCACGTGGCCAAGCTTCTGGCTGGCGCGGTTGAGTAGCCCCACTTTCGTTTTCCCCGAACCGGGGCGATCTCCCTCCCTATCGCCCCGTCTCTCAGCATAAGAAGGCCTCCCACCCTGGTTGGTGGGAGGCCTTCTTGCCTTCGGCACAGCTGAAGCTGGGCGCAGCCCCTAGCTTAGTTCTGATGGCGCTTGTCGTAGAAGGCGGCGAGTTCCGGGGCCATCTTCTCAAGAGTGGGCTGGTCCTCGTAGGCCATATGGCCGTTCTCGTGCACGTGGTACTCGATGCGGTCGGTGATGCTCTTGGGCAGGAACATCTTCGAGATGGAGTGCTTCACGTTCCAGAACGGGGTAGCGGCGTCGTGGATGCCGCCGAAGAACAGCACGCGGCAGTAGGGGTTGCGGCGCAGGGCCGTGCCCATGTCGTAGGCGGTGTTCGGACACACGGGGCTGCCCATGGTGCCGGGCGCCTGATGGGTCCAGTTCCAGTCCTCATTCACCTTGAAGGACAGCAGCACGTTGTTCGGCGAGCCCTTGAAGCCGGTTTCCTGCACGAGCATCATCCAGGCGGACTCGTCCGGCGTCATGATGGCATCGCCCGAGGGATCCTCGCCGGCGAAGAACTCGTTGTCGCCCTGCACGTCCATGTAGGCCGGCTCGGTGAAGCGGGTGTCATAGCGGCCGGTGAACAGGCCCTCGTCGGCCATGATGTTTTTACGGAAGGTGTCTAGCTCGATGCGCAGGTGCTTGGCCTGGCAGAAATCGGCGGACAGGCCGATGAGCTCGCTCATCTCCTCGGCGATGGCGCGCTCTTCCTCGGGCGTGATGGAATCGCTAGCGATAAGCGCGCGACCGTACTTCTCGTCTACGAACTTCCAGGCCTTGTCGAACCACTCGAACTGGTCGACGCCCACGCCGGCCTTCTTGAAGTAGTTGGCCGTGGCGGCGTACACCGGCAGCATGCCCATGTAGTACAGGTCGTTGCCGGACAGCGTCGGCGCGTAGTCCAGAATGGTGGACTGCTCGATAACGCCGGTCAGCGCGATGCCGCGCTCGCCCAGCACGCGCATCAGCACCGAGTTGCGCATGGTGCCGTAGGACTCGCCGTACAGGTACAGCGGCGCATCCCAGCGCTCGTGGGTGGTCAGCCACTGGGCAATGCCGCGGGCGAACGCGTCGGCGTCGCCATCGACGCCCCATACCTTCTTGGCGTCGTAATTCGGGCTCACCTTGGAATAGCCGGTGCCGAAAGCGTCGATGTACACCAGGTCGGTCGTGGGAAGCATCGACCAGGGGTT
>CAJUQH010000033.1 GCA_910588095.1 uncultured Eggerthellaceae bacterium
GGGCGACCGCACGCCTATCGCTGAGGTGTCTTACGAGTTCGCTGTGGCCGATGGCAGCATCTCGACCACGACCTCGCCAGCTGCCCTCTTGCCCGATTGGGACAAGAGCTCGCTCTTTATCGAGATACCGCAAGATTTTCTGAACAGCCACAACCTCGTCGGCACTGCGCGGGCGGGCGTTTTTGGGATCAAGGCGATAAAGGCAGCAGCGGTCGACTTGGCGGCCCATGCTTCGAACCCTTCGGAATCACGTTATTACGCGCTCTATAGCGCGTTGCTTGCAAGCCAGGGGAGAACGGCATCGGGCGTTCCGCAGAGCGGACCGTTCTTCTATCTGCCGCTTGATGATGACGTGGCGCCTGGGAATCGCGGGAAGACGCCCGATGGGTACTACGCTGTCGAGCTCTTGGGCATCTGCCAGGATACTACTACCGCAGGCGGGGTGGCTGGGCTTACCTTCGGGTTTAAGGATGCTTATTCCCATCGCTCGATGAAGGATACGGTCATTCCGGATGAGTACCCCCCGAACGCTGGCGGCTGGGAGCAGGCGGACTTGAGGACATGGCTGGGAAGCACCTTCTACGGCTATCTGGACGATCAGATGAAGGCTCGTATCGTCAGCGTTCGGAAAAGGCACCAGCAGGAAGGCGGTTCGGCCGCTATTCAGTCGACCGAAGATAGCATCTTCATTCCAAGCATGTACGAAGTGTATGGCTTGGGAATGGAGGCCGTGGTGTATGGCTCGCCTATGAAGCTGAATATCAACGAGGGCGGTAGCGGCTTCTTCCAGTACCAGCAATTCGCTCGAGGGGGTGCGCAGGCAAAGAACCTGAGCGCGATAAGGGTTGAAGGAGGCAGCTCCATTCAATGGTGGTTCACGCGCTCCGCATCGTTCGGTGTTGATCGCGGGTTCTGCATCGTCGATATCGGAAAGGGCGACGGTGCGCCTGGTTGGGTCTGGTCGAACCATGGCGACGGCGGGGTGCTGCCCTGTTTCGCATTCTAGCTGGACGGGATCAGGGCTGCGCAAGCAGGGTGCCGTGAGCAGTGCGCGTTTCCCGTTCACGATGCGACGGCCTGGTCGGCTTGAGCTTCGTCATCGAGGGCACGCCCCAGGGCGCCCGCGTGACCTTCGAGGGGTAAGCGGCCGCGAACGCGCGCAGCTGTCATCTAATGCGGAGCAACGTCCTGGACAGGGAGCCACCTTCCTGTATGCTTTCTCGACCTATGGGAAAACCGCCGTTCCCCTTGCCCGCGCCTGTCTATATAATGGGTGAATCATTTCGTTTCGCTTGATGGGAAGGGGTTTTCACTATGGCGTTCTACTTCGAGGAGCCGTCGCGTACATTCAACGAGTATCTGCTGGTGCCGGGCTACTCTCCCAGCAGCTGCATCCCCGCCGCGGTAAGCCTGAAGACCCCGCTGGTGAAGTACCGCAAAGGCGAGGAAGAATGCCCCATTTCCCTGAGCATCCCCATGATTTCGGCCATCATGCAGTCGGTCTCCGACGACCGCATGGCGGTGGCGCTGGCCACCGAGGGCGGCATGTCGTTCATCTACGGCTCGCAGAGCATCGAGGACGAGGCCGCTATGGTGCGCCGCGTGAAGGACTACAAGGCCGGCTTCGTCGAGAGCGACGTGAACCTCTCGCCCGACATGACCCTGGCCGACGTGGTGCGCCTGAAGGAAGAGCACGGCTTCTCCACCATGCCGGTGACCGAGGCCGGCAAGCCCCACGGCAAGCTGCTGGGCATCGTGACCAGCCGCGACTACCGCGTGAGCCGCATGGACATGACCGAGAAGGTGGTCACGTTCATGACCCCGCGCGAGCGCCTGGTGGTGGCGCCGTCGGACACCACGCTCAAGGACGCGAACGACATCATCTGGGACAACAAGCTGAACTGCCTGCCTATCGTGGACGCGGCTGATAACTTGGTGGCGCTCGTGTTCCGCAAGGACTACGACTCGCACAAGAGCAACCCCGACGAGCTGCTGGACGAGCACAAGCGCTATATGGTAGGTGCGGGCATCAACACCCGCGACTACGCCGAGCGCGTGCCTGCGCTGGTGGAAGCTGGCGTGGACGTGCTGTGCATCGACTCTTCCGAGGGCTATTCCGACTGGCAGAAGCTCACCATCGAGTGGATCCGCGAGCATTACGGCGACACCGTGAAGGTGGGCGCGGGCAACGTGGTCGACCGCGAGGGCTTCCGCTTCCTGGCTGAGTGCGGCGCCGACTTCATCAAGATCGGCATCGGCGGCGGCTCCATCTGCATCACGCGCGAGACGAAGGGCATCGGCCGCGGCCAGGCCACGGCGGTCATCGAGGTGGCGAAGGCCCGCGACGAGTGGTTCCGCGAGACCGGCGTGTACATTCCCATCTGCTCCGACGGCGGCATCGTGTACGACCACCACATCTCGCTCGCGCTGGCCATGGGCAGCGACTTCGTCATGCTGGGCCGCTACTTCGCCCGCTTCGATGAGAGCCCGTCGAACAAGGTCATGGTGAACGGCAGCTACATGAAGGAGTACTGGGGCGAGGGCTCGGCGCGTGCGCGCAACTGGCAGCGCTACGACCTGGGCGGCGAGAAGAAGGGCATGACCTTCGAGGAAGGCGTGGACAGCTACGTGCCCTACGCCGGCTCGCTGAAGGACAATGTGGGCCTGACGCTGTCGAAGGTGCGCTCGACCATGTGCAACTGCGGTGCCCTTTCCATCGAGGAGCTTCAGCAGAAGGCGAAGCTTACCGTGGTGAGCGCCACATCCATCGTGGAGGGCGGTGCGCACGACGTCATGCTGAAGGACAAGAACACCTACGTGTCGAACACGAGCATGCACTAAGCGCGCTGGTTGCTGGCCATTGGCCAGAACAGCTTGCGAAACAAAGGGAGGCCCGAGTGTGAACTGAACCCCGATAGTGGGACTGGAAACAAAAGTTTCCAGTCCCACTTGTT
>CAJUQH010000034.1 GCA_910588095.1 uncultured Eggerthellaceae bacterium
CGATTCTCAAGATGCGGCCCAGATACCGAACGCTGAGGCACCGGGGAGCCTTGGCAGTCGTGGTTTGGTATGCGGCTGGGCCATTCCATGGGGAGAGCTTCGATGCCTCCATACGCAGCGCTCCTGCCGCCCACCTGTTACCTCGCGGTGTCTCAGTGCTCGGTATCTGGGTTTTCATGGTGCAGAAATTACCTGAATGGGCAATTTCTGTTTTGGAGTATTGCCTATTTGGGAGAAAATTGCAAGGGTTTACAGAAGTATTTTTCCTTTTTGGGAAGAATCCTCCTCCCGCATGTGTATAATTCGGCCTAGAGGAGGTTGAAACCATGAATAATCGCATCCCTGACCTTCTCCGCGAACGAGGCATTAGGGTTTCCGTGTTCGCGAGAAAAACAGGAATAAGCCCGTCAACGCTTTACAACATCATGGAGAAGCCCGTGATGGATAACATCGCCATCTCGACGTTCATCAAGATCGCCGAAGGTTTGGGGATGACTGCCGAGGAGTTGTATTTCGGCGTGCCCCCTACGGCGCCGGAGTATTCGGACGTGAGGCAGACGGCCCTCAATGGCTACTACGAGAGCATGAACGAGGGAGGCAAGGACACGCTGGTGGCATCGGCCCGGCTCATGGCCGGAAGCCCCGACGTGAGGGTAGAAAAAAATAACGGAGAAGATATACCGTTTCAGGCCGCGATGGGAGCCTGACCGAATATAAAAAGACCACGCGCTACGGGTTGCCGCCCTACGCGTGGTCTCGCCAAATAAACCATCTGCCCGCCGAAGGGAGGGAGAGGCTTTGTCATATTCTATCACGCTTCCCCCCGGGCGGTATGCGATGCTTTTGCGAAAAAGCCGCGAGGACGAGGAGGCGGAGGCCGAGGGCCAGTACGAGACGCTGCGCTACCATGAAGGGCAGCTGAACCGCCTCGCGGACAGCTTCGGCATCAGGATCGCGGAGGAGGACATCTACCGCGAGCTGCAGTCCGGCGAGATTCTCGCCGAGTGCCACAACGTCCTGCGCTTGGTCGAGAAGGTGTCGGCGGGCTATTACGTGGGGGTGCTCGTGGTGTCCGGCGAGCGCCTGACACGCGGCGACCCCGTGGATCGCGGCACGATCCTCTCGTCGTTCACCTACTCGCGCACGCTCATCATCACGCCGCAGCGCATCTATGATCCCACCATCGAGCAGGATATGTTCATGCTCGAGATTGAGCTGCTCATGGGGCGGCAGGAGCTCGGACGCATCAATTACCGCTTCGCCAACGGCAAGGTGAATAAATCGACCGAGGGCCAGTACCTCGCGGCCCGGGCGCCCTTCGGCTGGGACAAGATCGTCGTGGACCGCCGCAAGACGATCCGCCCGAACTCCGACGCGCCGCTCGTGGTGTCGTGGTACGAGGAGCTCGCCGCCGGCAGGACCACCTGCGGGCGCATCGCCGACGACCTGAACGCGCGCGGCGTCCCGTCGCCCACCGGCGGCCTGTGGACGGCCCTAACCATCGCCCAGATCATCCGCAACCCCGTGAACAAGGGCTACGTACGCTGGGGGCTGCAGAAAACGGTCACGGAGTTCACCTCCGACTTCCAGAAGGTGAAGCGGCGCTACCGCGCCGACGACGAGGACGTGGTGCTCGAGAAGGGCCTGCACGAGGGCATCGTGTCCGAGGAGCTGTGGGCGGCGGCCGTGGCGAACATCACCCACGAGACGCGCAAGCGCCGCTCGTACGAGCAGCGCGATCCGCTCGCCGGGCTTCTGGTGTGCGCCGGGTGCGGGCGTGCCATGCACCGCGTCACGTGCGGCGAGGGCATACCCGAGCGCTACACGCACCCCAGCGTGAACCGGCGCGAGTGCTGGCAGACGGGCGCCACCGTGGCCGACGTCATGGCGCTCCTGTCCGAGAGCCTGCAGGCGGTGTGCGCCGACATGGCCGTGGCCGACGACGAGGGCGAGGACGAGCGCAAGGCCACGCTCAAGCGGGCGGACCTCCTCGAGGCCGACGCCGCCGAGGCGCAGGCGGGCATCGAGCGGCTGTTCCGGCTCGTGGAGAAGGGCTTCATAGAGGACGAGGACTTCTACGCGCGCAAGGTCCGGCTCGACGAGCGCATCAAAGAGGACCGCAAGCAGGCGGCCATGCTCCGGGGCGAGGCAGAGGGGATGCTCGACACCGAGCAGCGCATGACCTACCTGCGGCAGGCCATCGCCGAGGTCGAGGACTACGAGGGGCGCGCCCGCGAGGTGAACGAGGTGCTGAAGCGCCTGCTGGATCGCATCGAATACCGCAAGGAGAAGGGCGGCCAGCCCCACATCGAGGTGTGGCTGCGGTAGCTTCCGAACTTTCGCCG
>CAJUQH010000035.1 GCA_910588095.1 uncultured Eggerthellaceae bacterium
ATGCGTGCGGGGCGGCCAGGCCGAAGCCTGACCGCCCTATCTTGGTTTATCACGCCGCCGCGTTCCCGCCGCCCTTGCCGCCCAGGTTCAGCTCGGCGTCCAGCTCGGCGAGCCGGGCGGACTTGCGTTGCAGCTCCGCCTCCATGGCGAAGGGCTTCGCGGCCTCGGCCTTGGCGGACTCCATCTGCTGGCGCAGGTCGGCCACCTTGGCCTGGTACTCCTTCATGTGCTCCGGGAGCCTCGCCAGGGCGTTGTCGATGCGGGTGATGTTGCCCGTGGCGCTCTCGCCCAGGTCGATGGTGTACTCGACGGCGCCCTTGAAGCTGACCTTGTGGTCGCCGAACATGACCATCTGGGCGGTGATGTAGAAGCCCCGGTAGCTGCCGATCTCCACGGGGTCCGTCTCGGCGATGGCGGCGGCGGCGTCCATGAGGGCCTCCCCGGCCCTGTCCTTCTCAAGATAATTGCGTCCGTGGACCTTCATGCCGGCAAAGCCGTTCTCCGGGTGCGGGTGGGCTTTCAACGTCTCCATGTCTGCCCGTATGCCCGCGATTATGGCCTCGGTCTGCTCGATCTCGGCAGGGAAACGCTTCATGACGCTGTCCTCCAGCCGGAACTTCTTGGACTGATAATCGGTCTTCATGATGCGCAGCCGGGCGACCTCCACGTCCAGCTCCATGCGCTCCTTGATACGGGGGTCCCCGGCGCACAGGGCCTTGATCTCGGCGAAGGAGAGGGCCGTCTCGTCCACGTCCTCGCAGGAGCGCAGGGGCGTCCGGCTGGTCATGACCTGGGAGATGAATTTCTGCTTGGCCTCCAAGGTCTGCCACAAATAGGCGTCGAAGGTCGATTCGGTCACATAACGGTAGATGTGGATCTTTTCGTTATCATTTCCCTGCCGGATGATGCGTCCAGCGCGTTGCGTAAGGTCCCTTGGACGCCATGGTGCGTCCAAGTCGTGCGAGGCTATGAGCCGGTCCTGAATATTCGTCCCGGCGCCCATCTTCTGGGTGCTGCCGATGAGAACGCGCACCTGGCCGGAGCGGACTTTGGCGAACAGGGCCTTCTTCTGCTCGTCGGTGCTGGCGTCGTGGATGAAGGCGACCTGCTCCGGCGGCATCCCGGCGGCGACCAGCTTCGTCTTGATGTCGTCGTAGATGTTGAAGCCGGCCTTGCCCGCCGTGGGGGTGGAGATGTCGGAGAACACCAGCTGGGTCAGCTTCTCGTTTTCCCCGTCCTGCCAGTGGCGCAGGATGTTGGCGACGCACTGGTTTACTTTCGTATTGGCCTCATCAGGCAGGGCCGGATTTATAATGCGCTGGTCCAGACCCAGCTTCCGGCCATCCGACGTGATGCGCAGCATATTGTCCTCGCGGGCGTCCACGGTGCCGGAATGTACTTTCTCCGCCCGCTTGGACAGCTCCTTCACCAGGGCCTTCTGGTGCTCGGTGGGCTTGCAAACGACGGTGTGGTACTCGGCCTCGGGTACGGGTAGGCCCAGCTGGTCGGCGGTCTTGATGTCGGCCACTTCCTTGAAGATCGCCATGAGCTCAGGCAGGTTGAAGAACCTGGCGAAGCGGGTGCGCGCCCGGTAGCCGGTGCCCTCCGGGGCAAGCTCCAGGGCCGTGACCGTCTCTCCGAAGCGGGAGGCCCAGCTGTCCAACGTGCCCATGCCCATCTCCATCAGGCGGTCGTACTGGAGATACAGCTGGATGGTATAGCACTCTACCATGCTGTTGCTGATGGGCGTGCCAGTGGCGAATACAATACCCCGCCCGCCCGTGATTTCGTCCAGGTAGCGGCATTTCGTGAACATATCGGTGGACTTCTGGGCCTCAGCGGTGGACAATCCGGCCACGTTGCGCATCTTGGTGTACGTGAAGAGGTTCTTGTAGTTGTCGCTCTCGTCCACCAGCATCATGTCGATGCCCAGCTGCTCGAAGGTGATGACGCCGTCCTTCTTCCAGTCGGCTTTTAATTTTTCCAGCTTGGTCTCCAGGTCCTTCTTCATGCGCTCCATTTGCTTGACGGTAAACCTTTCGCCCTTGCTGGCCTTGACCTCGGCTATGGCGAGAGTGATGTCGTCAATCTGGCCGTCGATGATCTTCTTCTGGCGTTCATAGCTGACGGGAATCTTCTCGAACTGGCTGTGCCCGATGATAACCGCGTCCCAGTTGCCGGTGGCGATGCGGGCGCAGAACTTCTTCCGCTTCCGGGTCTCGAAGTCGCGTTTCGTTGTCACCAGGATGTCGGCGGCGGGGTACAGCCGAAGGAACTCGGCGGCGGTCTGCTGGGTCAGGTGGTTGGGCACGACCATGATGGCCT
>CAJUQH010000036.1 GCA_910588095.1 uncultured Eggerthellaceae bacterium
CAGTATCCGGTTCTCAAGGTGCCTCCCACGCCCGGTGAGGGACTGAGGGGTGCGCGCCTATTCGTTTAGCGCGCGAGTAACTATTCTATGGAGACGTTGGTTACGTGTCAATAACGATTTTCAAAATATTTTGCCGAATCGCAGAATCCTGTTTGCTGGTATGCTCGACCCGAGGATACGATGGCCTTCTATATGAGCGAGGATGGGCCCATGACCTTAGGGAGAAGCGCTGAGAGGATGCCTGGCGAAGCCGAGGCGCGCCTACGTGCGGCCCTGCCCGGCTGGGCGCAGCTCGTGCTGGGCGCTCTCGAAGGCGCCGGCTACGAAGCCTGGGTGGTGGGCGGCTTCGTGCGCGACGGGCTGCTGGGGCGTCCGAGCCACGATGTGGACATAGCCACCGACGCCCGCTGGCAGGAGGTGCAGCGCGTCGCCGAGGCGGCGGGGCTGCGCACCCACGAGACGGGCGTGAAGCACGGCACGCTGACCGTGACCGTGCCGCTGGATGCTGCGGGCGACGTGGTGCCTGCCGAGGTGGCGAAGCACTGGGAAGCCGTCGAGGTGACCACCTATCGCATAGAGGGCCCCTACGAGGACGGGCGGCGGCCGAGCAGCGTCACGGCGGCGCGCACCATCGAGGAGGACCTGGCTCGGCGCGACTTCACCATGAACGCGCTGGCGTTCCACCCGGCGCGGGGCATCGCCGACCCCTATGGGGGCGCGGCCGACATGGCTGCAGGCATCATACGCATCGTGGGCGACCCCGACGCGCGCTTCGCCGAGGACGGCTTGCGCATCCTGCGGGCCTGCCGGTTCGCCTCGCAGCTGGGCTTCGCCTTGGAGGGCGCCACCTACGAGGCTATGCTCTCGCACAAGCACCTGCTGGCTCGCGTGTCCACCGAGCGCATCACTCACGAGCTCGACGCGTTCGTGGCCGGCGCCTTCGTCCATGACGCATTGATGGCCACCTGGGAGGTGCTGGCCTTCGCCGTGCCCGAGCTGGCGGCCATGGCCCGCTGCCCGCAGCGCAACCCCTACCATGTCTACGATGTGCTGGAGCACACCGCCTGGGCCATGCAGCGCGTGCCCCCTACCCGCCTGCTGCGCTGGGCGGCGCTGTGCCATGACATGGGGAAGCCGGCTGCGGCGTTCCGCGGGGCCGACGGCATCGACCATTTCTACGGCCATGCCGAGGTGGGCGCGCGGCTGACGCGCGGGCTGCTGGGGCGACTGCTCATGGGCACCGCGTTCCAGGACGACGTGGTGCGGCTCGTGCGGGCCCACGACGACGAGGTGGCGCCGACGCCGAAGGGCGTGCGGCGGGCGCTGGCGCGGCTCGATGGCGATGCCGAGCTGTTCCGCGCGCTGTGCCAGCTGAAGCGGGCCGACGCGCTGGCCCATTCGGAGCTGGGGGCGGCTCGAGCCGAGCAGGCGGCCAAGCTGGAAGCCGTGCTCGACGAGGTGCTGGCGGCCGAGGATGCCTTCACCGTGGCGGCGCTGGCCGTAGGCGGGCGCGACGCCCTGGCGGCTGGCTGCCCCAAGGGGCCGGCGGTGGGCGCGCTGCTGGATGCAGCGCTCGAAGCCGTGATCGACGGGCAGGTGCCCAACGAGCAGGAGGCGCTGCGCACGTTCATGCGAGAGCAGGTGCGCCGGGCGAGAAAATGAAAGAGGCCGGGACAGGCCCGGCCTCGCGATTCCTTGGTAGCTCCGACCGGATTCGAACCGGCGACCTCCGCCTTGAGAGGGCGGCGTCCTAAACCGCTAGACGACGGAGCCACGTTTGAAGTGCGTTAGCTAGTATACACGAAACCCTTTCGGTGTCCATAAAAATGCTGAGAAAACTTTGCGGCCTTAGATGCGCAGGTGGATGCGCAGCTAGCGAGGGCCCTTGCGGTGCCTCATGCCGCCGCGCCAAGCGGCCGAGCATGCTTCGGCACGTGAGGGAAAGCTTGAAAGCGTCGAGATGACGTGCTGCAAGAGGTCGCAGCGGAAGCTCGTCCGTCCGTCGCGTCAGCGCGAACGGAATGGGTGGCTGGGGTGGAAGGAGTCGAACCCTCACATACGGCACCAGAAACCGCTGTCCT
>CAJUQH010000037.1 GCA_910588095.1 uncultured Eggerthellaceae bacterium
ATCTCGAAGATCGGGGCGGTGTCGTTCTTGTTCACGGCGATGATGCACTCGCTGTCCTGCATACCGGCCTTGTGCTGAATCGCGCCGGAAATGCCAAGAGCCACATACACCTTCGGGTGAACGGTCTTGCCCGTCTGCCCAACCTGATGGTCCGCAGACAGCCAGCCGCTGTCAATCGTCGCACGGCTTCCGCCAACTACGCCGCCCAGCTCGGCAGCCAGTTCCTCCGCCAGCTTGATGCCGCCCTCGACATCCTTGCTGATGCCGCGGCCTACGGATACGATGAAGTCCGCGCCGATCAGGTCAACCAGCTTCTTCGCCGCCTTCACGACTTCCGTCACTTCCGTGTGAATGTCCGCGTCGGACAGCGTGAAGGAAGGCTTCACGATCTCGCACGCGTCCGCCTTGCTCTGGTCAAACGCATTCTTCTTCATAACGCCCGGACGAACCGTCGCCATGCAGGGACGGAACCGCGGACAAATGATGGTCGCCATCAGGTGGCCGCCGAACGCCGGACGGGTCATCTTCAGGTTGCGGTCCTCCATGTCCCACTTCTGGCTGTCCACGTCAATCGTAGACGCTTCCCGCAGGAACTGGATGTAGTTCGCTACATCCACGTCAAGATGGGTGCAGTCCGCGCACAGACCGGTATGCAGACGGGCCGCGCAGCGGGGACCCAGATCGCGGCCGATGTTCGTCGCGCCGATCAGGAACGCCTCCGGCTTCATCTCCTCGATCACGTCGCAGATCACTTTCGCATACGCGTCGGTGTTATACACGGCCAGCTTCGCGTCCTCGCAGACGATTACTTTATCCGCGCCGTAACCGCCCAGCTCCTTCGCCGCAGCCTCGATGCCCTCGCCGCCCAGCAGAAGGCCGCACAGATTCACGCCCAGCTCGTTCGCCAGGTCCCGGCCCTTGGAAATCAGCTCAAAATCCGTGGGCATCAGCTTGCCCTCGCGCTGTTCGCAGAATACCCATACATCCTTGAACGCGCCGATGTCCGCACTGTTGAAATTCGACATTTTTCCTTGTCCCCCTTCTCAGATAATGTGCTTGGCGGCCAGGATTCCCGCCAGCTTTTCGCACGTCGCCTTGTCCGCGCCTTCCAGCATCATCCCCGCGCCCTTCTGCGGCGGCGTGAAGCTCTTGAAGATGTTCGTCGGAGAGCCCTTCAGGCCGATGGTCGTCGCGTCAATCAGGGGATCGTCCTTCAACGCTTCGTAATCGTAGGTGGTCAGCGGCTTGCCGTACGCCTCGAAAATACCGGAAACGCTCATGTAACGGGGATTGTTCAGCTCCTTGATGCAGGTGAGCAGGCAGGGGGTGTTTGTCTTGATGGTCATATAGCCGTCTTCCAGCATCCGCTTCACGGTTACGGTATTGCCTTCCTTGGCGATATCGGCGGCATAGGTGATCTGGGGCAGGTGCAGCTTTTCCGCGATCTGCGGACCGACCTGAGCGGTATCGCCGTCGATGGCCTGACGGCCGCACATCACGATATCATCCGCGTCCACGCCGACCTTGTTGATGGCGGCCGCGAGGATCTGGGAAGTGGCGTAAGTATCGGAACCGCCGAACTCACGGGCGGAGACCAAAACGGCCTCGTCCGCGCCCATCGCCAGGGCTTCGCGGAGCATTCCCGCCGCGGGCGGGGGACCCATGGTGACGACGATGACCTTGCAGCCGGTTTCGTCCTTCAGCTTGAGGGCCGCTTCCAGCGCGTTCATGTCGTCGGGGTTCGTGATGGTCTGCAT
>CAJUQH010000038.1 GCA_910588095.1 uncultured Eggerthellaceae bacterium
CCCATTACATTGGTTAGTGGGTCCCGCGCCGCGGGGCCCGGTCGCCGAGTGTGGTATGGCCGAATCGCCCTGTCGTTCATGATCCGGGGGGTGTTGCCGCCGCACGCGGGGACGCCCCCGACCGCTGATAGGGACACGACCCATCCGAAGGAAAACGGCAACGGGACGCGGATGAGGCCTCCTTGTAATGTGGATGCCGGCGCCGGGCGTCATGACCGTCCCCCGACAGGGACGCGGCGGCCGGAACGAACCGACAGACGGGAGACCAACATGCAACCCGGAGACATCGACGTCTGGCTCGGCCTCGACGTAGGCAAGAGCTCGCATCACGCATGCGCCCTCGACCACGACGGCAACACCATCCTCGACACGCCGGTCGACCAGGACGAAAAGCAGCTGCGCAGGACCATCACCGAACTGCAACGCAGGGGCACGGTCCTCGTGATCGTGGACCAGCCCAACACGATAGGCTCGCTCCCGCTGACCGTCGCCAGGGACATGGGCGCCCGCACGGCATACCTGCCCGGGGGCGCGATGCGCAAGGCCGCCCAGCTGCTGCCTGGCGGCTCGAAGACCGACCGCAGAGACGCCCGCGTCATCGCGTCCACCGCCCTGCGCATGCCCGAAACGCTCCGGGACTGCGAACCCGACGATGAGACCATGGCCGCGCTCCGCCTGCTGTCCGGCTGGGACGAGGACACCGCGCACGAACTCACCCGGACGGTCAACCGGCTGCGCGGCCTGCTCCTGCACCTGCACCCCGCGCTCGAACGCGCGCTGGCCGGCGACCGCATCAAAAGCGACACCGCCCTGGGACTGCTCGAACACTACAGAGGCCCCGACGGGCTGCGCCGGGCGGGCGCGGCGCGTATCCGCGAATACGCGCGAAGGCACGGGCTCAAAGGCACGGCGATCACCGACGCGGTCGCCGACGCCATCGCCGAGCAGACCGTCACCGTGCCCGGCACGCGGGCGGCGGAATCCCTCATCCCCCAACTCGCCTCCGATATCAGAAGGCTGCGCGACAGGCGCACGGACATCTCCCGGCAGGTCGAGGAACTGCTCGCCGACGCCCCTCTTCTCACGGTCCTGACCAGCATGCCGGGGATAGCGGCCAGGACCGCAAGCCAGATACTCCTCGCCATCGGCGGCGACATCAGCCGGTTCAAGGACGCCGCCCACCTCGCCGCATACGCGGGCATCGCGCCCGTCACCCGCCAGTCCGGCACATCCATCCACGGGGAACACCCCGCGAGGGGCGGGAACAAACGCCTGAAGAACGCGCTGTTCCAGACCGCGTTCGTCGCCATCCGGCTGGACCCCGAATCACGCGCCTACTACGACCGCAAACGAGCCGAAGGCAAACGCCACAACGCGGCGGTCATGTGCCTGGCACGCAGACGATGCAACGTCATCTACAGCATGCTGCGCAACGGCACGCTCTACCAACCCGGCGGAACCCACACCACCACAACGACACCACCACGAACCGAAACAACCCCCGCACACGCCCCCAGACCACGACAAGACACGACACACCCCCGCATCAAACGCACTTGACAAATTACATAGGGACACCCCCCC